>JADFHF010000034.1 GCA_022567305.1 Bacteroidota bacterium | reverse complement strand
GGAGATGCGCGTCGCCAAGCTGGAGGAGATCGAAGGCTCTCGGATAGCCGCCGCCGAGAGGGCAACGGACCCGTGCGCCTGCTGCGACAAGGCGGCAACCGCCTACTCGCCGGGGTGGGGGGCGTATGTCTGCTACGATCATTTCCTCCCCGCCGAGAAGGCTGCCGTGGGCGGGGAGGGGAGGCACTTCGAGACGTGTTCGCGGTGCGGCCGCCTGCATGACGTGGGGAACCCATGCTCCCCTTTTCTGGGCGTTCTTTCGCTTGGCATAGTCCAGGTAAACATGACGCATGGCCTTCGCCGCCACGGCGAAAAAATGAAGGCGGTTTTCAAAGTGAACATCGCTCTTGTCCGCCAGCTTGACATAGGCCTCGTAATACAATGGTGATCGTGTTCATCGTCGCCAGACCCCACGAACCAATTCGCGTAAGATGAGCCCTCCATTTTGTGCTACACACAGTAGCTGCGTGACGGAGGCTGATTCGTTCATAGCGGAATTCGACGAAGACGAGGCACGAAATATCAGCCAAAAAGGTACTAAACTGACCCGGAAATGTGAGGATTAAATTCTTAACGCAGACCTACATTCCACATCCGATCTGACGTTATCGCCACGAAATTTCTTGTTGTCGACGACGAACGAGACGTCGAAACATTCGGCAAACTTCGATTTCGAAAGGAAATAGCCACAGGCGAAAATGAACTTCTATTTGCATTCTCTGGTGAAGATGCCTTGACGGTGTTGTGTGAACACCGCCGTGCTGATGTGGTTTTAGGGCTCTCGGACATCAACATGCCCGGAATGACAGGCCTGGAAACCAAATCCGTGATGCTGTACTAGGAGAACACCTAAAAGATGCCTCGATGCATCACGCCCAGCGTAATCCCGAAATTATTGTCCGGAAGAAGGTCTCCCCAATCGTAAGCGAAGCGCAAGAAGCCGTTCAGATTGTATTGCGACGAAATCAAGCGCTTAAGATTGAGCGCGATCGAAACCTGATCTCGACGCTCAAGCGGTAATTCGGTCTCGATGTGCATAAGCGTCTCCAAATCAAAAAAGTCGTGTACGCCGTAGTTCCGACTATACGAGATCCGTGCGGTGTAGCTCACCCGTCCTGCGAGTATTCCTTCAATCCCCAAGTGGTGAGCAATCAGAATATTGTTCACTACGCCCCCGAATCCTTCCTCTGTTAGGGCCAGAGGGAGCCCGCGCGCGCGCCCACGGTGGGTCCATCCACTCGAGTACAGGACGTGATTATAGTAATTGTCGGTTCCTCCGCGTTCAAATGATTTGGAGCCCTGTTGCTTTGTATTCACGTGTTCCCAGAGTACGCTTCGGAGCCCGCCAGGTCGGTTTTCGAATTCCAAAGCGACTCCCCATAGCCCATCCCACGGACTCCGCAGTTGTAAGGAAACAGTGTCTTCCAGATAAATCTGGCGATAAACGGACAGCGTTGTAGATGGAAGAAAGAAATTCAACCTCAAATCGTAAGCACCCAACGCATTTCCCAGTGCGTCAATCGATTCGCTCTCAACCACCGCGCTTGAATCCGCCGGTTTTCAAATAAACACGCGGAGAAAATCGTTGAAGCTCGACGGTAGTTTCCCGATTTCCGGATCGATATGTGTTCCAGCCCAATTGTTAAAGTGGGTCAATCCAAAAATGAAACGGGCGGGGAGTTCACTGCCCCCAAACCGCAAGAACAGATACTTTTCGTGTACGAACGCATCCTTGACGATCCGATCCCCGGACATCCAACCGTGTGCAAGACTTCCTCTGATTTCCACGAAGCCGTTGGTCCCTGGAACGTCTATGAATTCCGGCACCGATATGCTGATTTTCGAAATGGGGGCCGCATTCCGGCTGAGCGTCATCGAGCCTAAAGACAGACGAGGATGAACGAGTCCGATTTGCTCTTCTTTCCGACCAGCCCGTAAGCGGAAGGCCCCAAAACTCAACTCGCCGTAGAGTTGTTGAAGAAAAATACTAGCATGTTCTCCGGTGCGTGCGATAGCGTCGAATTCAAGTCTGTAAGTGGGACCGTAGGATTCACTACTCCGTCAAATAGATGCCAGACGAATAATCCCGTTCGATCCGTCAGGGTCTAGGATGCCGTACTGATCGGCCGTGAGCCAGTAGGGCAACTGGGTTTCGCTTGCACCGGAAGCAATGACCTGAGCGACGAACGATCTTTGAAAACGTTGAGCGATCGATACCTGAGTCCAGAATCCGGTGATGAATAGATAGAACAGAAGAGATTTTTTACACGACATGCCCGCACGTAAAGCAACTCGCCAGGATTCCGACCGAACAAAGTAAGAAGATTTAGGCCGGATCAAGTATTCGATTCCATATGGGTACTCCACTTCGAAAACGACCTGATACGGGTAGGCCGCTCCATGTTTCTGGCTGCCGATCTCACGTCCTCTGGCTCCAGGGCGTGGCTGTTTGCCATCGTTGGCGCAATGCCACTTGGGTACGGACGAATGACTCTTTACGATAAACTGAATAATTTTAACAGCTCCAATAACCCGTAAAAGGGGAGCAGCCCACGAACTGTGCAGACTATCCCTCTCGAACCGGAACTCCCTAGAGCGTCTTGGATGCTCAAGTCTGGCCTTGATATACAGGGGAAAACAAGAAATAAACCCCGCGCAAAATCTCGGTTCGATTAAGGATGAAATCATAGCACGGAGTAATCGATAATATTGATTTATTGCGATTCTCCTCTTCAGCATGAAGACGGTGCTCAAGAAGCCACGGCCCCGTTTTTCGAGCATCTTGTATTGGGATAAGGACTCGCCAACCACGTTCAAGTGGGGAAAGTTAACCTAGAAGAAACGGGGTTCGAAGCGGAAGTGCAATGTTGAGGGTGGACGAGTGAGGTCTCTCAACCCAAGTAGATCAGTTTCTTGAAAGTGTCTTCCTGATCCGTGGGAGAACAATCGGAAGAATAGCTATCGAGAGGAGGTCTCGAGCACCTCGGCTATCGAGAGTTCAACGGCGTTGAGGAAGTGGTCCAGGCGGCGCAGGGTTTCGCGATCGATATCCTGCCGGACTCCTCCAGTCTCTCCTGAGAAAACAACTGATTCCATAATGTGCTGGCGGAAAAAGAACGTGGCTTTGAGAGCCTCCGTGAGTCCGAGGCCGGAATCTCTTGCACTCTTGCCATAGAGACGGCCTATGGCGCGGGCCTCGACCACGATCGATGCGTCATCATTGTGAAGATATTTTGTCACGAGTTCGACTAGGCGACGCCCCAGAGCCCTCTTTTCCTGAATATCCTCGTCGTCAAGACCCTCGCGCCAGCTCGCACCGCTTTGTTCGTCGATACCCTGTCGGGTATGCTCCAGTGTGGCGTCGGCCAACGAACTATCGTACGAGTTATGTACTCCACCCGCTGCCTCGCCCGTGGCAGCCGAAGATCTCGATCGAAGACGAGCAATTTCGCTGACGGGAAAACGACGGTGTCCGCCCGGAGTCAGGACGACTTCGATCTCGCCTTTATCCGCCCAGCGTCGAAGAGTCGCCGGATGAACATCGAGCCTCTCGGCCGCTTCTTTCAACGCCAGTAGTCGTTCCTGTGCTGCTGTCGGAGTCACTTTGTAAAGATTTGGCAGAATTCCAGTGATATATATGTAAATCTATACAATTCTAACAACTGTCGAACTCATTTTTCTATACATTCGGTGCAACCCCGACAACGAAAGGGTGATTCTGCACAGTTCGTCGCCACCAGGTGCACAATATTGTATCGGTTCGACTCGATCTCCCAAGATACTACGCGCCGACCGTATCAGCGACTTCTCACGGTCCTATTACGGCCTGTCGGATTGCTTTGCGCGTTTATTCTGACGAGCCATTCCGGATTGGCGCAAGAAAAAGATACGCCTCCGGACTCGATCTGGACGATCGAGATGCCCGTCATGGTTATCACCGCTACAAAAAACGCTACGAGACTAAGTGAAGCCCCGATCCTGACCCGGGTGGTGACGGCCGACGAGGCGAAGATTCAAGGCGCGTTGAGAATGTCGGATCTTCTGGCCGAACTGACAGGAATTTTCATCGTGCACGACCATGGCGCAGGTGTCCAGTTGCAGGGCTTCGACTCTGCCTACACGCTCGTACTTCTCGACGGCGAACCCATCATCGGACGAACGGCCGGAACACTGGATCTGAACCGGTTACCGGTCAGCCTGATTGAACAGGTCGAAATCGTTCGAGGACCCTCGTCCTCACTCTACGGCAGCGAAGCGCTCGCCGGCGTGATAAATATCATTACAAGACGTCCTCGCGCCGGTCTTCGCGTTTCCTCGTCCGTCCGCTTCGAATCCAATCAGACAACCGACCTCTCGAGTGCCATCGAGATCGGAGGAGAAAAGATCGGCGGACGCATTCAGGTTAACCGGTTTAGCTCCGGTGGCTATGATCTGACACCGAATATCATCGGCCTCACTGCACCTGGGTTTTCCGATTATACGCTCGCAGGTCGATTCACCTTTGAGCCTTCCGATCGCACACTGATTAACACAAATGTGCGTATCGCACGTCAGTCCCAGTCCAACACGCTCGGATTCAAGGACGGCGGTACCATTTTCGAATTTACGGAGGAGGCTGACCGCGAAGACTGGAATGTTTCGCCGCGTGTTAGACAGCGGATCGGCAACAATCTTATCGCAACGGCAAAGGGTCATCTCTCCTCTTTTTCGACCCGATCCATTCTGGCCGCCGTAACCGACGAAGGTGCTCCCGACCAGATCAATTTCAGACAAATGTATCGCAAGGGCGAGCTTCAGCTTGACCTGATTCTGGGTAGCCAGCATCTGCTCACACTCGGTGGCGGATTCATATCCGAGTCCGTCACGACCGAGCGAGTTACCGGGGGCAGACGGTCGAACGAGGACAAGTTCGTCTTCGGGCAGCATCAGTGGCTTCCGTTCGACTGGTTGCATATTACGACCTCCGGCCGACTCGATGCCCACAGTGATTACGATACAAGAATAAGTCCGAAGCTCGCCGCTCTTTTCATCGCCGATAAATCAACCCGGATCCGTGCTTCGGTCGGTTCGGGATTCAAGGCCCCCACGTTTCAGCAGCTCTATATGGATTTCACGAATCCGGTTGCGGGCTACTCCGTGGTCGGCGCGACAGACATTGATGCGGCGATACAACGATTCGAGGATCTGGGACAAATTCAATTCTTTCTATCAGATCTGGCCTCCGTCGGCGAGATTCGACCGGAGAAGTCTTTTTCGATCAATCTGGGAGTCGAACGAGAACTCGGCGAGCGACTCAGTATCGAACTCAATCTTTTCCGAAACCAAGTTCGCGACCTCATAGAGACACTGCCCGTGGCGACAAAACCCAATGGTCAGAACATCTTCACCTATGTAAACCTGAACCGAATCTTTACGCGGGGCCTCGATACCGATATCCGTTTCAGATTCGATGATCATTGGTCATTCGGTATCGGTTACCAGTTTCTCGATACGGGAGATAAAGAAGTAATCGACGAGATCGAAGCTGGTTCTCTGTTCAAACGCGTGAACGGCCGCGATCGGCGTGTACGAAGAGGGGAGTACGGAGGGCTGTTCAACCGATCGAGACACTCCGGAATCCTGCGCATTACGTTCGCGGACGCGAGACGGGGCCTTACCGCAGCACTTAGAGGACTCTACCGAAGTCGGTATGGTTTAGGCGATCTGAACGGGAATCTCATTCTCGACGATCGCTCCGAATATGTCCCGGGTTATCTCACGTTGAATCTGACCGTAACGAAAACCATCTCGAATTCGGTGTCCGGTCAGATAGGAATCAGAAATATGCTCGGAGAGACGAATGTCGAACAGATTCCGTCCTTACCGGGACGATTAGTATTCGGCGGCCTCTCCATCGAGCTGGCACGATAAATCAACACATACCTATGGTTAACATGAAAAGGATAAACACATTCGTCGCCGGACTCGCCGCGCTAGTAAGCCTGCTCTTTCTGATGGCATGTGACAGCAATTCAGGGGCAGAGGACGAGCCCAATGAAATCGTCGCCGAACGCGTAACCGACTTCGCTGCGGATCCATTTGTCGGATTCGTTGACGGACGACCCGTCGGAACCGGAAAATACGCGTTCTTCAGTCTTCAAACGGGATTGGAAATCGATGCGGCAGACTCGGCGTCGACGGCCTGGGATATCGCTTTACAGGGAACGAATATGATCGTCAACGGAGGATCGAGTGGTCCCGGACAGGGAGGTGCCCAGGTCGTCGAGGGTATCTTCGAGGAGATAATGGAGGCGCCCGCGACGGGATGGGTTGTTGACAGCGATCAGGGTACGGCCATAGTGGCAGGCTCGGGTAATGGATGGTACAACTACAATCCAGCTTCGATGGTCGTTTCTCCCATGCCCGGACGCGTGCTCCTGATTCGTACGGCCGATGGCCGGTTCGCAAAGATCAAGATCATCTCGTACTACCGCGGTGCGCCGGAAACACCGACGGCCGAATCGGAGGCGAGGTTCTACACGTTTGATTACGTATTCCAACCGGACGGTTCGCGATCGTTTCTATAGAGACGATCGATAAACCTCTCCAGGGCCGGAGCAACCGTCTTCGGCCCGTGCCATCACCACTATGAGATCATTCGTCCATTTCATCCCCATACTGACATTTTTCGTCTCAGTCCCATTCTTCGTCTCGCTGTATCGCCATTGGAGACGAAAGCCGGAAGCCCTGTATCTTGCGTGGTGGGCTATTGGTGTTGCCACGTTCGGTATCGGAACGTTTACCGAGGGCGCGACCACGATTCTGGGTTGGAATCCCGGCATCTTCAAAGCATGGTATATTAGCGGCGCCCTGCTGGGTGGTGCTCCGCTTGCGCAGGGGACGATCTACTTGTTTTTCTCGAATCGAATCGCTCACCGATTGACCGCGGTTCTTCTTCTATATATCACCGTTGCGTCCGTGTTTGTCTTGCTTTCTCCGCTCGATCTGTCGCAGGTAGAATCTTACCGGCTCTCCGGAAGCGTGCTCGAGTGGCAGTGGGTCCGTCTGTTCTCTCCCGTCGTAAATCTGTACGCCGTCGTCTTCCTGATCGGTGGCGCCATCTGGTCGGCTGTCAAGTATGCGAGGAGCGATCGCTCCCTCCGCGATCGCATGTGGGGAAACATTGCCATCGCCGTAGGTGCCATCCTCCCGGGCATAGGTGGAACCGCCACGCGCGCAGGCTATGTAGAGGTTCTCTACGTGACGGAGTTCGTGGGGCTGCTGTTAATTTGGCTTGGGTACAATCTGATGACCCGTAGCACGGGCCGCTCTATTCATGAAAAGCAGCAGGCGCTTACCGCCTTCTGACTATGTGATTCGCTGACGCACGGTATCCGGATGAACTCCGATTAGTCTATACGACCCTGGCAAGCCGGTGGACTTGAGCACTTGAATCGCTGATGTATCGAACGGAACAATTTCAACTCGCTTTGGATCGAGTTCCCGAAGAATCGTACGGGCATGTGTGCGATGCTCGCGTTGCGCGATACCTAGATAGAATTGGAAAATTCATAGGGCACTCAATTCGTTGAGTTCATGATCCACGTCCTTTTCTAGCTCGAAAGGCGTCCCAGGCCGTGTCAGAAGACTCTTTTGACTCTAGGGCGTCATCTCGGAACTAGTCGGCCGTCTCAACTATCCAGTCGCACACATGCTCCTTTTCCACTTAAGGTGAATCGCTCTTCAGGTAGTAATTAGAAGAGCTTTAGCCGAGCGGTTACGTCGCACAGGTATGACGAAGCCGTCTCTAGCGTCGATAAGAGATTGAAAAGTGCGAACGGGTCATCGTAGGAATTTGATTCTGGTTGCGCTACTGAACTCAAACCGTTTGGGGTTACTGTTTCTTGCGTCAATTGCCAGCCTCCAATTACGTTGGTTTTACTGAATAGACACCGGAACTCTTAATCCAGTCCTTAACCCGTGAATCCATACGTAGTATTATATATTTATTATTTAACGACTTATGTATCATTATGTGTACCCCTGGGACGAGTACAGCTATTAACTGCTAAATAATTGTATTTATAGATTTTACAGTGCATATACGAACGCGAAATTAAGACACCCATGACCATATCCGCCTCTCAGTATATAGCCACCCCCATTCAGTTCAGGCTCGTTTTTCAACCATTTCCACCCCCATCCCACGTAAGAAAACAGGGGTACACGTTAATAGATATACCCCGCGCCCACTTTAAAATCGTTTTTCAACGGGAGCGGATTTCGGCAGGGATCGAAGGCAGGAAATGAGAGGTCCGGTTCGGAAAAAATCTAGAAAATTCTTCGAGGCGGTGTCGGTTTAATCCTTCGACAGCGACGGCACCCCGTTCTGCCACCACATGATGGTGGAATAGTCCTTCTGTGAGCCTTCAAGATGGGTGCCCACTTCTGCGCGCTCGTGCTCTTCTTTCAGCGTGTTTTCAATGGCCAGCTTGATCTGTTCCGGAAGTTTTAATGTCACGATTGAGCACAGCTTCGAGGATTACAGACCGCTCCTCAACAACCTGCCTGATGCGCTCCTCGATTTGCCCCTGAAGCTCGGTTCTGGGCGACGAGTAAAGCTCTTCCGGAGTCTATTGCACTACGATTTCTCGAACGGCGCTTCTCATTTCCGGCTGCACGAACTATCTGTAATCATCGTTACCGTACGTGACGTGGAGCTGACCGAGATCCTCGTGGTTGGGCCCCACCGAATAGGAAGCGTCTTTTCTGACTAACCATCCGTTGGAGGAGAGCGCATCGATGGCCTCGAGGGCCTCCTGAACACTAAGATCGTACTTGAACAGCGTCACCCAGGGCCAGTGTAAGCGTCACGCTCCTCCGAATTCAGCGTCAATGTCCGTGCCACCGAATACACTGTATTTGACAGCCCCTTCACCCGCTCGAATCCTCGTTGACATGCACCCCGCGACGAGACTGGCGACGACGACGAAAATGAGTCCAAATACCGAAAATCGGATGGCCGCTTTCTTTAAATTGAGAAATTGATTTTCTGCCATCTTGCTACCCGCCTTGGTCCTGGTTCAAAAAAGAATGCTGTTCTACTTATGTACATCCATACGTCAGAACGGAGGTGATAACACTCTGCCCGGCTTTGAGTACCCGGTTTCGAATGAAATAGAGAAAAGGACTGTTTTCGCCTCACGATAGAACTGAAAACGATCGTCCTCGTTCGTTTAAGCCGCTGAGGGAAGCACTTTGGTCGCGATCATCCGGTCGAGCTTGGTGTCCTCGGCCTGGTAGACAATCCCCATGCCTCCACGGCCTAGTTCTTCGAGGATTTTGTAGTGCGAATAGTTCTTGCCGACGATGTCGATTCCGGGAGGGTGGGCTTAGAAGAAACGCGGTTCAAGTACGAAGTGAAATGAAGGGGGTAGAGGGGTAAACGAGTGGTCAAGGCGGGGGCTAGTCCCTCTCAGCATGAGCGCGCCGATATCGGTTCCATGCCCCGTTAGTCAGCACTCTTGAGTCTCTCCATTCAAAACGAAACTATGCGGTGAAGTTGGCAAGTCCGGAATATTCTCAGGTTTTAAGGAAATCATTCGTTATCGCTTTTTACGTAGTAATACGTATTGCATATGCGATACAAATACAGTATAGATATTGTCTGATGTTCAGTCTCAGATCTCTGCTTTATGGACCGACCACGGATACGGCGGCTTCACCGCGTTGAGTGGATGATGACGTTGCTACAGACGTCAGGACCTATCAGCTGGCTCTGACCACATCCGATTAAAAGTACCGACAGGGCCAGAATTGTCCGTCCAACCTGGAGTTCAGTATAGAATGAGTTCATCTGGAGCGGCGACGACCTTCCCCCACCGCGCCAGCGGGTCGAGCCGGTTTCACCTAACTATCTCAAGGATCTCGTAATGAAACATCCCTACCGCCTGGTTCTGGCGCCGCTCTTCGTCGCCCTTTTGTTCACCGGGTCAGCACAGGCCCAGATCCCGGGTCTGGACGAAGTCCCCCCGATTGACCCTGCTGTACGGACAGGCACGTTCGAGAATGGATTGACTTACTACATCCGGGCAAATTCAAGACCGGAAAACAGGGCGGAATTGAGGCTGGTCGTAAACGCCGGTTCAGTACTCGAGGATGATGATCAGCGTGGCCTGGCCCACCTGCTCGAACACATGGCCTTCAACGGGACCGAGCACTTCAAGAAGCAGGAACTCGTCGAGTATTTGGAGTCAATCGGTATGAGGTTTGGCCCGAACGTGAACGCATTCACGAGTTTCGACGAAACAGTGTATATCCTTCGAGTCCCGATGGACGACCCGGAGGTTGTAGAAACCGGGTTTCAGATTCTCGAAGATTGGGCGCACCTGATAAGCCTCGAGCCGGAAGAAATAGACCTCGAGCGGGGAGTAGTCATAGAAGAGTGGCGGCTGGGTCGGGGCGCCGACGCCAGGATGAGAGACAAGCAGTTCCCCATTCTGTTCCGGGGTTCGCGGTACGCCGAACGTCTTCCGGTCGGAACCTTTGAAAGTCTGCAAGGCTTTGAAATCGGCCGCGTGAGAGATTTTTATCAAAAGTGGTATAGGCCGGACTTGATGGCGGTGATAGCTGTCGGGGATTTTGATGAGGACGTCATAGAGGACATGATCCGGCGTCATTTTGCGTCGATACCTGCGGCAGAGTACCCGGCGCCGCGTGAAGTCTTTCCGGTGCCTAACCACGACGAAACGTTGTTCGCGATCGCTTCCGATCCGGAAGCTACTAACTCGCAAATCGCGTTATATCATAAACAACCATTGCGTAATCCGACTACGGTCGGTGCCTATCGCCAGCAGGTCATCGTTGAAGGCCTGTACAATTCAATGCTGAACAACCGGCTGAACGAGCTTGCGCAATCGGCGGATCCACCCTTTGCGTTCTCTGTTTCGGGCCAGGGCCAATTCGTGAGATCCGGGGAAGTTTATTTTCTCGCCGCGTTCGTCCCGGACGGCGGAATCGAAAAGGGGCTCAACGCCATTCTAACCGAGGCCGAGCGAGTCGCTCGTTTCGGATTTACCGAAAGCGAATTCGATCGTCAAAAAGTTGAAACGTTGCGCAATTTCGAACGGGCGTACGCCGAGCGAGACAAACGTGAATCACGGCAACTCGCGGCAGAATATCGCAGGAATTTCTTGACGGATGAAATCATTCCCGGCATCGAAATGGAGTGGGAGATGCATCAACAGTTCGTGCCGACAGTCACCCTGGATGAGGTAAACCGTCTTGCGCGTGAGTGGATAACGGAGCACGACAGGGTCGTTATGGTCAACTCGCCCGAAAAGGCAGGTCTGGAGACTCCAACCGAGGCCAGCCTGATGGCTGTTTTCGAAGCCATAGAGTCGGCTGAGATTACGCCGTATGAAGACGCTACGGTTGACGCTCCATTGATGGCCGAGATGCCAACTCCGACTGCAGTTATACGCGAGGAGACGATCGAAGAACTCGGCTTGACGATCTGGGAGTTGGGTAACGGAGTTCGAGTATTGCTTCGCCCCACGGATTTTAAGGACGATGAGATTCGCTTTAGAGCCTTCAGCCCCGGTGGAACGTCACTGGTTTCGAATGCGCGGTACGTGCCCGCGATGACTGCATCCATGATTATTGGGCAGAGTGGTGTGGGCGAGTTCAACAATATCGACCTGAAGAAAAAACTTGCCGGCAAGGTGGTTAGTGTTTCCCCCAGCATTGGGACGTATACGGAGGGGCTGTCCGGACAGGCTTCCCCCAAGGATGTAGAGACCCTGTTCCAATTGATCAATCTCCAGTTCACAGCACCTAGGCATGACAGTACCGCGTTTATTGCTTACCGGACCCGTATGGAAAGCTTCATTTCCAACAATAGTGCGAGTCCTAGACGCACTTTTCAGGACACGATAAACGTGACCATGTCGCAAGGCCATTATCGGGCGAGACCTTTCAATATGGGGGTTCTTGACGAGACCAACCTGGAAGATTCGTTCGCTTTTTACCGGGAACGATTTGCCGATGCCAGCGACTTCACCTTCGTTTTCGTCGGAAACATTGATGTAGATGCCCTGCGTCCGCTGGTGGAGACGTACATCGGCGGGTTGCCTTCGATTGATCGCGAAGAAATGTGGGCGGACATCGGCGTCGAGCCGCCCGTTGGCGTTATCAAGAAAGAAATTCTTAAAGGGGTCGAACCGCAAAGCCAGACCACCCTTATTTTTACAGGTGAAATCGAAGATACGCGAGATAATCGTTACATCATCAGTTCGATGGCTGAACTGCTACAAATCAGATTGCGCGAGCGGCTCCGTGAAGATCTCGGAGGAACGTATTCGGTTCGAGTCTTCGGCCGCATTAGACGTGAGCCGGATCATGGATACTCGGTTTCTGTGAGTTTTGGCTCGGCCCCGGACCGAGTCGAAGAGTTGACTGACGTTGTATTCCAGCAGATAGACAGCCTGTCGACGGTTGGTCCGGATTCCACCGAACGCAACAAAGTGCAGGAACTCCAGCGACGCTCCTATGAAACGAACATGCGGGAGAACCGTTACTGGCTCAATCAGCTCCTGAGTTCGGAACAGTACGGTAGCGACCCACGGAGAATCTTGGACTATGAAGAAATGGTTTCCGGCCTCACTGAGGAAAGGATTCGGGAGGCGGCCAGGACGTTCTTCAATATGGAAAACTACGTCAAGGTTTCGCTCTTTCCGGAGACTGTGACCCAATAAGCCGGTCAAGCGATTCGGCCGATCAGACTAGCGCGCATTCCTTTTCCGTTAATGACCCGTGCCGGTATGTCACGACATAACTGAGCTGTTAGTAAGGCTCAATGAATATGGGTCAACCGACGGTTTGCGGAATTGCGGACTCGAAGCGGCACGTAGAACGCGCTTGAAATGTGGCTGGCTTAAAATTAATTCAAAAATTTTTTGTCTCGCGGATCATCACTCACCAGGACATCGGCAAATAATTCCATTGAACCAGGAAGGCAACCTGTAGAACGAGCGATACCGCCACAGTGGAGAACAGGAGTCTCCGTGGCAAATCCCACCACATGTATTTCCAGGCCAGGACAAATGCCGCACCCATCAAGACTGCCAATACAGTGTGCACAGTAGGTATCCAGGTGAATGCCATCAAGGTGTCCGGCATCCCGAAAAAGAGTTCGCCTGATTCCAGCATGCGGTTGCTTCGCCCGACAAATCCAAGGCCAAAAGTCGCGAACAACAAGACAATAATGGCCGTGAGAGCCGAAACGCTTCCGGATATAAGAGCTTGGGGGTGTTTCTCATCGCCGCGTTTTTTTCTCAGGTAAAGACCGACTCCTGCACTCAGTGGCCAGATGAGAAACAGAATCAGAATGGGTACGGCGAGAAGCCATGAAGCATACTCGTTTAAGAAACCCGGAGCACGATACCACGGTCTTTTTTCATAGGAAACAGGCACTCCCGCTCCGTAGACAAAACTGCTTCTGAATAAACGGAGTTCGCCGCGACGTATGCCGAAGGCGATCGTGTCAGAGCCATCGAGATTTTCATAGAGAGCCGTCCCGGTCTGGACGTATTTCGTGACCGTACCACCGGCAACGATCTTCAGTGTATCTGCTTCTGCGATCAGTTCGATGAAGTTGACGAAAACCTGTGGGAAGCGTTCAATGGTTTCGTGTGAGTAGCGGGTCGACTCATAAATACCCGATCTCATCGACGGTTTTTCGGAGATGGAAGGGACAGGCGGACTCGCGGGCTCATCTCCCAGAAGAGCACTTAGCAGCTCGTCGCGGAATCGTTCTCCGAATTGCGAACCGCCACTATTTGCAACGAAAAAGAATCCCAGATCAGCCTCAGGCGATATTAGCAGCAGGGACCAGTACCCGGGTACGGATCCTGTATGCGCAAGAAATCGAAAGCCGTTGTGATACTGGTTGAAGAATCCGTACGACATGCCGGGTATCCGTTCGTCATGAGTGAATCGCTTAGGAATCAATTCTGCCAAAGGACTTTCATCTTCGTCGGCGCGCAAAATGGCGGACACGAATCGGCTCATGTCGCGTGCAGTTGAGAATGCAAGCCCTGCCGGATATGCATGAGAGAAAAGGTGCGGTACGTGTTCGCACTTCCCTTCTTCACACGAAAGCGGGACCGCACTTTTTGGAGGAACGCTATGACCACGTGTCAGAGTACCGGTTGAACGCATGTTGAGGGGTTTGAAGACGTTCAATGCCGCTACTTCAGCAAAAGACTGCCCCCGAGCGCGTTCGATTGCCAAAGCTGCGAGCGCCATTCCATGATTCGAATAACTGATCTGCTCGCCAACAGGCCAACCTCGGAAAGGCGTGCGATCGACCAGGTATTCACCCAGCGGTTTCATTTCATCAATAGAACGCGCACCGTACGCGATGAGCCTTTCATCGAAACCTGCCGTATGGGTCAGCAGGTCGTGAAGCGTGATCGGTCCCGAAAACCGACCCACACGCGGTATCAGATCCGAAACATCGTTTTCAAGACTGATCGTACCCCTGGAGACTTCCGTGACGACGGTTGCCGCGACGAGCACTTTCGCCACTGAGGCAATTCGAAAGGGAGTATCGGCGGTGACTGCGATAGTCCCACCAGCGTCGGCATGTCCCCAGCTGGCGGTCGAAGCGGAATCGCCTTGAACGATAGTCAGAGACAATCCAGGGACGTTGTATTGATCCATCAAGGCCAAAACGAGTGAATCAGACACTTGGCTAAGTGCATGCTAAGGCAACATTGCAACGACGACCATGAGGGTGGGGATCAAGATCTTCTTCACGCGAAACCTCCTTTCAGATACAGCGATACGTTCGTTATCAGTTCATCGATCAAGTTGTCTAAACTCAACTCGATCGGACGAGCGGAGAGCGAGCGTTGGAGTACTGTTGCGCGCTCGGTTGAATATGCGACGAAAATAGTCATGTTGATAGCTATTGACGGATCTGGATGAACGATTTTGTCGGACCGACGGGCCATAATGATTCTCAATCGTCCCTGTACGAAATTGTTGAACTCCGTCGCTCGTTGCCGAAAGTTAGAACTGTCATCCTCGGCCTTATAAACGATCCCCGTGACGCCTTGATCTAGTTCTTCGAGGCTCTGGTAATGAGATAAGGACTTACCGACCATTGCGGTTCAGGGTGGGTTTGCTTAAAGAAACAGGGTTAATGGTGGAAGTGCAAAGCGGAATCAGAACCAAATCTCTCTCACAGCCGGGTCTGGGTCTTATGATATAATTGAGGTATCAATAAGTCTCAGTAATTGGGCGGAATACAGTCAGAGATGCGACGATGTACAACCCATCACTCTACGCGAATCCGGTTGTCGACACTAAAAGGTGCAAGTCTTCGGGTATTCGGAAAAAGGGATCATCTTCATTTTGAAAGAGAACGCGCTACGGAATTGGTTGGAAGTCGCTATCCCAAAAAGTCCCGGAATTGTTCATTAACTGATATTTAACTGTTAGCCGACCAGCAGCGTTAAGCTCAGGATTCTTCCTGTCGGATGTATGAAGAAATCTACCGATCAAATTCCGTTCTTGAAAATAGAGTCGTAGAGCATCGGGAGGGCACACTCTTAGCAACCTGACATTTACCACTTCCTCATTCGTGGAATAGGAAATGCTTCCGTGTGTGTGAGGTACACCCAACACGTATAAAAATCCAGATTCCCTTTCTCCCAACAATGCAAATGCACGTGTACCTCTCAGAGAATGTGTGGCATCTAATATTGGCGTAGAACAAATATCATCGTGTTGAAGCAGAGCCCATTTTAATTCTCTAAACTTCTTGAGCTTGGGCTTGCCTTTAAAATCAAAATTCTTTTCTAAGGCGTCCTTAGCTTTTTTAAGTCACAGAAAACGTCCGTGCTGCGTTCGTTAGGTGATAGATCAGGTAAAAACGTGGTCAAAAGAAGGTCAAAAGAACTCAAGAGAAACGATAAATGACCACTACTCTATGTAGCGGGCATTAATCTGCATTAGCGTGAATCAACCAAAATCATATGTGTACCCCCGGGATGATTCGAACATCCGACACCCGGTTTAGGAAACCGGTGCTCTATCCCCTGAGCTACGGGGGCTGAATCGGCGGAAAATACGACCTGCGGGTGGTGCGCTCAAAAAGCGCTTCCTACCTTCGAGATCCATTCGAGACCTCAACCGACTACTTTCATGTCGTTCGACATCAATCGCGCTCGCAGAGAAACGCCGGGTTGCGCTAACGTCGTTCACTTCAACAATGCAGGTGCTGGTCTCATGCCTGCACCTGTTCTCGATGCTGTCCAGTCTCACTTGACGCTGGAAGCCGAGCAGGGTGGATACGAAGCGTATGCGATGGCGTTGCCCAAATATCAGTCCGCTTATGTCTCGCTAGCGCGCCTGCTGAACTGCGATTCATTCGAGATTGCTCTGGTAGAAAATGCTACCCGAGCCTGGGATATGGCTTTTTATGGTTTGCCTATTGAAAAAGGAGATAAGATCCTGACCGCCCACGCGACGTATGCCAGCAACTATCTGGCGATGCTTCACGTTGCTGAGAAGACCGGCGCTGAAATTGTTCTTATTCCAGATGACGAGCAAGGTCAAATATCCCTTGAACAGCTTAAAAACCAAATTGACGAATCCGTCAAACTGATTGCGCTGACACACATCCCAACAAACTGCGGTCTAATCAATCCCGCGAAAGAAGTCGGCGAAATTGCCAATCAGGCCGGCATTCCCTATTTGCTGGACGCGTGTCAGGCCGTGGGCCAGATTCCGATTGATGTTCGGGATATCGGCTGCGACTTCTTGTCCGGAACAGGCCGAAAGTATCTTCGCGGTCCTCGGGGAACCGGATTTTTATATGTGCGGAAAGCTGCGCTCGACTTGTTGGATCCCCCGTTCATCGACCTCCACGCCGCAACCTGGACCGGCCCGAACAAATACGAACTTCAACCCGATTCAAAAAGATTTGAAAACTGGGAAGGATTTGTTGCAGGAAAGATTGGTCTCGGCGTTGCCGCAGCCTATGCCCTGGACTGGGGTATTGAGAACACGTGGCCTAGAATCCATGCGCTGGGATCTCAGCTCCGCGACGAATTGAAAAGCGTCTCAGGAATAACACTTCATGACAAGGGCGAATTGAAAGGGGGCATTGTCACCTTTTCCCACGAGCGTGTCGTGGCATCCGAGATCATGAAGTGGTTGTCGTCGCTAAGCATCAATGTGACCACATCCACCCGGGAATATGCGCTCATCGACGCAACGACGAGAGATTTACCCGAAATCGTCCGAGCTTCTGTCCATTACTACAATACTGAAGAAGAGATCGGGCGATTCGGACTCGCAATAAAATCAGTCGTAGGCTAGACACTAATCCTACGCAGTTCCAAATCGCCCACGAAACCCGGCTGACCCTCCCCTGGTGTCTGGGTTTCTCTATTCCTCGGCAAATAAATCGTCGGACAGCGAGTCGTTAAAAGAGATACTCTCCAGATGCGTCACCACCGTGATGGTGCTCGTATTATTACCGGCTCCGCGATTGATCGTAATACTCGCGACCGACTCCCATGTGTGTGGAATCTGCAATCCGTCGACTTCCTGATAGTCGTCGAATGTCGTCCAGTTTTTAGAGCCGTCATTCCCGGGAGCTTCAGCGGCCGTTAAGAATAGCGTGAACTGATTGTACTTGCGCTGATACGTCTCGCCTTCGTACTTGAACGAAAGAACGTATTCGGGTCCCGTATCGCCGATCTCCGTCTCCAGGTCCATTAACTCGACGCGATCATCCGACAGCAGAAACAGCTCATCTTTTGCTGATTCGGTCGATATCCACGTGCTAGCTGGAAGCTCCCTCCGACCTCCCATCGCAGTCGTCCATCGGCCTTCAGGTGTTGAGATCGTCAGTTGCTCCATCGATCCCATCGGTGACTCAATCGTCTCTTCGGTCCGGCTGTACCCTGGATACAGATCGTACTTAATAAACGTCGACTCTCGAGCGCCCATGGGCATGTCCAGTTCCCGAGTTCCCGTGCTTGTAACCGTGCTAATTTCAGCCCAATTCGACGCACCTCCTGTTGCCTCCAAATTGGCGTTCAGAACTTCACGGGCCGTCGTGTAATCCTGCGCAAATCCCCGGGAAGAGAAAAGAAGTGAGACTACAAATACAATCTTGATGGATTTGAAGGTCATTTTTCAATCGGTGTTTAATTACTACCCACCCAAAACGCACGGCTAGGCAATTTATTGTTTCATATTTCAATGGGCACCGCATGTTGACGGCTCACATAGGGGCAGGTACATTCCTTGCACCCATCCCACTAAAATTCGAAACCCTGTGAGCCGAGGAAGAGCCAGTGTTGTGGACAAGAGAACCGTACGATCCTGGATTTTCTACGATTTCGCAAATTCGTCTTTCACCACGATCGTCGTCACGTTTATTTACGCGCGATATTTCTCTGATGCTATCGCTGCTGAGGGAGAAGGCCTCAGCCAATGGGGCTTTGCAATCTCCATTTCTGCGGTCATCATAGCACTGATCTCGCCATTTCTAGGTGCGATCGCGGACTCGGGAGGCCACCGAAAACGTTTTCTATTTATCAGTACCGTCGTTTGCGTGATCGGGTCTGTCGTCATGTTTTTCCCCCTTCCCGGCCAGGTAATCTTTGCTTTGGCGACGTTCGTGGTTGCCAACGTGGCATTCGAGATGGCCAACGTCTTTTACAACTCGTATCTACCTGATATCGCTCCGCTGGATAAAATTGGGCGGATATCCGGCAACGGCTGGGCGGTCGGATATCTAGGAGGCCTTCTCTGTCTTATAGTCGGTTATTACATATTCGTCGCACCCGAGACCCCACTATTTGGATTGAGCGGTGAATCGGGGTCAAATATCCGAGCGACGACGCTCCTGGTGGCTGCATGGTTTGCTGCGTTTAGTATCCCGATGTTTCTGTGGGTGAAAGACCAGAAAATTGAGAACCCGCCACCGATGGGGCAGCTCTTGAAAGCGGCTCGATCCGAACTTGTAGAGACTTTCAGGGAAATTCGACGCTTTAAGCATGCTTTTCGACTTCTCGTTGCGCGATTGATCTATAACGACGGTCTCATCACGATCTTTGCACTTATCTCAATCTATGCCGGCAATCAGTTCGGAATCGAGCCCTTTCTTCTCGGGATAGTATTGAATGTGGCAGCGGGTGCGGGCGCCTTCGCGATGGGCTATGTAGACGATCGCATTGGAGGTAAAAAAACCATAATCATTTCAATCGTGGGGCTGTCAATTGCTGCATTCGTTGCCGTAGTTACATATAATTCGACACTGTTTTGGGTAGCCCTTATTTTGGGAGCTCTCTTTGCTGGTCCTAATCAGGCTTCCAGCCGCTCGCTCTTCGCCAGATTTGTACCCGATAATCGCGAAACTGAATTCTTTGGGTTCTATGCTTTCTCCGGAAAGTTTACCTCTTTTCTCGGCCCGGCTCTGGTTGGCTGGATGACTATACTTTTTGCGAGCGAGAGAGTCGGTTTTTCATCGGTCCTAGTTCTTTTCATAGTAGGAGGCCTGATATTGTGGGGTGTGAATGAGAAAGAGGGAATGAAAGCGGTTGGTAAAGTGAAAGAGATATAAATCAATAAATGGCCACCTCGATCCAAGACGTAGTGACCATTCTCGAAAAGTGGGCACCCACCGGTTCAGCAGAATCATGGGACAACGTGGGCCTCCATGTCGGAGACCCATCTCGAGATGTAAGCAAAGGGCTGATCGCTCTGGATATGACGCCTCAGGTTCTGGAAGAAGCAAAGTCGATCGGCGTCCAGCTCATTGTCACCCATCACCCGTTGTTCTTCAAACCGGTCGATCGGTTGACTCCAGATCACCCTGTTGGACACTTGGGCTTGAAACTCGCTGAGGCCGGCATTGCCCTGTATTGTATCCACACGAATCTGGATGTCGCGAAGGACGGGGTCTCGTTCGCTCTGGCGGGCCAGCTCGGCCTCAAAAATATCCAGTTTTTGGGTAGCCTCGGGGAGCGCCTTGTAAAGCTTGCCGTTTTCGTTCCTGCCTCTCACGCAGATGCAGTCAAGGAGTCTCTGGCGAAAGCTGGGGCTGGACGGATCGGTAAGTACGATTCCTGCTCGTTCACGACTTCAGGAACAGGTTCGTTCAGGCCCCTTGAGGGATCCAGTCCACACGTGGGAGAAGCAGGTGGAGATCTTGAACGTGTTGAAGAACTCAGAATTGAAGTCGAAGTGCCTCGCTGGAATCTTCCGTCCGTGCTTCAAGCGATGCGTGAGGCACACCCGTATGATGAAGTTGCCTACGATTTATTCCCTCTGGAACAAGATTACCGCAGCGCCGGGATTGGTGCGATCGGGGAACTGGCTTCAAGTGAGCCTCTGAGCGCTTTTTTGGCAAGGGTATCGACCGCTCTTGAGAATCCGGCTGTCCGATTTGTAGGAGATCTCGACAGCGTAATACAAAAGGTGGCCGTCTGTGGAGGCGCAGGTTCACGGTTCATGCATCTCGCTATGAAGCGAGGTGCCGACGCCTACGTCACGGCCGATATCACGTATCATCATTTTTTCGAAGCCCTCGATTCGGATGGTGGTCCGAAAATGGCTCTAGTCGATCCTGGACACTACGAAACGGAACGGGCCACAGAGACGATTCTCGTAGAATACCTCTCCACTAAACTTCCCAGAGTCGATTGGAATCGAACGGCAACGAGGACTGCACCCGTCAAGACATTCGTCCATTCGTCTTTCCAAATATCGAACATGCGGTAATCAAGACAGATATGCACCTGTGGCGGGGCAAATTCTGAACACAATTGTCGCAGCAATGGCCTTTCTAAATACCGACCTCGTGCGAAAGACCTATCTGCGTCTTATCGACGGAAGTGCGCTTTCACTCGAATTATCCTCAATTGAAATTATAATCACGCTTTCCCGCTAGCTACAAACGAAAAATTAAACGTTCTAGATAATAGAACAGCAAATGTGTTGTTCTCTGAGAATCGGGTATCCGAGTATTAGTCAAAGAGGAACTCGTTCCTAAAAATCATATTTACGATGAAAGAGACCCTCACAGGGAGGAAATTGTACGAAGCTCCAAAACTGGTCGAGTATGGTGATATAAGAAAACTCACGTCGGCAGCCACCCTGTGTGCGGGAGCCATGGACTCCATGTACTATATGGGGCACATAATTAGCCTGGGCGGCTGTTCGGAGCATTCCTCGCATCACACGGATTATTCATAGAATGGTGTCGCAAGATTACGCCTCAACCAACGGGTAGTTTTGTCTCCATTTCACGTGGTTCCTGATTCCAGAGAAATGCTCTCTCATCGGAATGCACGTCGTTGCTGTTACATTTTGGCTAGAGCATTCTGTGAGCCTCGCCTTCGACAGAGCGCGGGGCGTTCTTGTTGGTAAGAACTCCACACATCCGATACGTATTCCGGATATTGCCCAACGCCTCAATTTCGTTATTCATCACTACCTGGCTTTTGGTCTTCATATTCAGTCCGAGTTCTCCTTACCGGAGCTTTTGGAGCATAGCGCAGAAGGGACTCCCGATGTCTTCATTCGCTTTGGAGAGGTTATGCACCCGGAGAAAAAGCTCCCCAGACGGGGGAGTCACGTAGTGAGTAATTCTGGCGGCGCGTACATGTACTGGAGTCAAATTGGCACGTTTCACGGGCAGAGTGGCTCCACTATTCAAATTGATGCCTTTCAAGACGTCCCGGAGCAGACCATCCGGCTTCCCCTGCTGGTATTGTACTAGGCATCCTTCTTCATCAGCGCGGACTTTTTGCGCTTCATGCAAGTACAGTAGCGATTGGTGCCAGGGCTGTTGCTTTTTGAAATGATTTTCGCATAGCGGGACGCGAACTTTCCTGATTGAATCGGGTTATTTATAGCTGCGCTTGAAATATTTATTGGACGGCTTCACGATAGTTTGTCCGAATAAACAGAATACCCCGATTGACCCATGGTAACGGCCACGCACGAAACGACGATAGGTGATCAACTGACGGCCCTCATTAGCCTTCAGCATATTGATAGTAAGATCGACCAGATAAAACAGCTTCGCGGCGACCTCCCGGAGGAGATCCGCGATTTAGAGGATGAGAAGGAGGGCCTCACTTTACGACTCGAGAAACTGAAACTGGAGCAGTCTGACTTTGAGACTGGCACCCAGCAGGCTGTTAAGGATGCGAGTGAAGCGGAAGGCCTCATTAAGAAATATGAGGAACAGCAACTTCAGGTTCGCAACAATCGTGAATACGACGCTCTGACGAAGGAAATTGAAGCCCAAAAGCAGCGGATCGTTGACTCCAAAGCAAAGGGCGAAGATATTGAAGCTGCAACTCCACTTAATAACATTGCCGTCGAAGAAGCTCAATCCCGTCTCACGGAGCTCGACGACGTATTGACCGCTAAACAGACCGAATTACAGGAGGTTCTTGAAGACACCAAGCAGGAACAGGCCAACATTGAGAAGAAACGTAAGAAGGCCGCTAAAGACGTTGATTCGAGGTATCTGAGAGCTTACGAACGACTTCGAAGCCGTCTTCGCGACGGACGCGCTGTGGTACCACTTGTCCGCGGAGCAGCCTCTGGCTTCTCGGTTCCTCCACAGCGACAGTTAGAGATTCGTCAGCAAAATCGCATCGTTGCGTGTGAGCACACGGGACGTATCATTGTTGACGGAACGTTATTTAAGACGACTGTTAAAAAAGTAAAGCTGTAACCCGACAGCTCCCCTTTTCGCATGTACCGGTCGGATCATCGCGCTTTGCGATTGTAAAGTGAGGAAAGTCCGAACACCAGAGGGCACCGTGCTTCCTAACGGGAAGGCCTCGCGAAAGCGAGGACGGCAAGTGCAACAGAAAGCATTCCTGCCGATGGCTTCTTCAGAAGTACAGGTTATGGGTGAAACGGTGGGGTAAGAGCCCACCGGCGTTTCGGGTGACCGAAGCGGCCAGGCAAACCCCACGGGGTGCAAGGTCAAGCAGTACCGCACGCCTATGGCGATATGGTGGCCCGCCGAATCTGCGGTACGGGTAGACTGCTTGAGGCGAGCGGTGACGCTCGTCCCAGATAAATGATGATCTCACCGCCCGGAATCGCGGCCCTCGGGTGGCAAGACAGAATTCGGCTTACAGGCCGGTACGTGCCGCCTTACATCGAGAGGCGATCCTAACGGGTCGCCTCTCGCCAGTTCTGGCACGACCATAAAACAGAAAAGGCGATAAATCTCGGTAGAGAATGATCGCCTTTAACAATCTCGGTACGAGCATGCTTACTGATCGGGGTCGCCAACGCCATTTTGATCATCGCCGGCTGCTGCGGCTCCATCGTCAGTCGGGGGTGCTACCGGTGCAATCGGTTGTTGAGTCGGATTATCCTGTGCTTGCTGCTGGATCACGCTTTGCCCCTGATCTTCAGGTCTAATCGTGAATGTGGTGAGGATGCAAAGAGTGATAAAGATGAAAGCGAGGATCCATGTCGCCTTTTCAAGAAAGTCGGGGGCTTGCCTGGCTCCCAATATCTGCGTTGTAGCCCCTCCCGCGGCGATTCCAGCGAGTCCACCACCTCGGCCACTCTGAAGGAGGACTGAGAGCGTCATCAGGAGTCCAATGAGCGAAATAAGTACAATGAGGAATACAAACATTTTATCTTAAGGGGTGCATCCCCATTCATTCTATAGCTTTACAAGATAAGACGGGTGGTGATCGCTAACAATTTTACGTGGGCCCTACGCAGCCCCTTCACCGTAATTACTTAACATAATCGTCGCCGCTGATACGATTGCGGCAGTCTCTGTCCGGAGGTATCGAGGGCCCAGTGAAACAACGACGAATCCTTTATCTACGGCCTGATTTAGCTCTTCTTCTGTAAACCCACCCTCCGGGCCGACAAGAATCAACATGTTTCTTTGTGACACACTCTTGGAAAGAGTGGCCTCCATACTCTGTGTCTCGGACGCCCCTTCATGACAGATCGCTCGAAACTCCTCCCCTTTTACCGGAAGCTGCTTCATCCACTTTCTGAATTTGAGCGGATCGTCGAGACCGGTCCGCCGAGAACGACCCGACTGCTTCATCGCGCTCGTTATGATCCCCTCGGCTCTTTTGCGTTTTATCCGCGATTTCTCAGAACGCTTGGTGACGACGGGAGTCACGTGTGAGACGCCGAGCTCGACGGCTTTTTCCAGAAACGTCTCAAATCGGGAAACATTTTTCAGCGTACCTACGGCGACTGTCAGCGTGTAGCCGGGCTCACCGACGTCGGATTTATGTTCGAGAATCGTCCCAACCATCTTCTTTCTTCCTAGAATTTCAATGGACGTTCTATACCAATTCCCCTCCCCATCCACGACGGCAACTTCCTCCCCGGACTGTATTCGCAGTACTCTCGAAGCGTGATGAGATTCGCTTTCAGAAAAGGTAATGGTCGAATCGGTTACGGCTTCCGGCGGAGCAAAAAACGTATGTTTCATAAAAATCGAATCCCCAGCTTAAAGTCCGAATGATATTCCCAAATGAACTCGCCCGTTTGTGACCCCCTCTTTATCGTTGAGGGCGTACGAAGCAGAAATCAGTCCTGCGGCCGTGTCGAAACGCATTCCCAATCCAAAGCCTGGATACCAACGGCTTGTCGATGGAATATCACCAATCTGCGGTGATTCTATATAGCCAACATCAGTAAAAATAAAAACATACGATAAGGCATCGAGTAACACTCGGTATTCCACCAAGAGTCGTATGGCTGTCGATGCACGAAACTGATCCTCGTCGTAGCCACGAAGAGAATTGGCACCCCCTATCCGAAATAAATCGCTCTCGTCATAGACGTCGCTCAAAAGAACCGACACATCGACCCCCAACGCGATGGTCTGAGCCCGGAAGGTCGGAACGAAGCCCCGGCCGGTCAGGCGAAGCCGTTCTTGCCGTATGGATCGCGTAATTCGAGTCGTGTCCTCCTCAACCGTAATCGTTTTGCTCTTCTCGATTTTGTTACCGCGCTCGATCAGGGATTCTAGGGACAAACCGGATCTCGGATTGAATGGATTATCCAGCCTTCTGAGATTGACGATCAACCCCCAGAACGTAACCTCTGACCGCGGAATACGCTGTGTACCCGCTTGCAATTTCAGACCAGCACTTCCCGGTGCCGCGTGTTCCTTGGTAAACCTGGCCAGAATGTCGACGCCCCGAAGTAGCCTATACCCCATTTCAGCTGACCAACTACGCCGGTTGTAGGTCGAATCTTGCTGAAGTCCCCGGAAGGATCCGCCCACCAGGATCGGGAGTCCGAATATTTGCGGATCACTAGCACGAACATCGACGCTGCTCACTTGGCCGGGGCGCCGGTCCACACGGAGCCCGATGGTCCGTCCGGATCCAAATGGATTAAGAAGATGAAGATGACCCGATCCAACCAATTGGCCCGAGCTGCTCAAGCGGCCCGGGGGCAGATAGCCCAGAACCAGGTCGAATGTCCCAGGGGGAGCCTCTGTTACGGGTACCCGAATCGTTGCTGTAGAGTCTGAATACACATCTAGCACGGGGTCACCCACCGAAGTGAATAGACCAACGTCCAGGAGGCGAACGGAATATGGAGTCAAATCGGATCCAAAAAATATTTCCCCAAGTCTCAAATCAATGGCCCGAGCGGCATATCGGGAATTCGTACGCTCGGCGCCCTCGAGTAGCAGCTCCGTGACTGGGATTAAGGGGCCCGGGTTCAACCCCACAAATACGTCGTATCGCTGCGTGTCGCCACCGACGGCCACAACACTATCTATATCAACAACCGCCATGTGCAGGCCTGCATCGGCCATGTGGTCAAGAAACGAGCGTAAATCCTCTTCCAGGATTTCCATATTCAGTGGATCCCCTTCTTTCAACTGAATTCGGGACTTCAGGTCTTGAGCATCCTTGACAGACTGGCCGTTAATGGTGATCGTATTAACGCTTACGGGACGACCACTCGATATCCTTACGGTTGTTTGATCACCTGAACTGGAGATCGTATCGAGCGCCGCAAAATGGAAGCCGCGCCTTCGCAACTGAGCAATCACACGCTGAATCGAGGTGCTCACACTGTCCGGCAAAGTCGAAAATTGAAGGGGCTTCTCCGATAACGAGTCTCCGTTCACCAGGTACCGGACGTCCTGTGCCTGAGATGCCCTAACGCTCAGAGCCATTGTACTGAGAGCCGTTGCGCTGAGAACCATTGCGCTGAGAACCATTGTCCTGAAAGCCATTGTCCTGAGAGCCATTGTCCTGAAAGCCATTGTCCTGAGAACCATCGAGCTCAGAGAAATGGTACTCAGAGCCAGGGATACAAATGTGGATGCAACAACAGCACCCGCACGTCTCCAGCTATCATATATTGTCCATCTGATTGGCATGTCTCTCCGACAATTTGCATATGACTCCGTTCCTGATCGCAATACTGCTTGCCGTTGTCCTCCACGGTGATTCGCCCGCATCACGATCCTTCGCTGCCGATGTCACGCTAAACATTCCGCCTGACACTCGACTCCGCACGTTGTCGGGTGCGGCTCCCGATACGGTGAAATCGGGGCAAACGTTTATCACCAATCTCCCAGATTCTCTCTACGGTCAATCGGTTGTGCGCTACCGCGGTATCACACTCCCGGCGAGATCCTGGTTGCTGAAACGATCATTTTTCTGGAAAACGTCCGCGAGTGATCGAGGTGACCACGAATTCTGGTTTCGGGCCTTATTGAAAGACGAAACAACCGACTCACTTTCGATTCGGGTAACGGTCAAATAATGAAGACGGCAGCCTCAACCATTCTTTTAACTCAGGCGCCTGAGTTTCAAAAGGCACTCCTCAACTGGTTTCAGGCACGGGCCCGAGATCTCCCATGGCGGAAAACGACGGATCCGTACAAAATCTGGCTCTCTGAGGTCATTCTTCAACAGACGAGAGTGGATCAGGCCACCCCCTATTACCTAAGAATGATCGAGAGATTTCCAACGGTTTCGGAACTCGCTGCAGCTTCACTCGATGATCTACTGATCGTCTGGGAGGGACTTGGATATTACTCTCGCGCTCGAAACCTGCATAAGGCAGCCCGAGAGATCGTCGAGCGATTCCAGGGTCACGTTCCAAACAATCGCGAGGACCTGCTGGGTCTCCCTGGCATTGGCCCCTATACGGCCTCGGCGATCCTTTCGATTGCTTTCGCCCAGCCGTACGGTGTGCTGGATGGAAATGTGATTCGGGTTCTGTCACGTTTACTGGAGTTTCCGGACGACGTCCGTAAATCGGCTTCAAGGAACTATCTCCAATCGGTTGCAAACGATCTTGTTGCGGTGTCGGCGCCAGGAGAATTCAACGAGTCAATGATGGAGCTCGGCGCCACGATTTGTACACCGAAGAATCCGCAATGTGAGGCATGTCCCGTTCACTCGTTTTGCGAAGGCACCAAAAATGATCCAGAGGCTTTTCCTCGAACCGTTAAAAAGTTGCCCATACCGCACCACGATATTGCCGTCGGCGTTCTCTGTAACAGTCAAGGCGAACTGTTTGCCCAGCGTAGACCGGAAAATGGTCTGTTAGGGGGTCTTTGGGAATTCCCGGGTGGCAAACGCGAATCAGGAGAGTCCATCGAGGATGCATGTCGGCGGGAGCTCAAAGAAGAACTCGGTATCGATGTTGAGGTGGGCGAGCTGCTAACAACCATTCCGCAAGTGTACTCGCATTTCAAAATCACCTTGTATGCATTTCGCTGTGATATTCTGTCCGGATCGCCTGAGTCGTCTCGAGATCTTCCCATTGCCTGGATTGCGGCAGATCGACTGGAAGAATATGCATTCCCTAAAGCCAATAGAAAACTGATCGAGAAGCTCGTGGAACTTGACCAGATTTAGAGCTGTCTAGACATCCTCTGGGAATCTTCGTGACTTGTTTCGGGTTGGAAGTGCACAGTAACCTGAATTTCGATCTTCGTCGATGGATCTGGATGTCATTTTTTGGCTGGTCGTAGGAGGATTCTACCTGCTCCGCGTGATTACCCGGAAGAAGAAGGGGAAGAAACCGACCCAGCAGCGCCCACAGCGGAGCCCAGAATCACAGCAGCGCCCGCAGCCGCGCCCAGAACAACCCCAGCCGGACGTTTCTCATATAACCGTGGAAACGGCATCTCCCGGCGAGGAAACCAGCACCCCGGCCGAGATAGAGATTGGACAGGCTCTCACTGAGTTACGTACCGCGCTCGGTTTCGGCCAAACTCAGGCACCCTCTCCATCACCGGTTCTATCCACCCGGCGAGACGAGGAAGTGTTTGGAGGTACAGAGGAACGCTTTGAAAAGGAAGTGCCGTTTCACGAAATAAAGGGGACCCGAGAGGATCGGTTCGAAAAACGAGCTGCCTATTCTGTTTCGGACGAAGATCGAGAGGATGTATTCGAACGGCGGGACTTTTACAAGAGCGGGCCTGGAACTTATGAGGACCGTTTCGAAGAGCAACCAGCGTGGAGAGAGGTTGAATTTAAGGATCGTTGGAAGGGGCATAAATCGGACTTCGAGTATCATTCACCTCTGGAAAAACATGGGAAAGAGGCCTCAAAACCAGCGCTGGAGCCGGCTCCCCAGGTCACTCAGCAAATGGCCACCGGTTTTTCGCTATTTGCGAAGTTTAACCACGTCAACGATCTACAAAAGGCCGTACTTCTGCACGAAATCTTAGGCCCTCCGATCAGTCAGCGAACTCCGTCGGCTCGTCGCCGCCCTTCTTGAACAGGAGCGCTCCGATCGACCCGCCGATCGCCCCAAATACTGGGAACAACAGTCCCCAGACCGCGCCGGCCAGGTACTTGGCCAAAGTCATTTCCGCATTCATCTGCTCCACCATCTGATCAACACTCTCCTGAGGCATGCTATCGCCAAGGCGATCCAGAATGAATTGAGAGATTACGAGATCGGACCGAATGCCAGCCTTGATTAAAATAAAATTGAGGACAAAGGAAACGCCCCAGCCAATCAGGGCCGCCAATAGTCCTATCACCGCGCCCTGTCCGGCCTTGATCGTGAGCTCATTCGTGTCCGTGTAGTGCCACACGGATACCAGCGCCCCGATGATGATTCCGGCACAACAGAGCACGTTAATTAATCCGAGATACGAAGTGCTCAGAAGTCCAGCAATGAGTCCGCCTAGTATGATCGATTGTTGTTTGCTCGGCATTGCTTAGTAACGTGCTCAGTAATGTTCTTAGTAAGATGCTTAGTAAGTCGCCTTCAATATTGCTTCGTGAATCGCTTCGTGAACTGCCCTTCGAATCGCATTTCACCTCGAATCTCTTGCGTCCAATATACTCGTGGACGGGCGAAAATTGTATCGAAGAATACGTTGTATTCAACAAACAGGCACAGTCTCAAGTCGATTTTGAACGGTTGTTTGATCGTAGATCGCTCACGATTTCCTGCATCGCCTTTGTGAAGAAATAGCCGGCCGTAATGCCCAAAATCGAACCCGTCACCACTCTGGATTCGGGCGTATTCACCCACCATCCAAGTAGATCTCCGAGCCAATCAATCCCGGCTGGAAGAACAGAGATAAAAAATAGTAGCGAAGCGAAATGCGTCTTGGACGGCCATGCACCACGTGCCACCCTGAATAAAACTGCGGCAACAGGAAAGGCATAGTAGATCCCGATACACCTGTGACAAACGGCCAGCTGAACACCGGCTAAATGAGGTGAGCGATTCGGGAGTTGATGACATACGCTGGAGAACAGGTTCATGACAATCTCCCTCGCGGCCACGGGAAGAATCGGAGGCAGCGTGGCCAATCCAGCGATCGAGAGTCCGATGACAAAGGCCACGGCCCAGCCAGATCCCCCTGGGAAGCCTTTTACTTTTAATTCGGAGTGGTTGGCCATTTCGTCGTGTGTTTCAGAAGACGATGATAGCACCTCCATCGTTCACAAAAATTTAACACCATTTTACACGAAATACTGACTAGAATAACGGTTTCAGACCATTTTGAAGGAACTCAGAATGTGCTACAGTGTTTTCTGGTTCTCGCTTTCAGACCCCACAGAGCTGAGCAGCGAATTTTTTTTGCCCTCAACTTGGCACTCGATCTTTGTGAGTGCTAATTGAAACGCACACCGAAGCAATAGAAACCCAAACAACATGAATCAAGGAGGCACGAACTGATGGTTAGCATCACACCTCTTGGCGATCGCGTGGTTGTAAAAGCGGAGCCTGCCGAGGAAAAAACGGCAAGTGGTCTTTTCATACCGGATACCGCGAAAGAGAAGCCACAGCGAGGAAAGATCATTTCGGTCGGTCCGGGAAAAGTTGAAGACGGCACCAAAATCGATATGACGGTGAAGAAGGGAGACCTTGTTCTTTACGGTAAGTATTCCGGAACAGAGATCACTATTGACGAAGAAGATCTTCTCATCATGCGGGAATCGGACATTCTCGGAATCATTAAAGAGTAAATCTCCCCGCATCCAATGAAGCCATCAAATGGCTTCGAACAGAACCAGGAGATCAGAAAAGAAGAAACTAGAATCATGGCAAAGCAGATCATATTTGACTCGGAAGCTCGTTCAGCACTCAAAGCGGGTGTAGACAAGCTTGCCGATGCCGTTAAGGTGACGCTCGGTCCTAAGGGACGCAACGTCATCATCGAAAAGAAATTCGGTTCGCCGACGGTTACGAAAGACGGTGTAACGGTTGCGAAAGAAATCGAGCTCGACAACAAAGTTGAAAACGTTGGCGCGCAGATGCTTAAAGAAGTCGCATCGAAAACCAGCGACGTCGCCGGCGATGGTACGACCACGGCTACCTTATTGGCTCAAGCGATTGTCACCGCTGGACTGAAAAACGTAACTGCGGGCGCGAACCCAATGGACCTAAAGCGGGGTGTTGACAAGGCGGTCATCGCAGTCATTGAGCACCTCCGTGAATTGAGTGAGGATATTCAGGATCGCGACAAAATCGCACAGGTCGCGACGATTTCAGCCAACAACGATCCAGCTATCGGCGAAGACATCGCTGAAGCGTTTGAGCGCGTTGGAAAGGAAGGCGTTATCACCGTCGAGGAAGCGAAGGGCACCGATACGACGCTGGAAGTAGTTGAAGGCATGCAGTTTGATCGCGGATACCTCTCCCCGTACTTCGTTACGGACGCCGACAAAATGGAGGCCGTCCTTGAAGATCCTTACATCCTGATCCACGACAAAAAGATCAGTGCGATGAAAGACCTCCTGCCGATTCTTGAGAAAGTTGCTCAGACGGGCAAACCGCTCATGATTATCGCTGAGGACGTGGAAGGAGAAGCATTAGCGACCCTGGTCGTCAATAAACTACGTGGAACGTTAAAGGTGTCTGCTGTCAAGGCTCCTGGATTTGGCGATCGTCGTAAAGCGATGTTGGAAGATATCGCCATCCTTACGGGTGGAACAGTAGTATCCGAGGATAAAGGATATCGTCTAGAGAATTCGACGTTGGACTATCTGGGCCAGGCCAAGCGATTGGTCATGGACAAAGACAATACGACGATTGTAGACGGAGCCGGTGAATCGGATCAGATTAAAGCTAGAGGCAACCAGATCAAGCAGCAGATCGAAACTACCACCAGTGATTATGATAAGGAGAAGCTGCAAGAGCGCCTCGCCAAGCTTGCTGGCGGTGTCGCCGTTCTTCGTATCGGAGCCGCCACCGAGCCCGAATTGAAAGATAAGAAAGCTCGGGTTGAAGATGCGCTGCACGCGACGCGCGCTGCGATTGAAGAAGGAATCGTTGTTGGCGGAGGTGTAGCCTACATCCGCGCGATCGATTCGCTGGATTCGGTCAAAACCGAAAACGATGATCAGTCAGTTGGTGTGGCGATTATCCGCCGTGCACTCGAAGAACCTCTCCGTCAAATTGCCGAGAATGCAGGGCACGAAGGATCCATAGTCGTCCAGAAAGTAAAGGATAACAAAGGCAATTATGGCTTTAACGCGCAGACTGAAAAGTACGGCAACCTGATTAAGGACGGAGTACTTGATCCGACCAAAGTTGCCCGTACGGCGCTTGAGAATGCTGCTTCTGTCGCAGGCCTCCTGTTGACTACGGAGGCCGTTGTCGCTGACGAACCAGAGCCTGATATGCCACCGATGCCGGGCGGCGGTCCAGGTATGGGTGGAATGGACTTTTAGTCCAGAAACGACCCAGGCATTTGAAAGGCTCAGCCGTAGAGAACGGCTGGGCCTTTCTCTATTTTAGGACGTTTCAGTTCTGAACACGATGGCCGAATCATTCGAAAAAACTCAAAAGACGAGTGCAATGCTCTCCCTTGGGTCGAATCAAGGGGACCGCCTGGCACATCTCGATTTCGCCGTTGTCTCGCTCGCAAACTACCCGGGGATCGAATTCGTTCGCGCGTCATCCGTTTACGAAACGACCGCACACGTCCTAAATCCTGACGAACCCCAGCCCGATTTCCTGAATGCCACGCTGCAGGTAATGACGTCCCTCACGCCTCGTCAGCTTCTGGGCGCGTGTCTCACGATAGAGCAGAAGCGCGGAAGAAAACGGTCTCCGAACGCGCGCTGGCAACCGCGAACGTTGGACATTGATATTTTGACGTACGGCGACCTTTGCTCGAATGAAGCTGCATTAACTCTCCCCCATCCTCGATTGGCGGAGCGCAGATTTGTCCTGCAGCCACTCTTTGAAATTGCCCCGGATCTAAAGATTCCCGCACCGTTTGATCAGTCGGTTCAATATCTTCTGGAACACTGCGCGGACAACGCTCCGGTAGACGTATTTCCGGAGAGACTTGCAGAGCCCAGGAAAGAATGACACAAGACGAGAACCCGGTGCTGAACGATCTCTCCTCCTTCGATGCAAACGTAAAGCGGCCTACTCTCCCCGATCACATACAGTACGTCATTGTAGAGGGCGTCATCGGAGCAGGAAAGACGACGTTGGCGCAGATCACTGCCAATCGGTACGGAGCCCGCTTGATCACCGAGCGGCCGGATGAGAATCCGTTTCTCGAAAAGTTTTATTCCGACCGCCCTCGCTGGGCATTTCAAACTCAGTTGAGCTACCTGGCCAGCCGGTTTCGTCAGCAACAAGAGCTTCTGAAAAGAGATCTGTTTCACCAGATCATGGTGAGTGACTATTCGTTCGACAAAGACAGGATATTTGCTCGGATCAACCTCAGCGGCGACGAGCTTCAGCTGTATGAAACGCTCTACAGCCTGATGCAGCCGACCACTCCGGTACCGGACTTGGTGGTGTACCTACAGCAGTCCACTGAGCGACTCATGGCGAACATTCGGAAACGGGGCCGTTCCTACGAAACAACCATGGAAGAATCCTATATCAGTGCGCTCAATGATGCGTACAACAACTACTTCTTCCATTACACCTCCAGTCCTCTTTTGATTGTGAATGCAACGAATTTGGATTTTGTTGAACACTCGGAGGACCTGAATGAATTGATGCGTCAGATAGAAACGCTCAAGCATCCAGGGACGACGTATTACAATCCTTCTCCGAGTCAAACACCTCTTTTGTAGCCGCCGATGCTCTTCAAATGGCTTCTTCTCCTGATCATCGCCTATTGGATTTACAGATCGCTAGGCAATCTGATCAATGTGTCGCTCGGTGGCAGACAGCAGAGGCAAGAATTTCAGAGGCGTTCGAGACCCATGCCCGAACGCGAACGACCTCCACAAAGAGAAATGGCCGTGCCCCGCGAGCGATCCGACGTGCCAACTGACGCAGATATCGAAGATGCCAAATGGACGGATCTCTGAGCTAAGTCCCTACCACGAGTTCTCGCATGAATCGCTCTCCGAGAGCAGTCGCCTCTTCCATCGACTCCGACTCCGCGTAAACTCGGATGATCGGTTCGGTATTGGATTTTCGCATGTGTACCCATCCCTCGTCGAAGTCGATTTTAACCCCGTCAGTCGTATCGGTTCGCTCGTTTGAATATCGCTCGGCGATTGATTGCAGGAGACTGTCGGGGTCGAGACTGCCGATCTCCGTTTTAAGCTTGACGATACTATACGAAGGAAGATCGGCTCGCAGTTCTGAAAGAGATTGATTCGTCTCAGCCATATGCTGGAGTACCATGGCCACCCCCACCAACGCGTCCCGGCCATGATGCAGGTCCGGGAGGATGACCCCTCCGTTACCTTCTCCCCCAAGTGAAGCGTTCACCTCGTGCATTTTGACCACGACGTTAATCTCGCCGACGGCCGCTCGATGAACGTCCATTCCGTACCGTGCAGCCACGTCCTCAATCGCACGGGACGCGGACAAATTCGTTACGAAGGCTCCCGGTCGGTGCTTCCAGAGAAAATCAGCAGCCAACACTTGAGTCAGTTCTTCACTCATGTACGTCCCGCCGTCTTCGATCAGCGCTAATCGATCAACGTCCGGGTCGACAACGATTCCAAGATCGGCTTCGTTTTCCAGCACCAGCTTACAGGTATCAATCAGATTGGCCGAGAGGGGCTCGGCCGGATGTGCAAATCGCCCCGTTGGCTCACAATTGACACAGACCATTTGGTCATCGCGGACCCCCAGCGCCCGTAGCAGGGCGGGAATGGCGATGCCTCCGACCGAATTGATGCCATCTACGACGATCCGAAAGTTCTGGTCGGCGATCTGTTGGGGATCTATAAATGAAAGATCCAAAATTCGTTCAATGTGATAATCCAGGCAGGAGGCCTCTCTGAACGATCCGATTTCGTCAAACTCTACATAGCCACGGCATGGTTGATCTGCCAATTCGATGACCTGAGCGGCTTCATCCGGTGATAGCAACTCTCCGCTCCCATTCAACAGCTTGAGTCCATTCCATTCCTCGGGATTATGAGATGCCGAAACGATGATTCCTCCGGTGGCACGTTCCTTGAAGACGGCCATCTCGACCGTTGGCGTGGCCGCAAGACCGATGTCTATCACATCGCAACCAATACTTCTCAGCGTAGATGACACGATCGAAGCGCAGAGCGGACCGGTCACACGTCCGTCTCGGCCTATGACGATGATGGGCCTGGTCGCTTGACGTTTACACCACGCACCGTAGGCGCTTGTGAATCGAACCAATACGTCGGCGTCCAATCCGTTGCCGAATATCCCACGGATTCCGGAAATAGAAACGATAAGCCTTTTATCCATCCTCGAAACCCAGTTCAGACACTTCGGTGTTTGGTCCAGAATCGCTCCGAAAGATACCTTTTCAGCCATTCAATCCATATATGAGAATTCGTGCATCCAAAAGACCGAATCTACCGTACACGGTTGACTATGGGGACAACGCGCGTGTTCTCGGCCCTTGACGTTTGGATTGAGTAGCCAACCCAGGACCCGTAAAACGCTGCTTTTGGAGAATCGACCTTCCAAAAATGTCCTGAATTCGTCGCACATTGTGAGCTAACACGAGGTAACTATCGTGGGTATTATCTGGACCATTGTTGTTGGATTTTCAGCCGGCGCCCTGGCTAAATACATCATGCCGGGCAAGGATCCGGGCGGCTTCGTCATGACCACACTCCTTGGTATTGGAGGCGCCTTTGTGGGTTCAACGATCGGCGGCATGCTTGGCATTTATACGAACAGCCTGATTGGCACCCTGATCGCCGCCACCGCTGGCGCCCTTCTGATTTTGTTTCTCTACAACAAATTCAAAACTTCGTCGGGCTAGCATTCGCGCCGGCCACCCCTGTGCCACATGGGTGGGGTCAGGCGGGGTGCAAGACGATTTGCCTAATTCTCCGTCTTGGGCCCCTTGGGCAGAATTGCGAAGACGACCGTGACCTGAGCAGAAACGTCGATCTCTCCACTCGCATAGGCGTCCGGGTTGGCGTCTTCGAGAGCTAAGGACTTGTTTGCAACCGATGTGTCGAATTGAAGTAGCTGAGGCTGAGGGGCAATAGTCCCCTGTTCTCTTATTTGAAGAACGACGCCGAGTCGCGCGCCCAGAGCCTCAACCATGATCGACGCTTTGGTTTTCGCGTTTTCCAGCGCTTCGCGAAGTGCCTCGTGCTCAGCGGCTTCGGCATCCTGAAGTTCGTATGCAATTCCGTGGATCCGATTCGCGCCGCGATTTACGATCTCTGCAATCAGTGTTGGAAGAGTTTCAAGATCGTTCAGTTGAACCGATACGTCGCGAACTGCCTGAAAACCTCTGTCGACAGTTCGGCGCGTTTGCGGGTCGTACTCCCTGAAGGGTTGAATCCGCAGGGCATCCACTTGAATCTTTCGCTCTTCAATGCCCAGGTCGCGAACGGCATTCATGGTCGCGGCTGAAGCGCGGGCATTGTCTGTTCGAGCCACCTCAGGATCCAAATCTACCGTGACGATTCCAAAGCGAACGTTGACCTGATCGGGTAGAACATGGACAACCCCTGTACCGAACACGGTGACGGTGCGTCCGGCAGTTTGGCCGGTGGCGGTTGGCACAGCTTGCAGCGCGGCAACCAGGGTGATCAGGAAAACAGTCACAATCGTTCGAACGATCGTCCTTTGAATCGAGCGTTGGTTCGCAGTCATAGTCTCACCCATCCATTTCGATAGTAAATTGCTGTTCGCCGGATTCTTTTGCAAGTGTTGTGCCGTTGTTGTATCGGTTCGTACCCACCTATACCAATTAGTACGAGACCGTACTAATTTCACCAAGTAGTACCGATTCGTACTAGTATGAACCGGGTCGTACCGGCTCGCTAAGGATAGAGTCGATCCAGTGTTCTCGCGAAAGGTATCGCCTCTCGCAAATGGTGAATGCCGCAAATCCAGGTGATCATTCTTTCCAGACCCAAACCGAAGCCGCTGTGGGTTACCGATCCGTATCTGCGTAGGTCAAAGTACCATCGGAAGGCCTCAGCCGGCAAATGATGATCCGCGACTTGCTTCTCCAGAAAAGCCAGATCCGTGGCCCGTTCGCCACCACCAATAATTTCACCATATCCCTCTGGCGCGAGTACGTCCATTCCCATGGCAAGGCGATCATCTTCTGGATCGCGCTTCATATAAAATGCCTTGATCTCGTGCGGATATCTGTGAACGATAATCGGTCGATCAAAATGCCACGTGAGAACGGTCTCGTCACTCCCGCCGAAATCCGATCCCCATTCAAAATTCTGAGCTGATTCTCTCCATCGCGGGAGATTCCGTTGTTCCTCTTCAATTTCAGTCTGACGCTGCTTAATCTGGATGGCCCGGGCGTCGATACGCCTTTTCTCGCCTTTCTTGGCTTGACCGTATATGCTCTGATTCTCTTCCCATTCAGCCTTTAGAGCGGCGTCCTCTTCATCCAGCCCAGACTGACGCTCGTCGAACATATGGACCGTTTCGGCACTGTGAAGCCGCTCTACGCTCTCGTCATAGGTGATTCTAGGGAAGGGTTTCTGGACTCGCTCAAGGGGTGTCAAATCGCGCTCCAGAATGTCCAGCTCATCCCCGCTCGATGCAAGAGCATCTCCTATCACTCTGATGACCATCTCTTCAGCAAGATCCATGTTCATATCCAGATCATAAAAGGCCATCTCAGGCTCAATCATCCAGAATTCGGTCAGATGTCTCCGGGTCTTTGATTTTTCCGCGCGAAACGTGGGTCCAAATGTGTAAATCTTTCCGAACGCCATCGCCATGGCTTCACCGTGCAACTGACCGCTTTGCGTTAGATAGGCCGACTGACCAAAATAATCGAGCTCAAAAAGAGTCGACGTACCCTCCACGGCTGTACCTGTAATCATAGGCGCATCCATTTGCAGAAACCCCCGTTCCTGGAAGAATCCATGGATTGACATGATCACCTGATTTCGGATCCTCATGATGGCCCACTGTCGTCGGCTGCGAAGCCAGAGGTGTCGATGATTCATCAGATATTCGACCCCATGCTCTTTGGGCGTAATCGGGTATTCTTCAGCCTTATGGATAAGACAGACGTCAGTTACGTTTAGCTCATACCCTCCAATTTGGCGTTCATCCTGGCGGACGGTTCCAGTCAGCTTTAGGGCGCTTTCCTGCGTGGCATCGTCGGCCGCCGTCCACGAAGCCGCATCAACCTCCTGTTCATTGACCACGCATTGCGAGAGGCCGGATCCATCTCGCAGAATCAAAAACAAAAGACTCTTCGAGCCTCGTTTATTATATAACCAACCCCGAAGTGTGACTTCTTGACCAACATGATGGGCGAGGTCTCGGATATCTACCACCGTGAGTGACATTTTGGATTCTTCAGTGTGAGGCAACTTTTTTCGAGGATGTTCGAAATCAACAACCGACAAGCTACAACGCCTTCCTCATTGTCGGCCATTCCAGGCAACCAAATCAGTATGAAAAGCGAAAAGCCCGACACCATCGATGATACCGGGCTCGCCAACCGTTTAGACGTCGATTAGATGCGCGTCAACTCCTGTAACCAACCTGCCAGCTTTCGCTCACCTACGACTGTCGAGTGGATCAATTCAAAACTCCCAAATCCATCTCGATCTGCAAAAATGAATTCTGCGCGCCCTTCACCCGGAATGTTGTTGTATTCCCAGATTTCGTACGGGATGACACCGGAGTCAAATAAATGTGGTTGAATACCGGATGGAGGACCGTACTTAATCATCGTTCGGCCTCTGTCAGTATCCCAACCTTCCTCGAAGTTTGTGGAGTACCGATCGTTGGCATACTGAAGTCGAGAAAAGAAATCTTCCTGAAACTCATTAATTGGAGTACCCGGAACTGGATCCCGCATCATCCAGAAATCCATCAGAAATCGACGACGTTCGTCCAGGTCCTTTATCCCGCGAACCCTTCTACGTTCTGCCTCCGTCGCGATAATCCGGATATGCTTTATTGAGAGTTCGACCTCTTCCTCCGTCATATCCGCGTATCGACTCATCTCGAAAGATTCGTCCATCACGATGGTTGGCTGGGCCCGTTCCACAAACGGATTGTAGACGAAGAATTTTTGCGACTGCTCTGTCACAGCTTCATTGTCTTCACTTAGAATCGCGAGTCGGAGAAAGTAGGACCCCGACGCGAGCTGACTGACATCGAATGATCCGATCAATACGTCAGGATTACTAATCTTACGTTTCGAACGTTTCTGATAATCAGGCATCGGCTGAGGGACATTCGCCTCCGCTACATAGGTGAAAATCGAATAGTTTCCCGTAGTGGACGGTATTACGTCCGCCCCGTAGACCTCAGCATAATAGAATAATTCGTTCAGCCCGCTACCAAATATTTGATTCGCGTTGGGTCGAATAACCAACCCATTCTTGTAGAACAGGTCATCCCGGTCTGAACTCTGCTCTATGGAAACAGCCAGTGTAATGTCCGAGACGCTCACCCCTCCTGTTCCGGAAAAGTCCGGAACCAGCAGGTCTCTTTGGATCTCGACCACTGACTGATCGACGCCTGGTACTGACACTTTCAATTCGTACTCCCCTGGAGTCGTTGACAACCGCACTTGGTGAACGAAATGTTGTCCCTCTCTGAGACCCGTTGTATCGGCAATGACGAAACTCAGATCCAGTGACTCTTGCCATACAGGATCGATTGGCGTTCCTGTCAATGTCGCCGAAGAGGACCGCGTAATATTTAGAGTAACGGGTAGAACGGCCGTGTATCCTTGGTCTCCGTACTCATACGTGAGCGATGCGGCTTCGAAAGCGAGGTAGATCTCTACCATTGATTCAGAGTCCGAATAGGCAAAAGCAGCATGATCCACATCGAGTTGGATCGTGTCAAACGTCTGCCCAGCTGCAACGCTCGAAATGGTGATGAATCCTACTAGCGTTATGAACTTGAAGGATGAGGCGAGACGCATCTGATAATACCTGGGGTACTCGACAATTTTACGCGTGCGTTATTGTGCAACCGGCTAAGGTAAGTGGTAATGGACCC
>JADFHF010000066.1 GCA_022567305.1 Bacteroidota bacterium | reverse complement strand
CGACAGCATCGATCGAAGATATGAAAAGAGTTGAATCTGGATATCTACTTGTGCTCCGACATTAAAGGCTCGTTGCCTGGAAGGAAGCGGGGCGAGATCAAACTCTTGGTCGAGGTTGACGTAGAGAGCGGACGCGAATACCGACAGTCGCATCCATTTCAGGAAGAGCATCGTACCGCCAATGTGCCTGAATCGTATGGGAGGGAGTATGAGCTCTGCCATCACCTTGGCATAGTTGGATCCACCAATCTCGTCGATTTCCAAACCGGGGAACGCAATTGCTTCGCGGTACTGTTTCTCTGATCGCTTATCTACATAGTTGTTTCTAAATCCTCCGAAGTAGAAGTTGGCAAAGGGATTATCCGGCTCTCCAGCTGAAATTCCGACAGAGGAGCGAAGCCACAGTGACAAGTGAGGAATCGGCAACAACGTGCCTAATGCGAGGTCCGCCGAGATACGGGGGAAAAACTCCTCGTTGACATAATTCGAGCTTGCATTCAATGACGCAGTGTATCCAGATTCACGATCTACCGACCCGAGCGATGATTGAAGGTTCTTGTACGTTAATGAAGCATGCGCTTGACCCAATTCAGTAAATGGCGCTACGATATTTTGAAAACTGGGAAGTTTCTCCAGATCGAAAAATCCTGCAACCCCTATCTCGTAACTGAGATTCTTCCTTGGTCCGTCGTACGAGATCGAATTCTCGTACGTGAGGCCGGCCCTATATCCCTTGCGGCTTCTCTTCGTCGGACCGAATAAATCATAGAAATCCGATCCGTTGTACGCAGCACTTAGAGTCCACTCGCCACCAGTTACATGGAAGTAGCGGTACGTAAGTCCAACGTGAAAACGCTCATCTTCCCCAATTCTGGCAAGAGAATCGCTAGAGGCCGACGGCGTAATCGCTGCGTAAATGGAGAGATGGTTTAGGCCTAGCGGGTCGGAAAGATTCATCTTTAGGCCGACAGCAATATCATCTTTATAACCGTGGAGAATCGGATGTATTCCCTCCAATTCGATAGAAGCAGTACTCCGATAAGGCATGTCAGTGTAGCCTAATGAATCAAGATCGATACGGCTGGGAGGTGGTGCCTTCCAGCTCTCAATAACTTCTTTGTGTTCGTTATATACTCGCTGACCAAGAAACTCAACAGCACTCACCTGCACTGGCTTATCCTCAATCATGACCGGTTGAAAGCCGTCCGTGGTGTATCGAAAGGCGATCAGGGAATCACCACCCATGGGAATTGGACGGAAATAACCTGTTTCCCCGTTCGTTAGGGCGTATACCGTGCTGTCAGCGAAATCGTACCGGAAGATGTTCGAAACCCCCGAGTAATACGACGATCCGTAAAGCGATGACCCATCAGGCGAGAAGACAAATCCTTCCGGGTTCGAGCGACCGAAATCAAATTCATACGCGTAATCGATGCTGCCCGCCAACAGAGAATCAGTGCTGGCTCGAACAAGTCTCTGATCACCGTTAATCTCTGCGACGGCGGCTGTCATCCATTTGCCGTCTGGAGAAACATCAAGGTCGTATATATCCCGACCATACGGCATTGTGTCTACGGTCTCCCAGGCTTCGTAGGGTGGCGGAATTCTGACAATCGTCGAGAATCCCAGAAAATGCCTCACTCCCCATAAGGAGCCGTCTGCTCGATTGAAGGCTAGATCGCCTATTCGCTCCTTCTTGAGCAGAGTGCGTTTGGCTCCGGTGTCTAGGTCAACGCTCACTAGGCTTCTCCAGCGGTTGTTGTCGGTGGTGTAGAATACTCGGCGGTTGGCGGGATCGAATGCGACGGAGGCGACGGTGAAAAGAGTTGGCCCCCTCACGCCAGTAATTTTCTGCTCTTTTCCCGTATCAAGATCAACTGACATAATGTGAGAAAGCGTTCCTGGATAGTTGACAGCGGCTACCAGGCTGTTGGATGTAGAGTCAATAAACGCTCGTGACATCGAACCCAGTGGGCGTGCTGCGATCTCACGATAAGGCGTTACCGGATTCTCGCTTACGCTTTCCAGGTTCACTCTTTGGAAATCCTTCTCGAACGAAATCCACTCGTCCCATGAGCGCCCGATAGGAAGTCCAAAAACCTGCTTGAATCTGGAAGCAAAATTGGCTTTACTTCCGCTTGGGCGATTCATCCAGTCTACGACCTGTTCCGGACTGTAGATGTAAGCGAGATAACTCATGAATCTCGTGCCATAAAGATACGAGTTCACGCCTACCTGAAAATCAGCAGCGGCACCTTCGGCCTCGAGCCCGACCATATCAAAGAAGTGCTTGTCTTCAGCTACGCGAGTCCGAAATACCATTTCGTCATATCCACCAAGCGAACGGCCTATTCCTCCGGACATCCACGTCTCCATGAAAACAGCGATCCCCTCCTGATACCAGCGCGGAGCATAACGTCGTGGATTTGTCAAGTAACTAAATAAGATCGTCACCGGATCATCGTCACTGACAGGAATCTTTCCCGCGAATAATGTCCGAAAAACATTGTCTGACCCGGTCGCATTGTCGTTTGCCAAGACATGAACGAGCTCATGGTGAAGTGTTGAATTGATTCGCTCGTTTGCCGGCGCTGTTTCAAAGGAGTAGCTGAGCGGCGCCATGCGCATGTTGATGAAATTTCTTGGGATTACGTCAGCACCCGCATTTCCATGATCACCGAGATCGTGAACGAATAGAGTTACGGCTTCCGTTGGCTCATATCCGTAGAGCTCTTTATAGACATCGAGAGAATTGTGAAAGCTCCTTGCTGTGTACTTGACCAGAAAATCCGATGCGAGGTCGTAGTAGATCAAGCGCAGGTCATCGGTTTCTAGTGCCCGATACTGAGCGTTCGTTGGGTAGTGGAAGAGAAAAAGAAGGCAGAAGAGAACTGAGAGGAGGGTGCGTCTTCTTGTCATGACCTGGGGAGTAAATCGTGGAAATGCCGTGGGGCCTGGAACGTCGCGAAGGCGACCGGCCCTTGTCGACCGGTCGCCATCACTCGCGTAGCTTACTGCACCGTCACACTAACCACAATGCGGGTGCATACTATTTCATCATTCTATTTCTCGATTCTGGCTCCGCCTCCTTCACGGCGTGCCTCACGTTGGTCGGTTGCACGCAATGCAGCTTTTTCGAGAGTTAGCGCCCAGAACGCGCTCTGCTCAGCTCTGTTAAATCCCTCGGCTCTACGGGCTCCACCACCGTAAGCTCTTTCAGCCAGTCTATCATCTGAAACAAGTCGAGCAACTTTGTCGAGATTCTTGCTGTTGATCTTAGCCAAAGTCTCAGCCAAGCTCTCGATATCTGCGCGCGCCATGGCGGGCATAGCACGAGTGAGTTCATCTGCAAAGGCTATGGATAGCTTTTGAGCATCTCGGGATCCGGCTCGTTCTGCCGCTCTCACACGCTCCGCAGCGCCCATAACCGCCCGGCCCAACAGCTGCCGTCCCGTGAATCCCTTCTCAAGATCATCGCGGGCCGCACTAACTTTGTCCCCAGCTTTTACTCTGTCCAGAGCTGCTCCCGACCTATCCATGCCAGATTCGGCCTTTTCCAATTTTGCACCCTTTGCAACTACATCAGCTGCTGCTCGGGAATCCTTTATTTTCTCACCGGCTTCAGATACCGCTCGAGCATCATTTAGCTTTCTATCGAGACGGGCCATGATCTCCGCGAGCTCAACCATCGCTCCCATATCTTCACTATTAACGATCGCGACGAAATCATCGTCCTGCATCAGGATCTGAAATGTGGCGTCATCAAGCTCGACATCGGCGTCGGTGATCTGTTCTGAGCTGTAGCGGTCGGCTGGCTCAGCGCCGGCAATCTTCTTCTCGGGATCAGCCATCGTTCCCGCAATACTTGAATCTTCCGGCGGGAAGTCTGTAAATACTACGACGACAAGGATCAAACCGATTATGAGTGCTACCGCCGCAAAAATTTTGTTGCGAGACATAACATCCTCCATTCTAGTTCAGTTTCTGAGAGAGAGTAGTTGGATCGGGTACAAGGTTGGGTGTTTTCCGATCATTTAATACAAATACAACTACGTAGGTTAATTAGTTGAAACAGGTTTCACTGTTATTTTATAAGGCTATTTCCGGACGAAGAGGGATTTACTGAGAAGCGACCTGCCACCCGACGTGACTCCGAAATTCATCTCATCGTTGCCTTCATAACCGTCCCGGACGGTCAGCGTCACAAAGTGCCTGAAAGGACCGTCACTTGACATCGTAACCTCGCCATCTTCAGTCGTAGTCGTAAGATTGCTGGACTCTTCCGCTACGTTCGTTCCGGTATAGCCGGTATAATCCAGGTACTCCTCGTCATACGTTATAGTGGCCGTGACAGGTCGACCACTGTCCCACGTAAATTCAATGACAATGAGCGATGCATTCCGGTGAACTTTTACCGATCCTTCACGCTCATCTTCTTCGTCTTCTTCTTCGATGGCAAACTCGGCGATGGTTTCGAATCCACTCAGGTTTACCGCCCCGATCGAACCCAGGAACTGATCGGTATTCGTGCTTGAAGCAGGTGGCATGAGCACCGTCGATACGACGAACGTGACAATGAGGCCCAGTGAAAACGCATATGCGAGGCTCACGGGTTTAGGACTTGTGACAATAGACGTGATGCCGGCCCACCAAGAGGTGGTCTCAGCAACAGGCGTGTGTTCGGTTTCTCGTTCAGGAATTGCATTCATGATTGACGCTCGTAGTGTCGGTGGAGGTTCTTTCTCAACCAGGGATTCAATTGCAAGCTTGGCGGCGTTCAGCTCGTCAAAACTGGCCCGCAGCTCCGAGTTCTCCTCAATTAAGCTACGTACCTGTGCACTCTCGGAATCGGAGTTGAGTCCATCGATTTCCGCCTGAATGAGATTTAGATGTTGTTCGTTCATAACTCGGTTTTTAGACCTTTCTGTATCAAAATCTTTCCGAGTCTCTGACGAGCACTATAGAGTCGCGATTTGACCTTTTGCTCGGTCAAGTCCATGATGTATGCAATATCCCTGTATGTAAACTCCTGGTAGTGCCTGAGAATCAGTATGGCCCTGTTCTCAGGCGTGAGCGACATCATCGCGGCACCAATCTGATTTTCCACGTCCACAGCCATCGCACCGTCGAGTGGCGTACTTTGCGTTAGAATGGCGTCTTCTGTCAGTTCGACCGATTTGCGAACCCGCTTTTTCGCGTTCACAGCTTCGTTGACGGCAATTCGGTACAACCAACTGAAGAACTGATACCTCGGATTGTATGTCGCTAGATTCTCGTACACTTTCAGAAATACAGTTTGGGCTACATCTTCTGCATCGGTCTCATTTCCGACAACTCGATACGCGACATTGTACACGACCTTCTGATATCGGTCCACCAGCTCTCCAAACGCGTTCCGTTCTCCCTCGAGCGTGCGTGTGACCAGTAGCTTGTCGGTAGTGCCTGTCATAAGACTAACTGTCTGAAATACAATCCAGTTGTCGAGAAGTTGGTCTCTCTCGCCGAGTAAATATTTTTTTAGTTCAAGACTGCATTCGCAAGTATCGATTGCAGGATCTTATTCAATCTTGAATATCTGGTCGAATCCGGCATATTCGAAAACGAGCCTGACATGTGGATTCATCCCCGTAAGCTTTAGCGCACCACCATCTTTTGACAATCTTTGCTGGGTATAAAGGAGCACGCTCAAGCCAGCACTTGACACGTAGTCGAGTTCGTCGAACCGGACCGAACACGACTCCTTTATTGAGTCAAAAACTTCTGCAGCTGTCGCCTGATGTGATGCGTCGAAATGACCCACGAGTCTGATTTCGCTGTCGCTTACCCGATGAATTTGGAACATGAACGGTTAAATATTCTTTACTAATCGAATTCGAGTGACTCTATTTTTGTATTCGTAGCGCACCTCATCCATGAGGCACTTAACCAAGTGGATGCCCAGCCCGCCGGGCCGCCGCTCCTCAAGGGGTGCCGACGTATCGACGGCCTGCAGATCTGTTAAATCAAACGGTTCGGAGTTCGGATCTACGAGTCGAATAATCAGTCGGGAATTTTCCTTCTCAAGACCAACCTCAATGGAATCATCTCCACCTTTGCCGTATTTGATCATGTTGGTGAAGAGCTCCTCCACCGCCATGTTGACAGCAAACCTCGTTTTTTCGTCAAGAGATAAGGTGTCGGCAGCTCCTTTAAGAAATGAGACAATATCCCCTAGACTGTCCAGGCTACGAGAGAATGTTCGCTCCATAATGGGTGGGTGAAGGAGACGGACTCGGCGGACGAAATCGACGCTCAGTTAGTCTCATGAATAAGCACGAAACCTTGAATGTAGCCTAATGGAGCGGAACTTACAAAAATTCTGCGAAGCGTTCAGCGCTGCTTCTTGCATGTTTAAGACGCACTCTTTAACGTTCAGGCCCCAAGAAACAAGGATAATACAGAAAAAACGGTTTGATAGATGAACGACCAATGGATGATCCGCGGCGCTGAATTTACGAACTGCAACTGTGCGTACGGATGCCCGTGCCAGTTCAATTCGCCCACCACAAACGGATTCTGCGAAGCGGCCGTAAGTGTCCAGATAGAAGAAGGTCATTTCAACGACACGCGCCTCGATGGACTCTGCTTCGTCATGTTGCTTCAGTGGCCGGGTGAAATCGCTGAAGGAAATGGAGCTTTTCAGGTCATTATTGATGAAGGCGCCACACCCGAGCAGCGCGAAGCGATTCGAAAAATATCTACCGGTGAGTCAACAGAACCCGGTGCCACGCACTTCGCGGTTTTCAACAGCACCATGTCAACCATTCACGACGCATTATCCGCTTCGATCGATATGAGTATTGACATAGAAGCACGGCAAGCCAGGACGACCATAGAAGGTGTGGTCAACTCCGTGGGTACACCCATCGTAAACCCTTTCTCTGGTAAGAGCGACCGAAAACGAATCCACCTCCCACATGGCTTCGAGTATACATATGCTGAGATGGCATCTGGCACCTCAAGCATTACGTCGGATATTCAGATGGAGTTGTCAGACAGCTACGGCCAATTCAATATCCTGCACATGAATCAGAATGGAGTGATCCGGGACTAGTTTGGACTGGACGGTAGAATAATGTCCCTCTCTACGCGATTGCCTCGACGCGACGTGTTGGTGATCGTTTTCTCCCTGGTAGGAATTACGGGCCTGGCGTGGATCTACCTATTCGTTCTGGCTGGGCGGATGTCGATCCCGATGAACGGCGGGATATCCGCCATCAAGATCCCAGTTTGGGATGCTGCCTATTTCGTGTCCATGTTCCTGATGTGGGCGATTATGATGGTAGGAATGATGATTCCGTCGGTAGCTCCGGCTGTACTCATCTACGCAGGTGTCGTTCGAAAGGCCACCGCCCACGGACAGACCGTGACACCTACAGGAGCATTCGTGGGTGGATATTTGATCATTTGGATTCTGTTCAGCGTTGCTGCAACGTCTGCACAGTGGGCGCTGGGGAGCCTGGCGTTGATTTCACCAATGATGGTGTCGAGCAGCGACTACTTAAGCGCCGGTATTCTTGTAGTTGCGGGCATCTATCAATGGCTACGGATCAAAGATCAGTGCCTTCACAAATGCCGATCACCCATCGAATACATATCACAAAAATGGCGAAAGGGATATTTAGGCGCCATTAAGATGGGGTTCGGACACGGGGTTTATTGTCTGGGTTGCTGCTGGGCTCTGATGGCTCTGTTGTTTGTAGGAGGTGTCATGAACCTTTTTTGGATCGCGCTAATTGCCTCGTACGTTTTGGTCGAAAAAGTGCTTCCCTTCGGCGAGATTGTGGCAAGAACCATCGGGGCAGTTATGATACTGTTCGGCATTTTTCTGGTACTGTTTTAGCAACCAATCATTTCGAGAACAGAAGATGTCAGAGTGGCTCCAAATTGCAACATCGGGGGCCTGCGTGAGGCGGGCGCTGTGTTACGCCGTCATTGTCGGCGTCATATTAATATTGATCAACCATGTCGATGCGATCCTGCGCGGTGACATCGATACGCTGCGCGTGCTAAAGATGGGGCTTACACTTCTCGTCCCCTATACGGTCTCTACTCTGTCCAGTGTCCAGGCACTGATGAAGGTGAGAAAGCAAGCATAAGATCGATCAGAGAGAATGGAAGACGCTAGAATACCGTCTCTGGAGCAGTTTCCAGAAGTGTTTCCGGACTTGATTCCGGACGTGCTTACGGAGACGAATCTTCGGAAGCGTTGAACGCTTAGATCAGTCAGTCAAGCCTGCGTAGCTGTTAAAAACAGCATTCCCAGGCCCACTCGATAGCTGAATACTTCGAACGGCGCCCTTGCCTTCAAAACGGTACCTGACTATTCGACGCGGTTGCTCAGGTGCGCGTCTCTATTGGACTCGCTCTCCTGCTAATCGTCCTCTGAGCTCATCACCGCCTTCGTATACCGCTTCGAAGCGACCCGATATTGAATCGCCGTGAACGAGCAGATAGCTCGTTACCGTCTCAACGGTCGCACCTTCACGGAGAGCGCTTGGGAATGGACCGATTTGAACGACGACGCTGTCGCCCATCATGGCAACGCTATTCGCCATAACAGGCTCGTCGATGTGTGTGAATTTCCACGACCAACCGTCGGGACTGTCTGTCGCTGTCATAAGGACGGTCACCAGAGGCTCATCGCTGTCCATAGAATAAGACTCCGTCGACCATTCACCAGAATACGCGGCGTACGGACTTTCATCAGACGCTTCGTCAGTGGTTGCGTCATAAGACACGTCGGTCTTGTCGGAACATCCGGCAAAAATAGCCCCTAGAAATAAAACATACAGAATGGTTTTGAAGTGATGCATAGTGGGATACCGAGAAAAGTGGGATGTGGAGTAAGAGTATATAGCTATTTGGAAAAAGATGTGCAAATCCTAGAACGCACTTGATAGTGCCAGCCGGAGAACGCCCACTTGCTGTGACTCTCAGCTATTGACTCTACCCACGAGGCTGGGAGATTCTGATTGTGGGCTAATGGCGACTATGATAGGCCAAGTACTGGTGGGGCGGAAAATCAGTCCCTGCGGTGTACTAGTTAGCTCACAACTACTCTCGTTCCAGCTATATAATCATGTATACAGCGACGCTGCTTACCAAAAATGAATAATATATTTATCCCAAAAATGAATATTCCCACAACGGGAACTAGCCCCAAAAGGAAAAAAACAGCATATCGTGGAAGTAGATGGCTTGTTATGGTGGGGAGGTTGCCACTTAAATCGACGATTTTTATACCAATAAACTTTTTTCCTACTGTCTGTCCGTTCCGGACAAGCAACATACCATGAACAAGGGAAAAGGCGAGGATTCCTACTACACTAGAAAACAAAGTGTAAGAGAAAGATGGTTGTACACCAGAGGCGATTACTTTAAATCCACCAGTGAAATAAATGATAGGGAAAGTGATTACCAATCCTATCAAACCATCTACCATTGATGCCAGAAATCTCTGCCCTTTTGATGCGAGTGCATCAATCCCTTCAGAATCGTGTGTAAATCCCGAATCTGGGGTGGAGTAATTATCTTCACTCATAGGACATCTCCGAATTTACTGAGGCTGACATAATTCCATGGCCAACATTACGTGCTCACTGACGCCGATTGCGTTCCTTTTTAAAAGCGCGGTAGCCTGCGGTTAGTCCTCCGAAGAGGAGAATGATGCTGAGAATACTAAGTGCCCACTTAACAAACGCAAGGCCGATTGATTCTTAGCTCCTGGGCTTTTCTTAAAAAAGTTGGGTAGAGTCCCTGATCAGGAGTAGTGCCGGGTGATCGTCTAGGCGTTGGAGATTGTGTGTAAATCTGATGCGGTGTTTTAGCGCATGGGCCCGAATCGTTGTACTTCCGCCCTGAAGAGTGATGCCATCTCGACCTCTCAGATCTTCGCATTCAACGCGCCCAAACTGTATACAGATTTGGCAGTAGTTTTTCCTCTTACCTCGGAAGCCTCATCTTCATGTCCGCCACCACGTAGGCCATAACGGCCATGGTAGCCACGCAGAGCCCCATTTCGTAAGGATCCAGCTAGTCCATCGTGTCGGCAGGCGAGTGGTGATACCAGAAATACTCCGTGCGGTCGACGCGGAGTCCCATGCCGGACATGCCTAAGG
>JADFHF010000006.1 GCA_022567305.1 Bacteroidota bacterium | reverse complement strand
CTTCCTTTTCCGTTTATTACCGGTGCATTCCGGATGTCTGGCGAGTTCATGAGCGGTTCTCGGAGAGCAAAGAGAAATGTCCGCGATCCTCTTTCTCGTGTAAGCTGTCGGTTCATTTCGAGGAGGCTCTCAAGTCGTTTTGCTCCGGAATACCTGGTATCAACGAGCCAGAAAACGCGAGCGTTATGCTGGCCGAAAGCATCCTTGTGGTATCCGTTCCTAATCGCCGCGAGATAGACGCTCATTTTCTTCTCGATCGACGATCGCTTGATTGTCGTCGCAGGACGACCGGCATCGTACTGCGGTCTCACTCGAGGTAATAGAACTTGTCCGGACTCTCTATTAAATCTGCTCCGCTTAAGGAAAAGATCTAATCAGGATTCACCCGGAGATTGTACCAAGAACCTCGATACGGCGTAGTAGCCATAACACCCGTGTCAGAGTTGTTGCCCTTCTCCATGGGCGTAAGAACACGCAGACTCCAGTGGAGTCGGCACTGCTCGGAAACCCAGCTCATTGACTTCCCTATCATGAGCGTGTGCTGGATATAACTTCGCTGAAGCGAGCGATTTTCTGCTTGCCAATCCACGCGTTTAGGGTGGACGCCGTAATGCTTCGAAATCTACTCTGCTCCTCGATTTCCGAGAGCGTGGATAATCGAATCATTGAATGAATTCGGGGCAATCCGGTCCAGATACAAGAGCCGTGCGCGTCTCTGAAAGAGAGTCATCCCACCCAGACATCGACGTAATGCTCTTGTAGTATCTAATGCTGAACAGACGCGATCGCCTCGACAAAACCACGACCAATATAATTTAACAACAGTTTCAAAAAAGCTCCCTGAAAACCGTCACCTTATCCGTCACTACGAAAAATAAAAACTCCCTAACATTGTATTATGCATAGTGTAGGACGTTATAAATGGTGGAGCCAAGGGGAATCGAACCCCTGACCTCTTGAATGCCATTCAAGCGCTCTACCAACTGAGCTATGGCCCCGACGACTGGCCCTGCGAATTTGGGCGCGCCAAATTACGGTAGACAAACATGAAAAGGTTACTTCGTTCCAAAAAATGAAACGAGGGTCGCGACACAGGCAGTATAGACAGCAGATCCGAGCCATAACCCGGTCACTAAGAACGTATTCCGGACTCCGGCCTGGAGCGCCAAAAGCGTTACGAACAGTCCGTTGTGAACAAGAGCTATTACGAGGCCGCCCAGAAACGCCTGTCGCGGAAGGATGATGACCGTCTCTCGGTCAGCCGAGGGGAAAAATCCTACGAGGAATCCCACAAGTGTCTTGACCAGCATGTGCAGTCCCCATGTATCGTAGATGGCGTCCATCAGAAATCCGACGCCAAACCCTGCAATGGCGCCCGATTGACGGCCGTACCGAATGCCGATAACGGTAACATACAGGAGAACAGCATCGGGATAGGCTCCCCAAAGGGTTAACCGCCCGAGAAAGAGCCACTGAATGGCCATCACCGCTGCGCCTAGGGCGATGGTCCGTACGACTACTGGCATCTGCTCATGGGTAAAAGAGGTGGGAAACTACGAACACCCTTTCTCATAGCGAAAACACGAAATGCGCTGCGGTTGTATCAGAGCCTGTCTGGAACCTGGTCTCTCTCGACTGGTTGGCCCCTACCTACTGAGCAGACCAGTAGAGACGATTAGCCACTCACTTTCTAATGGCAGCGAGTAAACCAAGAAAACGAAACGGCCGACGGTCCCAGCGTGGGAAACGGGGTAGGCGACCCACGGCAATGGTGTTCTCCCGAGCCAACTATCTGTTGCTGCTCGTTGGCCTGGTGGTCATCGCTGTGGGATACATCATCATGAGAATGGAAAATGAGGTCGATGGCTTTATTTCACTTTACATCGCTCCAATTCTCATCTTAGGCGGATACCTGGAGATCATGTACGCGATTTTCTATCAGCCGAAGGACCGGTCCGAGTCAGAAGCCGCTTAGTCGTAAAGTAGATATTTGTTACGTTTAATCGAGAACGTCTCAATTTCGCCTTGCCACGACGAGACCACTAAATCCAACGCCTCTCCCTCTCCAATCGATTTCTGGAGTCGATCTGTTCCCGCCAGGAGACCGAGCCATCGTTCGTTGAAAAAGTCCTTTCGCCGCTTCTCCGGAGTGAATTGAAAGACTGAGCTCAGCAGAGCCACACCCGTCTGAACGGGTACGTAGGCCCAAAAATTCGTCACTTGAATGACGATCGCCTGAATTGTTTCGCCGTCAAACTTGGGGCCCTCCGCTACTCCCGGAATAGAATGAGGTTGAGTTTTCACTTCCGAAAACACAACCCCTGGCATTTCCATGGCATTCATTTGCTCGACCACCGCTTTGGCGTCAAGCCAGGGAGCGCCAATCGTTAGGAACGGGTGGTCCGTGCCGCGACCCTCGCTCACCGATGTGCCTTCGAAAAAGCAGGTCCCGGGATAAACGAGCGCAGTCTCAAAAGTCGGAATGTTCGGACTGGTAGGAATCCACGCCACTCCTGTATCCGGCCAGAGCATCTCCCGGGTCCATCCTGTCATGGGGACGACGACGAGCTCGAGGCTGTCGAGGCCGGGAAGAAAAGCTTCGCCTTTGATCATTCCTGCCAGCTCTCCTACGGTCATGCCGTGTTGAACGGGGATCGGATACAGACCGACGCCCGAGACGTGGAGCGAATCGAGCACGTAGCCATCGATGCGGACACCACCCAGTGGATTAGGCCGATCGAGAATCACGAAGGGAATATCGACTTCTGCGGCCGACTGCATCGCCCGACCCATGGTCGAGATATACGTGTAGAAGCGAGCGCCCACATCCTGGATGTCGAAAACCAGTATGTCGAGTCCGGCCAACATCTCATCACTCGGGCGGTTTTCAGTACCGTACAAGCTGTAAACGGGGACACCCGTCCGAACGTCGATCGTGTCGGTTACGGAGGTGCCGGCTTCAGTATCTCCTCGAAGTCCGTGCTCCGGCCCGAACAGAGCTTTCAGATCCACTTCCGGGGCCGTGTGGAGCAGATCGATGAGGTGTACCGAATCGACGCGGGCTGAGTGATTGGTGATGAGCCCGATCCGTTTTCCCCGGAGGACGTCGAAGTGGTTGTTCCGAAGCACGTGAGCACCCGTCTGGATTGAACGCCCGCCCACTTCACCGGACGCCCGGCACCCACTTCCCACAACCAAAAAGAGTGCGGTGGCAATGACGACTCGGCTAACTACTGTTGACGAGCTCGTGCTCCGTGAAGAAATAAGTTGATTCAATTTTTCCGTTCTCTGCGGAATCGGATCCATGCACCATGTTCTCTCCCATTGAGTCCGCAAAATCATGGCGGATGGTTCCGGTGTCTGCATCAGCCGGATTCGTAGCCCCCATGAGAATTCGAAAATCTGAGACGGCATTTTCCTTTTCCAAGACGACCGGGACACACGGACCACTGGACATGAAATCCGTTAACTCGCCGAAAAAAGGTCGCTCACGATGTACTGCGTAAAACTCTTCTGCCTCGGGCTTACTCATCCGGATCATCTTCATTGCGCGGATAACAAATCCCGCATCTTGAATTCGTCGGAGAACTTCACCTACTAGGTGCTTTCGTACACAGTCCGGCTTCATTATCGCCAGCGTTCGTTCCGATGCCATATCAATCAAATTCGAACAATACCCTTAGTTACAAACCGCCAAAGCGTCTCACGCCCGGTCGTGCGCCGAAAGATAATGGCTGCGGAAGGGAATCCGTCGTGTCGCAGACGGGAAGAACCCGTGAATCAGGATCTGATGATGAGAAGGGCCCGGTAATCTTGTAGCGAACTCGTAACCGTCGTATCCGGATACGGATTCAGACGCAGCAGCACGATCTCTTTGCCACTGTGGTGAAGAACCTCGTTGCCGTGAAACGGTGTCGGAACCAATCCCGGAATCGCTGCCCGAAGTTGCCCGCTGATAATTTCTCCATCACTATATGTTAACAGAATTACACCCTCTCCGGCAATAATGCAGACCACATCTGAGGGACATCGGTTGTCTGAAGAAACAAACGAAAACGTAACCTCGATGTTGGTGCCTATGATGAGAGCCGTGTCACCCAAACCGAGCTCGAATTCTTGTTCCAAATCGACTGAAATTCGCTTCGTCAGGATTTGGTCTGAATCGTCGGATTCAACGAAAGCCTCACGTACGCACCCGGCAAAGGGGAGAAGCAGTAGCACAATGATATATGGCAGAAGGCGACTCATGGTTGCCTAAAAATGGAGCAAGAAGCGCGCCGTGTCAAGGGATTTCGTGGGGGCTGCGTGTATTGAATCATCTTCGTACGTTTCAGACAACCATTTGTTGAATTTAATGAACATGGATTGGGTTGCATTTAGGTCAAAATTCCCGGCTCTTAATAAGTACACTTACCTCAACACCGCAGGAGGCGGGCCCATTTCCGATCGGGCTGCCAGCGCCGGAAGAGCGTACTACGACGAAGCCGAACAACGTGCAGATACGGCGTGGAATGACTGGCTCCATCGGAGTGATAAGGTTCGCGAGCAGGTAGCATCGCTCGTGGGTGGAGAGGCATCTCAGGTGTCTTTTCTTCAGAATTCGTCGCTTGGCCTGAATGTGATCGCCAGGAGCTTCGAACAGCCCACCAATGTCGTTGCACTCGACAAGGAGTTTCCGTCTTGCACAACACCCTGGATGCGGGCCGGACATCGGGTTCGATTTATAGAGACGCCGCCTGACGGCTCATTCGACCCCAACGATCTCAGACGAGCCCTGCGCCCATCAGACCAGGTATTTGTTCTCAGTTCCGTTCAGTTCGCAACCGGATTCAGATCGAATCTGGAACAACTTGGATCGGTTTGCGAGAATGCAGGTGTCCACTTTGTCGTCGATGCTACACAGTCGATCTGTTCCTATGAGCTCGACATGGTGCGCGATCATATAAACGGCCTTGTCTTTAGCGGATACAAATGGGCAACAGCGGGATACGGAATCGCCGTGATGTGCCTGAAAGGTGAGCTGGCAGAACGCCAACCGCCTCTCGTGGGATGGCGGAGCGCAGACGCGCCCTATCTCCTCGAAAACGACCGCCTGAATCTATCGACGTCTGGAATTGGCCATGAAATGGGTCATCCGACGTTCCCGGGGATCTTTACGCTCGGAGCGGCGCTATCTCTCTTTGACGAGTTCGGAGTTGAAAACGTTAGCGCTCGAATAGACAGGCTCTGCGAAAAACTTCGAGACCGACTGCGTGATGGAGGATTTCGGATTGTTTCGAGTTTGGAACCCGGTACGACATCGGGAATCACCCTGATCGCCGTCGAAGAGTCAGACGAATGGGCGGAAGCGCTTCAGAGGCGAAATGTATGGGTTTCGTCCAGGCGCGGGAGTTTGAGGATCTCTGTCCACGCGTACAACAACGAAAACGATCTTGAGCACCTCATCGAGGCCATGCAGGAGATCCGATCGGAAGAATCGTCATTACGCGAACCCTAACTGCCTTCTGCGACGTCGCGGAACGGTGAGAACCACCGTGGCGTCTGGCGATCCATCGAGGTGAGACGCTCCAGCCAAAAGATGAGTACATCGTCGTCGAATTCCGGATGCTTCGACTCGTCTAGAATGCCCTGGACCATGGCGTCGATAGGCTCCGCGTGACCGTACGCATTCTGTACTACTTTGATGATCCCTTCCTCTCCAAGCATCTCGTCTGACTTTCCCACCTGTTCTGATACACCATCCGTATAAACAACGAGCGCCGATCCGGGCTTCATCGAGATGGATGTGTCTTTAAACTCTGAATTAGGGGTTAGACCGAGTACGATATCCGAATAGGTGACGATCTCTGCACCCCGCTCACTGACCAATATCGGTCTGCAATGCCCGGCGTTTGCATAGGTAATGGTATTGTGTTCAGGCTCCCACCGGAGGAGGAGGAGAGAGGCGAACGTTTCTTCCATCGTGGAATCGTTTACCAAAGCCTGATTAACCCCCGCAACGAGCGCTGCGGGCGAATCGGTGGCGCCGAGCATCGTATGTATCGTACTTCGGATGTAGCCAAAGAAACTGAACGCGTAGAATTTCGCCTGAAGACCCTTGCCCATCACATCACCGATCGTGATGAAATAAGTACCCGGTCGTGTTTCTGTCCAGTCAAAAATGTCGCCTCCGCCGTGTCCTTTTGGAACGTTGTAGAAGTGCGTCGTGTAACCGGAAACGACTGGCATCGTTTTCGGAGTCAACTTCTGCGAGAAGTCCTGGCCGATTTTGGCGTCCAGCTGAGTCTGGAATATCTTCGTGCGTTCCAAAAGGCGATTTACACGGGAAATCAGCCGGTCAATATCAAAGGGCTTCGTGATATAGTCGTCCACGCCGGTCATCTGACCTTTCTTTCGGCTTTCCTCGTCGGCTTTCGCCGTCAGGAAAATGAACGGAATCGCCTTCGTGTCCTCTCTTTCCTGGACGGCGGTCTGCAACGCAAACCCATCCATCTTAGGCATCATCACGTCCGAGATGATGAGATCGGGAATTTCTTCGTCAAGGAGGGCCAGGGCTTCGACTCCATTCTCGGCTGTACGAACGTTGTACTCCTTCCCAAGTCGATACTCGAGAAGTCGTCTCAGCGTCGATTCATCCTCTACTATTAAAAGGGAATATTCAGCCATGGGTCCATATCTGATGAAACGGAGAATTCCAGCCGGTGGAGTCCGTTCTCGGACCGGAGGTATTCAAAATAATCTGTGGCAGCGTCCAGCATCAAAAGCCCCATACCACGCTCGGGTAGGGGTTCGAGGTTTTCCATTCGAATTCGGAGATGCTTTGCCGCATCAAAACCCTTGGAGTTATCCTGTATTACGCAGCGGATACTTTGACCATTCGGATAAATATCCAGAATAATCTCAGGGTGGGTGTCTCCGAAGTCGGCGTGCTGAACCAGATTAGCCACCCATTCATGGATAGCTAGCTTTGCGAGTTGAATCGTATCCGGCTCTAACTCGGACGTGAATGCGCCATTTGATTCCCAACGATCTAGGGTCTTATGGAGATCGTCAATGACGCCGTCAAGATCCCGAAAGGACTGACGGGTGATTTCCATAACAGAATCGGATTTGGAGAATTCAGTGCTTTTTTACTTCATACCCTGCTGGGCAGCGTCAACGGTCGGGTACTGGCGAAACACTTTGTATGTGCGCGTCAGTTGGACGACTACTTGAACCGGTCGCGATACCGAAGCAAAAACAACCTGTCCACTCAATGGAGACACCTGGCGATACAGCGAGAAGATCGAGCCGAGGCCCGTAGAATCGAGGATGCCCGTGTCAGTGAAGTCCAGAATAAAATTCTGAACGCCATTTCGGACCTGTTCCTGAGTCGTATTCTTGAATTCCGCTGCGTTGCGAAAATCAAGAGCCTTCCCAATTCTGATGACCGCCATGTCACCGGAGACAGGCTCAACTAAAAAATCCATTGCGGATACTTGCATGACCGTAGGTGAGCTAGTTTTTCACGTAAAGACTTAACCCAATTATCGGCACAGGGGATAGAACCTAAAGCTCTCGGAGATACGTAAAATGCTCACTGAGTCGGATTTTTCACTTATTTGAAGTGAGATAGAACAGAAGCGTTAAGAGCACACGAGATCGGTGTCAATATACGTCTCTACAACGGCCTATCGAGCTACTTTTGATCATCGGCGATAGATTAATTTTTAGTTCTCCATGATTTCAGTACATCACGCCGGCCCCAAACACCTTCGACTCGGTTTTGTGAAAGCAGAAGGCCTGGATACAACGATTTATCCAAATGAGTTTGAATTAAGACTTGAGGGCCTGCTTCAATCCCGAAGGGAAGGCTTGTCTGAACAAGAGGATTCCTGGCGCCAGTCCGTACGGGATATTTTGAGGAACGCGACCTATAAACCCACCGGGCGTGGCAAACCGGCAAGTGAATATCTGATTCGTGCTTCAGCGGAGGACAAATTTCCGAGAATCAACGCTCCTGTCGATGTCTGCAACTACATCAGTCTATATTCGCTTCTCCCTGTTTCTCTATGGGATCTGGACAAGGCCTCTTCAAGTGTATACACGGTGCGTCTGGGTTTGGAAGGAGAAGGCTACGAATTCAATACAGTCGGGCAGCGAATCGGTTTAAAAGATTTGGTTGTCGGATGCACCGTCACGGAAAATTTCCCCGATGGTGTTCCCATCGTAAATCCTGTAAAAGACAGCATGGACACCAAGACCTCCGAATCGACTCGGCGGATCGGAGCGATCATCTACGCCCGGACCGAGGATGGACCCTTAGAATCGTTGGAGTCAGTTTGCGATCTGTTTTGTGATCTCTTATCCATGTGCGGTTTAGAATCCAAAGCGGCATCGTGCATCGTGCTTCCGGGGTCGACCGTGCGGATTTAATCGGCCATTCGGCGTATCATGCTGGCAATCATTTCGGCCGAATCTACAGGCCACCATACGCAGGGCACGTTACTCAGACTAGGACACGTTCACGATACCATGCGGATTCCTGGAACGATTATATGGTCGGTGATGCTCGTAAATGTCCTGGCGTGCATTCTAGGTTGTGGAGAACGAGAGTCGCCCGTTTCCGTAGCCTCGCTTCGTGCGGAGGAAGATCCAGATCAAGAGAGCTGGAATCTGGAATTATTCATCAGTGAAGAGGGTCTCCCTCGCATTCACATGAGAGCGCGATATCTGGCGCGGTATGACCGACCGGATAGTACGTATATGATTCTCTCCGGCACGGAAGATGGTGTCGTTCGTGTCTATGTTGATCTTTTTGACGCAGAAGGTGATTCATCGGCGGTCGTCGTCTCCGATCGGTTGATCTACTATGATCGCGAGAAGCGATTCGTAGCCCGGGGCAACGTCGTTGTAACAACACGGGACAGTTCGAGGCTCGAGAGCGAACATCTTGCGTGGTCCGAGAAAGATCACATGGTGCGCACGGCCGGATTCGTCAGATATATAACCCCGAACCAGCTTGTCACAGGGTACGAATTCGAGGCAAACGAGGACTTGACTGAATTCAAAATTTCCCGAGGAAAAGCGGTCTTCACACCGGAACAGTAATGACAAGATCGCCGAAATTTTCATTTCGGGCCCCAAACTGCTTTGTGTTAGCGTGTTTTTGGGCGTTCTGGATGTCGAGCGACAGTTTTGCCCACCAGGACCAGTCCGCGCAAGAGGTGATCGTTCAGTGGGACGAAGCCGAGCAATCGGTCGTAGATGGTGTCGAAATCATTCACTTGATTAACGCAGCGATTCGTCAGGGAGAGACGTTTCTAAGAGCAGATCGTATGAGAGATAAGGGTTCAAACGTTCGTCTGTTTACCGGAAATGTGCTGATCATAGAGCGCGGAGATTCGGTCTTTGCAGATATGGTTCAGTATGACAGCGAGACGAAAATCGGCCGGGCATCCGGTGCGGTTCGTATGACCGATGGCGCGGTATCGCTTCATTCCACGTCAGCCGTGTACTACACCGATGAGAAGCGAATCGAATTCCACACGGGCGTTCAGTATGCAGATAGCCTTACGCTTCTGACGGCCCGACGAGGGGTCTACTGGTCGGATGATGCACGCGCAAATTTTTCAGGAAATGTCCGTCTTCGGCAGAAAGGTCTCTATGTAGAAGCAGACTCTGTGAGCTATGCCAGAGAGGAGGATGTTTTTTTCGCCCAGGGAAACGTCGTCATCGACCGATTGGACGGAGAACCCGAAGATGCGGACAGAACTTCTTGGGTGAATGCCTCCAATGAGATCCTAGGATTCTTGGACACGGATTTTCGGTCACTGCTGTTTAGCGATTCGGTTCGGCACGACGGAAAGGTCGATTCGAGTTGGGTCTCCGGGCGAGTCCTCCTTCTGAGAACGCAAGACGGAGCATCGGGGATGGATTCTTTGATGGTGATGGCTCAGTCGATGATTTTAAGTCGTGGTGAAGACGGGGATAACGTCATCGCCAGAGACTCCGTTTCGGTTATAGAATCGAATTTTAGTGTCGTGGGTGATTCTCTCGTATACGATCGTCTGGGGCGCGATCAGGATGAACGCTTTGAGTCCAGAATGTTTGGAGAGCCGATTGCCTGGCTGGCGGATTCTCAGATTACGGCCGACACTCTGCAGGTTTGGGGTACGGCCAGCGCGACTGATTCGTTGTTGGCATCCGGTAGCGTTTTTATCGCTAGCCTGGATACAACGATTAATAAAATTCAGCAGCTGAAGGGGAGATCCTTGATCGCCTACTTCGAAAGCGATACGCTCAAGACGATGACGGTCAGCCCGAACGCCGAAGCACTGTATTATATTGAGCCTGATCCGGGTGAGCCGACTGTGGCCATTCACTCGACGGCCGATCGAATCGAATTTACTTTCGAGGAGGGTGCCATTATGGATGTGCACGCCGTGAGTGGGGTACGAGGGACGTTCTACCCCGAAAATCTGATTGACCAGGCCCAGGATTTGGCCGGATACGCGTGGGACCCAGATCGGCGGCCGAAAAGAAAAACCATGCTGGAAGAGCTCGGAAGAAGGAATAGAAATCGTATCGATCGGAATCGAACAACGAACGACCTTGCGGAATCCGATGAATCCGAGAATAATAAATAGCAGACGCACAGCCCGATCTTATGGCCATTGCAGAAATCGAAAAGGCGCTTGATCACTTCAAACGTGGAGAACCGGAAGCGGCGATTCCGATCCTTGAGGAAGTGATTGAATTGGTCCCGACATACGTGATTGCACACGTGCTGCTTGCTCAAGCCTATGAATCCACTTTGCAGGAAGAAAAATCGGTCCGGGCGTGGCGGCAAGCATATCGGATGATTCCCAATAGTCCTATTCCTGCATCGGCTGACTCGGAGAAGGAAGAATATGATTCATTTTTCTCGCAATTGGCGGACATCTCGGCCGGTCGGGCGCCGACACCCGGCGTGGCCGTTGATGACGGTATAGCCCCGGATGCTATCGCGCTTCGAGTTACCGATCTGATTAAGCGATACAAAAAGCGCTCGGTTGTGAAGGCAATTGAGCTTGAGGTACGACAGGGAGAAATCGTTGGTTTGTTGGGCCCCAACGGAGCGGGTAAAACGACTACATTTTACATGATCGTGGGTATGGTGCGTCCCGACGGCGGGAATGTCTTCCTTGGAGACGAAGACATTACGACCCTTCCAATGTATAAACGGGCCCGACTTGGGATCGGATACCTCGCGCAGGAAGCATCCATTTTCACCCAATTGACGGTTGAAGATAATCTCCATGCTGTTCTGGAATTTCAGTCTTTGACGAAGGCCCAGAGAACTGAGCGTGTATCTGAGCTCATCGATGAATTCGGCCTTGAGCGAATTCGAAAATCAAAAGGGTTCATGCTCAGCGGGGGTGAGCGTCGGCGTACCGAGATTGCCCGTGCCTTGGCTACACGACCTAAATTTTTCCTCCTGGACGAACCGTTCTCCGGCGTCGATCCGATTGCCGTCGAGGACATTCAGAACATTGTCGCGGGACTGAAATCCCGTGGTATCGGTGTCTTGATCACCGATCACAATGTACATGAAACGCTTGCAATCACGGATCGTGCCTATCTGCTCTACGAAGGTAAGATTCTAAAGCAGGGCACCGCTGAAGCCCTGGCAGCCGATCCGGAGGTCAGAGAGCGATATCTGGGCGAGAAATTTACCCTGGAGAGATATCGCTAACGGAACCCCAAAGATGAATCGGGGTCTACATTTGCTTCATTTTTTGATCGTAAAGCCCATAGATCGAGAGTACAATCGCCAAGATGGCTACCAACGTATACGATGAATTCGAGTGGCGTGAACTGTTGTACGACGCGACGCCGGATTTACGCGAAATACTGGGCAAAAACTCACTGACCGCTTACATCGGATTTGATCCGACCGCCTCCAGTCTCCATGTCGGGTCTCTCGTACCCGTAATGGGACTTGCGCGGCTACAGCGATTTGGCCACGCCCCTATCGCCATCGTCGGTGGCGGCACAGGTCTCATCGGTGATCCAAGCGGACACACGGCAGAAAGACAGCTTCTCGATACGGAGAAGGTGGAGGAAAACCTGGCCGGTATCCGTGGTCAACTCGAACGATTTCTCGATTTCGATGCAACGTCCAATGCAGCGCGGATCGTAAACAACCTGGACTGGCTGGGCACAGTCCGGATGATCGATTTTCTCCGTGATGTTGGAAAGTATTTCACCGTGAACTACATGCTCGCGAAAGAATCGGTCAAGCGCAGAATAGAGGCTGAGGATGGTATCTCATATACCGAATTCACGTATATGATGCTCCAAGCCTACGACTATTTGCAATTGTACGACCGATACCATTGCACGCTTCAGTTGGGTGGAAGTGATCAGTGGGGAAATATTGTAGCCGGGGCGGATTTGATCCGCCGGCTTCGCAGTGAACGGGCCCACGGTCTCGTGTTTCCGCTGGTCACGAATGCTGCCGGGACAAAATTTGGAAAGACGGAAGCCGGAAACGTCTGGTTGGATCCCGTTCGAACGTCGCCTTATCGCTTCTATCAGTACTGGCTCAATACCGACGATCGAGACGTTATCAGCCATCTGAAGTACTTCACGTGGCTGTCCAAAGAAGAAATTGAAGGCCTTGCAGTGGATGCCACTGATCATCCCGAAAAACGAGCCGCACAACACGCATTGGCCGATGCCGTCACGGAGATGGTCCACGGTGAGTCGGAATTAAGTCGTGCTCGACAGGCTTCCCTCGTTATGTTTGGTGAGGCTATGGATTCGCTCTCGGTTACCGATATTTTAGACGTTTTTGAGGACGTTCCGTCGAGCGATGTAGAACGAGGAAAATTTGACGGAGAGGGAATCGGCTTACTCGATCTCTTGGCCGATAGCGGGCTGACAGCGTCGAAGGGAGAAGCTCGGCGACTCGTACGGTCCGGGGGAGCGTACATGAACAATATTCGACAGAATGATGAGCACGTCCGTGTAACGGTCAATGACCTCATTGAGGGCAAACTAGTCGTGCTCAGGAAGGGTCAGAAAAACTATAGAGTAGTCCAGGTCATTTAATCCATTCTGGGTAAACTGGAAAAATACGAATCATGGTTGTAGTCATGCAGGTTGGCGCGACGGAGGCACAGATCGAAGCCGTCATTGACCAGCTCAACGAGAACGGATTCGATGTGCATCGTTCGAGCGGTACTCAACAGACCGTGCTCGGGGCGATAGGTGTGCAGCCTGACTTTGATATCCGCCACATCAGATTGCTCGAAGGAGTTGGAGACGTACATCGGGTAACCGAGCCATTCAAGTTTGCCAGTAGAGCATGGAAAAAGGAAAATTCGATCATCAGCGTCGGCGACGCTGACATCGGGGGCGAAGAGGTCACGGTGATGGCAGGTCCGTGCGCCGTTGAGAGCGAAGATCAAATCGAAAGGACAGCAGCGCATGTAGCCGCATGTGGCGTCACAATCCTACGCGGCGGCGCATTCAAGCCGCGATCCTCCCCATACTCATTTCAGGGTCTGGGGCTTCCCGGATTGGAACTCATGCGCGAAGCCGCCAATCGGCACGGACTCAGCGTGATCACCGAGGTGATGGACGTGGCTCACATCGATTCGATTCTTCCACTAACGGACATCGTACAGGTTGGCGCGCGCAATATGCAGAATTACACCTTGCTTAAAGGCCTGGGGAAAATTCGGAAACCCGTTTTGTTGAAGCGTGGGCTGATGGCGACGATCCAAGAATGGCTTATGAGTGCGGAGTATATTATGGCCGAAGGTAATCAGGATATCATTCTCTGCGAGAGGGGCATTCGAACGTTTGAAACCTACACCCGAAATACGCTCGATCTTTCGGCGGTACCGGTGGTCAGGGACAAAAGTCACTTGCCCATCATCGTAGATCCCAGTCACGGGACCGGAATTCGGGACAAGGTCATTCCGATGGCTCGAGCGGCAGTGGCAGCTGGTGCAGACGGCCTCTTGATTGAGACTCATCCCGATCCCGAACACGCCCTGAGTGACGGTCCTCAATCTCTCTATTTTGATCAATTTGAGGAGTTGATGCGTCAGATATCCCTCATTGCTGAGGCAATAGGCCGTTCTGTTGGCAAGCTTCAGGCGACGTAAACCGCTCAACAGGCGTCGATTGGGCTCCCTCAACCGTTAATGGCGCGGAATTTGCGGATGCTAGACCCCGCGAGGCAGGAGCGTTTAAAAAGGAGTTTTGAGTACAGCAAATGTGTGGAATTGTCGGCTACATCGGCGAACGCAAGGCAGTTGATGTCCTCATGGGGGGATTGAAACGTCTGGAGTACCGCGGATACGATTCCGCTGGTGTCGCCGTTGTCAATGGGGGTCTCAAGATTTGCAAAAAGAAGGGGAAGGTCGGCGACCTTTCAGAGGCGTTCGACCTCACACTCATCGAGGGCAGCCTGGGGATTGGACATACTCGATGGGCAACCCACGGAGCTCCTACCGATGTAAACGCCCACCCTCACAGTAGTAAGTCCGGTGATTTTGCCCTCGTACATAACGGAATCATCGAAAACTACGCAGCGCTCAGAGAACGGCTCACCCAAAATGGGCACGAGTTCGAAACCCAGACAGATACGGAAGTGCTCGTCCGTCTTATCGAGGACTTTCAAGCCTCTTCGGGCGCATGTCTGATTGAATCCCTGCAGCAAGCTCTCGCTCACGTCGTCGGGACTTACGGACTCGCTCTGGTTTCTGCTCAGGATCCGGATCTTTTGATTGCGGCCCGAAATGGAAGTCCGCTGATTCTCGGTGTCGGTGAAAACGAATATTTCCTGGGGTCGGATGCGGCCCCTATCGTGGAGTACACTCGACAGGTTGTCTACCTGAATGATGGAGAGATGGTTGTGGTGCGACGATCTGGATATGAGGTCCGCACGATCGATAATGTCTTACTGGACAAGGAAGTGCACGGTTTGGAATTAGATCTTGAAGAGATTGAGAAAGGCGGTTTCTCGCATTTCATGCTGAAGGAGATTTTCGAGCAACCCACCTCACTCGAGAACGCAATGAGGGGTCGTGTGCGTCTAGAAGAGCAGCGGATCATGCTCGGTGGACTGTTAGATGTCATGGACGAGCTCAAAAACGCCGACAGGATTATCATTTGTGCCTGCGGAACGTCATGGCACGCTGCCCTCGTTGGTGAATATCTACTCGAGGGACTGGCTCGAATTCCCGTTGAAGTCGAGTACGCCAGTGAGTTTCGTTACAGGCAGCCTATTCTTCGGAAAGGCGATGTGGTTTTGGTGATTTCTCAGAGTGGAGAGACGGCCGATACGCTGGCCGCCCTGAGGGAAGCCAAGAGTCGGGGTACCCCTGCGTTTGCCATCTGCAATACGGTCGGGTCTACAATAGCCCGAGAAAGCGATGCCGGCGTCTACCTGCATGCCGGACCAGAAATCGGTGTCGCATCGACGAAATCATTTACGGCACAGGTTATGGTTTTGACGATGTTGGCTCTCAAGCTGGCAGAGGGCAAATCTTTGTCAAAGGAAGAGCTCGACGGATACCTATCCGAACTCTTAGCCCTGCCCGACAAGATTCGTCGGGTCTTGGACCAAAACGACGAGATTAAAAAACTAGCACAGATGCATCGGTACGCATCGAATTTCCTGTATCTGGGGCGTGGTCCAAATTTCCCGGTGGCATTGGAAGGAGCTCTCAAGCTAAAGGAGATCTCATATATCCACGCCGAAGGGTATCCGGCGGCCGAGATGAAGCATGGTCCGATTGCACTCATCGACGAGCTGATGCCGGTCGTGTTTATTGCCATCCGGGACAGCACGTACGAAAAAGTCGTCTCAAATATTGAAGAAGTCGTGGCCCGAAGTGGTTACGTGATCGCGATCACAGACGAAGGTAATGGCGAATTGGACACCTTGTGTGATCACGTTATTAGAGTTCCCAAAACCCTTGAGTTTTTGTCGCCGGTTTTAACGGTCCTACCGCTTCAACTTTTGTCTTATCATATCGCCGTGCTGCGGGGATGTGATGTGGATCAGCCTCGAAATCTGGCGAAAAGTGTTACGGTTGAGTAACCAACCAGCCTGATCTTTCTAGCCGATCGGCTGGAGCCATCCAGAAGCGAGACCGAATCGCTGCCTAATTGCTGCCGATACGATCCGTTGAACCATCACGCCCATGCGTGCGTAAACGGCTCGATTCTTCCTACGGAGACCACGAACCCGCCATGATAAACCTCGAGATTCTTCAGGGCATAAAGTCCCGCCATGAGGAAGTGACCAACGAAATGTCTCGCCCTGATGTCGCGGTCGATCCGGTCCGCATGGCCGAACTGGGTCGTGAGCACGTCTCTCTACAAGCCGTTGTCGAGTTGATCGATGAGTATGAGCGACTGCTACGAGAGGAAGGTGAGTTAACCGAAATGGTCGGGTCGGAATCAGATCCGGAACTCCAGGAGCTCGCCCGTCAAGAGTTGGACGAAGTACAAGAAAAACTCCCGGAGACTGAAAAAAATCTCCGCATCGAACTCATTCCGAAAGATCCGGAGGATTCAAAGAACGTTATCGTCGAGATCCGAGCCGGAACAGGAGGCGATGAAGCCGCTCTATTCGCCGGGGATCTGTTCCGGTTGTATACCCGATTTGCAGAATCTCGTGGATGGAAAACGGAATTAATGAGTACGTCTGAGGGGACACAAGGGGGGTTCAAAGAGATCATATTCAGTATAGTTGGTCCGGATGCGTTTGGTACGATGAAGTTCGAGAGTGGCGTGCACCGCGTTCAACGAGTCCCTGCTACGGAGTCAAGTGGACGAATTCACACCTCCGCTGCGTCCGTAGCGGTGCTTCCAGAGGCGGAGGAGGTGGATGTGAGTATTGCTGCCCACGAGTTGAAAATCGACGTATATCGATCGAGTGGCCCTGGAGGGCAGAGTGTGAATACGACGGACTCGGCGGTTCGAATCACCCACATTCCTACGGGTCTGGTGGTTACGTGCCAGGATGAAAAGAGCCAGCACAAGAATCGCGATAAAGCGATGAGGGTTCTTCGCTCTCGGCTGTACGAACGAGAGTTGGCATTGCGTGAATCAGAGAGAAGTGAAGCCCGACGGTCGATGGTGAGCACGGGGGATCGGTCCGCAAAAATTCGCACATACAATTGGCCACAGGGACGCGTCACCGATCATCGATTGGAGGGAGACCAGAAGAATCATGCGCTCGAGAAAGTCATCAATGGAGAGCTTGATGATCTGATACGTGCCCTCAGAACGGCTGAAAACGCTGAGCGGTTGGCCAATCTATAGCTTGAAGTGCTTACCCGGGTCGATTTTGCAATTCACGCGAAGTTTTGATCTGAATTGAGAACAGAACGGAGCTCAGCCTTATCTTCGCGGGCTAGTTAATCCCTGCTCCGCACATATTGTGAGGGGCACATCCCATCCAAATTTAATCCGAGGGGATTTCATGTCGGTAGAGAAGAATACCTACGAACTGACGTATATCGTCAACGCCGTCATTAGCGATGATCAGATTAAGGATCTGATACGGCGCGTCACGTCCTATGTCTCTGAAAACGGCGGCGAGATCATTGACGTGGAAGAATGGGGGTCCCGTCGACTGGCTTTTCCCATCCAGAAAAAGCGAAATGGCTATTACGTCAATATGTACTTCCGGGCAACTGGAACTGTAATAGCCAGAATGGAGCGGGCATTGGAGATCGATGATAACATCCTTCGGTATCTCACCCTGAAGATGGATGCGAAGATGATTCGCCACTACGAGAATCGGAAAGTTGCCGACCCTGATGCGATTGGTCTAATAGCAGAAGAGCGGTCCAGAGGGAGCTCTAAAGACAGAGACAAGATGGAGATAGGCAAAGGTGTGCGGAAAGCCCCTGTTTCAAGGGAGGGTGCGGAGAAGGAGGAGAAGCGGGCAAAGACATACGAGAGGCCAGTCGTCGCGGACGAAAAGCCGGCCGAAACGGATGAGAAGGCAGCAGACGCGGACGAAAAGCCGGCCGAAACGGATGAGAAGGCAGCAGACGCGGACGAAAAGCCGGCCTCTATCAACGAGAAGCCGGCCGAAGAGGAAGATAAACCCACCGAAATGGCCGAGGACGCCGACGAAGCTGCCATGGACTCGGAGGAAAGTTCACTTGAACCAGCGGCAGACGTGGCTGAAACTCCGGACGATCCCGAAGAGAACGAAAAGAACAAGGCTTAGATCACCACCACGCAGAACTTTTAGCAGAAACGCCGAGAAGAATTATGTCGAGATCGACCAATATCACAGAACTGGAATACGTCGACTACAAGAATATCGAGCTACTAAAGCGGTATCTCAATGAGCAAGGAAAAATCCTTCCGCGTCGAGTTACGAATGTTCCATCTAATTTTCAGCGCCAACTAACTCGCGCAGTCAAACGTTCACGTCACCTGGCATTACTCCCGTTTGTGGCGGATTCACTTAAGTAATGTCTTGCCCGGTTTTGATACGGGGGCATGAGATCGAAGACTCAATTTTATCATGAAAGTACTTCTCTTGCAGGACATCGAGGATCTTGGTGAAGCCGGCGAAATCATAAGTGTCAAAAATGGTTACGGACGGAATTACCTGATTCCGAGAGGTTTGGTGCGTCTTGCCACGTCAAGTGTCGTCAAGGCGTGGGAAGAAGAGAGACGTCAGAAAGCGCGGAAGCTCGCCAAACATCAGGAAGATGCTGAGGTATTGGCCAAGGAAATCGAAGCCTTGGAATTGGTCATCACGGCGAAAGTGGGTGAGGAGAACCGGATATTCGGGACGATTACCTCTCAAGATATCGCACAGGCACTGGCCGGCCATGGAATCATGGTCGATCGTAAGCAGATTCAGTTGGAGGACGATATTCGCGTTCTAGGCGTATATACGGCTTCTGCGAAGATTCATCCGGAAGTGACTGCCGAAGTAAAAGTTCGGGTGGACCCTGAGGATTGAAGAACCGGGCAATCTAGTCATCCGTACGACTGCGTCGTCGAACGCGAACAGTCGTTATAAATTGCGCCATATCGCGCAATCGTGGCAACAAGTAGCGGTTCGTAACAGTTGCAGCGGTGCCGTGTACCAAACGGAGATCTCGTCCGGTCCTTTCGACTCATGTACAACCGCAAATTCTCTTTCCTCGCTCTTCTTTGTGTACTGGCGCTGAACCCGGTGAAAGCCGCCTTCGGTCAGTTCGACCAGATCATTTCGGCAGCAGACTTTGTTTCGTGGCAAACGACCGTAAATCCCGGTACGGTGCTGCCTGGCGGTCGGGTGCACGTCCAGTTCCGTGCAGAGATCTCCGGTGACTGGAAAATGTACGCTCTAGACGAGTCGTTGCCGCCTCAGGAATCCGTGCTGTCGCGCCCGTATGGGGTTGAGATCGACTGGATTGACCTTCCGGACAGTGTTACTAATTCGGGGTCACGCTTTCAGGCCGAGCCTGAAATTGGGTACGATCCGACATTCGATATCTCTCTGAAATTCTTCCACGGGTCGGCACGGTTTGCAGAAGTCTTAATCATCTCACCCGGAGCCGAAGCGGATTCGGTTACGGTTGGAGCGAACCTTCGATATCAGATATGCAGTGACGAGCGAAAGATGTGTCTGCGTCCGACCACCATCTTGCTTACGGCGCATTTCACGATTGATCCCGATTGTCAAGGCAGTCAGTGTACGGCGTCCGATATAGACCTCGAATCTCTTGTTGCGGGAGCGACCGATCAGAACACGGCCGGCGGGTTGCTGATTTCTGTGACGACTGATTTTGATGCGAGTCGATCGAGTGGTTTTTGGGGATTTCTGCTTCTGGCTCTAGGCGCGGGGCTTGCATCGCTCCTGACGCCGTGCGTATTCCCGATGATTCCATTGACGATCTCCTACTTTACGAAACACGCCGAGAACCGGCTAAAAGCCGTCCGAATGGCGACCCTTTTTGGCGGGTCGATCATCGTCACCTTTACAGTCATCGGAATTGTCGCGGCAATCGTTGTTGGTGCGGCCGGGGCACAGCGGATCGCTTCCAATCCGTGGGTGAATCTTTTTATTGCGATGGTACTGATCGGATTTGCTCTGGGACTACTGGGACTGTACGAGCTCCGCCTTCCCAGCCGTCTCGTCAATTATTTTGATCGCCGGGGCAAAGAGCATTCGGGCTTCAGTGGAGTCATCTTTATGGGGCTCACACTTACGCTCGTCTCTTTCTCCTGCACGGCACCCTTCGTCGGTGGGTTGCTTGCTGCGGCATCTGGGGGAACGTGGATCTACCCACTCCTCGGTATGATCGTTTATAGCGGGGCTTTTGCCCTCCCTTTTATCCTGTTGGCCATCTTTCCGAACGCTCTTCACTCGTTGCCGAACTCCGGATCATGGATGAACGCCATAAAAGTCGTTCTCGGGTTTGTAGAACTAGCGGCGGCGGTGAAATTTCTTTCGAACTCAGACTTACTCTGGGGTTGGGGGTTGATCTCCCGTCCTCTGGGTATTGCATTTATCGTGGTCGTGTTCTTTCTCACGGGACTCTATCTGCTTGGAAAATTACGTTTGTCCCACGAACCCGCAGTGGAAACGGTTGGAGTGGGCCGTGTTCTCACATCTATATTTTTCTTCGTTTCAGCACTCTACATGCTTCCGGGCCTGCTGGGTGCACCACTCAATAAGTTGGATGCCTATTTACCTCCTCGACAGGGGACTGATGTGAGTATTCTCTCCTTGTTTCCATCGTCCGATATGAAGGTAAACGCGTCTTCGGACACCGGATGGTTCGTGGACGATATCGAAGCCGCATTTGGAGAAGCGGCTGATCAAGGCAGACCGGTACTCATCGATTTTACAGGATATACGTGTACCAATTGCCGCGAGATGGAGGCCAACGTCTTCATCCGGAAGCCGGTCATCGATCGATTTGAGTCAGGGTATGTCTTGCTGAGACTGTATACCGACGGCCTGGAAAAGGGCGAGGACTTGGCCCGATATCAACTCCAGCTTACAGGAACCGTTGCCCTACCTACATATGTCGTAGTGGAACCGGTCGGACGACGCGTCTTGGCAAAACGAAGCGGCGTGATGGACCTGAAAAAGTTTTCGGCATTCCTGGACACGGGAATCGGCACGTATCAGCGATTGATTGACCGAAGTCAGCAACGCCCGACTCCCCCGGTTCCGTAGAGGGTGTAATCTCCGCGGCCTACTCTTCACCGATCGGAAGTAAGAGAACGGCATGGCTGGATTCTCTAGCCACGACGTTGGTCACACTTCCAAGAAGCATTCTCTGGATGGCGCTATGACGTCGCTTGGCCATGATAATCATGTCCACCTTGAGTTCGTCTGCGTTATCGAGAATGACTCTTGCAGGATCCCCGGTCAGAAGGGCGGGTCTGACGGGCCTCGCAAATCGATCGCCCACGAAACGATCAAATTCATGGCGTTCCGCTTCAACGATCGAGCGCTCGATAGATGGATCGTATAGCGCGTAGGCCATTTCCCCAAAGCCACTCATCGGATCGACAGCCAACGGTGCGGTTGGGGTGGGCACGTGAACGTGAAGAACATAAAGATCGCTGTTCAAATTGTTTGTCAGCTCTTGAACCTGAGCCGTAATACTCGATGGTTCGCGCAAATCGGTCGCAAAAAGAATTCTCATTTCGACCTCCAGCTTAATTGATGATATCTCAGTATAGCCGCGTTTTCGGGGAGGGGCAATGTTGTACCGAAAATCTTCATACTGGTTAGTTATGAATTGATTCAAACGGGGTCAGGAGGCAGATCAGCTTGAACACCCGAACTCATGTCACACAGGCAAAATCCAGCGGCCGAATCAAAAAAGCTCGCAGTTTACGACACTGATTTTCCTCAGGAGTGGCTGGACGAGTCGCTGGAGGGAAATGAGTTGAGTAAATCCCGAATGTTTGAGTGGGTACATGGATGCGCATTGGTCTATTTCATATCAAAGAGTCGTTCTGAATCCTTGCTCTCTACGCAGGATGCTCAGGACCTGGCAAGTGAGTGTGTATTCGAGTTCTCGAAGTCATGGCACCGGATTCGATTGGTTTCTCACTACTGTCGGCGGATGTACAAGAACAATCTTCGACGATTTCTGAAGAAAAAGCGCATAAACTTGCGCCGTGTGTGTGCGCTATCGTCAGTAGACATCGAGCAGATAGGAACAGATTCAGTCTCTGTCCATCCCAAATTCGAGTTCGAATCGTTCAGTGACGAACAGCGTCGTCAAGTACAATTCGCATTTGAAGAGCTTCAAAACGCCGAGCAAGTCGTTCGAGAGTTGTTCCGTTATCGAGTGTTCGAAGGACCCATGACCTATCGTGAGATCGCAGAGCTGGTAGACGCAACGGAAACCTCGTTGCGAATGAGAATGGCGCGCTTCAACAAAAGGGTCCGTGATCGATACGCACGGGAAAGAGCTCGGCACCGGCTGATTGGCTAGATCCATCTGAAGCCTGAACGAATCGTCCGGTGGAACATCAAATGCGGGCGGTTGACTGGGTGGACGCGGGTTTCACAGGGCATCTCAGGCTTGAACTTAGCCCAAATGCATCCGTACACCGGGTCTGACTTGAGAACCGTAGTACAAACCCTTCAATAGAGGATTTGCGTCGACCATGAGCATTTTTACAGAGGCTCCATTCTCCCTTTTTCTGCTTCTCGTGAACGGACTGATAGGGCTCTACTCGCTCAACATGGATCCGTCACTCGTAGGTCGAATGGCCTTTACACCGAGTCGAATTCGAGATCATCGTGAATACTACAGACTGATCACCGGAGGATTCGTTCATGCGGGCTTGGGTCATCTGGCGTTCAACATGATTACGCTCTATTATTTTGGGCCATTTCTCGAGCTCACGCTTGGCTCCGTTTCTTTCCTCTTGATTTACTTCGGATCCAGTTTGACCGCGAGCGCTTTCTCTTACTTCATTCATCGCTCGAATGAAAATTACTCGGCGGTCGGGGCGTCCGGTTCAATATCTGGACTGGTCTTCGCCTTTTGTCTATTTAATCCTTTTCGGCAGCTGATATTGTTCTTTGTCGTTCCGATGCCAGCATGGTTTTTTGCGCTCGCCTTCGTCGGGTTTTCCATTTACGCTATGAAGAAGAAATTCAAAGGCGAACTGGGTCGAATCGCACACGAGGCTCATCTCGGGGGTGCTATCGGAGGTGTGCTCCTTACCATTCTCATCGAGCCGAGATCGATCCAAATCTTTTTAGGACAGATCGGGTTATAACCGTTATTGGACTCGACTGTTATCACGTATTTTTGCAATATCCTTTCGTTTTTCTACTAGAACGAGAGAATAAACCGTTATTGTTTTTTGCGTAACTGAGAATGTCAGCGTATCTTTGGATTACTCATGTCGCCTGGAAAGCACCCCGGACCGGGAGCTCTCAGTCGCGTAGAGAAAATGGGCACCAAAAAGCTCGGTCTCTTCGGCCGGGCTTTTTGCGCTTTGGGGAAGTGGGTGCTCGGTAGAGACCGGCGGAAGTCTCAGGAAGCTATGAAATACTCAGCCCATGCGAGACCCAATTTGTTCGGCTCAAGTTCGCACGTCCCCCGAGCCCGCGTAGGCTCTGTGGCCCAAGAACATCTGAAAACCTGTGGATATCTCTGTGCACTCTTTGTGGACTAAAAGCGAGCCGGGTCCTATTGACTTACGGACAGTCCCTAGATATTATACGTCCAGTGCTTAACGGCACCGTTCCTTGACGCGACTGAGTCTCTAGGCTGCATGAGGTTGGCCCGCACGCGATCGAAAGATCGCAAGGACGACGCTCCGGCTAGCGATGAAGGTCATGAACTTCTCGAGAGTAAATGACTGGAGTTAGTTTCGCATCGGATGTCGATCACCGTGATGCCGAAAATCGAAGGACCGCAAGGTTTGGACATTTAAGGCAAGTGACCGGTGAAAGGTAGAAGATGGCTTGGCACCGATCACTCGATTGCTTCGGCAAAAGAGAGGTTCGTGTAAAGTGAGCAATTCCTCCCTGGAACCAGAATTGAATCGTCCCGGCGAATCGTTCAGGTCCAAGGAGAACCCCGCATGCTATACTATCAGCAAGACCGTAAATGGCTTCGGCCGTTAATGGGCGAGCGGGTGGGTTACGTAGCAAGCGAGGAATCATCTTCTCTACATGCTGTCGCGTCTCTTCGGAGACGGGTCAGAAGGGAAGAGAACCGTGTACCATCTCAGAAATACTTCGGTAATTCAGAGCAGATCCATGGTCATGCACAACGGAATTGATCTTTCGGGATCGAATCTGGCGTGTGTGAAAGTGTGCAACGAAAATCACTCTTCGGAGCGACGGACGAAACACATGAAAGTGTGACCGGAAAGAACCTTCGGGTTCAAGAAGGATCACATGAAACCGTCCGTGGGCGAGCTGTCTACGTCGTGTGCCCATACGGTATTAGACGAGCGCAGAACGTTCGAAAGAACCGACTGTGTCTCCAGGACACCGGGCAACCGGTGAAATGGAAACCAAGAGATTCTGAACCTCCCAGATGGTGCGGCACTACTGCTTCGGTGGGAGATCCAATCCAAGGGAGGTTCGAGCGTCAGGAAACAAAAGGGGCTGCTCCGCGAGAGTGGCTTTTTTTGTTCGTAGAATTTGTTTGCAGAAAGCGCAATCTGCACGGGAAAGGTGGTCATTAACCACCGATCACTCGGATGGAAGATCCATCCACGCCAGTATTTCTGGCCAGGCCCGGAAGCAACGTTCCGGTTTTCCATTTTCTCCACCAGGGGAGAACCAGGCCACATTCCATCCTGCAACCTTTCCTCCCGTGACATCTGAGCGGTACGAATCTCCGATATAGAGTATATCCGCAGGAGAACAGTTCGCCAACGCAGCTGCATGGTGGAAGATGCGAGGATCAGGCTTCATGAAACCGACTTCCTCACTGATAACGATCGTAGAACTTGCTCGTTTGATTTCTGGGAACCGAGCCAATTTGTCATTCTGGACTTCAGTAAAACCGTTCGTCAAGATGCCAACCTGGAATGAGTCAGCGATCGTTAGAAACGCATCCCGGCCACCCGGTACGAAGGACCAATGTTCCGCGTATCGACTCATGTAATAGGTGCTCAGATCCGCTGCAAGGGCGCGACCATCTATCAAAAGTCTCTCAAGCAGGAGTTCAAATCGTTCCAGTTTCGCCCTTTCTTTCGAGATCAGACCATCTCCGTATCTGTGCCAAACATCCGTATTCACCTCATGGTAGGTGTCCTGGACAGACGTCAAGTTAAGCCCGTCGAACAGGGTCAAATAGAATTCGTGGAGATTGCCAAGGGCGAGCCGTTCTGCTCTGCGGTGGTCGAGCAATGTATCATCCAAATCAAAATAAACGAACGAGTAGTCGGCCATCAGGTCAGGCCTTTTTCGAACAGCGCATATTCGTTTTCCTTTACTCCGCCTATGCCGACCAGAAAATTCTTCAGGCGCTCGTTGTCGTCCAGAACCCAGCTCATCTCACATCCCTGTATTCCGATCGCCAGGCCGCGTTTCACAATGTCGGCGACCAACAGCGCGTCGATCCCTCGTCCATGATGGCTTTTCTTCACCCCCATGAGTGGCATCCGGATCTCTTTGATCAGGTTCAATTTCAAAGCGAAAAACAGTTTCAGCGCACCCGTAGGGAAGAGTCGACCGTTCCGAATCGTCGATAAAGTATAGTTGAGATCTAGAATGGAAGCGCTGAAACCGACCGGGACGCCGTCATCCTCTACGAAATTGATCAGTTCCGGTCTAATGATCATCTTCATCTCAGCCGCGATCTGCCGGATCTCTCCGTCAGTCATTGGAACATGCCCCCAGTTATCCGACCAGGCATCATTAAAGATGTCTAGCATCGTTTGCATGTCGTTTTCGAAATCCGACATGTCGAAAATTCGGACCGACAACATAGGATTTCTAGCCAGGACGAGTTTTGCACCGCGCTCGAGTCTCTCCATATCGGCATCCCGTTCGATTAAGTGATACGACCACATCGTCATCACCCGTTCTAATCCGCAGTCTGCAAACAATCGCTCGTAGTAGGGCTTGTTGTAGGGCATAAGGATGGCAGGAGAGCGGTGAAAGCCGTCGACAAGGAGGCCTGAGGTATCGTTCAGAGATGGGTTTGCGGGCCCGCGGACCGTTTTCAATCCGTGGTCGACGAGCCAGGCAGAGGCTTCGTCAATCAGCTGTTTGGCCACTTCTGTGTCGTCTTCGCACTCAAAAAAGCCAAAGAAGCCTACCCCATCGTTGTATTTCTTGAGGTGCATCCCGTTGATAATGGCTGCAATTCTTCCGACGATCGTACGACTCGAATCTCTGGCGACAAAAAGCTGAATGTCGCCGTGTTCGAAGAATGCGTTTTTCTTCGGGTTAAGAATGCGCTTGGTATCGAGTCGAAGAGGCGCAATCCAGTGCCGATCTTCCCGATACAGACGATACGGATAGCCGAGAAAGGCCCTTCGGTCCGAGCCGGATGTCACTCGGGAAATCAAGGATGTTGCCATGCGTGCCTACGCTGATGATGAGAGGCGGGATCGAATTTTTGAAAGAATAATAGAGACTGGCAAAATAACAGCCCATACTGAAGGAAAGAAACAGATATGGGGGGGGTCGCTGACCCGCGGGCTACTGCAGATTTATGCAAAGAAGCTGGTTCCGTTGAGTCTTGGAATCGATGGTCCGGTTTTCCGTCATCTTCGCCTGGAGAGAACCAGGCCGCATTCCATCTTGCTGCGGCTCCTCCTTGTACATCCGATCGATAGGAATCTCCGGTATACAGGATCTCGCCTGGGTCTGCAGCAGCTAGTTGGGTTGCATGCGCGAAGATCCTCGGGTCCGGCTTCATGAAACCTACCTCCTCGCTGATAACCATGGCGGACGCACGACCCCTTAGTTCGGGAAACTGGTCCATTTTTGCATGCTGAACCTCGACAAATCCGTTAGTCAAAATGCCCACCGAATACGCCTCGGCGGTGATGACAAAAGCGGCCTGGGCTCCAGGGATATTCGACCCGTACTCCGGGTACCTGGCGAGGTAGTTCTTGACGTGAAGGTCTGCAAGCGCCATATACTCGGTTCGCCGGAGATCCAACAGTGTGTCATCAAGACCGAAGTAAACAAAGGAGAATCGGGCCATCACTGGATAGACTTCTCGTAGAGCGCGTATTCGTTTTCCTTCACCGCGCCCATGCTAGTTAGAAAATTCTTCATACGGTTGTTGCTGTCGAGAACCCAACTCATCTCACATCCCTGCATACCGATCGACCTATGTCGTTTTAGCATGTCGGCAACAATGAGAGCATCCACACCTTTTCCATGGTGACTTTTCTTTACACCCATCAACGGCATGCGCGTCTCACGCACGAGCTTCAATTTCATACCCAGTAAGAGTTTTAACCCGCCCGTAGGAAAAAGACGACCGTTTCGGATCGTTGAAAAGATGTAATTGAGGTCGGGTAAGGAAGCGCTAAATCCGATAGGCTCTCCATCATCTTCGACAAAATTGAAGAGTTCTGGAATCACAATCATTCTCATTTCGTCCGCAAGCTGCTGGACTTCACGTTTGGTCATGGGGACATGACCCCAGTTTTCGGACCAGGCATCGTTGAATATATCGAGCATGATACGTACTTCGTTCTCCCAGTCGTCCATGTCAATAATTCGAATCGTAAAGTTGGGATTCCTCCCGAGAACAATCTTAGCACCCCGGTTCAGTCGCTCTTCGTTGATCAGTCTCGGATGGGCGTAGTACGACCACATGGTCATGACTCGTTCGAACCCTACCTCTAACAACAGCCGCTCGTAATAGGGTTTGTGGTATGGCATGAGAATGGCAGGCCGGCGTTCGAACCCGTCTACCAGTAATCCAGCCGTGTCGTTAAGAGACGGGTTGACAGGTCCGCGCATAGCCCGCAGATCCTGTTTCCGGAGCCAATCGGATGCTGTTTCAAAAAGCAGTTGGGCGACATTCGAGTCATCTTCGCATTCAAAAAACCCAAAAAAACCTACACCATCGTCATATTTCTTCAGGTGCATTCCGTTGACTATAGCCGCAATTCTTCCAACGATCAAACCGCTTTTATCCTTTGCCAAAAAAAGTTCAATTTGCCCGTGTTCAAAAAAGGCGTTCTTCTTCGGGTTCAGTACTCGCGCGGCATCAAGCCGTAGCGGTGGTATCCAAAATTGATCACTTTGATACAGTCTGTACACATAGCTGATAAACGCTCGCCGCGCAGAGCTTGAGTTTACCCGGAATACGCTAACTGCAGCCATGTCTCTTTTTTGATCGAATGAATAGAGAAAATCCAGGAAAATCGATCGGAGGGTTCAGGATGACAATACCTTTTCCTGGCCACTTCCCTAACGTAAGAAGGGGCGCCGTCAAACGGAACGCCCCCTGTCTGCGTTACTTCCACGGTACCGAGTTGTTCGGAAACTAAGACGGTTGTCCGTTTACATTCAGGATTCCATACTTGCGACCGATTCGCCGGAAAGCATCCAAGATGAAATCGAGCTCTTCATTGGTGTGTGTTGCCATATACGATGTCCGCAGCAAGGATTGACCCTTTGGCACGGCAGGAGGAACAATTGGATTCACGAAGACACCCTCCTCTAGCAGATCTCTCCAGATCTCGAAGCACGCTCTGAGTTTGCCTGCCACGACGGGAATGATTGGTGTCTGGCTCGTCCAGACATTTAAACCGGCGTCCCTGAAGCCGTTGCGCATGTAGTCGGAAATTTCCCACAGCCTTTCCAAGCGTTCGGGCTCTTGTTCCAGGATATCGAGACATGCAAGGACGGTCGCCACATTAGCCGGTGGCATCGATGCACTGAAAATGTGCGTTGAACTCGTATGCCGGATATAGTCAATGATATCGTGATCACCTACACAGAACCCCCCGAGAGACGCAAAACTTTTCGAAAACGTACCGGTTGTCAAGTGGACACCACTATGTATACCAAAGTGCGCGGCACTACCCCGACCCCCCGGACCAATTACACCGATGGCGTGGGCATCATCCAGTAAGAGTGCGGCGCCATACGAGTCAGCCAGTTCGACCAGCTCCGGAATACGAGCAATGGTACCGCTCATCGAGAACACACCGTCCGAGACAATTAGTTTTCCAGCGTCTGGCCGCTCCTCCCGAGACTTCTCGAGCAGCCGGGCCAATTGCTCTGTGTCGTTGTGTTGAAAACGAATCGTGTCAGCGAGACTGATTTTCGTACCCGCAACGATACATGCATGATTATCCTTATCGGAGAATATGATGTCACCCTTACCGGCAATGGCCTGCAGGACGCCTTCGTTCGTCATGTATCCTGTTGAGAACAGTACGCAGGCTTCTCTACCTAAAAACCGGGCGAGACGCTCCTCGAGATCAATGTGGATATCGAGCGTTCCATTGAGAAAGCGACTACCGGTACATCCAGTTCCGTACTGATGAATCGCTTTTTCAGCCGCTTCTTTTACGCGGGGGTCTGAGAGTAGCCCCAGGTAATTGTTAGAGCCCGCCATGATGATCTCGCGGCCATTGATTATCGCACGCGTGCCATCATTCCTTTCGATCGGGCGGAAGTATGGATAGAGTCCGGCCTCTTTAATCTGTTTGTAGATTTCTCCCGGATCGAGGAAACGCGCGCACTTATCAAACAGCCCTGGCACCTTACGGACAGCTGTCTGCACCGTAGGGACTTTGGACAGGGCTTCCAACTTGTTTTTGCCTTCTGGCATCATAAACGGTGCCCCCAATATGGGTGAGAGGCATTAGTGCGCGACTGAGACCGAAATGAGACCATGCACCGATCCTTGAATATACGATCTAGCTGTAAACTAAGTAGTTCAACCACCCAAATCTGCTCTCGGAGAAGATTTGAGAAGTGATTGAAGAATTAAGCTCCGATTAATGCAAAACGTCCACTTTCGGTTCCAGGCGGACTTTCGGGACCGCCAAAATGAATCTAGACTCAGGGTAGTACAATACGACCGGATAAGCGGATGCCGTTCGGAGACGGGTCGATTCGAAAGGCCAAATTTTCATCGACATTGAAATCAAGAAGATGCGCGCTCACATATGCGTCCAGGATAGAAAGGGCGTAAACGAGGCCGACACCCAGATAAGAAAGATCTCTATTGCGTTTAAAGGTATCCCTTTGAGCCCGTATGGGACTCGAGGAGATCTGGCCAAATTTTGCGGCCAGCTCGTCGTAAGAGGGTCGATTATTTTCAAAAGGATTTAATTCGATCAGTCCCGAATCAAGCTGTTCCTGAAATGCCTTATACAGGAAAGCTCTTCGGTATAGCTTATAGTCGTTGTCAATCTTTGTTGCGGCGTATAGAAGACCGCCCATGGCCCCGTAAATGAAGGGCAACTTCAGGTACTGCCCGTTATAGGCTTGTCCCCATCCCGGTACGGCGGCTGCTCTCCAAAGAGCACCTGTCGGTGTTCGTATGTCGGGAGGGGGCGGATCTCGTACTTGCCCAGAGACGGTATATACCAATCCGAAGAAGAACAGAAGGAAGATCGGCGTGAAGACGCAAGGGATCGACCGCGTGACAGCTGACATTTGTCTGAACGTCTTCCAGTTAGCCAGCCATCAAATCCACAAGCCGATCCAGGTCGTCATTCGAATAATATTCGACCTCGATACGCCCACCTCTGGCGTTCGATTTCGGTTTGATGAGGACTTGTGTGCCGAGTGTGTTTCTAAGTCGATCCCTCAGTTCACGAACGGCCGGACTTGCTGAGGATTCGATCTTGGATCTGGTCGTATTCGACCGATCGCTATTGGTCGTGCCGGCCAGGGTTTTTCGAACCGACTCTTCAACGGCACGAACCGAAAGTCCTTTTGATCGGATCTGACGGAGCAGTTTGATCTTTCGTTTATCACTGTTCAGCGCCAGTAGCGCACGGGCGTGACCCACCGTGACCTCTCCGTCTTTCAGAGCTGCCTGAACCTCTGGAGGCAGCTTCAGAAGACGCAGAAAATTAGCTACGGTCGCTCTGCTCTTTCCGACTTTTTCGGCCACACCGAACTGGGTCAGGCCACACTCGTCGATCAGGCGCTGATAGCCTAGCGAAAGCTCGATCGGATTGAGAGCCTCCCGTTGGACGTTCTCAACGAGGGCCATTTCAAGCATGGCTTCGGAGTCGGCCTCCCGTATATAGGACGGAAGTGAAGTCAGGCCGGCCATTTCAGCAGCCCGGAGTCTTCTCTCCCCAGAGATCAGTTGAAACCGTCCTGAGGCCACCGATCGTACGGTAACGGGTTGAATAATCCCCAATTGACGAATCGAAGCAGCCAATTCCTCAAGTCCATTGGCATCGAACTTGGTACGTGGTTGATACGGATTTGCATCGATCAAGTCGATACTCGTCTCACTGACCTGCCCGGCCGTGCGGACACGATCCTCGAAATTATACAGCCTGGTTTTGGAAAGATCAGAGCCGATATGGTCTTCTGCTGACTCGGTTCGGAGGAGCGCGCCAAGGCCTTTTCCCAGTGCTGATTTCCTTTTCGACATTCGACTGATTTCCTCTGGTTAAGCGAATACGGTTTAGGCAGACTTTCTGTCTGCGTGCCCGATCAACTCCTCCTCTGATTCCGCTTCGTGTAGTTCCGACGGTCCACCGGAACCGCCCGAAGACAACTGTTCGAGAAAGCTCCGGTTGGCCATGAGTATTTCACGAGTAAGGGCCAGGTAATTTCTGGCGCCCACACTCGTAGCGTCATACAGCAATACCGGACGACCAAAACTGGGTGCCTCCGAAAGCCGGACGTTTCGCTGGACGATGGTATCGAACACTTTCTCTCCAAAAAAGCGGCGGACCTCTCCAGCTACCTGATTGGCGAGACGCAATCGTCTGTCGAACATGGTTATCAGTACACCTTCAATTTCCAGACCCGGATTCAAGTGCTGACGAATGAGTTTGATTGTGTTCAGGAGTTGACCGAGCCCTTCGAGTGCAAAATATTCTGCCTGGACGGGAATGAGCACCGAATTGCACGCCGTAAGCGAATTAAGCGTTAACAAACCCAACGATGGTGGACAGTCAATAATGATGAAATCGAATCGATCGCGAACATCAACCAGGTGATTCAGGAGAATGCGCTCCCGATCAGGGACATCGACCATCTCAATCTCCGCACCCACGAGGTTGATGTGACTCGGCGCCAAAGAAAGGAACGTCATGTCCGTCTCGAGAATCGTCTCAGCAAGCGAGCTCGTCCCGATAAGCACTTCGTACGTCGAGGCAGAAACCGTTCTTGGGTCCACGCCTACGCCTGATGTTCCATTGGCCTGTGGATCGAAATCGATGAGTAGCGTACGATGCTCCATCGCTGCAAGCGACGAAGCAATATTCACCGCTGTCGTCGTTTTTCCGACGCCGCCTTTCTGGTTCGCTACGGCGATTACCTTTCCCATTTGAAAAAAGCCTCGGCCAGATCTGAAATGATTTGCCTGCTCACTTACTGGAATGAACGCGCAGCCGATAAGAGCAGATTGGACCGGCTACTTACGAGGACAGTAAAGATGATTCCCGTCCGATAATTGAGCCCCTGGCGATGTCTGAAATTTATGGATATTCCGTCCGTCAAACCAGTGTCATTTCGTAGTGAAGTAAAATAACTTAGATATAGGTACTTGTTTAACAAATACTTAGGACCATTATTATTTCAAATGATTAACGTGAGGGATAAGGTTTCGGGTGTCTACTGAGTAAAACCATCCTGAATAGTGTTTCGTTGGAGCCGAAAAGTAGCGTATTGCATTCAGCATCGTACCTGATCGTCACCGGCGCGCGATCGCGCTTCCGGTGCCTACCTTTGTTAGTTGCTCTGATACTCTGTACGTGTATTTTTTCGGCGAGCAAGCTCGCTTGTATATTTCCTACCCAGTGAATCAGCGTGCTCTCGAATCCAGTCCGTCAACCTTGTGGCCCCTGCGGGGGGAGAATCTACATGAAGAAGGTCTGCCATCAGTCCCTTGATTTCTTCATGGGTAATCAAGACGTCGCCAACAAACTTGCCGAGAATCCAGGCGGCAAGAACTCCGACTGCTGGTGGAACTGAAATTACCGGTCGTTTCTTGCCAATCGTCTCGCCAATAACTTTCACCAGCTCTCTGTAAGCGAACGTTTCTGGACCGATGGCATCTATAGTAACATGGTCTCGCCTCGCACCTTGCTCTACGGCAAGGGCAGCCATATCGTCAACATAGATGGGTTGCAGACGGTACTCCCCATCTCCGAATACACCAAACACCGGAAGGCGTCGCAAGGCCCAGGCGATGTTGTTGATCAGTATATCCTCTTTGCCAAACAGGACCGTCGGGCGAAGAATCGCGTACGAAATGCCAGAGTCTGCCAGCGCTCGTTCGAGTCGCGCCTTTCCGCTAAAGTATTCCAGCGATGAATCCTCAGAGGGATTTGTGATGCTGAGGTGGACGATTCTCTCGACATTGGCCTCTTTGGCCGCCTCAAACAGTCGTTCAGTGTTTCTGACTGCGTCAGCGTGCTTGAATAGCCTGTGATTGAACCGAACCCAGTACGTATTGTAGAGCACGGACACGCCCCGAAGCGATTGCGTCAGTTCTTCCGGGTGATCGAAGTTGAAGGGGTATGGCTTGACCCGACCAGCGAAGGGGTTCGCTCGATCAGGCGAGTTGGTCAGAGTGATGACTTCATGACCCTGATCAAGCAGACGCTTGGCGATGTACTTTCCCGAGTATCCGAAAGCACCCGTCACAGCATGCAGAGTCTGTTTTATATAGTCCTGCAACGAATAGGTATTCTACGGACCGCTCGTCCTCAAATGTTCATAGCGCATACGATCCTGAGTCGGTACAAATGTTATAGAGAGATGCGACAGTTCGGTTTCAGTCCGGGTATCACGAATCAGCGACTTACTTCTGAAGACCAGTTTCCCCTCAGGGAGGCCGTTTTTTTCGTCTAGTAGATCGTTTCTCGCTCGAAAGATGGACCGGGGGGGGTACCCAGCTCGGCAGAGATCTGGAGCGCCTGAGAGGAATTGAATAACCCCGAACGCGTGATACGCCCGGAGTCTGATGGTTGAAGAGCCGATTTCAGTATTCTTCCGGAAGCGTCAGCAATCGCTCGTTAGGCGCGTCGATCATTTGGGTTTCTCCTGCTCACGGTCATCGACTTGGGCCGCGGCCATAATCGATAACATCGACGCCACGACAATAAACCACCAAGAATTGAGCGGCCGAATACCCGAATCCTGCGCGCCCGCTGGTGTTACTCAGGCATCCACGCACTCGAAGTTGGCGGCATCGTTGCTGTCACCGCGTCCGGTGTAGCGGGCCACGCGCGGATACAGGCAGATCGGCCGGGTCCAGAGGACACTGTCCTGTTCGACCCGAAGCCCTAGGATTTGCTCTGGCGGCACGCCTTCTTCCACCCACGCCTCCAGGAAATTCGAAAACCAGCTGCTCCGATCGCCTTCGTATTCGAATCGGTTCACTCCGACACTGCCGCCGCAGTGGAACATGCCCGGAACCATGAAGAGGCGGAAGAAGTCGGTTGTCGAGGCGCCCATCTCATCCAGAACGGTCTCGTAGTAGCGCACGCCTCGTAGCGGACTGAGGGCCGGGTCGGCCCAGCCGAAGTACATGAGCATCTTGCCGCCATGGTCGCGAAAGCGCCTCAGATCCGGGTCGGTGGCGTCGATGATCCGTCGCAGCCACTCCACTTTCGAAAGATCCTCTACGAAATCGAACGTTCGCCAATCGTACGTGGTGTCGGGCACTTCAAAGGTCATGTACTTGAGAAAGGGCTCGGTATACCGGCCGACGTTGGGGTTTATAATCCGCTGCCAGGGACTGAACCGGCCATTCCGGTCTTCAACGAACACTTCCGCCCCGACCACGCGGCCGGGGTAGAAGGGCGGTCCGTCGTAGATCTTCTTCAGGGCGTCGATCTGGTCCTTTGTGAAGCAGTCCTCTCCCGCTGATGCGCCGTCGCAGACGGGCAGGTCCGTGGCGAGATCGAAGGCGCACGCGGGTGGATGCTCGATGACTCCGTCTTCGAGGCCGTCCGATCCGTCACACTTCTCGTACACGGCGGCCGCCAGGATCTCAAGCTGCTCGACACTGATGGCGGCGCGCTCCATGATCCGTGCTTCCCAGGCCCCGGCCAGCTGCTCGCCCACCCAGTCGAGGATGGGGGCCCCCACGAGAATACCGTCGAAGTCAGCGGGGAAGCGTTGCGCCGCCGTCAAGCCCTGACGTCCCCCCGTCGAGCACCCCACGAAGTACGAGTACTGGATGGGCGACGCGTAGTATGAAGCCGTGATCTGCTTGGCGGCCTCGACCGTCAGGTGCACGGATCGGTAGGCGAAGTCGATCATCTTTTGCCGATCGAGCGTAAAGATCCCCCCGAGTTCTCGTCGAGCGTCGTGTCCCGTATCCGTGCCGACGCTCACGCTCCCCTCACGGAGGGCGAATCCCATCCTTCCTTCCGGTATCGAACCAGCCCAACCGCCGTTGCCTACCATGGACAGGCGTCCATTCCAGTCGGTCGGGAGGAAAACCGCGAACCGAATGTCAGGCAGGATGCGGCCGTACACGCGGCAGTGTTCGGGTGCGTCCTCGGAAGCCGGTTCCATGTGTGCCCCGACAACCGAGAACTGGAAGTCCGTGAGGCTTAAGAGGCTCTTGCAGGAGCGACTCGTAAGCGTGGCGTGCTCGCCGGAATGGGCTACGGGCCAAGGCCACGAGACCAGTAATCAAGACAGCGAGAGAGAGGAGTCCAAACGTGCGTGGAAGGAAGGACATCGTGAGCCTCCTAGATAGTAGCTAGGCTCGGAGAGTACTTATTCACCACAAGATCCGCAAGGAGTCCTTCCATCGGCTTCGCGAGAACAATCGACAGGCGAAGCTCATGAAATACGTCCAGTACATAACCACACATTCTACTCCTTACCCGCCCCGTCGACATTTGCGAACAGCGCGTGCACGAGGTCAATTGGCATTGGGAATACGACCGTCGTGTTGTTCTCGGCGCCGATGTCCACGAGCGTTTGGAGAAAGCGCATCTGCATGGCCATCGGATGCTTTTCGATCACCTTGGCCGCATCTCGAAGCTTGGCAGCGGCCTGAAACTCGCCTTCTGCATGAATGACTTTTGCCCGGCGCTCACGTTCGGCCTCCGCCTGCTTCGCCATCGCACGCTGCATATGCTCAGGTAGGTCAACATGTTTGACCTCGACGAGGGATACCTTGATTCCCCACGGATCCGAGTGACGATCGAGCACGTCCTGCAAGCGGATGTTGATCTTGTCGCGCTCGGCTAGCAGTTCATCCAGTTCAATCTGACCCAGAATGCTTCGAAGCGTGGTTTGCGAGAGCTGCTCGGTCGCATAACGATAATTCTCGACTTCGAGAATCGCTTTTAATGGATCGATCACCCGGAAGTAGACAACCGCATTGACCTTGACCGAAACGTTGTCGCGCGTGATTACATCTTGTGAGGCTACATCCTGAACGATCACGCGCAAGTCCACGCGAACCATTCGGTCGATTGGCCAGAAAACCAACAGGATTCCAGGACCCTTCGGCGAAGGAAGTACGCGACCAAGGCGAAAAATGACTCCCCGTTGATACTCAAAAAGGATTCGAATGGTGCTGACGAAATAGAGCGCGACGATCGCAAGAACAATTCCACCGATTTCTATTCCCATGGCTTACCTCCTTGATTTATGCGTCGCTGGACAACTTCGATTTCTCCAACCCAGTCGACTTTCTCACATTCAGCGTGAGATTTGTTCGCGAAAGAATATTAACCTCGTCTCCGCTTCTTAGCGGGCGCGTGCATACCGCTTGCCAGATTTCACCATGGATTTGTACGACACCTGCATACTGACCTTCTTTCTCCTTAAATGGCTCGAAGACGACACCGATCTCTTCGAGAAGCCCTTCCTCGCCAGTTTGAACGCGGGTTCGGTGGGTTTTTACAACTCGTGATACCAGGAAAAAAGCGATGGCAGCGCTGGCAATCGCAACCGGTACGACAACCGACCACGAAATACGCATGATCGGCACTGGAGTATCAACAAGCATGATTCCTCCCAAAATCAGGCAGACGGCTCCACCTACGGTTAGAATTCCGAAACTGGTGAAAAACGCTTCCGCCACGAACAATCCGATGCCGAGGAAAATAAGTGCAAGACCGGCATAGTTGATAGGAAGAACAGCGAGTCCGAAGAAAGCGAGAATGATGCAAATGGCACCCAGCGTACCAGAGATTCCCCAACCTGGAGAGTAAAACTCAAACAGGAGCCCGTAGAAACCGAGCATGAGCAGCAAGAATGCAATGTTCGGATTCGAGATCACGGAAAGCAGCATTTCACCCCACCACATTTCAATCCGAACCACTTCTACGTCAACGGTTTCGAGGATTACTGTGCCGGATTCTAATTCGACCTCCCATCCGTCAATCTGGCGAAGCAGATCACTGATATCGTCGGCCAGCACATCGATTACGTTGAGCTCAAGAGCTTCGGTGCTTGGGATGGAGACGCTCTCGGTGACCGACTTTTCTGCCCATTCTTCGTTACGTCCGCGCAGCACTGCAATCGAGCGAACCCAGGCCACCGTGTCGTTGAGGATCTTCTCGTCCATGGTCGACGGCGTTGGAGAATCAGAAGCCGGCTCCTGATCGGGCGGTTGTCCCGGTGCGCCGCCCATCTGAACAGGATGTGCGGCCCCGATATGGGTAGCAGGGGCCATTGCTGCAACGTGGGAAGCAAGTGTAATGAAGACTCCAGCGGAAGCGGCGCGTGCGCCTGACGGCGCGACATATACAACGACCGGTACGCTGCTAGCCAACAGATCCTTGACGATGGTCCGAGTCGATTCGAGCAGTCCACCAGGCGTATCCAGCTCGATTATCAGACAGACGGCCCCTGATTCGATGGCCTCTCGCAGCGCCCGTTGCAGGTATCCGGATGTGACCGGTGTGATCGCATCGTCTTCAATTCGGGCAACCAGAACGGATGAACGAACATCCTGAAATGATATTGGTGGCCCTCGTCCATCCGGCGTGGCAGCAACCGCAAAAAGTAGCGGGAGTAACACTATGACGACGATAACAGACCCGTATCCTGAGTGTCGTTGCGACAACATGGCGTGCCCCTTAGTCCTGCAGCATAATCTTCTGACAAGACGTACCTACAATATATACGTATGGACGAGAAAGGGAAGTCAAAACATGCTCTTAGCCTGAGATTCTTATGTTCGCCTGTCCAACCTGTTTGTCAGATAGTTTACTATTATCGGCTCTGATGACCCTGACATGTCGTTCTTCGTGGCAAGCCTCGCATTTACTCTCTCGGTCGGAACTACTGGTTAGTACGCAAGACCTACTGACTGTGCTCGCTTCTACCGTGAGATACCCGCGCTTTGTCTCGTCCTGCCGGTTGTAATGGTGCTGGCACTCGTCGGGTCCGTCTGGGCCCAAGTAAGAGAGCACAAGCTCACCGCCTCCGACAGTGCCAGGAGCGACCACTTCGGCGGGTCGGTGTCACTTTCGGGGGGGGGGCACCCTCGTTGGAGCCTGGCGGGACCTCAACTTTAGGGGCTCGGCGTACATGTACGATAACATCTTCCCGACCGTGGTAGAAATGGCCGTGGACTTTCCCTGAAGCTATCTGTTATCGACGCCTTATCCGAATCCGTTTAACCCTCGTGCAGTCGTGCCGTTCGCGGTGCTGGAAGCGGCGCTCGTCCACTTGACGGTCGTCGATATCTTCGGCCGCAAGATTGCAACGTAACTGGACAGGCAGGTGCCCGCTGGCCGCCACGAGGCTGAACTTGGCGGAGGCCGTCTGGCTAGTGGGGTGTATCTCGTTCGCCTAGAGGCAGCAGGAGTCGTCCGCGCAACTCAAAACGTGCTCTTGTTACGATGTCACGTTTCTTGGTGAACCATTTTTGACACTTTAATCGTTAGGTCTTCTCGCCGCAAAATTCAAACCACGGGTTCTTTCGATATGGCTCGCCGTTTCGTTATCAAATTGGATCCAGAACGAGACGCTCCGACGTTGACGATCAACTACGAGGAGGCACTGAACTCGCAGCAATACGCAGCTGTTACGGCAGGTGGTGGGCCGGTCCTGGTGGTTGCTGGAGCGGGAACTGGAAAGACTCGCACGCTCGTTTACCGCGTCGCATATTTGGTCGAAACCGGGACGCCACCGGAGCAAATCGTTCTCCTCACATTTACACGGCGCGCCTCCCACGAGATGATATCGCGTGCGTCGATGTTGCTCGATGGCCGGTGCCAACATGTACGCGGCGGCACGTTTCATTCGTTCTGTCTGGGCATCCTTCGACAGTACGCCCCCCGGATCGGCTTCCCGAACAACTTCACCATTATGGATTCTTCGGACGCCGCCGACGTGGTCGACGTGGTCCGGACTGGACTGAACATCCGAAAGAATCGTCGTCGTTTTCCACGTAAACGCACGATCCAGTCTATCATTTCCGGGGTCCGGAACCGAGATACGACCCTTCAAGAGTATGTGGAGGCGAAGTTTCCTCAGTTCGTCGAGTATATCGAGGTGATCGGCGACATCAACGATGGCTATTCTCGGTACAAAAGAAGCCACGGTCTCATGGATTACGACGATCTTTTGCTCCACTGCCTGTTCTTGCTTGAAGAACATGAAGACGTTCGAAAAAGAGTAGCCGGTGGCTGTCGCCATGTTCTGGTGGATGAGTACCAGGACACCAATCTTTCGCAAGCGGCCCTGGTCCGGGCATTTTCATCCGAGCATACCAACATCATGGTGGTGGGAGACGATGCACAGAGCATTTACCAGTTTAGGGGTGCTGATTTTAGAAACATTTTATCCTTTCCTCAGCAGTTTTCGAAAACGCTCACACTGAAGCTCGAACACAACTACCGGTCCACGCAGCGAATTCTGGACCTGGCAAACCACGTGATCTCAAATGCGCGGTACAAGTTTGAGAAAAAACTCTTTACTGAGAAGGTCGGAGGTGAACTCCCTGTTCTGGTTCAGGCAGCGGATAATCGATTCGAGAGCCGCTTCGTGGCCCAACAGATTCTGGAAATCCGAGAGAACGGTCTACCACTCAACCAGATGGCGGTCCTCTTCCGAAACGGATTCAACTCGTACGATCTGGAAGTTGAACTAAATCGGTGTGGAATTCCATTCGTCAAGTACGGCGGGATGAAGCTCAGTGAAGCCGCCCACATCAAGGACGTGCTGGCACACCTGAAGGTGCTGGAGAATCCGCTCGACGCGGTGTCCTGGAACCGAATTCTGCAGTTGCTCGAGGGAGTGGGTCCGAAAACCGCCCAGCGAATTATCGAATGGATGGAATCCGGGCCGGGCGAGGCCTTCGAACTGGATGAAGCTCGGTTTTCACCCAGATACATTGATTCTGTTCGAGGACTTTTTGATGTTCTACGCCGCGTGTTGAACCAAAAGGGGTCCATTACGGAGCAATTGGAAAGAATCGTCGCATACTATGAGCCCATTCTAAAACGGGTACACTACGACGACCATCCAAAGCGACTCCAGGATTTAGAGCATTTTATTGGAATTGCAGAGAGCTTTCCAGACCGGGCGACACTGCTTTCCTCTCTCGCGCTTGATCCCATTGAACTGACTGCCATAGATACCGATCCAGTTCAAGACGATGAACCACCCCTCGTTCTGTCAACCATCCATTCCGCAAAAGGACTTGAATTCGATACCGTTTTTCTTATTCACGCGCTGGATGGGATTCTTCCATCATCCTACTCCGTGGACGATTCCGATGCGCTTGATGAGGAGTTGCGTCTTCTCTACGTCGCGGTGACGCGGGCCGCGACTCGACTCTTCATTTCGTATCCGACGCTACAGTATCGCAGGTACGAAGGTCAATATTTCGCCTCTCCGAGTCGCTTTTTGGAAAATATTCCGGCAAATTTGCTTGATGAGGGATCCATTGTTGAAGAAGCCGTGTCCGTCGTCGAGGGGGCGCCGGCTGAAACTGAAGAGGAAATTCAGGGTTTAATCCTTCCACCCACCCCGACCAATTGACTTTTCGATGGACATACTACAGCAAATTTCGGCGTCCCTGTCCGAAACGGGTATTCCAGACCTCACGATCTCCTCGATTTCTCTGGACGAACTCGATCTCATCCGGGACATGAATCGATTGTTGTTCAACGAAGATCGAATCATCAACTCGTTTGATCGGAAAGATCTCGTACTCCTTATTGCCCGTTTTGAAGGCATGCCTGCCGGTTTTAAGGTGGGGTATCGGGAGAATAGATTTGTGTTCTACTCGGCCAAAGGAGGAGTTCTTCCGGATTTCCGTCGGCGAGGTATTGCACGATTTTTGATGTATGCGATGATGGATCGAGCGCGCGAACTGGGATATTCCCGTTTTGCTTTTGACACGTTCCCCAATCTGCACCCGGGGATGACCGTGCTCGCTGTCACCGAGGGATTCAGGCTCATCAAGTCCGATTACAATACGGCTTATCGCGAGTATAGACTGCGCTTTGAGAAAAAGCTGCAAATCGCGTAATTATTCTCCATCTGGGTTTGAAGAGCCCGCGCATTCCGCAACCCTCCAAGTCTGGGGACGTATTCGCGGGTACTATAGCCCACGCCGTATTCATCTATTGAACCGTAAGAAAATTTTACGTGAAGCTATTCTTTCTTGAAGTCTGGGAAAGTCTACTAATCGCCTTCCGGGCGGTGAGATCCAACAAGATGAGATCGCTGCTCACAACGCTCGGTATCATCATTGGAATCGTCTCGGTGACCAGTATGGCGACGGTCGTCAACGGAATTGAACGCAGTTTCGAAAATGATATGGCTAGCCTGGGTACAGACGTTCTCTATATCGAAAAATGGCCATGGGTTCAGGGAAGTGGTTTCAAATGGTGGAACTATATCAACCGACCCAACCTCACCGCGGATATTGCCGAAACGCTGCGTGATCGTTCGCGCTTTGTGGATGCTGCAACGGCTGAGGTTCGCACCGGTGGAGGTGCTTCGTATAAGAACCGGAGCATTTCAGGGGTTCGAATCCGGGGAGCTCTCGCATCCTACCCATCGGTTCATCACGTTGATCTGAGCGATGGATTTTTCTACTCCGACATGGATGAGCAGAGCGCTCGAGATGTGGCGGTTATCGGAGCAAAAGTTGCTGATGAGTTGTTTCCGTTTTCGGATCCGATCGGGAAGGAGATACGCGTTCGCGGTAGAAAATTTCGTGTCATCGGAATTTTTGAGCGAAAGGGTCAGGGTACTGACAATGCCAGTTCCGAGGACATCATGATTCGCATCCCCTACAATTCGTTCAAGAAACACTTCGGGGTTAGATGGAGGGACGTTTCCATTCAGGCCAAATTGTATGAAGACGCTGAATTGGAGGATGCAAAGGATGAAATTCGAGGAATTATCAGAGTTGCAAGACGATTGGATGCCAAGGAAGAAGACAATTTTGAGATTAACGAACAGAAGACGCTTCGGGAGCAAATTGCCCCGATCAAGAACGCGATCTACGCGATTGGGATCGGACTAACTGCGCTGGCACTTCTCGTGGGTGGCATAGGTGTGATGAATATCATGTTTGTTACGGTTCGAGAGCGAACGCGGGAAATCGGGATTAGAAAGGCCGTCGGAGCAAAACGTCGGGCGATTCTGATTCAGTTTCTAATCGAAGCGGTCCTGATATGTCTTATGGGTGGTTTGATTGGAATCGGCCTTTCGATCCCACTTGCCATGCTGATCAAGGCGATACTTCCTGCGTATCTCGGTTGGGAGGTCGTCGCCGCCGCTTTTGCGGCCTGTATGCTCATCGGAATCGTATTCGGTCTCGCACCGGCGTGGACAGCGGCTAAATCTCAGCCCATCGATGCTCTCAGATACGAGTAGATCGCAAACCTATCGCAAATGGAATTCTAAATGGCCGTATTGGATGCATTACGAATGGCTCTAGAGTCGATACGCAGTCACCGACTTCGTTCTTCTCTGACGCTGCTGGGAATGGTTATCGGTGTATTCGCGATCATCGTATCCGTCACAGCCGTGGCCGTCATCGATGTCTATTTCAAAGAATCCCTTCAATTTCTGGGATCATCGACATTCACCGTAACACGGATGCCGACGATAAGTCTCGGACATACTGACCGGGCGATGCGTAATCGACCCCGCGTTACGTATGAACAGTTGGAGCGACTCGGAGAAATGATGCAACTGCCCGTGTCGCTCAGCCCCATGGAAGGATTTCACATGGGTAAGGTCAAATTTGAGAATAGGGAAACGGCCGAACCCAACATCCGTCTGATTGGAAGCAATCAGGAGATGCTCGCGAATTATTCGTTTGAGCTGGACTCGGGTCGGTTTTTCACTGAAGAAGACGTTCAGTATGCGAGACCCGTCGCTGTTCTTGGCTCAGACGTGGTAACCGAGCTCTTTCCAAACGAAAACCCCAACGGAAAGTCCGTTCGGATGGACGGGCGACGATATCAGGTGATCGGGGTTCTGAAACCCAAAGGTAGCGTATTCGGCTTTTCACAGGACAACCGGGTGTTCACTCCAATCACGCGAGCGTTTTCGATCTATGGTAGCCAGAACAGGGACATAGCAATCAGTGTTCGGGTTCACGAACAACGACAACTGAGAGCGGCGATAGAGGAGGCCACAGGTCGAATGAGGGTGATCCGCAGAGTGGCTCCCGGGGATAAAAACAACTTTGAGATTTCCACAAACGACACGATGAAGGCGATTTTTGAAGCATTTACAGGGACATTAACGGTTGGCGGAGCCGTGATCGGGCTGATTGCTCTGCTTGGCGCCGGGATCGGGATTATGAACATCATGCTCGTTTCGGTGACGGAGCGGACGAGAGAAATCGGAATTCGAAAATCCGTTGGAGCCCGGCGTAAGGACATTCTGTGGCAGTTTCTTCTGGAGGCGTTCTTCCTTTGCCAGATCGGGGGGTTTTTCGGAATCGTACTGGGTGGTGTCGTTGGTAATGGCGTGGCTCTTTACTTTGATATTTCAACGGCATTTCCTGTCGGCTGGGCCGTAGGAGCGGTCGGGATGGTTACCGGAATCGCTTTGCTGTTCGGAGGGTATCCGGCGTTCAAGGCCGCACGACTGCACCCGATCGAGTCCCTTCGATACGAATAGCGTTGAAGATCGAGCTGCTGAGTACCTTTCGTTCGCGTGTCGGCGCCCGGCGTGCAATCGCTCGAAAGATTCCTTTTTACACTCTTCCGGAACACGTTACCATGCAATCTTCTTCGCCGACGACCCAGGATGATGCGAAACGACTGGTCGGGGAACGAGTCGCTGAATGGATTGAAGACGGTATGGTACTCGGCCTCGGCACGGGATCAACAGCCGCCATGGCCATTCAAGCGCTCGGCCGGCGTATCGCTGAAGAACACATTTCCGTCAGTGGAATTCCGACATCGTTTGCTGCTGAACGTCTGGCGCAACGGCATCATATTCCAGTCGTGAATCTCGACGATATTGAAGAAATCGACTTGGCTTTTGATGGAGCCGACGAAGTGGATCCGAACTTGAATCTGATCAAGGGCCGGGGAGCCGCTCACACGAGAGAAAAAATCGTCGCGTCTCAGGCACGTCGGCTCGTCATCCTGGTTGACGAGACCAAGATGGTTGACCAACTCGGAACAAGAATGCCCCTTCCTGTAGAAATCGTTCCTTTGGCTGTCGGGCCCGTCATGCGCGTGATAGAGTCCCTGGGGGGTCGTCCAGAACTCCGAATGGCTGCCCGAAAAGAAGGCCCGGTCGTGTCGGATCAAGGTTTATGGGTAATTGATGCCACCTTCGACGGCATTTCAGATCTGGCTCGAGTGAATGATACGCTGTTGGGGACTCCCGGTGTGCTGGATCACGGGCTCTTCCTCGACATGACGACGGATGTTCTTCTCGGGAAAAGCGATGGTTCTGTCGAGCACCTTCAACGATAGCACCCACCGGATGTCGATCGTATCTGAAACGGATCTCGATTAGAAAATCGTTTCTATGAGATCGTGTATGGTCTCGAGAGCCTGGACGTCGATTCCGTTCACTGGGCGTTTGTCACCCAACCCCGACGATGGAACGAGGGCGCAGGTAAATCCGAGGTTCGCCGATTCCTTCAATCGCTGCTCCAGGTGTGAAACGGCCCGTATTTCCCCACTCAATCCAACCTCCCCGATTAGAACCGTGCTTCGCTCAACTGGAAGATCTCGAAACGAAGAGGTGATCGCTGCGACAATTCCCAGGTCGATAGCGGGTTCGGACAATCGCAATCCACCAGCCACATTCACGAATACATCGTTCCCTGAGAGACGCATTCCTTCGCGCTTTTCGAGGACGGCAAGTAGCATCTGCAGTCGTCGCGCGTCGTAACCCGTAGCTGTTCGTTGAGGTGTGGCATACGAAGTGGGAGCGACCAGGGCTTGGATTTCAGCCAGTATCGGACGAGTACCCTCTACCGAGCAAACAACCACGGCGCCCGGTGACTCATCCGTTCGGTCTGAGAGAAAAACCCGACCTGGATTTTCAACAGCGGAAAGTCCGGTCTCGGTCATCTCAAATACGCCAATTTCATTCGTAGACCCGAACCGGTTCTTTACGGCGCGGAGAATTCGAAATGCATGATGTCGATCACCTTCCAGGTACAGGACGGTGTCGACCATGTGTTCGAGAACTCGTGGGCCGGCGATCGCTCCGTCCTTCGTGACATGGCCAACTAAAAACACCGCAATATTGCTGGATTTGGAAAGCTGAATAAGAGCTGCCGCTGATTCTCGAACTTGCGCTACCGATCCCGGGGCGCCTTGAACGTCGCTGCTGAATAGGGTTTGAATGGAGTCGACGATGAGAATCTCTGGAGGATCGTCGAGAACAGTGTGGATGATGGATTCAACGTTCGTTTCAGCCAGCAACGCCAGGTGATCTCCGGTATCGCCGATTCTCTTGACTCGCATTTTGATCTGCGATGGAGATTCTTCTCCGGCGATGTACAGGATTGAACGATTCTTCAGGTAGAGAGCCAATTCCGTCATCAAGGTGCTTTTTCCAATTCCAGGATCTCCGGCAACCAGTACGACGGAGCCCTGAACGATACCTCCCCCGAGAACGCGGTCAATTTCTGGAACACCCGTTGGAATTCTGATTTCCAGCTCCGAGCCAATCTCATCAAGGCGAATCGGTTTTCCCCCATTCATTATTTGAATTTTGGAGAGCGCCCCCCGTGCGTGCGCCACCGAGAGTGGTGTCTCTTCCACGATGGAGTTCCACGCCCCGCAAGAGGCACACTGGCCCATCCAACGAGGCGAATCGTTTCCGCACTCCTGGCAAATGAAAACGGTCTTAATTTTGGCCATCAACGGGTAGGAGTATTTGAGATCACTGTCAATATAGAGGGATTGACTGACTATCCTGTGTCATACACGGGAAGTCTTGCGTCTCCCGTGAGGCAATTCGTCAGGGTTTGGTCTGCCCGAATACAAAGCGATCATCGAAACGTTCAAAAGTTTTTATACCTTCCTCGCGCTTCAATTCCTAGCCTGTTAAGCACCAAGTGTTACACGTACTAGCCTATAGAAAACTTATACAAGGGCCCGTAAAGGCGCTTGGTCGGTACAGTATGCTGCTGATCCACGCGGGAAGTGCGCTTCCCGACTTTTCTACATACCGAAAAAACCTGTTCAGCCAGATGGTACAGATCGGCGTGGAGTCGATCCCGATCGTGGCCCTTGCCGCAGCATTTTCAGGTGCTGTTACGACTGTTCAGACTTCATACCAACTCGTATCTCCGTTTCTACCCAAGAGTATCATCGGGTCGATTGTCGTTCCGTCGATGATTCTAGAGCTGGGTGTGGTCGTTACCGGTTTTATTTTGGCCGGAAGAGTGGGAGCCCGAATTGCCGCCGAGCTCGGAACGATGCGGGTAACGGAGCAAATCGACGCGCTCGAGGCGATGGGACTTAACTCAATAGGGTATCTGATTCTACCGCGGGTTCTTGCCGGCATATTGATGTTTCCCGTGCTCTACGTAGTGGCCTGTTTCGTCGGAATATCGGGCGGCATCCTGGTCGGGCACTTTTTCGGATTTGTACCCGCTGGTGAATTTTTGCAAGGCGCCCGAGAATTTTTCCAACCCTTTGATCCGATATTCGGACTGATCAAGTCTTTCGTATTCGGTTTCACGATCACATCAATTTCGTGCTACAAAGGATATTTTACACTCGGTGGAGCCGAAGGCGTCGGGCAAAGTACCACGCAGGCTGCGGTCTCCAGCTGTGTATTTATTCTTGTGGCCGACCTCATTCTAGCAGCCACTCTTCTTTAGTGTCCGGCCCCGATGATTACGATAGAATCAATTAACAAGCATTTTGGAGACAAGCACGTTCTTGTCGATGTCTCTCTTGAGATTTTCGAGGGGGAAACGCTAGCGATCATTGGACGTTCGGGGTCGGGAAAAACCGTCCTGATGAAACATATTATCGGATTGATGCAGCCTGAAAGCGGCCGCGTCACGGTAGACGGCACGGATATCAATCGAATATCGTATACGGAATTGAGACGAGTCAGAAGACAATTCGGAGTATTGTTTCAGGGTGGAGCATTGTTTGATTCTCTTAGCGCTTTTGAAAATGTCGCCTTTCCACTGCGCACATTCACGTCGATGGACGAGCGAGAGATAATAAAGGAGGTCCATATCTGTCTGGAAATGGTGGATCTGGTCGATGTAGGATCCAAAATGCCTGCCGAGCTTTCCGGTGGAATGAAAAAGCGTGTTGCCCTGGCGCGTGCGGTCGCCCTGAAGCCACGATACATCCTCTACGATGAACCGACCAGTGGTCTTGACCCGGAGACGTCGAATACGATCGACGAGCTGATCAAGGGCTTGACGGACCAGTTAAACGTAACTAGCATTGTAATTACCCACGATATGCATTCCGTTCTTTCTATTGCGGACAGGGCTGCACTTATTTACATGGGCCGTATGCACTGGGTGGGGTCGATTCAGGAATTACATTCGAGCGATGACCAGATACTGAACGATTTCGTGAAAGCGAATGAATATCAGATCGGCAATCCAAAAGAAGAATAGATCGAAAACGTATTTTACCAACTTGCAACAGTACGCATAGCCTCTGCCAAAAACTGAAAACACGTGAGATACACCAATGAATTCAAAGTGGGCGTTACGCTCATCGTAGCCATCGCGGTCTTTATCCTGGGGGTTCGATACTTCCAGGACCTGCCGCTATTTCGGGGCACGTATCATCTTGTTTCCGAATTTGATGATGCCGGTGGACTGATTTCCGGAAATCTTGTTCGAATCAACGGGGTGGGTGTTGGTTCGGTGGATGATGTCTTCATCAATCCCGAAACCCAGCGGGTTCGGGTCGAATTCCATGTCCATAAAAGTATTCCGGTCACAGAAGGATCTACGTCCCAGATTGCCGGTTTCGAGGCCCTCGGAGTGGTGAGACTGGATGTAAAGCTGGGGCCTGTCGATGCTCCTGTAATTCCCGAGGCCGGACTCGTGGAGGGGATCGAAGCTCCAGATATTCTTGGCAGTCTCTCCGAGAAAGCACCGACACTCTTTGATGGAATCGAGTCAACGCTGGAGACACTCAATTCAGTCCTTGGCACAGCGGGGTCTTTGCTTAGTGAACCTGACTCTGATATTCGACAGACCCTGGTCTCCGTTCAACGAAGTGCCGCCGTTCTCGACGATTTTTTGTCTTCCGAACGAACACGCCTGAGTGAGATTCTACAAAACGTTGAGTCGTTCACGGGAAACATGGCTGGATTTTCTTCCGATAGTGCAGACTCTTTGTCGGCTGTAGTGAGCCATCTAAATCAGGCTCTGGTTCGACTGGATCGAAATTTAGAATCTTTCGAAATGGTCTCGGCGTCACTTTCGGACGTAATGCGCAAAATTAATGAGGGGGAAGGCACCCTCGGACTCTTCGTGAACGATCCGGGCGTTTACCAGAAGTTGGATTCTGTACTGTCGAGTCTCGATGCCCTGCTCATCGAATTTCGCACCAATCCCGACAAGTTTATGAAGGAATTTCGTCTCGTCGAAATATTCTAACAGAACCATGCCCTCATACGACGACGCACTCCAACTTTTTCATCGCTGGACCCAATCTGGGAGCCTGATCCGCCATGCCTTTGGCGTAGAGGCCGGAATGAAATTCTATGCCCGTTTTTACGGGGAGGATGAGGAGTTGTGGAGAATGACCGGTCTTCTGCACGACATGGATTACGAGAGGCATCCTACCCAAGAAGATCATCCATTCGTCGGTGTGAAGGTACTTGAAGAACTCGGATATCCGGAAGAAATGAGAACAGCCATTTTGGGCCATGCAGATTATTCTGGCGTTCCAAGAGAATCACAGCTCGCAAAGGTGCTTTACGCCGTCGATGAGCTGTCGGGTTTTATCACGGCAGTGGCCTATGTTCGTCCAACGCGCCTGGAGGGGATGAAACCCAGGTCTGTCACAAAGAAACTGAAGGACAAGGCATTCGCAGCTGCCGTCAGCCGGGACGATATCCGAAAAGGCGCCGAAGAGCTTGAAATTGAATTAGATGTTCACATCGCCCACGTAATTGCTGCTATGCAAGTAGATGCAACCCGATTGGGGTTGATTCCGTCCGAGTAGTACAGAAAATCAGCGCTGTGGCTGATTTTCGGCTAACAAAACCCTTTTTGCACCTGGGATTGCGGATCGTATGGTTGACGAACCAGCATATGATAATTTGGCAGACGAATCTGTCACTGATGGAGCGGCCATCGAGAATCCCGTGACTACGATTCCGGAAGCGCGTCAGATAACGCGTGCACGGGTGCGGGACCTTCGAGCGCTCCTGGCTAAATATATCCATCGCCATAGTCCTCGGACAGAGAAGAAGGCAACCGACGATTTCGAAGCCCCGAGCTTGAAAGGGACCCATGCGGCGCTTCTTCCTCTTCTGCGATTGATTCCCTTTTCTCTCGCGCTCCTGTTTGCATTTTCATTCGTGTGGGATTTTACCGGAGTCGTGCTTACCGTCTTCGGAACGAGCTATATACTTGAAGGTCTTCTTCGAATAGTCGCGGTCAGCGGGTTGATTGGGTTTCTGACCAACTGGGTGGCCATAACCATGCTGTTCAACCCCAGAGTGGCGCGCCCAATCTTTGGCCAGGGCCTCATTCCTGCACAGCGAGAACGAGTCATCTATCGACTGGCGAAGGCGGTCTCCGAAGACCTCATCAACGAGGAAATCATTAAGAAGAAAATTGAGGAGAACGAAATTATTCCGAAGTACCGGGAGATGGCTCTTTCGGTAACCCGAGGCATTCTGGAGGACGAGGAATTTAGGGCCGAACTCAAAGTGCTCACAGCCGATTACGTGCAGAAGGTTCTGACGTCCGACGAAGTCCGGAGCCGAATCGTCGAGTACATTATTGAAAAAATTGAAACGTATGTAGGCGAGGGAGTGGGAGGGCTGGCGTTGAAAGCCTATCGCTTTGTTAGCGAGGATGATTTCAAAAACCGAATTGACAAGGCGATTTACTCCATACCCGGTCAGCTGGATTTCGTACTTGATGAGATGGATCAACTGCTGGACCTGATTCCCGCGAAAATTGAGGCTCGGTCAGAAGAGATTGAGGATTGGGCAACTCGAATCGTACTCGCGTTCGTCGAAAATCTGGACGTTTACGATATGATAATGAGCAACATGATTCAGTACGACGAGAGCAGACTCGAGGATCTCCTGAAGCGTTCGACGAACGAACAGCTCAACTACATCAAGTACCTGGGTGGGATACTCGGAATGGTCGGTGGCCTTGTCATCTGGCAACCCATTCCGGCCTTGATCCTTTTTACTGCCACTGGAACGGTCCTATTTGGAGTCGATGAGCTGATTTATCGACTCCGTCGTGCTCCCGTCTGATTCGAGCTTCGGCAGGTCGTGTGAATCAGACGGGTCGAAACAATCACGGCAGCGGGGTTCGTACGTCTCGGTAGCACCAAGAATGACCCGTTGATCGCCTGCGGTAAGGCGCTGAGAATGATTGGCGGGCGCACCGCACACCATGCATATTGCGTGGAGCTTCGTCACGAATTCTGCGACGGCCATGAGCTGTGGGATAGGCTCGAACGGACGACCCAGGTAGTCCTGATCCAGGCCCGCGACGATCACGCGCTTGCCGAGTGTTGCAAGTTCTCGACAGACATCGACGAGGTCATTGTCGAAAAACTGGCCCTCGTCGATTCCAACGACATCAGCATTCGAGGCGAGTAATATGATCTGAGACGCAGAGCTGACACTCGTGGATTGAATGACATTCGCATCGTGAGAAACGACTTCGTCGTCGCTAAACCGGGTGTCGACCCCGGGCTTGAAGATTTCGACCGATTGGCGGGCAATTTTAGCCCGTTTCAAACGGCGAATGAGTTCTTCCGTTTTTCCACTGAACATGGATCCGCAGACGATCTCAATCCAACCGGATGTGCGCATACTCCGTAAAACGTGCGGTTCCATGATTCCTGGGGATCTCTATGGAGAACGGGAATTGTGTTGTTCGAGCCACGGGGATCAACAAATCGACCCGTTCGTGACCTCCAAACAGTGTTCAAAGATACATGAAAAAAATTCTAGATTGCGCCCAGTTGCTGAGTCAATATCCACCCTCGCGCTCCGTTTGGAAGTTGCACAAGGGCCCACGTATCTCCTTCCGAAACGATCCCCACGACGAGTCCTTCGTGAATATACTCCGAGACGTTGGCGTCCGAATCCGGTTGGTTGTGTAAATCTGCTTCGCCAACAATGACAACGGCTTCTTTTGAGTAGGCCGGCCAAATGGACGAGGTCAGCGCCATCGAAATGAGTATCACTGATACCAGGCCGCTCACCGCTCGAATTGGGCGGCGCCAGGCGCCGCTCCAGTAACCCAGAATGTTCATGAACAGCATCAGGCAGAGGATCAAATAAAATCCAATTCCGGTGACCATGAGGACCCTTTCGGAGGCAATATTCAGAACAACTCTCTGGAACCGCGTCCAGATCGGAATCGGTAATTCAGAGTAAGTATCGACGACTCTTGTCGAGACGATGTCCAGGCTGTGCATGACCCTGGGGTCGTCCTTCGAGATCAAAGCAGCTCTTTCCAGGAATCGAATCGAATGCCCGATCTCATCCAACCTGAAATGAGCGATCGCTCGATTGTGGAACAGCGCGCTGCTACCGCGTCCTAATGATTCGGCATATTCGAAGGAGGCAATGGCGCTTCGAAAGTCGCCAGAATTCAAGAATCGAGTGCCTTCGTCAAAAGCTCGAGTGGGTTCTACATTCTGTGCGAGGCTCGATGCACTGGAGGTCAAACAGAAGAGAAGAACAACCAGAACCCTTCTGGAACGAGCTGTGGCGGTATGGAGAAGAGCTTGAGTCATAGTGATTTTCCAAGCGCCGAATCGGCTTCGACAATGATCGAGGCAGCTCCTTCAAATGCCTTCTCAAGATCATTCATTTCGATTGTGCCCGGAACGAATCGGCCACGATCACAAAGCTCCAACAGGGTCTGAATCCTCTGCCGTAAAGCCTCATCGATTCCCGCTCGCGCCAATTGTCCAAGTAACTGAGCCCTCGTAAGTCCCCGCTCCGAGATATTCAATCGGTTTCCGAGGAAGCCCAGGACCGCCCGTTCAACTTCGCCAAAAAATTCTACTTTTGTTCCGGAGCCGAGGAGGAATTTTGCCTGTTTGAGATGTTTTTTAGCAAGCGGATTGGCTCTACGTTTTCGAGCGTACCCGACGTCAGCCACTAGACGGTCCTGATGGCGCTGATAGACAAACGTGACGCCCAATATCAGTAAGGGGAGCAGGAGCGCGGCATAGACCCATGACGAATGGTGCAAGGATGTTGGCGAAAGATGCACCCAGTGTCCCGCATCTTCGATCGGTGGCGCTACATCATCAACCGGAAGACCGTTCCTCGTTGCTGTCGCAGCCAGAGGAGTTGTGGCGGCCCCCGTAACAAGGATCTCTATCGGATTACTACGCTCGGTTTGATAATCACCCGCTGCAGGATTGTAGTGTGTAAATTCAACGCCGGGAAGTTCAAATGTCCCATTGGCCCTAGGTACCATGATGTACGTAAACGATTTCGAACCGGCCAGACGAGCACCCGAACGATCTAGATGGGTACTGACCTGCGGCTCGTATAATTCGAATGCCGCCGGAGGGGAAAACGATGGGGCTTCGAGTGTGGCAAGGTTTCCCGTTCCAGAAATCGTAATGATAAATTGTATTGATCCACCCACGTCCAGAACCGTGCGATCAATCTGCGTGCTGAGTCGATACGAACCGACCGCACCAATGAACGAGTCTGGGGCACCAGCGGGTAGAGGCGTTGAATCAATCGTGACTTCTGGTGACGCTAATTTCACCGGTTTGTAGGTGCTTCGAAGTGAAAACAACTGAAACGGGTTCGACGAGCGCACGGGAAAGAGGGCTTCACTCTCGATTCTCAGCGAGTCGACCACAAGCGTTCCCGTACGTGTAGGAAAAACGGCCGCCCGCTTTAAAACGATCTTGTTATACCGCTTGCCATTTTCGATGACGATTTGCGGTATCGGTCTCGTTTCAACATCCAATTCTTCTCGCCACAATCCCTCAGCATCCCAGGAATCCGTCAGTCGACTCTGCCTCAATTGGACCCCTTCCCGGAAGAAAAGCTGGTACTCGATGGTAACCTGTTCGTTTTGAACCACACTGCGGTCACTGGGGATGGCTCTTATAAAGAGATCAGTTGGGTCAGGCGCAGGTTCGTCAACCAGTTCCGCCGAGTCAAACGGGGATCGAAATAGCGACGAAAATGGATCCAGGCGCCGCGTCGAACGCCGAGGCATACGCACCGGCCGCTGCGACTGAGGAACGACCGTGATATCGATCGATTCGGTCTTATAAACGGTTTCACCAACGGTAACCAACGCGGAGTTAAACCGGGCTGAGCCTTCACCGAGCGGGCGATACGCCCAGCGAAAACTATAGCTCTGTGCCATCACACCGTTAACAATAGAGACGCTACTTTGAGTGCTCGGGGTCGCTTGCAAAAGGGAAAGACCGCTCACGTCGGGTGGGGAAGGTGTCTGAATGACATTTGCGGGTGCTCCCCCAATTTCGATGGTAAGCGTGACCGTCTCCTCCGTTCCGATCGTGGTCTGGTCGACATGTGCCACGACCGTGATTCCCTGTGCGAGAAGCACCGCGGGAATAAGCAACAGGAGAAGTATGATAAAAAGCTTCCTCATCACATGTCATGTGCCCGGAGGTTATTCCGTGCAGATACTACCAGTCCTTTTCTACGCGCCGGGGACGAGATTTCATCTTCTGGATTTGGCGAAGGAGTTGCTTCTCTTCATTCTCAAGAGCCTGTAGGATGCGCTGCGCCTCTTCCGGGCTCAGCTCGTTCGGGTTTTGCTGTTCCCTGGAATCCGATGGATCCTGCTGCGGTTCTTGTTGTCGGTCCTGTTCCGGATTCTGCTGTTGATCCGGCTCCTGATCTTGGTCGTCCAGCTGATCGTTTGGTGGTTGATTCTGATCCTGTTTTTGATCTGAATCCTGATCCTTGTCCTGTTGCTGCTGCTGTTCTTCAAGCTGACGCTTGACAAACTCATAGTTGAATTTAGCGTTCTCGTTATTCGGGTCGGCAAGCAAGGCGCTTTTGTAGAATTCCAGGGCCGGCTCCAACTGTTGCTGCATCGCGGCTGCGTTTCCTGCATTGTAATTGGCGCGAACGGTGCCGTCAAAGTTCTTGGACATTCGAGAGGCACTGGCAAACGCCGAGGCAGCCTGCTCGTAATCTCCTTGCTTATAGAGCGAAGCACCGAGATTGTTAAGCAGGCCCGAGTGGACTGTACCGGGGCCGTTCTCCTGGACGTCCAGAACCCCTTGTCGAAACAGCGATGCAGCCTGGGTAAACTCCTGCTCTTCATACAAGGCATTCCCACGTCGGCCCTTTTTCTTGGCATCGCCAGGTCCGAGAAGCGTCAAGGCTACTATAAGAAGAAATATCCTCACTTAAATGGATTGAATTTGGATGATACTTTATCCCGTCTTTTTGATCAGTCGGAAAAATCGTCAACGTTGTCCTCTTCCTTCAGATCCCCGTACATCATGGCCGGATAACCCCCGGTCGACGATCGCCGATCCGATATCGTCCGTTCGGCGAAAAGAAGCAGAAGGCCGAGAAATAGAGGCCACTGGTACTTTTCGTCATATTCCTCAAATTCGTCTTGTCCAAACGTCGTTTTATCTAAACGATCGAGAGCAGCTGTTATTTTACTCAGCGAGCTGGATGTTCGGGCAATTCTGAAATAGGAACCATCCCGCGCGAGATCCTGGAGGGCATTTTCTTCCAATTTTGTAGTTACGACATGACCCGAACGGTCCCGTTTATAATCGACTCGGCGCCCATTGGCATAAACCGGTATGGGAACGCCCTCCGTTTCCCCCACGCCCGCGGAGAACACGATAATTCCTTCGTCGCGGGCATCCTGGAGAATCGTTTCGAGTTCGGCTACATGATTTTCGCCGTCAGAAACGAAAAGTATGGCCCGAGTCCTGGCTTCCCCGTCCGGATCGGCAGCCGGCGCCTTAAACGCTTTCATCGCCATGGCCAGGGCAGCGCCAAAATCGGTTCCCGGGGTGGGGATTAGAGAAGGGTCGGCAACATCCAAAAAGAGTCGAACAGCGGCGTAATCGGTGGTGAGGGGACACTGAATGAACGCATCGCCTGCAAACGTAACCAACCCGACCCGATCACCTCTGAGATCTCCGAGCAGCTTTTTGATTTCGTTTCGAGCGCGTTCCAATCGATTGGGCGACACGTCTTCGGCCATCATGGAAGCGGACACATCCAGTGCAATAACCAGGTCTATTCCCTCACGCTTGACCTCAGTAAGACGCGTCCCGAAACGTGGGCCGATCAATGCAATCGCCAGAAACATCACCCCGAGGGCTGTAATAGCTGCTTTCCAGTGACGGCGACGGCGGCTAATTGACGAGGTAAGCTTTGCCACGAGCTCACGTTCACCAAAGACGTCGGCGAGTCCCCTTCGCTTGAATGCTGCGTAGACGAAAAGAACGACCGCTACGGGCGTTGCCACAACGATCCAATAATTTTCTGGATAAAGCCAATCCATATACAAATAGGGTAGCGTTAAGGAAATCTCCTGAGGAACGTGGTCGACAATAGAATATCGAGAAGAATCAGCCCGACTCCCGGGAACAGAAATCCTGCATACTTCTCTTCGTAATTGGTATAAATTCGTTCCTCGATTTTCGTTTTCTCGAGTTCTCCTATTTCATCATAAATTTCTCGCAAGGCTTGATTGTTGGTGGCCCTGAAGTACTTACCTCCGGTCATGCGTGCGACGGAGATGAGCATTTCTTCATCGATTTCGACCGGAACCATGCGGCGCTGTCGACCTGCGAACGGATGGTCGACAACAAAAGGAGCCTCCCCGTGGGCGCCGACACCAATGGCATAGATTCTGACATTCAGCGTGCGAGCAATCTCTGCCGCTGTTTCAGGACTCAGTTCGCCGCGATTATTTTGTCCGTCCGTCAGGAGGATGATCACCTTGCTCTCTGCCGCTGTGTCCTTCAGACGATTGACAGCCATGGCGAGCGCTGTCCCGATCGCCGTTCCATCTTCAATAACCCCGACTTCTACTTCTTCAAGCATTTCAAGAAGGAAGTCGTAGTCAAGTGTCAAAGGCGCCTGAGTGTAAGCCTTCGCTGCAAAGACGACAAGTCCAACGCGGTCTGACGTGCGTTCACGGATAAATTCTGCACCTACCGCTCGGGCCGCTTCAAACCGATTGGGTCTGAAGTCCTCGGCGCGCATCGATGTGGACGTATCCAAAACCATGACGATATCAACCCCTTCTGCAAATCGCTCTTGTACGACATCCTGATCTTGGGGTCGCGCCATCGCCAGGACCGCGAGCGTGAGGCCCGCCATTCGTAACACTGCCGGTAGGGCCCGAATCCGATTTCGAACGGTTCTGGGACCTTTCTGAATGGTTGTAACGGCGCTATAACGAAGTCCCGACGAACGTCGAGCCATCCACCATGAGCGAACTCCCAACAGGGGAACCAGCACAAGCAGGATGAGCCATTGAGGTTGAGCGAATTCCATAGAATATCAGATTACATTCAGTCGGTTAACGACTTGTGTTAGGTTCGAGTTTGTTCAAGGGCTGGAGAGATCGTATGTGTTCAACGAGAAGAGGCAAAATTTCGCCCGCCGGCCCAAGGATGAGTTCATGCATTGTATGTGAAAGAGCAGACGGTTCTACATTGATCTCCACGACAAAAGCTCCATTCTGTTTGGCTAAAAGCGGCAGGCCGGCTGCCGGATAAACGATTGAGCTGGTCCCCACGGACAGAAACACGTCTGCGCGCGAGGCGGCCTCCGACGCTCTCTCGAAGGGTTCTGTAGGAAGTGTTTCCCCAAACCACACAACTCCCGGGCGTAAAAATCCATTGCAGTCGGCGCAGCATCGGAGTCCTTCCTCCGAGAACACGAGACGGTCCGACGGCTGTCCGCAATCAACGCATCGCTCGTCGGAAATATTTCCGTGGAGCTCCACCAATCTCTTCGTGCCTGCGCGTGTATGGAGTGTATCCACGTTTTGGGTGACCAAAAGAAAATACTCACTTAATTCGTCCAATTCCGTAATCGCAAGGTGCCCGGCGTTGGGCTGAGCACTGATCGCCTGTTCCAATCGCGCCTGATACCAACCCTGAACCAGTTTGGGATTTCGTCTGAATGCGGCTTCGGTAGCCAGGTCTGACGGATTGTATTTCTCCCAAAGTCCCTCGGGGTCGCGAAAGGTAGAAAGCCCACTTTCGACGCTAATACCCGCTCCGGTCAAAACGCAAAGGGACGTCGCCTGCTCTAGTCTTCCAAGAAGCTGCTCTGACGGCTCTGTCAAATGGGCGGTACGGCTACTCATGATCGCCAACCCCGTTCGTCTTCAATTCCTCGATGCGAGAATTTTCTTTCTCCTCAGCGGCTACGCGAAGGGCTGCGCGACGGGACACGAATTCTTTTTCTGTACTCACAATGGCTGAACTCGTCCTGGAGAGGGCTGCTCTGCCGGCTTCGTTGCCTGGTTTCATATCCGCAAACTTGACCAAATCCGCATGGGACAGGACTTCCTCCATTTCGCCCACGATGTCGGCCGGTACAACCCCTTCTTCCAACGCACTCTGGAGACGAGCGACCAGCTCTCGCGTCGTCGTCTCGAGCGCCGGGACGTCAGCGCGGCGAGCCAGATAGGTTCTGAGCAGCTCGGACAACTCAACATAAAAGGGTTTAATGTTGCTAGGTTGACTCAAGTCCATCTGCTCGAGCAACCTGAGTCTACGCTGAGCTTCATCCCACGGGGGCTCGATGGGTTCGGTTTCTTCTTCAGGCAATTCGACCGCTAAATCCTTGCGACTTCGTCTCCAAAGCCAATAGGCCACGCCCAAGAGGAGAATCGGTAAAATGTACCAGAACAGAGGAATTCCAGGGAAATCGGCGAGACCAGTGATATCCCGAATTCCTTCTGCGTCTTCCGGCACCAGGGACTCGATCCAAACGAGCACTCCGGCTGTTCCGGCTACCAACGTGTCTGTCGGTGAGGCCAGCCCGACGGGAAAAGTCGGGACGTAGGCCGAATCCAGCTCGAACGTCGCAACTTCGTATCGAAGACTATCGATGTACCAGTTGTTACTTAATTGTCTTCTGGCTGGCGAACTATTTCCGAGAATTGTGAACCCTCCGAGCTCGAATGTCGGACGGTTTTTTAGCGAGTCAGGAAGAAAGTTGTGGGGAAAGAGCGGATTCCGCGTGCCGTCGTGCTCGATAGTAACCACGACTTCAAATCGCTCGCCAATGGTCACACTGTCGACCCGCGAATAAGCGTCATATCGCTGGGCGACGACTGACGAAGGAGTCGAAAGCCAGATCAAAACGGTGATCAGGCCTGCGGTGAAAACGATGTTGGAGCGCCAGGACAATCTGATTAACCCTTATTGCGGTATCGAAAGAATCGAATAAGGGGTTCGATGTACCCTTTGTCCGTATGAATCGGGATCCGGTCGACGCGCGATCGGAATAAGACCTCTTCTACGAGATCGCAACGAGATCGGGCTCGTGTAGCGAATGCCGTTCGCACCCGTTCACTGCTGGTATCCACAACAATATTCTCGTCCGTCTCGGCATCGGTGAGTTCCAGTAGGCCAACCTCCGGAAGTTCCATTTCCCTGGGATCCAATAAGTGAACGGCTACCGTATCGTGGCGCCTAGCAACGGCTCGAAGTGGAGCCTCGAAATCGTCATCCATGAAATCGCTCACGAGGAGCACGATCGAACGCCTGTTCAGTACGTGAACAACGTGGTTGAGGGCCACCGACAGATTTGTTTGCGTCGATGTGCGTTCGTGGGCAAACAGGTCTCGGATCAAGCGGAGAACGTGCCGACGTCCCTTCTTAGGTGGTACAAAGAGTTCGACATGATCCGAAAAAAGTAGCAATCCGACTTTATCATTGTTCAGGATGGCACTGAAAGCGACGATTGCGCAGATTTCGGCTGCGATTTCTCTCTTGAATTTGTAAGAAGACCCAAAATCTCCCGAGCCCGAGATGTCGACCACCAATAGAAGGGTCTGTTCACGTTCTTCCTCGAAAATCTTAACAAACGTATCATCGTATCGAGCGGAAACATTCCAGTCGATACTTCGGATGTCATCACCATACTGATACGGGCGAACCTCGGCGAACTCCATTCCTTGCCCTTTGAAGGCCGATTGATACTCGCCTCCAAAAATATTGCTGACTAGACCCTTTGTTCGAATCTCCAACTTTCGAATCTTTTTAAACAGTTCTTTGGGGATCATAGACGCACGGTAGTGTTTGCCGGCTTTTGCTCGGGTTCAAGTCGAGCATATAACGCATTTTAACCAAAACATGTTGTGAAGTGCGTTAAGAAATTGCTACTCCTTTTCGTATCGGCATTCGGGTGGTCTATCCTCAGCTCTTCGCACGTCTTCACATCAATCGAGCAATGATCTCATGGAGATGCTTTCAGATTCCCGTAAATTCTAACGGAAGAGAATTACGCCAATCATTATTGAAGTCAGATACGTGCAATTTGGCATTATCGAATTTCCAGGCTCGAACTGTGATCACGACGCATACTACGTTGCGAAGCATGTCTTCGATCAGCAAACGTCTTTTATCTGGCACAAGGATCATTCGATAGGCGACGTCGACGTAGTCATCATACCCGGTGGATTTTCCTATGGAGACGCGCTTCGATCAGGAGCCATCGCTCGGTTTTCCCCGATCATGAAAGATGTGATTCGATTTGCGAATAACGGTGGTCTGGTGCTCGGCATCTGCAATGGATTTCAGATTCTCTGTGAGAGCGGATTGCTTCCCGGGGCGCTTATGAAAAATGCGTTGCTTCGGTTTGTTTGCAAGAACATTTTTGTCCGGCCGGAGAACAGGACATCACCGTTTACACGGACACTGGATTCGGATTCTGTCCTTCAGATTCCAATTGCGCATGGCGAAGGCAATTATATCGCCGCCGACGACGTGCTCTGTCGACTTGAGGACGAGAATCGAATCGCCTTCAGATATTGCAATGACGAAGGCGAGGCGACATCGGAGTCCAATCCGAACGGGTCGGCCAGAAACATTGCCGGAATCCTGAATGAAGCCGGCAACGTGTTAGGCATGATGCCCCATCCAGAGCGATGTGCTGAAGAGATTTTGGGTCGTTCGGATGGTGCTATGATCTTCGAATCTATCTTGGTGAGCACGGGCGTCCCTGTCTAGACTCTGCGTAAACCCTGTCAAACAACAATTTAATTAACAATTTTATGTTCAAGAACGGACTGTTCGGGCTTTTCCTCATCACGGGGGGGCTTTCTGGTTGTTTAGCACAGCAGGGCGAAACCCAGGAAGTGACGGACACGGTCGAAACCCAGGAAGTGACCGATTCGGTCGAGACCCAGGAAGTGACCGATTCGGTCGAGACCCAGGAAGTGACGGACACGGTCGAGACCCAGGAAGTGACGGACACGGTCGAGACCCAGGAAGTGACCGATTCGGTTGAGACGCGGGCGGCGCAAATACAAGATATACAGGACGTTACAGTATTGGAAAATGGGCTGAGGATTCAGATCGTTTTCAAAGGAGAGGGAGAAGAAATCAAATCCGGTGAAGTTGCCCGTGTTCATTATACTGGCTGGTTGTACGATGAAGGAGCGCCTGACGGGAAAGGCGTCAAATTTGACAGCTCGCGCGACCGAGGAACACCGTTTGCGTTCAAGTTGGGTGTCGGCCAGGTGATCCAGGGCTGGGATCTGGGTGTTGCAGGAATGATGGTGGGTGAGCGGCGAATACTGACGATCCCCCCCGAATTAGGGTATGGTGATAGAGGTTCCGGTCCCGATATTCCGCCGGGCGCCTCACTGCTTTTCGACGTCGAACTGGTCGAAATCCGTCTCCAGTAAACTCAGCCGCCAGACGACACCAGCGATTTCATGTATTCGCGTCGCATGAGTGCAATCGAGGATATCGAAATCCCTTTCGGACAAACGGCTTCGCATTCCGCATGGTTTGAACAGTCTCCAAACCCTTCTTTTTGCATTTGATCGACCATGGCCACCACCCGGTGGGATCTCTCCGGATCACCCTGAGGCAGTAGCGCCAGATGCCCGATCTTCGACGCCGTGAACAGGGACGCTGATGCATTGGGGCAGGCTGCAACGCAGGCGCCGCACCCGATGCACGAAGCGTAGTCGAACGCTCGATCAACGTCGTCCTTCGGAACCAGTACGGCGTTGGCGTCCGGGGCATTGCCCGTACTTACCGAGACATATCCGCCAGCCTCGATGATTCGGTCAAAAGCGCTTCGGTCAACAACTAGATCTCTGATGATGGGAAACGCGTCGGCTCGCCAGGGCTCGACGACAATCGTGTCGCCGTCTTTGAACTGCCTCATGTGCAACTGACACGAGGCTGTGCGCTTTTGTGGGCCGTGGGCAACCCCGTTGATGACCACACCGCAAGCTCCGCAAATACCCTCGCGGCAATCGTGGTCGAACTCAACCGGTAGTTCGCCTTTCCGGATGAGCGTTTCATTCAGGACATCGAGTACTTCCAGAAACGACATGTGCTCGTTCACGTCGTTCACGGTATAGTTTTCAAACGCACCGGAAGATTCCGGACCGGCCTGTCGCCACACGCTCAAATGGATGGTCATCCTGTCTGACATGGTTCGCTGATTACGTGGCTATTTATAGCTCCTTGTGGTCAGACGCACATTTTCGAACTCGAGATACTCCGCGTGCATTCTTGGTCCATGCTCTTCTTGACTGAACTCCCAGGCGGCGACGTACGCCATTAGATCGTCGTTCCGCACAGCCTCTCCGTCGGGGGTCTGGTATTCTTCCCGGAAGTGACCTCCGCAGGATTCGGTTCTGTGAAGACCATCGCGGGCCATCAATTCTGCAAGCTCGAGGAAATCCGCGACCCGTCCAGCAAACTCCAAATATTTGTTATGATATGTCGCGTCGCCGGGGACGAGGACATTCTGCCAATATTCCTCCCGCAAACTGGCGATCCGACCCATCGCTGATTTGAGCCCATCTTCATTCCGGGACATTCCGACATCATCCCACATAATTGAACCCAATTCGCGATGATATTCCGTGACCGTCTTGTTTCCTTGGACAGAGAGCAGTCGATCAATTCGGCTTCTCGATTCCGTCTCGGCCTCAGAAAAGGCATCCCCGGATGGATCTACACCGGCCATCTTTGAGCCGGCGAGATAGTTGCCCAGCGTATAGGGAATGATGAAATAGCCGTCCGCTAGGCCCTGCATCAGCGCGCTGGCACCGAGCCGGTTGGCGCCGTGGTCTGAGAAATTGGCTTCCCCGAGAACGAATAGACCGGGAATCGTGGTCATTAACTCGTAATCCACCCAGAGTCCGCCCATGGTGTAGTGGACCGCTGGATAAATTCGCATGGGAACCTGATACGGGTCTTCACCCGTTATGCGTTCATACATTTCGAATAAATTTCCGTAACGCTCTTCGATGCGCTGACGGCCGAGCCGTTCGATGGAATTCTGGAAGTCCAGATAAACCGCCAGATGGGTGTCGCCTACACCTCGTCCCTCGTCGCACGCATATTTGGCATTTCTCGACGCAACGTCTCGTGGAACCAGGTTGCCGAAAGCGGGATAGCGCCTTTCCAGGAAGTAATCCCGGTCATGCTCCGGTATTTGATTGGGCGCGCGCTCATCCCCTGGATTTTTCGGAACCCACACACGCCCGTCGTTTCGGAGGCTCTCGCTCATGAGTGTAAGCTTCGATTGATAATCTCCTGATACCGGGATACATGTAGGGTGAATCTGTGTGAAACACGGATTGGCAAAGTATGCACCGCGCCTATGGCATCGCCATGCGGCTGTCACGTTCGAGTTTTTGGCGTTCGTTGACAGGTAATAGACGTTCCCGTATCCACCCGTGCAGAGGAGCACCGCGTCGCCCGAATACCTTTCGATTTCCCCCGTGACGAGGTTTCGGGTGACGATTCCACGGGCATGACCATCCACGAGAACCAGATCGAGCATTTCGCGCCGTGAAAACATCTTGACGTTTCCGGCGGCCGCCTGGCGACTCATCGCCTGGTAGGCCCCGAGCAACAATTGCTGTCCGGTTTGTCCTCGCGCGTAAAACGTTCTGGAAACCTGCGCTCCTCCGAACGATCGGTTATCAAGCAATCCCCCGTATTCTCTGGCGAACGGAACACCCTGGGCCACGCATTGGTCTATAATCTCGTTGCTGACCTGGGCCAGACGATACACATTCGCCTCCCGCGATCGATAATCTCCACCTTTAATCGTGTCGTAGAATAGCCGCCAGATGGTATCGCCGTCGTTCGGATAATTCTTGGCGGCGTTTATTCCCCCCTGCGCCGCAATAGAGTGAGCCCGCCTCGGTGAGTCCTGGATGCAAAAGCTCTTGACTTGATATCCCAATTCGGCAAGGGTTGCAGCTGCCGACGCTCCGGCAAGACCTGTTCCCACGATCAAAACCGTATGATTTCTTTTATTGGCTGGATTGACCAACTTCACACGGCTCTTATAATTGTCCCACTTTTCTTCTAGTCGGCCCGGTGGAACGTTTGAAGCAAGAACTGAATGCATGAGTTGTGCGGAATTCGTGTCGTCTGGAATTATACCCAGTCAAAAAATATGGCGATGGGAACGATCAGAAAGCCGACGGCAATTCCGAGCCCCAACAATCCACCCAAGGTGTACACAGGTCTAGAAATAGATGGTCTCATGGCGCCAAGGGATTGAAAAGCACTCCAGATCCCGTGTCTGAGATGAACGGCCAGGAGTAATACGACTGCTGGATACCCGAATGCGTACGCCGGATCATGAAATTTCTGTCGCATGAGCCGTGCGAGGTCCCGCATAACCGTGCCATCGATCGTAGTCTCGTAGTATGCTCCGTACTTAAACGACGCGAGGTGGATGACCAGGAAAATGCCGATAACGAGCCCCGTCACCAGCATACTTCGTGAGCTAAGCGTTTGACGACTCGGTTCACCCGCACTTTTGCTCTTCCGATATCGAGACGTACGAGCCCGACGGCTGCCCATCCAAATCTTGATGCCGAGTGCGATGTGCATGAGTAGAAATACGAGAAGAATGACTTCGACCACCCATAACGCGGGGCCGAGACCCACGAGGAAGTGGGCGTACGCGTTGTATGCATCATCCCCGGCTAGAAACTGCAAATTCCCCAGCATGTGCTCCAGCACGAAGACGACCAGGGCGAGACCTGTGATTCCCGTCAACAGTTTCTTGCCAACCTGGGACGAGAAAAGACTTCGAAGCTTCGAGCGGGATTGAGTCATTTCCGCAGAATGAGGATGAACGAATCCGAAGTTCGTGTTGTGGTGGCAACCGGGAGAGCGTTCAAGCGCGCAGTGAACGTACATTTCGCCTGCGTTTGAAATCTACAAACGGAGGCCTTCAAATAATGTTGAAATGAGCGTAGATCACTGCCACCGAGACGAAGAATACGGGAATTGCGGGCTGCGGCAAGAGCGATTGCCCGATCTCAATCAAACCACCGAAGACTCATCCGGGATTCAAATTCAGCCTTTTTGTCGAAAGACCGCGAGGGCCTGTGTATGCGGCTCTCGGACGGATCAATCGATTGTCTTTCCATTGTTCAAGCAAATGCGCGGTCCAGCCGGTAATCCGGGATTGAGCGAATATGGGTGTGAAGAGATCCGAGTCTATACCCAGCGTTGCGTAGACCGAGGCGCTGAAAAAGTCTACGTTCGGATAGAGCCCTTTTTCAGTCTCCATGATATCCATGATCTCGAGGCTCATCTCGTACCACTTTCTTGTTCCTCGCTCGCGGCTCAGGTCGTCCAGCATTTCACGAAGGATAGCTGCCCGGGGATCAAGAGTTTTGTAAACGCGATGTCCGAAACCCATCACGCGCGCTTTCTGAGCAAGAAGAGACTGGATATACGCTTTCGGATTGGCGTTTTTCCGATCAATATCATTGAGCATCTCCATCACTCGAATATTCGCGCCGCCATGCAGAGGTCCTTTAAGTGCGCCGACGGCGCCGGTTATGGCAGAATACATATCCGACAAGGTGGCCCCAATGACCCTGCCTGCAAACGTTGAAGCATTGAGGCCGTGTTCGGCGTGCAGCACGAGGCATGCATCGAATGTGCGTACCGCGGCTTCACCCGGTTCCTCACCTAAGAGCATGTAGAGAAAATTGTGGGCTTCCGACCCTTCTCGCAACGGCTGCACGATTTCCTTTCCTTTTCGAATTCTATCGAATGTGGTAATCAACACAGGAATTCGGGCGGTCAATCGGATGGCTTTCCGATAGTTGGCCTCTGGAGACGAATCATCCGCTTCACCATCAAAAAGTGAAAGAACGGATATGCCGGTTCGAAGGGCCGCCATTGGATTGGCATCCTCCGGGGTCATTCGTAGAATGTCGACGATCATGGGCGGGAGTGTTCGCTCAGCGGCAAATTTCCGAATCAGCACTTCCGTCTCCTCGGAAGACGGCAGGCGTCCGTTCCAGAGTAAGAAAGCGACCTCCTCAAACGTCGCATTTGCGGCGAGGTCTTGAATGTCGTACCCGGCATAAATCAGTTCTCCCTTCTGTCCGTCGATGTGGCAGATTTTGGTTTCCAGTGCTACAACACCCTCTAGCCCCCCTGACTGTGCGGGTTTTGATTTGCCGTTGGTTGATAGAGGAAGATTGGACGTGGCCATAATTGAAAGGTCCAGTAGGCTTAACGGGTGGGATCCGTCTTGTTATATAGTGTCGGTCGAGGAATTCAGTACTACCCTGATTTTGCGATTTCGTTGCTCTGACTCAACGAATTTATCTTAGAGGTTATTCCTATCTCCGCGTCAAGGCCAAAGGTTATCGGGATCATTTACCCGGTGCAAGCCATTTACAGGGCCATACCGCACTTTGTGTACCCTTCGGTTACCGATACCCACACATCGCGAGTATTTGACTGAAAAACCGACCATTCACCCATTCTATATTGTTGTCAAGCAGGCTCGAACAAACGCGTGTTGCGATGAATACGGATTCTATCCGTTTCAGGACCCTGCTAAAAAGGCCGCTCAAAGGATCAGTGTTTGATTTTATTCTCGAACTACCGATCCTTTTATTATGGTTCAGCCGGATTATTCAGGCTGCCGTCGGAACGCGGACTCACCATAGGAACGAGTCCATCAGTGCAAATTCAAACGCTAGGATATCCGCCCGCTCCGCATTCGGAGGGAAGTGGCCATCCTTTGTACCATCAACTATAACACGGAAGCACAGCGCACCCGAACGTGGGCGTTTAAATGCTACGCAGAACTCGATGCTGACTCGTTTTTCAGACATATTGAAAAGGATTCTTTTTTCTAGCATCGCGTGTTTTGGCCACGCATGGGGTAGTAAACCTATCCTCATATCGAACGATCGAAGGGGGCCTTTGAAGGGCCCTGGTCGTAGCCAGACGAATCTGTACGCCCCCAGGTGGTGCCTGGACGCAAGACATATATGTCTAAAGAAATTATTATCAATGCCCAACCGGAGCAGACCAGAATTGCCATTGTTGAAAATGGAGAGCTGGTCGAACTTTTTATTGAGACCGTCGACTTCGAGCGGACGATTGGCAACCTGTTTCTCGGCAAAGTTCGCCGAGTCATGCCCAGCATCCAAGCCGCATTCGTCGATATCGGGCAAAAACAGGATGCATTTTTACACTTTTCAGATCTGATCGGAAGTTTGCCTGATTGGCTTGAATTCATCAAACAAGATCAGCCGAACGTCGGGACATTCAAAACAAAGTATTCCCATCAGATCAGTAAGAAAGTGCGGCACCATCCTCGCCGAGGATCAGCGCGACGAGATACGTCGAACGGCGAGGATACCGAATACGAGATCGAGGAAGTCGGTGATTCGGCGAATCGCAGAGCCGAACAGCACTCGCACATCACCGATCGATCGTCACGCGGCGAGCGACGTTCGAATCAGCATCAACGATCGAAGAATTCGCCCGAGTGGACGGATACGAACAGACCCTCCCGTCGGACGAATGGCTCCACGGAGAATCCCGATCCGGTAAAATTCCTTCGGAAAGATCAGCCCATTCTGGTTCGCATCAGTAAGGAACCCATCCAATCCAAGGGCAGCAGAATTACCACGGATATATCGCTTGCTGGACGATTCCTGGTGTTGGTTCCCATGGCTAATTACGTCGCCGTCTCCAAGAAAATCATGTCCTTCAAGGAGCGACGACGCCTGAGGGCGCTGGCTAAGAGTCTGCTGCCTGAGGGCTTTGGCGTCATCGTTCGTACCGTCGCGTCTGGACACAATGCAAAAGCACTCGACACCGATCTGAGATTGCTTGTTGAGAAATGGCGTAAAGTCGAGCAACGACTCTCTAATCGCGCGAAGCCGCCAACGGTCATTCACGAAGATGTCAACATGGCGTCTTCGATCATCCGAGACTTTTTCTCGGAAGATTTTGAAAGGATTCTCATCGATAGCTCTCGTCTGTATAGAAACATCAAGGGGTATATCCAGGCTGTTGCCCCGAAGATGGCACCCAAAGTGCGACAACACACCGCGAGACAACCCATTTTCAAAGCGGTGAAGATTGACAAGGCGGTCGATCAGGCCTTTGCGAGTCGGGTAGACCTGCCGTCCGGTGGATACCTCTTCATTGAGCATACCGAGGCCATGCACGTCATCGACGTAAACTCGGGTCGAGCGGGTAGAGGTTTGAGCCAGGAGGAAAACTCCCTTAAAGTAAATATTGAGGCGGTCATGGTGATCGCTCAACAGGTTCGACTTCGGGATCTGGGGGGAATTTTAGTGGTCGATTTCATCGATATGCGCCAGGAACGAAATCGGCGCAAAGTACATGATCTGCTCCGCCGTGAGTTCAGGAAGGATCGAGCCGTTACGAAGGTGCTTCCGATGAGCGATTTTGGTCTGATCCAAATTACGCGCCAGAGACTGAGGCCCAGTATTACCGCCACGTTCTCCATGGAGGAGAAGCCTGATTCAGAAGATAGACGTGGAGATTCGAGATCGCGTCACGAGCCAGACTTTCGACAAAAGCACAGACACCCGATCGAGCCGGAAGACGTAACCGGGAAGATTGAAGATTGGCTGGTGGCGTATCGGGAATCGGGCCGACCAGGACCCGTAAAACTTGTGGTTCATCCGTTTACGGCCGCCTATCTAAACCGAAAGTTTCCATCACAGCGGACCCGGTGGTTATTGAAACACAAAATTCGGATAAATCTTGAGTCAGATGTTCGGATGGATCCGCTGGGATTCAGATTTTTCGACGGAAAATCAGGCAAGGAAATTTCGTCTCGGCCAAATAAGCAAAAACGCAGCCCACGCAGAAATCGAGGAAATAAGAACGTTAGTGACCGGAAACAGAATCGGTAAGATGGGTGCAATCTCAGTTCTATTCTGTTTTGGATTAGTGATTGAGACCGAAGCCAGGCAGCGGGACTATGGATCACAGGATGCGGCGCGTCAGTCTGTGGGCCTGTCCTATTCAATCCCGAATTTTTCTCCCGACAGTCCATCCTGTTTGAGCAGGGATGGCGACGGAAATTGCACTTCTATTCAGGATTATGAGTTTTCCGATCCCATCCTTGGATTGTTCTTCTCGAGGCCGGGAATCTTCGTATCCCTAGCACGCGGGACGCAAAAGGGAGTTGACGATGAAGGTGGCGACCTGGAATTAATAGAAACCGTCATTCATTTGAGTGGCGCACTGCGACCCTTCCCCGGATCACGCAAAGCCATGACGCAATTTGTCGTTCCGGTCGCGCTTCACAGTGGCTACCGCCGCTTGTCAGCAGATGGTTCAGGAGGGTCCTTCGACCGATTCGAATCGACTGTTTTGGCAATCGGAATCGGAGTGGGCGTTGTGCGTGAATCTGGATTTACGAGAGTTTCCGCCCATCTCATGCCATTCTTCGGTTTAGCATCGAGTTCTTTCGGATTAGGGAGTGGAACGTCTTCGCTCCTCGATGCAGACATTGAATTGACATTCGGGCCGGTGTTCGGAAACATTGGAATCGCGGCGGGTTATTCCTTTCGCTGGCAAAAATGGAACCTGGAAGCGCAGTTCGGGAGTGATCAAGATTTCGAAGGCATGCAGCACGGAGTCAGAATTGGCGTATTTTGGTAGAGAAGGCCATTCAACCCGATGTAGCAGACCTGGTTGCGCAGTCCTGATTTCTCTGAACAAGTTGCGCAAACCGAGTTACGCAGACTCAATGATGCGGACCTGATGACGCGGACCGAATAACGCAGGGCTGATGTGACCGACCCAAGACAAAACGTATTTGAATCGGAGCAGGAATGAAATCGGTACAGATCGCTAAGGAACTCGAAGAAGCGGCCCGTCAGCTGGATGTACGGGTGAGAAAAGAAAAAGGGAATTTCAGAGGGGGGTACTGCATTCGTAAAGGTGAGGAAATATTGATGCTCAACCGGCAACACCCTCCCGAGATTCAGGTTGCTGTTCTGGCCGGGGCTCTGAAGAATCTTCCAATCGATTCCGTCTATTTGAAACCCGCTGTCAGGCAGGCACTCGAGGAAGCCTGGAAGACCGACACGCTTGTTGAGTTCGAGTCGGAAGACGATGACTGAGGAGGACGGAATTCAGATTACCATTCTCGGAACGGGTACATCTACGGGTGTGCCCGTAATCGGGTGTTCATGTGAGGTCTGTCGGTCAGAGGATCCGCGGGACAAGCGGCTTCGGTGCTCCTGTTACGTTCAGACCCAAGATGTTGATCTGTTGATAGATGTTGGTCCTGATTTCCGCGAACAGGCGTTGCGGGCTGAAATTTTGAACATTGATGCCGTACTGATTACGCATCATCATTTTGATCACGTCGTGGGACTTGATGATCTTCGCCCATTTCTGTTCGAGAACAGGGAAGCCATCCCCTGTTTTACCTCCCCAGATTCAGTCGAAATCCTCAACCGTATGTTTGCCTACATTTTTCGGGACGGAACGTATCCAGGAACCCCCCAATTGGTGTTGAAAGCGGTCGACGAACCGTTTCATGTGATGAGTCGGAGCAACCAGAGTTACGATACAACCGTCATTCCCGTCCCGGCTGAGCACGGCGATCTTATGATTTACGGATATCGAATCGGCAAATTTGCGTATATCACGGATACAAGCTGTATACCCGACGAGAGTATGGCGCTTCTTCAGGACCTGGATGTACTAGTGCTCGACGCTCTTCGTCATCATTCGCATCCAATGCATCTGACCATAACACAGGCCGTCGACGTAGCGCAGGAGATTGGCGCCCGCCAGACGTATTTCATCCACATGGCTCACAGCGTGCTCCATGCAGAAGAAGAAGCCAAACTTCCCGACGGTATTTCGTTCGCCTTCGATGGTCTGACGTTTTCGGTCGGCACCTAATCTCCAAGTTCGATGTCATTTCTATTTTGAAAGAGAAGATCGAATGAGAGAAAAGGACGCTGCGAATTCGTTTCTAAGAGGACTTCTGCAGGACATCAAAGAGCTTAAAAACGACATCGAGGATCAGACATCAGATCTCTCGGACGCGGAAATGCAACGCCAGCCCGCGCCCCAATCCTGGTCAATCCTCTCGTGCATCGGGCACCTCAACAGGACGGGGAGTGAATATCTGCCGCGATTGAGCCAAGCTGCCAGCATCTCGCCGAAAATCGATAACGGCGATTCGCTTCCCTACAGACCGTCATGGACAGGAAGGGTGTTTCTATCTAATCTTTCGCCGTCATCGGGGCGACGCCTGCCCGCGCCGAGAAAATTCAGGCCCTTATCCACTATAGACTGCCTGGCAACGAAAAGCGAATTCAATGCGCAGCTGAATCAATTGGCTGATCTGATTGGGCAGGTCGACGGTAAGAATTTTAATGTGGTTCGTTTTTCTTCACCGCTTTCGCCACTGATTCGATTCACGCTGGCCGATGGAATGGCAGTTGTGGTTACTCATGCTCGACGGCACATGATTCAGATTACCAAAACTCGGGAAATAATTCTGAAACTCGAAGCGTAAATCTGTGACTTGGCGACAACGACCACGCTCCGGCTTCGTTATAAATCGTACCGGTCGAGAGGCCGGGCCAGACCGAATCCGGCCTCGATTACGGACTTCGCAGCCTCCGATTCCAGATTCAACGCCGGATTGGTATGATTCAGATGAATGAATCGGATTTTTGAGCGTTGATTGTCCGGAAGAGCGCTTAACCGGCTCATGGTATGGGAGATAAACGGATGCGGAAAGCCGCTCATATCTCTTCCGGGAATTTCTCCATCCGCAAAGAAAGAACCATCAATAAACGCAATATCGACCGATTGTAGAACGCCTTCAATGCGATAGCCTTCCTCGTCCCATTCTTCCCAACTGTCGATATCAGGAATAAAAAGAGCCGTGCGGTTGGGTCCTTCAATCCGATAACCCACAACTTCTGAGTATTCCTGACGGTGTGGAACAAGAAATGGAATCACCTGAAGTTCATGCGTCAGTCGAACCGGGATTTTTTCACCCATCTTGTGGAGGCGGACATTCTGATAACGAACCAGCTGATCCCACGGACCGTTCAGCTCCAGGTAGTCGGCCATAAGCGGCATCGCATAAACCGACACGTTTGAGGCTCCCATGGACTCGTTGCCCAAAAACATGAGTCCGGTATAGTGTCCGATATGCGCATGCGTAAGAAATACGCCGTCGGGAGCCAATGCGTCCGATGAGGGCTCTGTCGTCTCGAGCATATACCATTGGCGACGAAAATCCGGACTTGCTTCGAACATCCATTTCTTTCCTGAATTTGGATCGACCAAACCCAGGCTGGTTGCCAGATGGGCAGCGTCCGGATTGGCCCAACCCGGATGTGAATGATTTCCCGACTGGGGTACTCCTGCGTCTTGTCCAATTCCGAGAACCAGGATGAATGGACCTTGAGAAGGGGCGGTGACCTGAGCTCGCGCCGCGATGGGGCTCATCCGAAGAAAGAGAGCGCCAATAGTGATAACTAGGAGTCCCCGCATGTTTACAGCAACGATTTCACCGCACCGCCATCCACTGATAACGAAACCCCCGTGATGTAGCTCGCTCTCCGACTCAAAAGAAACGTTGCAGCCGCAGCAAACTCCGATTCCGTTCCAATGCGTCGGAGCGCACAGTTTTGGCCCCACTCGGCCTCAATTTCTTCCGTCGATTGTCCAGACCGTTCACTCTGGGCTTCGGACAAATGACGGAGTCGGTCGGTACGCGTGTACCCGGGTAAAATGGTGTTGACCGTTATACCCGCCGGCCCAAGCTCCTCTGACAGGCTTTTTGCGAATCCCTGGACTCCCGCTCGCGAAACGTTGGACAAATACAGGCTCGGCACAGGTTGTTTGGACGTCAGAGAAGTAACCATCAGGATCGACGCGAAGCTATCTTTGGCCGCGGCCCGAAGAAAGGGCAACGCGTGTCGCGACAGGTTGATAGTACTCATCAAGTTCAGCTCAAGAGCATCACGCCAGGCGGAGGCATCAAAATCATCTACGAAGCCGGGTGGCGGGCCGCCGGCGTTAGTCACGAGGATATTAAGCCCGCCGAATGCTTCCGCTGACTCTCGAAGAGCCTCCTTAATCTGGTCTTCATCGGTAACATCACAAGCGATTGGCACAGCGAGCTTTTTCCCCGAAAGATTGAGGTCGTCGGCTGCTGCTTCAATTCGAGCCTGGTCACGTGAGCATATCGCGACACGGCATCCTTCCTTTATCAATTCGGCTGCAATCGCCTTTCCGAGGCCGCTACTTGCCCCTGCGACGAATGCAGAAGCGCCCTCCAATCCGAAATCCATTCCCTGTATCGTTTGTTCTTAGAAGAATATTCGCTTGTGTTGTGCTTGCAAACGATTGAATTTAGCAGCCACAATTAGCCAAAGATACGCGGTGGAGTAAATCGGATGGGTAGAAAAGATGTATCTATCGAGCGGTCCCGAATTAAAACACAGGGTGCTCCGGCAGCCATTGGGCCGTATAGCCAAGCCATTATGGTGGGCGATACTCTTTACTGTTCAGGACAGATTGCAATTGATCCCGCAACCGGTCACCTGCTTTCGGACGGCATTGAAGCCGAAACGGAGCAAGTCCTCGATAACCTTCGAGCGCTACTTCACGCCGCAGATCTGGATATGGAGCACGTCGTTCAGTGTCGAGTTTACCTGACCGATATCAACGATTATGGGCAGGTTAATGAGATCTATGCCCGATATTTTGATGAAGATGCCCCCTCCCGAGAAGCCGTTCAGGTTGCCGCTCTTCCGAGGGGTGCTCGCGTAGAAATTTCCTGTACGGCCGTTCGCTGAGTCGATCCCGATCCAGCGGTCTCAGTATTTAAGAAGAGAATGCACGGGTACGCCATGATCCAGGAGGGCTCGACCGTTTAGATCTGAGAGCTCCACCAGGAATGAATACCCGACAACAGAACCGCCTCCGAACGCAACAAGACGATGCGTTGCGGCTGCCGTACCCCCTGTTGCAATCACATCGTCGTGAATCAGAACACGATCTGATTCGTGGACGGCGTCCGTATGCATTTCGATCGTGTCGCTCCCGTACTCCAGTGAATAGGTCTCTTCGACCGTTGTGTACGGCAGCTTTCCTTTCTTACGAACTGGAATAAACCCGGCATTCAGTTCATCCGCCAGCATCGCGCCAAAAATGAATCCGCGGGCTTCGATACCGATCACTTTCGTAATTCCTGCATTTCGATACGGATCAGCAAGACTTTCGACTGCGAAACGGAGCAACTCAGCGTCGGACAGAATGGGGGTGATATCCTTGAACTGAATTCCGGAAGTCGGGAAATCAGCGACGGTTCGAACAGCCCGAGAGAGGCGTTCCATCATGGTGTCGCGATCTGAAATATTCTGCTACTGAGAAGCGATCTGAAGCGTCTTCTCGTATTCGAGCTTAAAGGATTCTACGGCTCGAAAGATAGCATTCGCCATGGTCGTTTGCCCGGCGTCGGAGGCTAGGAATTTTTCCTCATATGGATTGGTCAGGAATCCCAATTCGATAAGTACGGCGGGCATGGATGCGCCAAATAAAACATAGAATCCTGCCTGCTTTACTCCTCGATCCCGCCGAATGGCCCCCTCCCTGAATTGACGCTGAATGGCCTCCGCGAGCATCTCGCTATGCCGCATAAACGAACTCTGGGCCAGCGCCTGTTGAGCGAGTGAAGCCTGGGTCAACTTCTGATATTGATCTCCGTCGGATTCCAATTTGACGACTTCATTTTCGCGCTCCATGACCACCTTCGCGGAGTCAGATCGGTGCATTCCTAGAAAAAAGGTTTCCGTACCGCGTGCCGACCGATATTTGGATGAGTTGGCATGGATGGAGAGAAATAGCTTTCCGCCTGCTTGATTGGCAAAGCGACCCCTCTCTGCCAATGAAATGAAGCGGTCGTCCGTACGCGTATAAACCACTTTGACACTGAGGTTTTCGGTAAGCAGCTTACCCAACTTTTTTGCCAGATCAAGGGCGAGATCTTTCTCGAGCGTACCACCCAGGCCAAAGGCTCCTTCGTCCCACCCTCCGTGTCCAGCGTCGATTACTACCGTATCCAGTGTCCACTGGCTGCTAGCTGTATTCGTCTGACCGTTCTCCGCACCTATTGTCTTTTGTTCTGCCGAAGTACTCCTACTGAGCGCAGCGGCAAACATTCGATCCATATCACTGATTACGGGTTCGGTCGATGCATGGGAATTGCCCGTCGAATCTTCGGTTGAAGGCGCGTCAACATTTGCGATATCGGACCTTCTCGGAAGCGCTACAGGATCGACAACGGGGATCCGATTAGGTATGTTCGTTATTCCGTGGGTTTCTTCCTGAATCCTCGATGAATCATTCCGGGAATCAGTCACCTCCGGTTTCGATGCGATCGTGGCGGTTGTATCTGATCGGGCGGTTGCAGATTGTGCCAGACGAAACAAAATATCCGATAACGGACGATCAAAACGACCGGTTATGACCAGAATGATATCATAACTGTCAGGGTCCTGATGAACAGTCGTCTTTAGATCCGAAACCGAGAATATGGCATCAACAACGACCTTTCCGTTCTCCTCGTATGCCGTGTAGGATTCGACGGGGCCTTCGGCTGTATCCAACACGGCGTTTTCGGCGAGCCTCGCGTTGAGCAGAGTAAGGCGCAATCCATCTGCTGCCTCCAAGGGAGCAATACCATACCATGGGATTTCACGGTCGCTGTGTAAGCGAAGATGATACTCGGTCTCGCCCGCTGGAGAAAAGGATATTCGATCGATCCGAGCCGAATTGTTTTCAGGTAACGCGGATCCTCCTGTCATCAGGGCAGACGCAAAGAACAAGAGAAGTACAACCACTCGCCGTCTGACTAATAAAATATGGCTAGCTAACCTGGTCATTAAGTTCAAACGACTCCGTTCAAAGTCATTTGTTACGCGATCAAATTCTCATAAATGGTCGAATCCAACACGGTTTCTACAGGACAAGTATCGGCCAGCTTGAGGTGCAGTATAATTAGGCAAAGCGAATAACGTGAGTACAAAAACAGTCCAAATGACCCCGAATAAGGATAAATTTGCGGGTAACGGGTCTTTAAAAAAAAGATCCCCGATGCGAAGTTCGCATCGGGGATCTCATGCACGCAGCGGTTTATTCGAACCGGTGCTTTCCGCTCAATAATGAGGCGGATTTACCAATCAAGTGTGTCTCGCTCTCCGCGGAGTTGGCTCAGGCGACGCTGAATAACTTGTTCTCGCGATGCGATGCGGTCCTGGACCTGCTCACGAAGCTGGTCCAGGTCAGCGGAGATTTTACGGATGCGCTCCTGATGAGTCTCGAGCTTCAGTTCAAATATCTGATTAACGAGCGCTTCGAGCTCTTCATTGAGCTCAGCTTTTTCGCTGTCTTCCGCACGTCGAATCTTTCGGGCAAGCTCGCGAGATTTTCTCTCCAGCTTTCGAATCTCACCGTTGCTTCCGGATCCTATCATGAAAGATTTAAACGCCCCGTCTCTTATCATTTCCATGCTCTCGTGAAACGGCGCCATCTGCATCGAGAAGTCGAAATCATTTTTTGCATGGCGAAAGTCGTTGTCTTCCCAAACGAAAAACGGTTCGTTGTCGAACGATTCAAGCAGGCGCGGTGATCGAATGGAAAAGTTACCAAAACCACCTTTTCCATCTCCACGGAAAAAGGCAAAGCCATGATCGCCGTCTTTATCCCCACGGAAAAAGGTAAGGCCATGATCTCGGTCCGAGGAGAAGTGGATCCGCAAGTCTTTGTTTTCGAGTTCTTTCACTTCTTCGCCGTTTACATAGACCTTCCCATCTTTAACCTCAATGCGATTTACATCGATCTCCTTGCCTTCCTGGGCTTTCGCCGGGAGCGCAAAAAGGATGAGTAGTGCCAGCGTTCCAAGGATTCGAACGGCGTGAGTCAGTTTTGTTGTCATTGTACTTAAATCGTTCATTTAATCAGTTCTTAAAAAGCGCGAAGTAGGCGGATTGAAATCCGAACCTACCAGTCGAGTTCGCCGAGGAGTTCCTTCAGCCTGCTCTCAATAATCTGTTGACGGAGATCAGCTCGTTGACCAAGCTTCTCGTGTAACTCCTGAAGCCTGTCCGCAAGTTGCTCAATTTCTTGCTCTCTGTTCTGCTGTTTCAGCTGAAAGGCCTCGTGGAGTCGTCTTCTCAGTTCTTCAACAAGCTGCTCCCGCTGCTGGGCGTTTCGGGTCGCGCGGGTTTCCATGGCAAGGCGGTGCGTATCTGTCTCCATGTCGTGTTCGCGGACCAGCTCTCCGTAGAGGTCTAAATTCTGGTCGTGAATACCGTTCAGATAACTCTCGAATTCCACACGCGGGAATGCCAAGGCGATTCGCGCGGCACTTTCAGCCTGAAGTTGGAGCTGCTCAGCCAGGACGAGTGCATGCTCCCCTTTTTGTTCGGCGATCTGCTTCCGTATAATGTCGAACTCCTTTGCCTTATTAGTCAGCGCCCTCATGTAATCCTCCATCACGACACCGTAGCGCCGGTAGGGCTCCTGCAGGCTGAACTGAAAAGGATCTCTCCGGGAGAGAACGCGAACCATTGAGTTCTCGTCCTCTGGATCGCGAAAGAACACGACAACCCGACCGTCTCTGGCAATATCGTCGTCAGCTTCTACCAGTTTTCCATCGAGTAACTGGTAAACCGTGCCGTTCAATTCCAGGAGCGCATCGCCATAAAAATTCCAACTAAGCTCTCGATTGCGGATCTTCAGCGAAGGGGGGAGCTCATCATCAGGTACTCGCGTGCCGTCGATGAAAACTTTTCCGTCTTCAATCGTCACCACATGCATCCTGTCCTGGGCCTGAACATCAGAGAAGGGTAGCCCTAAAAAAAAGAATGCAAGTGTGAGTACCGGAATCCTCATTGTAAATTTTCTCATCATTCTATCTACTTCAATAACGTAATCAATTTAATGGTCGAGCTTGTATCACAGCCATGGCACTTTTGGAGAAACGATTGATCGAATACCGTTCGTATATCATACTATACTTTTAATGAAGCTGAATCAATTATCGTTGGGACGACGCCTGGAGAATCCCTGGAATGGTGCCTCCTGGTAGCGTTTCCAAAGGGATCGATCTGGCACCCCAATCCAAATCATCGAGAGGGCGCATCGTCTCGATCCGTCTGGACAACTCTCGCAGGGATTGGGCATAATCCCAGACAAGGAGTGGATCGATCGTGCCAGCTGCGCTCTGGATCGTGTGGTCAGGAGCGACGGGTCTTGCTCTGAGGAGTGACTCCACCTCAGCAGCCCTATTTTCAGCCGTGATCTGTTCGTTTGTTGGGTTCACGCTGGTTGTTGGGGACGAAAAATATCCGAAGCCCACGGCGATGACAATCGCCGCGGCAATAGACATCGCAGGAATGAGTACCCGCCGAATGGGCCTTGTGCGCCAAAGGGGTGGCCGGTCTCCCCGTCGATCGCCAACTGCTGTTGAGGCAGCCGCTTTTCCTGCGTGAGCCATGATCCGATCAAGGGTGTTCGAATCTGGTCTAGATGGATCCAGGTGGTCGAGACGGAATTTTACCTCGCTCAGCGCTTGATGCTCTCTCTGTAGTTCTTTGTCTTTCAACAAACTACGCAGATCGCTAGCCGAGTCTGCTTCTCCGTAAAGGTGGAGTAAAATGTTCCTTTTTTCTTCCATAACGGTCTACCATTTCTTCCTTCGGTCAGGGACCGAATTCTGATAATTCCACTTTATCCGACGAAGCAATGATGTGTCTCAGGTTATGAAGGGCATATCGCATTCGTCCCAGTGCCGTATTAATCGAACAATCAGTCAGTTCTGCAATTTCTCTGAACGTTAACTCAGCTTCGTGGCGAAGAAGTAAAACTTCCCTCTGTTCAGGAGGCAGATCATTGATGCATTCCCGTAAAAAACTCTCTTGTTCGGAGTTGTGCAAGACAACGTCTGAGGAGAGTTCATTATCAGGAAGACGATCCCAAAAGGATGTCTCCGATTCGTCGACGGTTGCGGATACATCTTGCCATCGTTTTCGGGTGCGCAAATGATCGAGCGCAGCATTACGCGCGATCCTCAACACCCAGCCAAGAAATCGACCCTGTTGAGCGTACGAAGCTCGCTGCCGTTGAAGGGCTGAGATAACCCGGATATACGTTTCCTGAAAAAGGTCGTTGGCAACCGTCCGATCACGGACCATTCCGAGCAGAAATCCAAAGACTCTTTCCTGATGTCGCTCGACCAGCATTCGGAACGCACGTTCGTCACCCTGGTCGACATATGCCGATACCAGTTCTTCATCCGATGGATTGGCAATGCTTATCCGGTCTTTTACCCCTTGTGGGAAAGCCATCTTCCTGTCGCCTGACGTTCAGTTCGGGCTATGAACGCATCAATGGTGAGAATTATTGCATTCATACAAAAATTGCCCGTCTCGCTGGAATAGCGCTCTGAAGCGCACTTTCTGAACCATGCCACAAACGAGAAGTAGACGAGAATCGAAACGTACGGTTACACCCTTGAGAGAATTGTGCGCTCGGTCTACCGAAAGATATTTAGTTGTTGACCGACACGAATGGTGTTGCTACGGAGCGTATTCCATTCCTTGATCTTCGCCACGGTAACCGCATATCGACTTGCGATCCCAATGAGGGTGTCTCCTCTTCGTACGGTATGGATCACCATTTCAGATCCGGAGCCGGAGCGAATATTGAGTCGCTGTCCTGTCCGAATTCTTGAACCACTAATACCGTTCCATCGTCGCAGATTCGTGACGGTAACTCCGTGCCGCGTAGCGATCTTGGACAAGGTGTCACCGGATTTTACGACGTAGGTAATCTGTCCCGAAGTCGACGCCGACCCGGAATCTGTATAAATCGACAGTCGCGCTCCAGAGATGATCCGCGTCCCGCGGAGGTTGTTCCAAGACTGGAGTTGGGAAACCGATACCTTGAACCGATCGGCAATTTTACCCAGAGTATCGCCGCGTCTTACGGTGTAAACAATTCGGGTTTGTCCATTGGGTACATTGGACGTCGACGATTGGGAGGGTCCCGACGCCGGCGCACTCGCCTGAACGATTTTCGAAGAACCCGCTGCTGTCGAGGTCCGACGCTGCGTGATTGAAATGATTGGACGCGTTGAGCGCCGGCCGTATTGCACGAGTGTTCCTGTGGCGCCCACGATTTCAGGGAGCGTCTGGCTGTAGTCGGATAAAGGCACGACCAATCGCTGACCAATTTGAATGCGAGTGCTCCGGAGCCCATTCTTCTGCATGAGTCTCGACACACTGACTCCATACCGCGTCCCGATTTCACCGAGCGTGTCGCCGCGTCGAACCACGTATTCTCCGGCCGGCTGTTTGACCGATTCGGGGAGCGCGTCGTAGGCGGCGTAAAATTGATCAGTCGACCCAACAGGTATTTTTAAATAAAATAGCCCGGTCGAGGGGGGTAGCGTGGAACGTCGAAGACTGGGATTGAGTGCTCTCATCGTCGAAAGATCGGTTCCAGCTAGATCTGCGATTTCGCGTAACGATAACATACCCTGAACCGGGATAAGCTGGTATTCATAAGCCGGACCGGGTTTCACCTGTTTCAAGTCAAACGCATTGGGATTTGAGATAATGAAAGAGGTGGCGACGTACATCGGAACGTATCCTCTCGTTTCGCGGGGCAGGTACCGATACATATCCCAATACGTTGGAACGGCGTGTCCATCTGATTTGGCCCGGTTGATCGCCCGTCTGATGCACCGAGGGCTGCAATTATAACCCGCCATGGCAATATGCCAATCCCCGTACCGCGCATATAGATCTTTCAGGTGTTTCGCGGCGGCACGCGTGGATTTCTCAGGATCCATTCGGTCATCAACCCACGCATTAATCTCAAGGCCGTAAGCTCTTCCCGTACCGGCAACAAACTGCCACATGCCAACGGCTCGAGCCCAGCTCCTCGCCTTGGGATTCAAGCCAGATTCGATCATTGCTAGGTACTTCAACTCGTCCGGAATGCCTTCCTCTCTGAAGATCTGTTCGATCATCGGGAAATAGGTGTCCGCTCGCTCCAACCAATGAATGAGATGCCGATCGGGTGTTTTGAGAAGCGTCTGCATGGTGCTTTCCACGAGACGGTTCATGGTCATGGGGACGGTAGTCTGAAGCGGCTGGAGCTCCGGTCTGAAGACATCTTCAAGGAGTGGGTTTCGAACTTTTTCAAGCGCAGCGAACACATCTGATCTCGTGTCGAATATGTCTCCATAAGCCAGGAACAACGTGTCGGAAATCCCGAACTGGCGCTCGTATTCGCTGACTAACACTTGATAAATTTCCATGAATCGCGGTTCTTCGCGAACATATTGATGCTTCAGAAGCTCAGACAAATCCGTAAGAGCGCCCTCCAGTAGAGGCGATACGTCGTCTTCATGGCCGAGAGCCATCGCCGTTAGTACTTCGGCCTGGAACTCATATAATCTCGCCAGTCGAGCGAGCAGTTGTGCTTCAGTCAGAGAGTCCGGAGACGCGTAATCCGCCAACAACCCATCTTCGAGTTCCAGGTCGTCGGGCGGAAGGATATTCACGCGCGAGAGAACACCGGATTCCTGGGTCTGAACGGCTAATACGGGATTTGCAGCGGGTACAAGTGCAAACAGTACCGCAGGGAGAATGTATCGTAGCAAAACGAAGAAAGCTCGATTGTGAATGATGACTGCTGCTAGAGAAAACCTAGTCGCCCACCGAGACTCCTGAAAGAGAGAATGAGTTGCCCAAACGTAAACGGGATTTGAAGGTTTCTCACGTCACAGGTCTCTAAAGGGTGAACAAAACGACCATGACCTTCCTAACGGGGTTTCTAGAGGGGGATATTTCCGTGCTTTCTGGGTGGATTGTGGGCAACCTTGTTCTTGAGCATTTCCAGACCACGTATGAGCATCTCTCGGGTTTTTCTGGGTTCAAAGACATCGTCTATATAGCCGTATTCGGCAGCAATGTATGGATTAGCGAAGTTTTCGCGGTATTCGTCGATTAATTTCTCTTCGACTGCTTCAGGATCATCGGCTTCCGCGATCTGCCGTTTAAATATGATTTCTACAGCCCCCCTGGGGCCCATCACGGCAATTTCTGCGGTAGGCCAGGCGTAGTTCAGGTCTCCACGAATGTGTTTGGAGTTCATCACGTCATACGCTCCGCCATAGGCCTTCCTCGTTATCACCGTTATTTTCGGTACGGTTGCTTCACAAAGGGCGTATAAAAGCTTGGCACCATTTCGGATGATTCCGTTCCATTCCTGCTCCGTACCAGGCATGAAGCCGGGTACATCTTCCAGGATGACGAGAGGGATGTTGAACGCATCACAAAATCGGATGAATCGTGCGCCCTTGACTGAAGAGTTAATATCGAGCACTCCAGCCAGAATGGCCGGATTGTTTGCGACTAAGCCCACTGACCGACCATTAAGACGTGCAAATCCGACGATGATATTGGGAGCAAAATCAGTGTGGATTTCAAAGAACTTCCCGTCATCCACTACTCGTTCGATTACAGAGCGCATCTCATACGGCTTGTTCGGATTATCCGGAACGATCGAATCCAACTCTGCATCTTCGCGATCGATGGGGTCTCTCGGTTCGAACGATGGCGGTGGCTCCTCGCAATTCTGTGGGAGATAAGAAAGCAGTTCTCGTATTTGAAGTAGGCATTCTGCATCGTTGGTACAGGTTACGTGGGCCACACCGCTCTTTGTAGCGTGGGTTTCAGCGCCCCCCAGTTCCTCAAATGTGACTTCCTCATGCGTGACTGTTTTCACCACATTGGGGCCGGTTACGAACATATAGCTTGTCTTTTCCACCATGAATACAAAATCCGTGATCGCGGGGCTGTACACGGCGCCGCCCGCACACGGACCCATGACACCAGAAATCTGAGGAATGACTCCTGACGCCAGGGTATTCAGGAGAAAGATGTCCGCGTAACCGCCCAGAGACACAACGCCTTCCTGAATTCGGGCCCCGCCAGAATCATTTAGACCAATAATCGGCGCTCCGTTTTCGAGTGCCAGATTCATGATCTTCACGATTTTCTGAGCATGGGCATGACCGAGTGAGCCACCAAAAACCGTAAAGTCCTGGCTGTACACGTAGACGAGGCGCCCATCGACATTCCCATATCCAGTTACCACTCCGTCTCCGTATGGACGGTTCTCTTCCAAGCCGAACTCCTTCGTCTGGTGCCGAACGAACATTCCCAGCTCCTGAAATGAGCCGTTGTCCAAGAGGATTTCGATCCGTTCACGGGCGGTTAGCTTACCCTTTTCCCGTTGCCGGGCGAGTCGTTCCGTTCCGCCACCCAGGCGTGCTTGATTTCGGCGATCTTCGAGGTCCTTGAATCGATCCTCGACACCTGTATGATCAGAATTGTTGGAGGTCATACTTTCCCGATGAACCTGAAAGATGTGATAAACAGCCTCGAATGAAGAGCTGGATCAAGGTACGCAGGAGCTAACTATGCTGCTTGACCTGCCGTTCGACGGCGTTTGTAAAAAGAATAGCAGCCTCACTGTAAATATCTATCCGGTACTTGCGGAAGACATCGAACGTCAGAATTTGTGAGGCTTCATCCCACGACCGAACCGATGAGAGTCGATTCAGGGTTTGTTCAAACGACGCCGCGTCACCCTCGAATAACTCTTTGACAAAACGGTCACGGTGTTCGAGGGCATCTCCCAGATCCAAACCCAGACCAGGTGTCGATGCGGTGTTTGGCGACTTGCTCGGCAGCTCGGCTGGCAACGCGCTTTGCATCGTGCCTTGAATGGTGTCTGGCACTCCGCTCGGCGACTCGGCCATTGGCGAACTTGGCGATGGGTTTGGCGGCGCAATTGCCGACTTGCTTGACACCGCGGCGCCAGGACGTGTCGATTCCGCTTGATACGTCTTCCAGAGTGGTTCGGTCTGTTGTTCAGGTTGCAGATGTTTCACCGAATCGGATGGTTCGCCTTTCGCAAACTGTTTCCAGAGCGGTAGATCACTGCTCTCCTGCTGAATGGGTCTGGACGGGGCCGGCGTAGCAACGATCGGCTCCAAAAACGCGCGGATTTCCTGTGCCAGCGTATCCGCTGAGAGGTGTCCGTTAACCGTTTCTGCGGACGACCCAAGCGCAGCCGCCAACTTGTTGGCTCCCCGTTCTTCCAGAAACGCTTGAATCATCTGAATCGGCATCCCTTCTGCGTTGGGGTACGCGATTAAATATGCAGAAAAAGAAGGATCCATCAAGACAAGCCAAGCGTCCGCACCAAAGCTTTCCGCCTCTTCTGTTGCAACCTTTCGAAGGTGTGATTCGATCGAAGCGCGTGTGATAGGCGTTCCATCCGCGTTATTCAGGAACTCGTCAAGCGATTGAAGAACGGTTCCGTGGTAGAGAAAATATCCGGCCCTGCGTCTTATATCAGCAAGAGAGTTCTCCTGGTCTCGATTGGAGATTGCAAACGTAGCCAGTGTGGTGATGGGCAGAATCAGGTACTGGCTACAGTAGTCAATGGCACGGACCAAAGCCTTATCAAACTCGGCCTTTGGAAATCTTCCGTTTTGTCCGAGCTGTGTCGTAAAGTCAGCGACCAATCGCTCTGCGGACGCCAGATCAAAATCAATCCAGGGTGAAGCGCATGTGATTAGATCTTTGGCTTCCAGCGTCGCACGTCTCGCGAGCGTTTGAGACAGGAAATGTCCGACGTCCGCAGGAATTTGTGACGCGCTCAACTGGTCGATCGTATAGAATTCCGACTCCGGGAGTTGCGCCTTAATGTGTTGATAAAGCTTCTTCTGAAAATCCTGCAACATGCTTTTCGTCCTTCATGATAAACGGCTCGTAGATACGCCCATCAGGGAGTGAAGTTTATCGCTATATCATCCGTATCGGTGTTGATAGTGCTCCTAAAAAATGAAGGGTGATCTGTCGTCGAGCGACTTTGATAGATTCGTAGCCGATTACCTCCAGGCGACATTAATTCGGAAAGAATAGTGTATATGGAGCGGCCACAGTTCGCGTAGTCCCTTATCATTTGTCTCAAAATCGGCAATGATACACGTCAAGAAAACGGGCCAATGCCTGGATAATAATTTAAGGGTTCAAGTACCCCGTCGATCCCAGCTTCGAGCGACATTCTGACTTTTTCAGATATGTCCTCAATGTGGTTTGTCCTCGAACAGGAGCCTGGCCCCGTAAGGCCAGGCTTTCCTGTATTAGGCCCATTCTCAAACCCTCCGCTCCCCAGATGAAGCTTGAAGCGAAGTGTTTCTTGCTTCTGGGCCTTCCGACCATGATTGACTTCCTTCGCCCGGGCATTGTCACGGCGTAAAACGGCAGCCTGGAACCCATCGACGTCTATCTGGACTGTGAACGAAGAACCTGCGATTTGAACTATATCCGAAGAGAAATTCGGTATGTAAACTACGTTCGCGAACGGACAGAGGCCCACATTCACGTGCTGGTGACGACCGAACGGACGGGTCTGGTGAGAAAGATCGAGGAAGGCTTGGTTCGTTACATCTCACGCACTACCATCGCCGATCCACTGGAGATTTCCGTTGCGCCCCTCTTTGAGGAAGAAACGGTGACATCAAATCCACTGGATGACCCATGGAACTCTTGGATTTTTGGAGTCAGTCTGACCGGTGATTATGACGCCGAAGAATCAACGGACCATGTGAATTTGAGGGGGCGTCTTAGCGCGAATCGAACCACCGAGGATTGGAAGCTGACATTTAGACTGAACATGAACTACCGGGAGAGAAATTTCGACTTGGGTGATGAAACGATCACGAGCATTATGGAAAACGGGAGTTTCTGGGCCTATATCGTTAGCGGTATCGCTCCAAAGTGGTCTGTGGGTCTGTCATCCTCTATGGACACGTCGACCCAGCAAAATCGAAAACGGTCTTCCTAACTGGCACCGGCAATCGAATACAGTTTTTTTCCATAGGCGGAATCTGACCAGAGACAGATCACGTTTGTTTATGAATTTCGGTTCCAGACGGTAGAGTATGAAGAGTTAAACGTATTTGACAAAACGAACGAGAAACTTCTGAGCCGAAGTCTAAAGCTAAATTTGGACGATCGTCAGCCCTGGGGATCGGCTCACGCTGAACTCGAGGGATCCAACTTTCTGACAGATTTTGAATCTTCGGAATTTAAATACTATCGTGTAGAGGTTGGAGCTTCGATCACTGTCAGGCTTATTCACGGACTGAATGTCAATTTCGGATTCGGCTACGAACTGTTAAAAGATCAGTTGTTCCTCGTAAAGGAAGAACTAGAGGAACATGAGATTATGCTTGGAACGAAGCAACTTCCCACGTCCTATGGATACGATGTCCGGATGGGGTTCTGCTACAACTTCGGTTCGATTTATAACAACGTCGTCAATTCAAGAATGAACGCTCGATTCTGATTGAGGACTAGACCTGGTGGCGGTATGGGTGTATCTCGACGGCTCGGAGTCGGCTTTGTTGGCAGCGGTTTCATTACTCGATTTCACATCCGCTCGTGGGTCGCTGTTCGCGACGCGGATATTCTAGGTGTCTGGAGTCCCAATTCGGCGAATGCAGAGACGGCCGCTGAGCTCGCGCGCAAGACGCGTGTCGGCCAGGCTCGTGCGTACGATAGCATCACGGACATGGTGGCGGATCCTGAGATCGATTGCATTTGGATCTGTGGTCCGAACCATCGGCGCGTTGAAAACATGGAAGAAATCGTGGATGCACTCAAAACCGGTAAAGGCGAGCTGGTTGGTATCGCCTGTGAAAAGCCGCTCGGCAGAAACGTAGCCGAGGCGAAACGAGTCGTCGAACTGGTAGAAGATTCCGGCCTGCTTCACGGCTATCTGGAAGATCAACTATTCTCGCCTTCGCTCCAGCGCGGACGAGAGATCGCCTGGAAACGCGGGGCTTCGATTTCAGGCCGACCTTATCTGGCACGTGCCGCCGAAGAGCACAGCGGCCCCCACATGCCCTGGTTCTGGCAGGGTGATCTTCAAGGCGGCGGTGTACTGAATGACATGATGTGCCACAGCGTCGAAGTTGTTCGTTTCTTGCTCACCGAACCGGGCGCCCCTCGAAATAGCATAGAACCGGTCAAGGTTACGGCTAAGATTGCGAGTCTGAAGTGGTCCAGGCCTGAGTATGCTGAATTACTCAAAGAGACCTATGGTGCGGAGGTAGACTATTTGAATCGACCTTCCGAAGATTATGCCAGTGCGACGATTGAGTTTCGAGACAGCGACGGTCGGCCGTTGATCGCAGAAACCACGACCTCCTGGGGATTTGTTGGTGCAGGACTCCGGTTGAGCTCGGAGCTCCTGGGTCCGGAATACACGATGCAACTCAATTCTCTGGATTCAGGAGGCCAATTGTTTTTCAGTCGCCGCGTGCAAGGAGAAGCCGGCGAGGATTTGGTTGAAAAGCAGAACGCAGAGCAGGGACTCATGCCGTTTGTCGGAAACGAGGCCTCCGAATATGGATACGAAAATGAAAATCGATTCTTCATCGAATGTTTTCTGGATGGCGTTCAGCCGTGGGAAGATTTTCACGCCGGACTCGACGTGACCGAGCTCCTGATGACCGCATATATGAGCGCAGAGCAAGAACGCACCATCAAGTGGAAGCCGGAAGGGCTCGATTCGTATATCCCGCAAGTGGCCGCAGGCATCTGGAAACCCTAACCGAAGCCTTAACCGGGTTGGTCGCTTGAGGGGCTCGAAAGTCCGGAAAGCTTTTCTTTGGCAATTTGGAACTGTTCCAGAGATCGTTCCAGATAGTCCTTCACTTCGTTGACATATCCGTCTGCCGAAGCCGACCAAACACGATTCAAGTACCGCTCTCCGCCTGCGTAGTGGCTCATGACCTCGGCGTAGGCTTGCAGACCATACGTATGGGTAATCGCGCTTCGTGCCTCAACAAAATTATTCAGGTCGTCGAGTACCCGGCCGTCAATCTCCTTGCCCATATCGTACGTCGGAATGGTCTCTTGTTCTTTATTCAAAGCCGAGACGTGTTTTACGATATTTTTCAGACTCTGGCCAACTACAGCCAGATTCGACTCCAGAACATCGGTCGATGTGGCAGCTGCTTTAGATCCTATCCGGGCCAGTGCGACGCCCGCCAGTCCGACGGCAAATACGATAAGAAACAGCGTCCAATTGACTTCAGTCGCGTGAAGGACAGAGAGGTATGCGCCGACCAGGAACGCCAGTGAAAGGAGTGCTAACCCTATTTTATTCATCGAATCAGAGTATTAATCGGGTTTAAGATTATTTGCATTGGTCAGCCTCCAAATACTTTGCTCATCGCATATCCCACACCGACCAGCGCTTCGCCAACAATGAGGCCCGCTGCAACCGGGATTCCAACGTCGTCAGAAAAACGGTGTCCTTTCACTTTGTCAAGAATCACTCGGGTAGCCGTGCCGAGGCTGTACGTCAGGATGATATTAAAGGGTAGATAGAATCCGAGGCCCACCAGTATTCCCAGTCCCCCGATTCCAGACAAACTCAATATGGCGCCCAGTCCAGCACCGGCCGCATACTTTTGAATGGGTACGGTTCCGCCCAGAATACCCTCGATTACACCGGCCAGGGCAGTGGCCTGCGGAGCAGGAAGTTTTTCGCTTCCCAACCCGTCCGATTCATGCAGCAAGACGATCAATCCCATCACGATGATGGGTCCCAGCCAGCTCCCCAGAAACTGCCCAATTTGCTGCTTTTTGGGTGAAGCGCCGACCAGATAGCCCGTTTTTAAATCCAGCATCAGATCGGTTGCCTGGGACATGGCCACACAGGCCGCGGCTCCAACCATGAGCGAAGAAACGATGGCTGCCTTGGAGCCAAGTCCGCTCGAAATCATAATCAGGATCGTGACCGCAATCAGTGTCATACCCGAGAGCGGAGACCAGTTGGTTCGGCCAATACATTCCGAGAGAATAACGCCGGCCATCCAGATCCAAAGTGTTCCAAGGACCGCCATGGCCAACCCTCGACCGAGTCCCATCTCGGCCGTAGACATCATGGCGATGACAAACAGCAGAATTGAAGCCCCGGCTATGGCCATGTAAAGCAGTTTGATCGGCATTTCATCTTTCGAGAGCGCCGATTTGGTTTTTGCTGCGTCCTGCATCGAACGGATCGAGCTCACGACGAGTGGAAAAGCAAGTACGATGCCGGCCACGGCTCCACCAATCAGCATTCCGATTCCAACCGGTCTGAATAAAAGTAGGCGCAGCTCGCCGGGATCCGTCGTAGGCAGGACGCCCTGAAAAGCCATGATGGGTGCCAGTATCCAGTAACACACATAGCCGCCAATGATGAAAAAGACGCCGCCCTTTCCGGCAATAAAAGCGACACCGAATGTGAGAAGCGACACGTACCAGACGCCATTCATATACTCGGGCATACCAATCAGCACGCCCAGGTCCCAATTTGCGAATCCCGTCGCATTCGAGATCGCATGGACCATTCCGCTGAGCATTATTCCTCCCACCATGTAGCCGGCCTTCCTCATGCCCGAACCGGGTGATTTCAGAATCGTCGCTACAGCGACACCTCCGGGAAACGTGAGCCGCTCGAAATCAATCATCTGTTTCCGCAGTGGAATGATGAAAGCGATTCCCATGACGGCGCCGGCGATGCATCCAAAGACCATCAACGGGTAGCTGAAGTCTGTTTCACCCAGAATGAAAAGTGCCGGAACCGAGAACATCATTCCGGACGAAGCGCCGTTTACGCCACTGGCGATCGTCTGATTGATGTTGTTTTCGACGATGCTATTTCGCCGCATCATCCCTCGTAGGATTCCGAAGCCGAGAATGGCTGCCAGCTCCGAACCCTCTATCGAAAAACCAAGGATGAGGGCCGCGTATCCTATACTTACGGCTATGATGGCACCCAGGAGGTATCCAACCAGGATGGCGGGAATCGACAGCTCCGGATACGGGCCATAGCGTAATGTTCGTCCGCTCGCGTCGACTGGAGTCACAGACCGCTTCGTCAGGTGATAGAGATGTGGCGCCGAAAGAATAGGAAATTCTTAGCCACTAATGAAGACGAACAGAGTTCATCCACCAAAAGTAAAAGTGGAGCCAGTCAACATTGACTCCACTTGTTTCTTCACCGGCGCAGCGGAATAACCAGGACACGACGCAGGGAAATGCACGATGAATCAAACATGGAATTCAAGGCTCGGCTCCGCGACGGGTTGAAAAAGCGCGCGACGAACCCCGCGTGATCTGATGGCCAGAGTCCGGAATGTCGACGCATCGGTGATGACCAACAGCCCAGAAGCAAGTCTAATCTTTGATTTCATGACATTGCCTCCGGTTTAAATCGAGATTTCAAATTGATTTTCAAGTTCTCGGCTTTTGATGCTGATCTGTCGGCAATCTCCGAAGGACGTTCACCGACACAGCGGTCAGAACAAAGAAGATAACGGCCCGTGCATATTTGTTCTGTTGATCGGGTCGTTTGTCATGGCTTCAGCCCGGCGGCCAGTCGCCATAACAGAGTCACTGTTGATGTATTTTCTGCCGCGAACCATTGATTCTGCGCGACTCGGATCCATAGCCACCAATTCCATACACGCATGTTTGCCCCACGGTTTCGCTCATTTTGGTCGTTTCTTGCTACCGCCGTATTAGCCTTGATCACGTTACCTGTGACTTCGGCTCAACAGCTCGACATGGAAAAATTCGAAGCGATGAAGCCTCGTAGTATCGGACCGGCCGGGATGAGCGGTCGAGTTACTGCGATAGACGCCGTACATGGCAACCCGGATATCATTTATGCAGGTACCGCTTCAGGCGGCCTGTGGCGATCGACGAGTGGGGGCGTAGAATGGGAGCCGATTTTCGATGAGGAGTCGGCTCATTCGATTGGTGCGATTGCCATCAACCAGTCTAATCCGGATGTGATTTGGGTTGGCACAGGAGAAGGAAATCCGCGGAACAGTGTGTCGGCTGGAAATGGTCTATTCAAAACGATCGATGGTGGAAGCTCCTGGACCCACCTCGGGCTCGATGAAACCAGAAGTATTCATCGGATTCTGCTGCATCCGGACAATCCCGATGTGGCCTACATCGGAGCGCTCGGGCCTATTTACGGAGAGACCGAGACGAGAGGCGTTTTCAAAACCACGGACGGCGGGGAGTCTTTCAAAAAGATTCTCTACGAGAATGAGAAGACAGGCGTTGGTGACATGGTCATGGACCCGTCGAATCCGGATCACATTCTGGTTGGGATGTGGGAATTCCGTCGCTGGCCATGGTTTTTTAAGTCAGGCGGCGCCGGATCAGCCCTTCACGTGACATACGATGGGGGTAAGACCTGGAAGAGGCAAACGGACGAGGACGGTCTGCCCAAAGGCGAACTCGGACGAATCGGATTGGCTTTTGCACAAAGCGACCCCAACGTGGCCTATGCGCTCGTCGAAGCGGAGAAGAACGCGCTTTACCGGTCAACCAACGGAGGAGATTCGTGGACTACCGTCAACGATTCGGCCCAGGTTACCCAGCGCCCATTTTATTACCAGGACATTTTTGTGGATTCGGCCAACGAGAATCGTATCTATCATGTCCATTCCGTCGTATCAGTGAGCGATGACGCGGGCCGATCGTTCTCACAACTCATGCAGAGCTATGGCCCGGACGGTGTCCATCCGGATCATCACGCGTTCTGGATTGATCCTACCGATAAGGATTTCATCATCGAGGGGAACGATGGTGGGTTGAACATTTCCAGGGACCGCGGGAAGACGTGGCGTTTCGCAGAAAACTTGCCCGTCGCCCAGTTCTACCACATCAACGTGGACATGGAATTCCCATACAACGTGATGGGAGGCATGCAGGACAATGGCTCCTGGATCGGTCCTGCCTATGTATGGAAATCAGGCGGAATCCGAAACAGTTACTGGCAGGAAGTGGCATTCGGTGACGGATTTGATGTTTCTCCAGATCCGGAAAACTCTCGATTCGGGTATGCGATGAGTCAGGGAGGAAGCCTTAGGCGCTACGACAAAGTGACGGGGAATGCCAAGTATCTCAAACCCCTTCATCCAGACGGCGAAATCCTTCGGTTCAACTGGAACGCGGGATTTGCCCAGGATCCGTTCGATGCGTCCACGATCTATTACGGGAGTCAATTTCTTCACAAGAGTGAGGATAAGGGGAATAGCTGGTCGGTCATCTCACCGGATCTGACAACCAACGACTCCGAAAAACAAAAGCAACTTGAGTCCGGCGGACTGACCTATGACGTAACGCAGGCGGAAAATTTCACGACCATTGTTTCGATTGGTGCCAGTCCGTTGACGGAAGGCGTGCTTTGGGTGGGCACGGACGATGGCAACATCCAGCTCACGCGCGACGGCGGAGAAACGTGGGAAAACGTCGCGGAGAATATTCGGGGCGTGGCCGATGGCTCGTGGGTCACGCAGATCAAGCCATCGACGTTTAATGAAGCCGAGGCCTTCGCCGTGATTGACGATCACCGCCGCGATAACTGGAGACCGTACGTCTATCGGACGCGTGATTGGGGTCAGCGATGGGAAGAAATGGTGGATCCTGATGAGGTCTGGGGCTATGCACTCTCGATCGTTCAGGATCCTATCGAGGAGAAATTATTCTTTCTCGGTACGGAATTCGGCCTGTATGTTTCCGTGGATGGAGGACAAGAGTGGACGAAATGGACACAGGGTTATCCAACCGCGTCAACGATGGACCTGGTGATTCATCCTCGTGAGCATGACCTGGTTATCGGTACGTTTGGGCGATCCGCTTACGTGCTGGATGACATTCGGCCGCTTCGAGCCATTGCGTCGGAGGGGGCTCAGATTCTGGACGAGGCCGTGTACGTGTTTGAGGTTCCTAATGCGTACCTAGCCTCAAACATTCAAGCATCGGGAACACGGTTTCGGGGCAATGCGATTTTCGCTGGTGAAAACCGACCCCGGGGGGCAAGACTTTCTTATTCGATCAATCCGGATGCCTATGAACCAGGAGAAGACGACGACGATGAAGAAGACGGTGAAGTAGAAGAAGGGGTTCGGGATGAAGACGACGACGAAGACTCTGAAGAAGACGGCGACAACGATGACGCCCCGGAAGAAGTCAAAATCGAAATATTGAATCGCGACGGAACCGTGATTCGCTCGATTGACGGCCCTGCAAAAGTTGGAATCAACCGTACAGAGTGGGACCTGACAAGAAAAGGGGTCAGGTTTCCCAGTCGCGAAAAACCGGATGATGACGCCCCGGAACCATCTGGTGCTCGGGTACTTCCGGGTATTTACACGGCTAGAATCACCTATGGTGCTTCATCCGGTGAAACGGACATCCGTGTCGACCTCGATCCTAGATTGGATTTCGGAACGGAGGGACTGGAAGCGCGCTCTGAATTATCCGATGTCCTGGCCAGCCTGGTAACCAGTGCAACTCAGATCGCCGATCATCTCCGCGACGCCGTGGAATCCATCGACAACGTAACGGCACAGCTCGACGATCTCGATGATGATGTCGCCAAAGCACTGAAAAAGTCCTCTAAAGCGGTGAAAGACTCGCTGAATGCGTTCAGTGATCGTTTATTCGGAGAACACGGGAAACAAGGCATCTATCGAGATCCGTACACGGTAAGCGCATATCTACGTACGGCCTCCAGTTATATCGGCTCTGGTTATAACTCTCCAACGTCAACGGAGGACCGGGCAATGGCCAAGACACGCCAGGTTCTTGAGGCCATGATCGCGGATGTGAATGGCTTCTTTGAGACGGAGTGGCCCGTCTATACCGCCGAAGTAGACGCTGCAGAAATTTCCCTGGTTACTGGATTTGATCCAGTCCAATTCGAGTAATCGCCAAACTCCGCACCATTTACCAAGCATGAAAATCATCGGAATCGATCTCTTCAAGGTGAATATTCCGTTCTGGTCACCTTTTCGGATTGCATTGGGATCCTCAGACTCTACCCAGAACGTATTCGTTCGGATTCGGACCGATTCAGGGCTATATGGTTGGGGTGAGGGAAGTCCAACGAGCCGCATTACGGGTGAAAGCCAGGGTACCGTTGTCGCCGTGGCCACCGATCTGGCGCAGCTTCTTTTGGGGATGGATCCTCTTGAAATCGAGCGCCACACGATGGCAATGCGCGATCTGTATGTTCACAACACGACCGCACGCTGTGCCTTCGATATGGCACTCTATGATCTGGCTGGAAAGGCTACGGATCGACCTCTGTTCGAAGTACTCGGAGGGACTCGGCGAGTCTTCTTTTCTGACAATACGATCGGGATTGATGATCCGGACGCAATGGCCAAAAAAGCGGTCTCCTACCAGGAGGAGGGTTTTCAAGCCATCAAGGTGAAGCTGGGGACGGGTCTGGAAGACGATGTCAGGCGAATTGAGTCAATCCGCGCCGCCATTGGTCCGGAGACACCTCTCCGAATTGACGCCAACCAGGGTTGGACCCGCGAGACGGCCAAAAGCGTGCTCGACAGAATCAAGGATCAGGGCATCGAATATTGCGAACAACCAGTCAAATATTGGGACTACGAAGGCCTTCGGGAAGTCAAAAACAGTACGTCGATACCGATCATGGCGGACGAATCCGTTTTCGATCACCATGATGCTGAAATTCTCGCTCGGGACGGATGTTGTGATCTCTTGAACATCAAACTGGCCAAGTCGGCAGGTATCTTTAACGGAATGAAGATTGCCGACATCGCCGAGGATTCCGGGATGGCGTGTATGGTTGGAAGCATGTCGGAGACGCGGTTGGGATTGTCAGCGTCTGCGCACCTGGTTTCGGCTCGGGAGGTCATTCGATTTGCCGATCTCGATACCCACTACGATCACAAAATCGACCCGGTTCTGGAAGGCGTCGAAATCACCCCCGAAGGAGTCACGATTCCAGACGCCGCAGGCCACGGGGCCGATCTGGATCCAGAGTTTCTTGCATCCTGTGAGAGTGTGACGATTGAGTAAGCTGACCAAACAGGACGCCGTCGTTTATACAAACAGTCTACTCCACGAGGACTTTGCCAAGACGTGTCACGGGTTACTCCGCGGGAGTGAGCGCTTCGAGGTCAAGGCTGTACTGGACGAAAAGCACGCTGGAAAAGATGCCGGGGACGTGATGGACGGCCGGACGCTGGGCGTGCCGATCTTTCCAACGTTGGCGAGCTACCTTGAAAAACACGATAAACCACCCGTTTTCGTGGTCGGAGTAGCCTTTTCAGGGGGAGGTTTGCCAGAGAGTTGTCGAAGCGAGATCAGGGCCGCCATCGAGAATGGAATGACCGTCGTATGCGGGCTGCATGACGCGCTCGGCGACGATCCTGAATTCAACCGGCTGGCGAAAGAACACGGAGTCGCTCTCATCGACATCCGCCGACCTCGAAAGACCCGCGACCTCCGATTCTGGACCGGCGATATTCTGAAAATCCACGCAAAAGTAGTCCCGGTTCTCGGCACTGATTGTGCCGTAGGGAAAAGAACAACCTGTCGAATCCTTTGGGAGGCCTGCAATGCCGCAGGAATTCACACGGAAATGCTCTACACGGGTCAAACCGGTTGGATGCAAGGATATCAGCACGGTTTTATTTTCGACGCCACACCGAATGATTTCATCAGTGGCGAGATCGAGCGCGTAATCCTGGAGTGCGAGAAAGAATCCCGTCCTGAATTGATCCTCATCGAAGGGCAGGGCTCTCTGAGAAATCCATCGGGTCCCGCCGGTTCCGAATTCATTCTTTCTGGAAATGCCTCGGGCGTGATTCTTCAGCACTATCCGGCTCGAACACACTTTGTGGATCAAGAGAAGATCGGAACGCGTGTCCCCGACCCGGTAGACGAGATCGAACTCATACGGATGTACGGGGCTGATACACTGGCCGTGACGCTAAATGGGCTTGGATGGGACGAGGGGAAAAAGCATGCCTACCAGCGGGAGTTGCAGTCCCGGTTGGAGATTCCTGTCTGCTGGCCAATTGAGGACGGTGTCGACGTCATCGTTCCGATAATTAAATCGCTCGTGACTTAACGAGCACGGCCCATGTTTCGCTCACCCATATTCCTGAAATACCTCCTCCCCGGATTCGTTTTTCAGTCTATCGTCATTGGAGGGGGCTACGGCACCGGCCGTGAACTGGTGGAATTCTTCCTGAGTGACGGTCCGGCGGCCGGTTACTATGGGATTGTGGTATCTACGATTATCTGGAGCATCGTTCTAGCCATCGGCTTCGAACTGGCCAGACTACAGAGGTCCTACGATTATCGTTCGTTCATAAACAAGCTTCTGGGAAAAGCCTGGATTGGATACGAAGTCGTTTACGTAACCGGGATGATTCTCGTCGTTTCAGTCCTGGGTTCCGCGGCAGGCGAGTTGACCACGGAAGTGTTTGGCATTCCATCCATCGTTGGGATTATCACCATGATCCTGGTCGTGGGCGTTCTCGTATTCTACGGGACCCCGCTGATCGAAAAGGCGCTGTCCATCTGGTCGTTTGCTCTTTATGCTGTTTTTCTGGTGCTCATCATCGTCGCTGTGAACCGGTTCGGTGGTGTAATTGACGAGAATATCAGTGCATCCAGCCCGGGTGCTAGTTGGTGGCTGAGCGGTGCGCGATACGCGGCATACAACGTTGGAATCATGCCCGCCATGCTGTTTGCCACCCGACATATCGAGTCGAGGAAAGAAGCTCTCTTATCAGGAAGTATCGCAGGCCTTCTGGCCATGCTTCCGGGAGTCATGATTTATACGGCTATGCTGGGGCAGTACCCCGAGATTCTCTCGGCATCGATACCGGCTGACTTTCTTCTCAGCCATTTGGACATCCCGATTCTTCGTCTCGTTTTTCAAATCATACTCTTTGGGACTTTGATAGAAACGGGAATTGGTCTCATTCACGGTTTCAATGAGCGTGTGAACGGAGTCTATGAGGAGAAGGGCAAGCGCATGCCCCGAGTCCTTCGATTCGGGATCGCGATCATTATCCTGGTGCTTGCCATATTTCTGGCCGATGCCATCGGCATTGTTGATCTGATTGCATCCGGGTACGGGGCGCTCACGTGGGGATACTGGATCGTATTTGTAATACCCGTCCTCACACTGGGGCTCTGGCGAATTCTGAAAGCAAATCTTAAAGCAAATCCGAACACAAAGGCGTAGATCGGTTTGGCGTAAACTATTTCCCGGCGTCTCGTTTAGCGCACGCGGAAGGGTTTTCTTATTGCGCCTGATCGATTGAAAGACAAATGTGATGGAATTGTGACAACTAGAGAGCCCATTCGGCCGATATTAGGTCCAGAAACTAATTCGATTTTATCAATCATCTAGAAGTCGATATTCGAGGGAGAGAAAACATGAAATTATTCTTAAAGAAACCGTTCGGTCATTATGTGTTGACGGGATTCCTTTTCCTGGGAATGGCCGCATGTGATTCGTCTTCAGTTGACGACGACGCGGAGATGACAGCGGAAATCGTAGCGTCTGTATCGTTCATCGCTGCGGATTTGCAACTGGATGCGGCCGAGACAGACATCCTGGAACGTGCATTTGCGAAACACGAAGACGGCGCTCATGAGCCGGGTTTTTTGTGGTACGTGGCTGCCGAGCTGCAGGAAACGTTGAGCGATGAACAGATTGAGCGGCTGCTCAACAGGCTCGAGAACCGAGGAAATATCTTCGGTCGTCCCGGGTTCGATCATGGTCAGGGCGGTGGATTCGCAGATCGGTTTAACGGTCACCGCGGATTTGGCCACTTCGGAGGAGCGCCATCAGCCGGTGCATTTGCGGACCATCTAGGTCTTACGGAAGATCAAAAGGCAGCGATCTCTACTCTTCGTGAGCAGTTCAGATTGGATTTAGACGCGCTTCGCGAAGAGCATCTTAGTGGCTCACTCTCAGATGAGGCATTTCGGGAGGCCCTTCAAGCGCTGGGAGAAGGACTCAAAAACGCGTGGCAGGACCTGTTGACGGATGATCAGAAGGCCATCCTCGAACAGATGAAGGCAGATCGAGAAGCGGCGCTGGAGGAGCGGAAGGAAGAACTGGAAGCCTATCGAGCAGCGGCCCGCGAAGTCATGATAGCCGTGTTGGGACTGGATGACGACCAAGTTCTGGCCCTTGAAGTGTTGCACAATAAAGTGGAAGAGCTCCGAGAAGCATTCCAGGAACTGATTGACTCCGGCGCAACCCGCGAGGAGGTGAAAGAATGGGCTCAGGCGGCCACTTCAGAGGTGACGGACGAACTCATTTCGATTCTGGATCAGACGCAGCTCGAGATCTTTGTCATCCACGGGGCCCTCGAAAGCCGCGCGGGGCACCGAATCCGTCATGCTCGCCGCTTCCGCGACGGTATCGGATAAAGTCAACCTGTGATGGGTGTGGAGAAAGGGAGAAAGCCCGGAGGAGCGAAAGCTTCTTCGGGCTCTTCTCATGAGGAGCTAGGCTCGTTCACTACCTGAGACGATTCCATTTTCCTAGAGAATTTCTTTTCCGGGCAGCGTCACAGAACATCTGGCGACGTAAAATCGGAATCAGAAAAACCTGGGGGCCTGCAGCGATGCCATTTACACTTCAAATTGGGGAAAACGCACCCGAGTTCAATCTTCCTGCGACAAACGGAAAGGAGTACTCGCTGGCCGATTTCGAGTCATCGCCAATCCTGGTTGTATTCTTTACGTGTAATCATTGTCCGTATGTGATCGGATCCGATGAGGTCACTCGATCCACCGTCGAGCGCTTCAGGGACGACGGTGTCGCGTTTATCGGAATCAACTCGAACAACGAAATCACACACCCGACCGACGATTATGCTCATATGGTTCAGCGGATGGAGACGTATGATTTTCCTTGGATCTATGCACGGGATCAGTCACAGGAAGTCGTCCTGGCGTACGGTGGTTTGAAAACCCCGCATTTTTTTGTGTTTGACGGCGAACGTAAGCTGGTTTATACCGGCCGAGGTGTGGATAGCCCTCGCGATTCGTCCCAGATTTCTGTCAATGATCTCGAAAATGCATTGGAAGACGCGCTGGCCCGTCGTCCTCTGCGAACGCCGGTGACGAACCCGATCGGCTGCACGGTAAAGTGGAAAAACCAGGATCCGCATTGGCTACCGCCAGGTGCTGGTAAGCTCGTCTAGCGCGTGGAATTCTAGCGATCTGATACAACATCCAGTACATTCTATGCCCACCCGTCCATGGGGACATTTGTACGCTCGTAACAACCAGCATCGAAGGCCAACTCCAAGATTATGAAGAAGCTCGCACCGCTCACATTCGTTTTGTGCTTCCTTCTCGTCATCGACCTGTACGCTCAAGAAATAGACCCGAAACAGTATGACGGGTTGGAGTATCGGCTTGTGGGGCCGTATCGAGGAGGGCGTTCGGCGGCCGTAACCGGAGTTCCTGGTCAGACGCTCGTGCACTACATGGGATCAACCGGGGGAGGCGTCTGGAAGACGACCGACGGAGGTCAGTCGTGGAGTAATATTTCGGACGAGTTTTTTGGTGGGTCCATCGGCGCGGTGGCTGTCAGCGAATGGGACCCGAACGTGATCTATGTCGGTGGTGGGGAAAAGACCGTTCGTGGGAATGTGTCCCACGGGTACGGAATGTGGAAATCCGTCGACGCGGGCAAGACCTGGAAATCCATCGGGCTTGACGACTCCAGGCGCATTCCTCGTGTTCGGATCCATCCAAAGAACCCGGACCTGGTTTACGCTGCCGTTTTGGGGCATCTATTCGGGCCCAATGAACAAAGAGGGGTATTTCGATCGACCGATGGCGGAGAGAACTGGGAACGGGTCCTCTTTGTAAGTGACGAAGCGGGTGCGGTTGATCTGCAAATGGATCCCACTAACCCCAGGATATTGTACGCTGCCATGTGGAATTTGGACAGGACGCCTTACAGCTTGAATAGCGGCGGCCCCGGATCATCCCTTTGGAAGTCAACGGATGGGGGCGATTCTTGGGAAGAATTGACCAACCAGGATAATGGCCTGCCAACCGGCACGCTGGGAATCATCGGGGTTACGGTTTCTCCAGTCAATCCGGAACGCGTCTGGGCGATCGTCGAGGCCGAAGACGGAGGGGTTTTTAGATCCGAAGATGGTGGAGAGTCTTGGGAAAAAGTCAACTCCGACCGCAGTTTGCGTCAAAGAGCCTGGTATTACACACGCATTTACGCCGATACCGAGGACGAGGACATGGTCTATGTGCTCAATGTAAGATTTCATCGCTCCAAGGACGGAGGAGAGACGTATGACCCCATTAGTACGCCGCATGGGGATCATCACGACCTTTGGATCGATCCGCGAAATTCGTCCCGGATGATTATCGGTGATGACGGAGGAGGGCAGGTAACCTTCGATGGCGGAGAAACTTGGTCATCCTACGATGACAATCAACCAACGGCCCAATTTTACAGGGTCACCACGGACAACCACTTTCCCTACAGGATATATGGCGGCCAGCAGGACAATTCGACTGTACGCATTCTGCACACTTCGAATGGACGGAACATGCGCGAATGGGAGTCGACCGCAGGTGGCGAAAGTGCCTGGATCGCTCCCGACCCTGACGATCCGGAGATCGTTTACGGCGGATCCTATGACGGTTTCTTGACCCGTGTCAACCACCGAACGGGTGAGCGCAGGACCGTTACCGTCTGGCCCGACAATCCGATGGGACACGGAGCGCAAGATTACAAGTACCGATTCCAGTGGAATTTCCCGATCAAATTTTCGCGCCATGATTCCAACGTGCTTTATACGAGTGCGCAGGTTCTGTTCAAAACGACGAATGAGGGCCAGTCCTGGGAGGCCATCAGCGGAGATCTCACGCGCAATGACCCGGAAAAACAGAAGTCTTCCGGAGGACCTATCACCCAGGACAACACGAGCATCGAGTATTATGGGACCATTTTCACCCTCGAGGAGGGATCCGAGCCGGGTGTTATCTGGACGGGCTCGGACGACGGACTCATTCATATCACACGAGATGGCGGCGCAACCTGGACAAACGTGACTCCTGCAAAACGGATCATGCCCGAGTGGATCATGATCAACGACATGGTCGCGCACCCCACCGAGCCCGGTGGACTGTACGTCGCCGCTACGATGTACAAGTCAGACGACTTCGCACCGTATCTGTACAAAACGACCGACTACGGGCAAAGCTGGACGAAGATTACAGACGGTATCGACAACCAGCATTTCACCCGAGCCATTCAACCCGACCCGGAACGCGCCGGACTCCTGTACGCTGGAACAGAGAGCGGGATGTATATCTCATTCGACGACGGCGACCACTGGAGTGACTTTCAACAAAATCTTCCGATCGTTCCGATTACGGATCTGGCTTGGAAGGAGCACGACCTGGTCGTGGCTACGCAAGGAAGAGGATTCTGGATCATGGAGGACTTGATGGTCCTTCACAAAGTTCAGGCGAGTGAATTGGCTGCCTCCCACGTACTGTATGGACCGTTTCCAACCGTCCGGTCCGGTGGTGGATTTGGCGGAGGAAGTTCTGTCAGACTTCGGTATTTCCTGGGATCGGAACCCGACAGCGCGGCCGTTACGCTCCGAATTCTGGAGGAAGACGGAACGATCATCAAGTCGTTTACTACGGAAGACGATGTACCGATAGAGGAAGGGATCAACACATTCGCCTGGAACATGCGTTACGAAGATGCAGATACCTTTGACGGACTCATCATGTGGTCCGGGAGTGTGACCGGTCCGCGGGCGGCTCCGGGAAAATATCAGGCGCGTCTCGTTGTTGAGGATGATTCGTCGACCGTTGGCTTTACTATCCTGCAGGATCCGCGGTCATCGGCGACACAGGCCGAACTAGACGAGCAATTTGAGTTTCTGATTTCCATTCGCGATAAGCTGGGCGAGACGCACAAGGCGATAAAGCGCATTCGGGCCATTCGTACCCAGGTTAACGGTGTAACGGATCGTCTGCCGATTGATCTTGCACAGACCGACACCATAAAGGCGGTTGCTGCATCGCTTCTTGATGATCTCAAGAATGTAGAGGAAGCGCTGTATCAGACGAAAAACCAATCCGGTCAAGATCCTCTCAACTTTCCGATCCGGCTCAACAATAAGCTGGCGGCGGTCGGCGGTGTGGTTTCGGGCGGAGATAATCGTCCGACCGATCAAGCGTACGCCGTTCGGGACGAACTCATGCAACAGATCGACGAACAATTGGAACGGCTGGCTACGATTTTGGAAGAACAACTTCCCATTTTCAATGAGATGGTTCGTGATGCCGAAATCCCAGCCGTTTCAACAGATGAGTAATTAGCCGCCCCGGTGGATCGATCATCTCGTTCGAAGCGACCCGTCTTGATGCATTTTCAGAACTGCCGGGATCCGTTCGAAATCGAATCAAGCTGCATGTGGCCCGGGAATATCGCCACCGAGCCTCCGATCTGATAAGGCCTGTTCAAATTAAGTGGACGGAGTTGACTTTGGCTGATAGGCAGACAACCGGTGGCCAGAAATCGCGTGCGTGTCGGAGCCGCGCGTCGATCCTCGTTTGTTGGGTTGAGAGCTCATGCGATATGAACGGTTGAGAGATGAAATGTTGCGATCCCAGAGATCATCATTTTGGCAGTAAGCATGCCGAGAGAGACCTGGCCCGATACCAAAAGCAAGGTCCGGATCGGACGACCCAGATATTACTCGACTCCATTCGCGGTCAGGATCTGCGGAATGCCACGCTACTCGATATTGGCGCTGGGCTAGGAGTTATTCATCATGAGCTGCTTCAGGATACCTGTTCAAGTGCAACGCATATCGACCTCTCGTCGGCCTACAACGACGTAGCTGCAAAAGAAAGTGTAAGACGCGGGCACCGTGAACGGGTAGAATTCATACAAGGAGACATTGCTGAGTACGAAGGAACGCTTGAATCGCATGACATCGTAACGCTCGACCGGGTTGTCTGCTGTTACCCCGATTATCGGGGCATGTTATCAACCGCAGTCGAGAAATGCGGTCGGGTATTTGCAATGAGTTATCCTAGAAATCGCTGGTTCGTCCACCTGGCGATGGGAATCGAAAACCTGAAAAGGAAAACCAATGGAGATCCGTTCAGATCATTCGTACACTCGCCGCAGGAGATCAGGCAGATTCCGGAGTCACACGGACTTCGGCGCCAGAGCGTCGTCAGAACTCCTTTCTGGCAGATTGAACTGTACACTCGATAGGTAAATCTCGAATGAACTCACTGTCGACCGATCGCCAATCCTGCTTCAGAAAACTGAATTACTACAAGTATCAGTTGGTGGAGGACTTCCATATTGAAATCGAAATGCGACCCGCGATTCCGGTCGAGACCCGATATTTGAGCCTCTCGGATCTAGGTCAGTTGATCGTCAAGAAAGGATACTCCTGGGACGGACCCAGCGGACCGACCATCGATACAGCCACATTCATGCGGGGATCGCTTGTGCATGATGTTCTATATCAGCTGATGCGAATGGAGATTCTGGACCATTCGGATTCGCGCGAGTACGCGGACCGCTTACTCAAAAAAATGTGTATAGACGACGGTATGTGTCGATTCAGAGCCTGGTATGTTTACACGGCTCTCCGCTGGTGGGGTGAAAAAAGCGCTGTCCCCACCCGGGATGAACCCCCGCAGATCGATTGTACCCCGGCGTAGCCTGCCCTAGTAAACCGCGCGTACGGCCCACATCGCCATTTTTCGCACCTCTGAGTCCTCATCTTCCATGAGTTCGATAAGGGCGTCAAGAGCACGTTCGTTTCCAATAGCGCCGAGGGACCATGCCGCCTGCTTGCGGATTTCCGGTTCTTCGCTTCCCAGTAGCGGCAGAAGGGGTTCAATACCACTCGAGTGACCAATAGCGCCGAGCGCCCAAACGGCATTCTCAACAATATCGAACTCTGAATCCTTCAGGAGCATAATAAGTGCCGGAACCCCTTTTCTCGAACCAATGGCCCCCAGCGCCCACGCGGCGTTTTCTCTTACACCAGGTGAATCGTCCACGATTAGAGCGGAAAGTGCCTCTACGCTCGATCGACTACCGATCGCTCCCATTCCCCACGCAGTCATTTCCCGCACGTCCTCGTCCGGATCATCAACGGCCCCTATTAGCGCTGGAATTCCTTCGCTAATGCCAATGGCGCCAAGTGCCCAGGCAGACTTTTCGCGGACGTCGGAAGAGGAATCTCGCATGGCTTCGCTCAAGGGAGACACGGATTGGTTGTAGCCCAGTGCGCCGAGGGCCCAGGCAGAGTTCATGCGAACAAAGGCGGAATGATGTTTTAGTTTTTCTTCGAGCGGTACTCTCGATACGCTCCCTAATTCGGTTAGAGCACGGGACGCGAGCTCACCGGGCGAGCGATCTGCACAACCGTCTCTTTTGGAACACTCCGATACGAATTCCAGTCATTCCTCCTTCCAATCCCCTCACAGACGTTGTACGCTACGACCGTATCGTCAGAAAGAAGTTCAAGAAGAGCGTTAAGAGATGGTCGTGCGCGCTGTCCCATTTCACCCAGAGAACAGGTCGCCCGCGAGCGAATGATAGGATTTTCGTGTTCCAGAGCCCGAATAAGTTCGCCCACATTCATGTCCTTGACATCCTGGGCGAGACAGGCCCCTGTGGCGAGCGACGACAAGACGAGGGCCGAGAGAATGGATCGCAATGAGATCATGTTTCAATTCTTGGACGAGTTCTAAGATGCTGCTAAAATATTAGCATTGTTGATATCCGTACGTTAGTGCGGAACGGATGGTTTCATACGAGAGGGCATTCTTGGTCATCCATAACTGGCATTTGGGTGATTCAGGGCCTAATATTGGCACCTGCTGGCCCACCGATATTCGTTCAGACTGCTAGTAAAATGAATTTTCTCGTCATGCATGATGCCCGCCGTGTCGCCGCTATTTCAGTCGTCATTCCCCTTCTATTCGGTCCAGTCCAAACTTCTGAGGCTCAGGATTCGACCGCGAATCCCAACGTGGTTGTTGACCCATCGCTCTTTGCCGATCTGGATTTTAGAATGGTCGGTCCGACTCGCGGCGGTCGCGTAACGGCAGTGGCAGGGCATGGCGATCAACCCTACACGTTTTATTTCGGGGCGACTGGAGGGGGTGTCTGGAAATCAACAGATGCCGGTCAGAACTGGGCCAATATTTCAGACGGATTTTTCGAGACAGGATCGATCGGTGCGATCGATGTCGCCGATTCAAATCCAGATGTGATCTATGTGGGAACGGGTTCTGAAGGGATTCGCAGTAACGTCATCTTGGGAAAGGGCGTTTACAAATCCTTGGACGCCGGCGAAACCTGGGAGCATACCGGCCTGCGTGAAACGGGCCAGATTGGAGCGGTCGTCATCCATCCGACCAATCCCGAAGTCGTATACGTGGCCGCTCTTGGAAGTCCATTCGGGTCCAATCCGGAACGGGGTGTCTATAAAACCAGCGATGGTGGCAAATCCTGGCATTTGGTCCTTCACGTCTCGTCGAAAACGGGAGCTGTGGATCTCGAACTGAATCCTGCAAACGCCGATGAGGTGTACGCCGCTATGTGGTTCGCTGAACGCAAACCATGGACGATTATCAGCGGTGACGACAAAGAAGATGGAATCTACAAGTCTACGGACGCCGGACGAACCTGGAAAAAAGTAGAAACGGGATTGCCCCAAGGTCTTGTCGGCAAGATCGACCTGGCGGTAACGCCGGACGACCCCAGTCGGATATATGCTCTGATAGAGACGGAACCGGAAAAAGAGGGACTGTATCGGTCAAACGACCAAGGTGAATCATGGTATCTCGTGAACGCGGAGAGCGGTCTGATGAATCGCCCTTTCTACTATACCAACGTTGACGCCGACCCGACGAATGCGGACATCGTTTATGTGAACAATGAGAGGTTCTACAAGTCGGTCGATGCAGGTCAGGAATTCAGTCGGCGATCTACGCCCCACGGCGATAACCACGACATGTGGATCAACCCAAATCATCCCGAGATCATGATCCAATCCAATGACGGAGGGGCCAACGTCTCGCTGAATGGGGGAAAAACCTGGTCCACGCAGCGCAATCAGGCAACGGCTGAACTCTATCAGATTCATGTGGACGATCGATTTCCGTACTGGATTTACGCCGGACAACAGGACAACTCGACGATTGCGGTACCGAGTGCTCGACCTCGGAGTCTTCCGGGCGGCTCGACGGCGTACTGGGAAGCGATCGGGGGGTGCGAAACGGGACCCGCCGTACCCAAACCGGGAAACGAAAACATTGTCTACAGCAACTGCAAAGGACGATTTTCTCGATACAATCGAGCCACCGGTCAGGCACAACAGTACTACGTTGGCGCGGCAAATATGTATGGCCGAAACCCGGCTGAACTCGCGTATCGCTTCCAGCGCGTCGTGCCTATTCGGGTTTCACCGCATGATCCGAATGTGATATACCACGGCTCCCAGTACGTTCATCGAACCCGAAATGAAGGTCGGACATGGGAGACCATCAGCCCGGACCTGACGGCGTTTCGTGCCGAACGACAGATGGTTTCCGGAGGACCGATCACACGCGATATAACGGGAGAAGAGCACTACAGTGCGCTCTATACCATCGAAGAATCTCCGGTGGAACAGGGCGTTATCTGGACGGGTTCGAACGACGGGCTCGTTCATGTCTCACGGGATGATGGGGTGACCTGGACCGACGTCACTCCACGGGGTATGCCGCCGGAAGGCCGCATTCAGCACATCGAACCCTCGCCCTTCAGGGGTGGCAAGGCTTACGTAGCGGGATATCGGTACCTGCTCAATGATTTCCATCCCTACATCTTTCGAACGACCGACTACGGAGCATCGTGGACGCTCCTGACATCCGGAGAGAATGGAATTCCGGATGACTATCCCACCCGCGTGGTTCGGGAAGACCCCGACCGCGAAGGGCTGCTATATGCGGGAACCGAATTCGGCCTGTTCATCTCATTTGACGATGGCGCGCATTGGCAATCTTTTCAGCTGGATCTCCCCGTTGTGCCCGTTACCGACATCAAGGTTCACCGCGGGGATCTGGTGCTCTCAACCATGGGTCGCTCGTTCTGGATCCTGGACGATCTGAGTCCTCTTCATCAGATCAATGAGCACGTAGCTCATTCTGAAAAACATCTTTTTCAGCCCCGGGACGCCTATCGGGTGAGAATGTGTGGAACAGACAACGGAAAGGAACAGCCCCAGTACGCCCATCCAGGTGTGCATGTGGACTATTATCTGTCGGACGCAATTAGTATACCACTCGTACTAAATGTACTAGATAGTACGGGGTCCGTACTAATTAGTATTTCGAGCGAAACGGCAGCGACTCATTCAGGGGAGAGTGAGGGTCGGCGCGATCCTTGTCCCGGGACGCTTGATGAAGAGCTGAGCACCGACGCGGGCATGCACCGGTTTACGTGGGATATGCGGCATGCGGGCACCGTCGATTGGGAGGGCGAGACGGTACGAGGACCGTTGGCGGTTCCCGGTCGATATACGATCAGGTTGACGGCCGGGGACTGGACGGCCGAGCACGAGGTCCGGATTCTGATCGACCCAAGAATTGCCGCCGACGGCATTACGCAGGACCAACTTGACGAGCAACTGGCTTTCAATCTGAAGGTCAGGGATCTCATGTCTCAAGCCAATCAGCTCGTCGCACAAATTGACTCCACGCTCGAATCCCTGGAAAGTCTTATTGAAGATAAAAACGGGCGGGCTCTTGAGATCGAGGAGGGACTCGACCGCATTTATGCTGAACTCGTTACGGACGATTCGGAGAGTTACCCGCCCCCGATGCTGCTCAATCAGCTGAGCTATTTGCGCGGAATGACGTCGTCTGCGGATCAAGCACCAGGCCAGGACGGCTATCGGCGCTTGGAAGAACTGCGCGCCGAGGTAGAACGATGGGCGTCTGAGCTGGACAATTTTGTAGCTCGGACCGAAACATTGATCGGTATTCTTTCGGACTGAAACCGGAAGGGCGATATTTGATGCCCGGTGAAACAGGGATCAAAGACACGGGTCCAAGTCTCGAGTCGTCACGGCAAACGATTTCGCCAATGATAGTGCACTTGAGATCGTTTTTCTTACTCTTCGTTCTAAGTCTTTTTCTTGGATCGTGCCAGATTTCGGGACCTGATGACCCTGAGAGCGGAGTCACGCAGATTCGGAGCGGGACTTCCTTCGGATTTTGCATTGGTTACTGCATTACCGAACTGGTGGTTGAATCAAGATTCTCCCGGTTGACGCGACGAGCTTGGGACAAAGGTCGTCAAGGTCCCCCGGATCAGCTACTCGAGAAGGAGCTAAGCCAGGAGACCTGGCAGAAACTCACCGCCCTCGTCGATTTTGAAATCCTTGATGGAATGAGCGAGGTGTACGGCTGTCCTGATTGTGCCGATGGGGGTTCGGAATGGATTGAGGTCACCATCGGCGATCGGACGAAGAAAGTCCTGTTTGAATTCAACGCCGTTCTCGAACCCATTTCTGCCCTGGTTGATACGCTTCGTTCGATCAGGGAGTCGTTGGTAGATGAATTAGCGTCGGATTAGCGGGTTAGATCACAGCAGCAAATACAACAGCAATCACGGAGCCGTAACGACACAAGGCGTCCAGATTCTTGAGCGGAAGGCGGAAACGGAGCCGGACTGTGTGCAAACCCTAATTCCGTTCAGGCCGCTCCCCGGTAGATTCAAAGTGTCTGAACAACCACTCGCGAAGTGCTGACGCAACCTGTCATCTTTCGGCACACGTCTTGAAGTCCGCATCCGTATGACTTGAACGTGTTCACCAAAAGAACCTGAGAGGGAATTCAATGAAAATGACAAGATTAATCGGGTACGGTACGATGCTGGTCTTCGTAATGTCCGGTGTGTCGGCGTGTACGTCGGCGAAAAATGTGGCCAGTGATCAGGCAGAGGAAGAGCGTCAAACGACCGACATCGCCTGGCTAACCAAAAGCCTCCAGGACGAAGGCGTATTCATTACCGAGCGAGGGTTTCCGAATCTGAGCATTGCGGCAATATCCAGCAGTCGTCTCTATCTCAACGACCGCGAAGTGCTGGATGTATATGGCTTCGAAAAAATCGGAGACGCCATGTCAAACGCCTATACGCTGGCCAATAAGAATCCAGGCCGTGATGTGTTTCTGAAAGAATCGTTGGTGGTCGTCAGATACTCAAATCGGGATACTGGGCTAAGTCAGACCCTTTTCGAATTATTGGGTGTGGCGTTATAGGTCGCAACTCCGACAGGGATCGACACGTAATCGTGCCCATTCTATGAGTCCGTAGGTAAGTCTAGCGGGTTCACGAAAACGCACGCTAACACACATGTCGAATCAATCATGCGCAATCTAGTATCAGCCATTGTTTTTGTGTTTATTTCAGCCTTTTTATTGAGCGAAAATGCCCAGGCACAAGAAATCGAGTCCGGTACATGGACCGGCTTCGTATTTCCACCGAATCAAGATAAAATGGACGTGACCTTTGAGGTCGCAGTAGAAAACGATACGCTAAGAATCACACTGTTTCAGGAGCAGATAGGGTTCTTAGAACTAACTGACATTGAGTTGGGCGATAATGGTCTCAACTTTTCTTTTCAAGCAGGATCCTTTATTCTCTGTGATCTCAAACTGAAGGCGAACAAAGGGTATGAGGGAGAATGTGGACCGGAGGGCCAGGAGCCTGGCATTATGGTCATGAATCCGCCGAAGAAGGAGAGTAAATAGGAGCATTTAATCATTCTTAATGGGAGAGGACGCCGCCCAGACTTTAGATCAGATTCTATCAACGCTTAAGGTAGAGACGTCGCGTCCCCACTTTGAGAAAAGATGGGAAAGAACGGCTGCTTCTTTTTCTGACCGTGCGAGCGATCTTCTTACCGCTGGTTCCATTCAGTCGAACTGCCGATTGCTCGGAATGAATTTTAAGGCTGAGCGTGCATTAATAGAGCGTGCTCAGCTTTTTCGCGACGTCCCCGGTCTTGAGATGCTGCACTGGCACTGTCATCAGGAACTGGTCAGGCGATTGGATAGGCGTTCCAATTCATCAGGATCATTTTCCCGGGTTTCAGGCGTCTTCAACTGGCCTAAACTGCCCGGAGATGTGCACGCGGACATTGAATTATTCTATGTCTATGTATTTCTTTCAACGGTTCCTCGCCTGATTGAATTCCATCGTCACGTCGGAGTCTCAGAATTTGTAACGGCCGACACGCTGAGTGACCTGGAATTATGGCTACTCGATTACAAGGAAGAAACCGGTCGCTGGGGTTTTCACGAGCAGGACTGGCTATGTCGACACTTCGTCGGTAACGTTTTCAAAATCGGTCGCCTTCAGTTCGAAACGACCGAATTTCGGCATCCATATTTGATTTTTCGTCGTAGGGATGATCAGACCATCCAGATTCTTGCTGAAGATGGTCTGGAAGTCAGAGCGGATGGGTTGTTGAACGGATCTGACGGCTTGCGGGAGACTCACGTGTGGCGCACCTCTTTGTCGATGGGCGCCTACGTCGAAGGTTATCCCGTGAGCCGTGATGGGGCGATCGAAAGGAATCTTGTTCGCCTGGAAGAAGGTGAGTGGGACGAAATCCTGAAGGAGGGCGACAGCGTGTTGGGCGTGCATATCCCTGCGACGGGGACGATGGACTACACCCGGTGTTGCCGTTCATTCAGCCGTTCGCTTCCCTTCTTCAAAAGACATTTTCCAGAATTCGAGCCACGGGCATTCACGTGTTCTTCCTGGTTGCTAGACCGGCAACTGAAGGATCACCTACCTGCCGACACCAATATTATTCGATTTCTGAATGAATGGAATCTGATTCCGGAACCCGAGGCTGATTCAAGACAGACCATCGAGAGAGTCTTTGGAGACGTCGGTTCGGATTTCAATACCTGGCCCCAAAGCACGTCACTTCAGCAAATCATTGTCGGCCATATGAACGAGGGAGGCTTATGGAGAATGGGAGCTGGCATTATCGTTCCTGACTCGGGGTCATTCGCCCTCAACGGCGAATAGGAACGCCGCGAGAACGGCGCAACAGATTCCGATGATTATAATTGGATTCGGGATGACGGCGTAAATCGAAAGAGACAGAACGATAGTGATCACGGGAGCCACGGCGTTCGTCAGAGGCGACACAATGATGGCTTTCCCGTATCGAAACGCGTAAACCAGACACAGAGCCCCGATTGAGTTGAGAATCTGAATACCAGCTGACAGCAGAGGTCCGTCGGCTCCCCAGTTTATGGTCTCAGAGAAATCCGTCATCACGATTGCCAGAGGGATCAGCATGATGGAGGTAAGCATCATGTAGAAGAAGATGCCTTCTGCGCTCATGGTTTCATTTGCACGCTTGATAACGTAGGCCTGTAGTCCCCAGGCGAAAAACACGACCAGTGCCAATAGAATCCAAAACAGACTCACGTTATGACTCTGTGACGAGGGGGCGTAGGAGAGCAGTGGAAGCGCGATGATGGCTATCGAAATACCGATCCAGCCCCGAAACCCCGTTCGCTCTCTCAGGAGCCAGAATGAGAGGCCAATCGTTACAACGGGCGCAAGTGAAATGACGGGAAATACCAGGTAGGCTGGACCCATTCGAAGCGCTTGAAACAGCACGAGTTGGCCGCCGGCGCCTAGAAGGCCGATGATTGAGCCCAGTAGAATGGCAGATTTATCACGCTCGATATTCCATCCAACTCGGGCCAGAACCACAAGGGCGGGTGGAATCATCGTGAGCGCCCAAACCACGTAACCGAGAGTAGCCGGGAACCCTGATTTTTCTGGAATCTCGATCAGGGCTCCCCAAACGCCCCAAAAAACAGTGGTGACGAGAGCGTACGCCAGCCAACTGTGAGTTCGTTTCATTTGGAAATCCGGAGGTCTGTTCTCTACCTTTTTCACCCCGCAATTAATCTATGGCATCGCAATGGCCGAGCAGCAAAATTATTCGAACCACCGCAGATTCATCCCTCTTTTCCACTATTTCCTCGCGTTACTGATCGTGGCTACCGTGATCGGAGCGGCAATCAATTTCTTCAAGTCGATGGACGGAACCGGTCTTTATAGTGCCTCGCTCATTTTCGCGATAGCCTTCGGGAACATCTTCATCTTCCTATTTCTTCGAGGTTTTGCTCTGAAGGCTCAGGATAGAGCCATTCGAGTTGAAGAAAACCTTCGAAACTACGTCCGGAACGGCTCACTGCTCGATTCTCGTCTCGATATGCGTCAGATCATCGGTCTGCGATTTGCGGCCGACGAGGAATACGACGACCTGGCCGCACGCGCCGTAAATGATGGACTCAGCGAAGATGATATCAAGAAGGCCATAACGAACTGGAAGGGTGATCACGAGCGGGCCTAGAAAGGCGCGTTCGCATAAGTCCCGAATAGACGCGGTTCGCGCCGGGGACCTAATCGGTACCCTCCGTAGACGCCACTCTGTGCATCAGGACGGCCGCTCTTTTGGCCTGAATCGGGAGTAGATTCAGATTGGCCGTTTCATTCACAGTGTGATTATCCGCTCCGAGGAGTCCGAGACCGTCCAGGGCCATATCGACCAATCCCGCCGTGAAGGACACGTCGGCTGCACCGGCTTTGCTCGGATCGACGGCTGAAACTCCGCCAAAACCCAGGTCACGACTGGTTTGGTCCAGCAAGGAAAGAAGATGTCGATTACCGTCCGTGGGTGCGAGGGGAGGGTACCCGTCGGAAAACGTGATTTCGGCTGTTGCCCCGTTCAAACTCTTGGATACGATCGCCCTCATTCGATCCTTGGCCGACTCCCTTTGCTCGATCGTGAGCGTGCGAAGATCGCCCTCGACGGTTGTCCGCTCGGCAATGACGTTGGATTTGCCAAATGCAGTACCCGATGATTGGGACGCGTCATAATGAATGGTCGTGCCGCCAACGATCACACCTGGATTGAATGTCAGATTTTCTTCTCCTGCCAACTCCTGATAAAAACTGCTGAGAATCCTCGCGGCTTCGTAAATGGCGCCATAACCCATATCCTCTTTGAAAACCTGAGACGAGTGGCCGGGTTTGGCCGTTACTTCCAACTTCCAGCCCGAAAAACCGCGTCGAGCAATCACGGCCGTCTCGAGCTGGTCATCTCCATTTTCAAACGCAAGGGCGATGTCTGCCGCCTCGGCTGCCTCGAAAAGTACTTTCCGTGAAAGATCCAGAGGACGTCCCGACGATTCTTCGTCACCGATCAAAACAACTGTTACCGTCATGCGATCGAGAACGCCGACTGCATTCAGGGCACGGAGCGCTTCGAGTATGATCACGTTTCCGCCCTTCATGTCGGAGACACCCGGGCCGCGGGCACGCGATTCAGACAGCCGCTCATATTTCTGAAACGGGCTATCGGGTTCAAACACGGTGTCGAGGTGCCCGATCATGACGAAATGAGGCCCATCTCCCTTCCGGGATGCAACGAGATGACCGGCCCGATTAAAAGGGCTGCCGTCAACCCACCGCGTTTCAAAACCAATTGAGTCAAACTCCCTTTCAAAAACCCGACCCACTTCGCGGACGCCTTCCAAATTCAGAGAGCCGCTATTGATGTTGACCACAAGTTCCAGCAGTTGAAGGGCTCGATCGGAACGTGAATCAATATGGTCCACGATCGCCTGTTCAATTTCAGAGATCGCGTCTTGCGCGGCCGCTTTAGGTGAAACGCCAAACAGGCTCGTCGTGATCAGAACAATGAAAAGCGTCGTACGCATGGCAAAGTTAAAATGGATTTGATCGGCTTTATTGAACCTACAACCAAACAAGAGCGTGTTCAAGCTGCCCTTTTTTACTTGGAACCCGAATCGCGTTAAGCAAGGAGTCAGTCATGAACTCCACGGACATTTTCGGAACGCACCGCTTTCAAACGGAAAACGAAAGCTCGTCAGTCGAATGGACTGAATCGCTTGACCGGCTTACTCATGCCGAAGGCATTTCACGGGATTAAATCTCGAGGCTCGAATTGCCTGATAACTCACCGTACTCAAGGCAATAACCAGCGTCACTATGGCGGAAGATAAATAAATGCCGGGGCCCAGCTCAATCCGGTAAGCAAATGAGGACAACCAGGCATTCATGCTGTATGCCACGATCGGAATCGCGATTATGACGGCCACACCCACGAGGATAACAAAATCCTTCGACAGCAGGATGATGATTTGTCCCATTGAGGCCCCCATTACCTTGCGTACTCCGATCTCTTTCACGCGTTGCTCGGCTGTATAGGCAGCCAACCCAAATAAACCCAGGCATGCAATGAGAACCGCGATGCCGGCGAATCCGGAAAAGATGCGCCCGATTCGCGCGTCCGCACGGTGCAACTGTTCGAAACTGTCATCGAGGAAGAAAGCTTCGTATGCCCCGCCAGGGTTGTGTTCGCGCCAGGTATTCTCCAGAAAGACTCGGGTATTAGCAACATTTTCGGCTCTAATCTTCGCTGAGATAAACGTTCGCCACCACTGAAATCCTGGTTTGAGCTGAAGCACCAACGGTGTGATGCGTGCATGCATGGAGTCGATATGAAAGTCTTTCACGACGCCCACCACGGGACCCGTTTCCGAATGCCAGGCTAACTGGCGCCCGAGCGCTGCCTCGGGAGTTCCCCACCCAAAGCGATTAACAGCTGTTTCGTTGATGATAAATGCGCTCTCATCGGAGGGCCGCTCCTCGGATAGATTTCTACCCGCAAGCAGTTGCAGTCCAAATGTGTCCAGAAAATTGTCGTCTACAATGTAGCTGTCGACGCTGATGGGCATGTCGAATCCTTCAGGCGTCACAGGGCGTCCATCCGACGCAAGTCTGCTAACGGGTACCCGCTGAGAAACCGAAACCCGAATCACATCGGGATATCGTTCGAACGCGGTCCGAACAGCGTTTTCGTTAATTGTCCGAGGCATGACAACGATCAATTCCTTGTCGAAGCCGAGGTCCTTTTTTTGGAAGTAGTCAAGTTGGTTGTAAACCACCATCGTACAGGCGATAAGAGAGACTGAAACAGTGAACTGAAAAACCACAAGGCCCTTTCGGAGCAGCGGCGAACCTCCGGCAGTCAGGCGTTTTTTCAGCGCGGTGACGGGCTTCATGCTCGACAAGACCAGCGTTGGATACAGACCCGTGAGACCGCCCACGCCAAGTATTAAGGCGGCAAGAATGATCCACGCTGCTGCGGTAGTGCCGTCAAGAGAGAGTGCCATTTCAAATTTTGAATTGATTTCCCCGATGGAGATCGCCACAAATCCAACCGCAATCGCCGACGCTACAAACACTAGCAAGATTGCCTCCCCCATGAACTGAGCGACTAGCTGTCGACGAACCGCTCCGAATACTTTTCGTATGCCGACCTCACGGGCTCGCGTGGAGGTCCGCAAGGTGGACAGATTCACGAAATTGACGCACGCCAAGATGAGGATAAAGAGTCCAATCAGACTAAATAGGGACGGATACGTCATGCTACTGTTAGGCTTGAATCCACCGAGATAGCGGGAGCTCAGATGGATGTCCATAAGCGGCTCCAGATGCATTGTCAGCGCCGTAGTCTCGAAGTCAAAATGCCGGTCTACAAATCCTGCAAATTTCTTTTCGAGTATCTCTGGATCTACGTTTTCTGGAAGAAGAACGTATGTCCAGATGGGTTTGCTAGACCCAAAATTTCCGGCCTCGGTATCGATTCCGACGAGTGTAGCTAGAGCCGTGAATGCGAGGTGCGTATTCTCCGGTAAGTCACGCAATACGCCGGTAACCATAAACTGCAGGCTGTCATTTCCCGGATAGCCGCGATAGTCCAGAATGCGTCCTATAGGATCAGTATCTCCGAAATACCGTTCGGCGGCAGACTCCGTCAACACCATGCTCCCCGGCTCAGATAACGCCGTCTGGGTATCGCCATTTAGCAGCTCGAGCGAAAACACGTCGAACACGTTAGGATCTGTGAAGTAGAGCCCGGATTCACGAAAAGTCTCTCTAGGTCCACCTAGAGTCGATTGAAAACTTCTCCAGAAACGAACCGACTTTTCGATTTCGGGAAACTCAAGAGCCAGCGTCGGCCCGACGGGTACGGCCGATCTGGCTGAAAAGTGAATCCCATCCTCGCTCGTGAGCTGTCGCGTAACCCGGTAAATTCGATCGCCTTTCTCGTGCCAGTTATCATAACTCAATTCCTGATGCACATACAGGCCGATCAGAATGGAGCAGGCAATTCCCAGCGCGAACCCGAAAAGATTGATAAAGGTGTAACCGGGGTGACGCTTGATGTTGCGAGCACCGGAAAGGACATAATTTTTTAGCATAGCGACACTCCAGTTTACCTCCCTTTGAATCGTGCGAAGGCGCTTCTGGTGTCCAAATCGCACCTTCTGATATTCCGGTTCCAAATCAGCAAAATTCCCCAGCTGCGTCAGCGCAGTTCGAAAAGCCGTTTCTGCGTCGGCTCCCTGGCGCATCATGTCATCGATATGATCACGAAGGTGATTTTCGAGTTCATTTATGTCATCGGTCAGGAACGCCCGATTCCGGTACAGTAGCTGACGCCATGTGGCAATGGCCGTCTCCAGGTTGAATGTGTAGTCGGACATGGATCGAAAGGTTTAAAATCGTTCTTTCTGTCGGATCAATGGGATGGGGGTCATACCGCGAGCCGCGGTTTCAATCCCCAGAGCTGCGCCAGTACGGCATCTACCTGGAGCCATTGCTTCTTCTCGATCTCAAGCGCCTTACGACCTTTCGCCAGAATTCTGTAGTACTTGCGCCTTCTACCCCTTTCGGTGTGAACCCAGAACGATTTGATCAACCTCTCATCCTCCAGTCGATGTAGAACCGGATAGAGCATTCCGTCTTTCCACTCCACCTCGCCGCCAGACAGCTCTCGCAAGCGGCGGAGGATGGCGTATCCGTACGAGTCTCCTCGATCAAGTATGGAGAGTAAAATCGAGCGGGAAGAGGCACCAACAAGTTCTTTAGAGATCATCTTTACTCGACAACTAGATTTCTGAAATCAGCGAACGTACATAGAATCACTATGTAAATAATCCTATTCACGCGATAGATACATAGAAGTTACAGGTACTTCCACAAAAAATTCGCTCTCTGAGAGCCGCTCATGAACTCATCGGACACCCAGAACGTACCGCTTATAAACTGAAACGGAGAACACGACGGCCAAATCGACCGAATCGCTTGACCGGAACACGGCCCTTGACAGGACACCGTGAGAACGGGAGTCATTCCAGAGAGCGCCGTGATTGCACATCGCTACGCCTGTTTTCACGCTTCCTCTAGACACGTTCATCATAGCAAACTAACTCAACACGATTGCCTTCTGGATTCCTGACGTAAAGAGATAGCCAATGAACCCAGGCGTGCTCAGCCGTTTTCACGCTTCCACCAAGCTGTTCAAGTCGATTCTTCTCGCCGTCAAAATCCTTCAAGGGGAGTGAGAATGCTTCATGATACCGCCTCCTCTTTCTCTGGTCATTCAAGGAAGAACTACCGCCGCAACCGGCCGTCCTGCCGAGGCCGCACCAACTGTCTAACGTATAGTCTGCGGACTAAAATCGGTGAACATGGAGTTGACGAAATCTACCTGACAGATCCACCGCAACCGATATCCTAACCGGTACGTGGAGCCTTGACGCAGACATGGACAGGATGATTCGGGGGGTGTCGACTCACTTGGTTGACTGCATTGAAGATAATATCTGCCCGCGCATTACACTTGAGGCTATCGTACGCCATGAGGAGGCGGCAAAGACAACATCCTAGAGGGCGTGATTCGACACCAGTTAACACATACCTTGATCTTGGCCGACCGCACTGGAATCCGTAATCAGAGACTTAAATGGACACAGACGAGGTGATGTCTCATGGAAAGTAAAGTCTACACCTACGAAGGCGAACAGGTCACCGTCCGCTACGACGTGAAGCGGTGCATTCACGCTAGGGAGTGCGTTTCTGGACTTCCGCAGGTCTTCAACCCTGAAAAGAGCCCTTGGGTGGAGCCGGACAATACAAATGCCGATACTTTGGCGACGGTCATCATGCACTGCCCAACAGGGGCATTGCATTTCGATCGCAAAGACGGTGGGTTTTCTGAGGCTATATCCTCGTCGAACATCGTCACGATCCAAGCGGACGGCCCGCTTTACATGCACGGCGCTATCGAGGTAGTAGAGCAGGACGGAACGGTTTTGCTCAAGGATACACGAATTGCGCTCTGCCGCTGCGGTCTCTCGAAGAACAAACCTCTCTGCGACAACAGCCACCTGGAAGGCTTTCAGGATGCAGGTGTGCTCGGCGCCGGTGGAGTAAAAGTCGGTGAAAAGGAAGGCTGCCTCACGGTAACGCCGAGTAAAAACGGTCCCCTGTTACTCGCAGGTCCTGTAACTATCGTGAGCGCCAGTGGCCATGAACGACGACAAGGTGTGGGCGCTGCCCTATGCCGCTGCGGATCCTCTCAGAATAAACCGTTCTGTGATGGGAGCCACAAGCAGGTGGGCTTCATCTCAGATTGAAAAGGTAGGACACCTGCGTCCGCGTGCAAGGCGCGAATTACACCTTTGCAGAGGGGGGCGAAACTCATCGGGGTGAGAGCCCCTTATTCGCACGTGCCAGCCGGTAGAACTACGTACTCTTTCGTGGCAAAAATGGCAACTGTGAAACTGCCCACGGTGGACAGCAACCATGCCTTATAAAGGAGATTAGGTAAGTCGTAGACAGCGTAATTCTCCGCCTGTCATAGGGGGTTGTCAAACGTGAAACCCAACATATGTACGCCTTATTGGCTGGAATCGGGGATTCCTTAGCTAAACCGCCTTAAGAAACTAAGGCAAATAGGTGATCGGGCCTTAATAAGTGCAGATCGGGGTGGCGCACATGTACGCTGATAACGATTCCGGTCTACTTCCGAAAATTGAGGATTACCGGAAGCCTTACCCCTAGAATAAAACGTTATTGAGCGTAGATAAAGAAAGCCCCCACTACAACTGAGCGGCGAGGGTTTCTTCTTGAGAATGAGGGTCTGATTATTTCACCAAAAGCATCGTCTTGGAGAAGACGCCATCGGGGGTTTCAAGACTATAGATATAAGTCCCGCTGGCTAGGCCACGAGCGTCAAATGTAGCTACGTGTTTACCGGCTGATACCATCCCCTCCACCAAGCTCGCCACTTGCCGCCCAAGCATATCATAAACGAATAGATTTATCCTCGACGTCTCTGGGATGTCAAAGCGAATCGTCGTCGTTGGGTTGAAGGGGTCGGGATAATTCTGATATAGCTCGAATTTGGTAGGAATAACACGACCGAGTTCGTCTGCATGCGTCTTGGTAGGCACGTTGACCTGGACTGCTGCTTCTGCGGTGCCGCCCCGACCATCATTCGCTGTAACCGTAACCGTAACTGTTCCCTTTGTGAGGGCTCTAATTGTAAGAATTCCATCATTGATCGTAGCTTCTGCAACAGCCGGATCTGAGCTAGTCGCCGTGAAAGTTAAATTATCGCCATCCGCGTCCGTGAAGTGCGTGTTTAAGTCTAGCGTTTCGACATCTCTGTCTGCTTGCATCGTGAGGTTCGGAAACGGAACAGTGACCACAGGGGGAGAGTTACTCGGTAGAACCATCACGTTGAACTGATCCGAAGCGACGCCCCCCCGGGAATCGTCAGCGAATACTGTGATGGAAGCGTTCCCTTCACGAGCGGCAAAGAGCGTGAGTGTACCGTCTGTTACGACGGCATTAACGTAAGCGCCCGGTGAATTACCCCTTGATCTTTTGCCAGTGATGCCGGCATTAACGACCAACGGATCGGAGCTGCTCGCTGAATAGTTCAGAGGGTCACCGTCTGGATCGGAAAAAAACTCGTCCAGTAGAAACGATAATGTGTCGCTCCTAAGCATTTCCAGGTCTAGAAATGAATTGAAACTTATTGGGGGCGAGTTAGTGCTTGGCGGTCGTTCCAGCCAAAAATTGTACACCCCATCCAGAGCGAAATCCTTGTAAATCGTTATTTCGCCATGCTGTTCGTCGGCTCCAGGCACGAAAGTTCCGAGAAAATGCACGTCATACTTGGCGTTATCCGGAACGTTAAAACCGGTCGAGCAACCTAAACCGCCGGGAATTTCTCCACAGTTGAGAGGTCCGTCAGGCCCCATGCCGCTCACAGAATCGGGATCCGGAAGCGGTTCTGTCTCTATAAATAGTTCGATTATTGACACAAACGTATCCGTATTAACGAGCTCTATCCAGAAGTCATAATCGCCGTTCTCCTCCACGGAATTAGTTATCTTTACAGCGATATCTCCAGGCAGAACGAGCGAGAACCAGTCGCCGAAGCCAACGAAACCGGGGACGGTCACGGATTCGCCGACGATGTTGACATGGAACGTATTAATGACGTGCACCGCCACAGCTCCATCCGCACGCGGTTGACCCTGGAGTACTTCTCTGAAGACCTCGGGGCCGTTCGTCGGCACTTCGAGGATCGCCGGGAATCCCGTATACGCTAGATCTTGTTCAGGGATTAAGCCGACCGGAAACCCGGCTGCACCGCCGAGCTGCGTTAGACTCGTGCCAGTGGAAAAGCCATTCAACCTTAGATCACCGCGGCCCGCGGCCAGCGGCGTACCCCATCCGCCATCTGCGACCACGCTGATTCCCCCCGTACCAGAAGCCGTTCTCATGACAGTCCCGGTGACCGCGATCGCCATTCCTCCTGAATCGAAAGAATAGGCAACGGTGATATCGACAAAGTAGTCCCCAATAGTTTCGGAAATCGATATGGGAGGGACACCAGGTCCCGCTGGCCCTCTGAAATCCATGCTGGCACCCGCCGGCGTCTCCTCGATATGCACACACAGCTCAGGTCCATTTGTACCAAGGAAGGGAAGCCCTGAACAAACCGATTGCGCCTGTGAAGAACTGGGAACAAGGATGCAGAGGATGGCCAGGAATCCCGTGAGGTTTTGAACTATGCTACGCCGGAACATGAGACGTTCCTCCCAACGGTGACGCTGATTCTGGGTTGTCAAGCAAAATGGCTCCTTTTTGTCGTCAAAAAAGCCTACTAGGAATGGTGATTATATCGAAATGGGTTGTGCTTGTCAACTCGATACATGCTCGTAAGCTCCGATACGGGATGACTGATTGCGATGAGGTCAATTACGAAGAATCATTCACATTATGGTTCCTGGACGGTCGATAAGTGGGACTTTATTGAGACTCTCATCTTGGCACGAGAACTAAATCTTCTCGCAGTATGACTTCCGATAACTAGTCGTTATTGAGCCTCTAACCTTCATGAAACCCTGGCGATGCTCAGCACCAACCAGATGAGCCTTGGGATTCCAGTACGACGCCTTAAGACAAATCCGGAGTGAGAAGTATTGGCGCCTTTTCTCTACCTCGAGTCTCAGGTCGATTGGGTGCTCGCCTTTCTTGTTTTCCCTTCCAGAGGACCGGAGTTACCTTCTCCATTAGATTCCCCAAAAGGACTCGATATTGTCAGGTTTACGGGATCGGTTAAGGAAAACACCGGACTCTTTCAAACCCAATCGAAACCATAAGGTCTCTTATTATTCTTTAATCGATGTTTTGATAGGATTTCGGAACCAAGACGATCCAATCGAAACCGATGTTGCAGTCCAACTGAGAGGACGACAAAACTATAGTCAACTACAGGTGATCAAAATGAAATTTGACGTCAAATCACTTGCTCTGACGAGCGGGATTGTATGGGGTCTAACGCTCTTTATGTTATCGTGGTGGGTGATTGCTACCGGTGGTGGAGACAGTTCGACGACGGCTCTCGGTCAAGTGTACAAGGGTTATGCTTTTTCTCCCATGGGTAGCGTAATAGGCCTATTGTGGGGGTTTGCCGATGGTTTCATAGGCGGTTTTGTATTCGCCTGGCTCTACAACAAGATCTCACCGGCGAAGACGGTAGAAGCCGCTTAAGGGAATTATAGTTATTCCGGACCCATGAGCAACGTAGACCATGAATTTTGACGCACTCGAGTCGGGTACCATTGCTCTGCTGGGCATTCCGTTCGATGACCATTCGTCTTTTCTTAAGGGTGCATCAAAGGCGCCTGCACGAATTCGAGCGGCCTTGCATTCGGAATCGGCCAATTTGTGCGCAGAAAATGGAATGGATCTGAGTGCGTCGAATCGATGGACCGACCTTGGCGATCTGAACGACCTAGGTGAAATGAACAGCACTGAATCGTTCCTGAACATTGAGGCGGCAATCAAGCGTATTGTCGCCGAGGGCGCGCGACCCATTTCTCTTGGAGGGGATCACTCGATTGCCTACCCGATCGTGCGGGGTATGGCGGAGACGCATTCGAACTTAACCATCCTACAGCTGGATGCACATCCCGATCTCTATGATGAATTCGATGGAAACAGGTTCTCGCACGCCTGTCCTTTCGCACGGATCATGGAGGAACGGCTCGCCAGCAGGCTGATACAGGTCGGCATTCGGGCCACGAATCCGCATCAGAAGGAGCAAGCTGAACGATTCGGTGTCGAGGTCTTCACGGCCAATGTGTGGAGTCCGACGGAGGATCTGGCACTCGAGGGGCCCCTCTATGTTTCTATTGATATGGACGTATTCGATCCCGCTTTCGCCCCGGGCGTTTCCCATCATGAACCGGGTGGCTTGAGCAGTCGCGACGTGCTGGGGATTCTCCAGTCGATTGACGCGCCCGTCGTGGGAGCCGACATCGTCGAATTGAATCCGGATCGAGATCCTGCGGGGATAACGGCCATGCTCGCGGCCAAGCTGCTGAAGGAACTCCTGGCGTTGATGCACGACGGAACGGACACGGCCTGAACCGACATGGCCTGAGCCGACATTGCCTGAACCGACGACGCCTGAACCGACGATGCCTCCACCAATCAATCAAAAAAAGCGGCTAGGGTTCTTCGAAATAATTGGCCCGGGGATTCTGATTGCCGCGACAGGCGTCGGTGCCGGCGATCTGGCTACGGCCACATTCTCAGGAAGCAAACTGGGAACCGCTGTTCTCTGGGCTGTCCTTGTGGGGGGTGTCCTGAAGTTCGTTCTCACCGAGGGACTCACGCGATGGCAACTGGCAACGGGAAAAACGCTCCTGGAAGGCGCCGCCGAGCGACTCAGTCCGATCGTAGGGTGGCTGTTCCTCCCGTATTTACTGGTCTGGTCATTTTTCGTGGGTGCTGCTCTGATGAGCGCAAATGGTGTCGCTATTCACGCCATGGTCCCTGTCTTTTCAGATCCGGCGGATGCGAAAATCGTTTTCGGAGTGGCGGCGAGTCTGATCGGGTTGGGGCTTGTCCTAGGCGGTGGATTTCCACTTTTCGAAAAAATAATGGGAGCATGCATAGCGCTCATGTTCACCTCCGTAGTCACCACGGCAATCCTTCTCTGGCCCGGTACAGAATCGGTCGTTTCCGGGCTGTTCATTCCCTCCATTCCTGACGCAGATGGCGAGGGACTTACGTGGACGGTTGCGTTAATGGGCGGGATCGGCGGAACGCTCACGATCCTTTGCTACGGATATTGGATCAGAGAGAAAAATAGATTCGGAATCGATCAAATGACGGTGTGTCGTATCGACCTCGGAGTGGGGTACCTGGTCACGATCGTATTTGGGTTGGCCATGGTCATCGTGGGCACGTCTGTGCAGATCGAGGGAAGTGGAGCCGATCTACTGGTCGTCCTTTCCGATCAACTGCAATCCACCATCGGTCCGGTTGGGAAATGGATCTTTCTGATCGGAGCCTTCGGAGCTGTATTCAGCAGTCTTCTGGGCGTGTGGCAAGCGGTGCCGTATCTATTTGCAGATTTCTGGAGGTTGTTCATTGTCCGAAAGTCCGAGGCGAGCCATACAGGCGACAGCATTTCCACTCTTCAGAACAAGCCGTATCGAGCGTATCTCTTTGGTATCGCTACTCTACCCGTTCTCGGCCTTTTTATGAGCTTCAAGGAGATTCAAAAATTGTACACCATCACGGGAGCGGCTTTTCTACCGCTCCTGGCTCTCGGCCTGCTAATCTTGAACGGCCGGAAACAGTGGGTCGGCGGCTCGGTCAATCGCCCAGTTACTGTATCGGTTCTTCTCGCGACACTCGTATTCTTCGGATGGTTGGCCTGGAGAGGGTGGCTAGGAGCCTAGGATATCGAATGCAGGGGGTCCATATAAGAACGCTGCCATTCTCATCGATCAGAACACCCGCGGTAGCGTGGCTCCTCCTGGTGCTTGCAGTGGGTGTCCATGTTGCCGACGAAGCGTTGAACGATTTTCTTGCGCTCTACAATCTAGCGGTTGAATTCCTTCGCGACTGATTTACGGCTTTTTCGTTGCCCGCACTCACGTTTTCCGGCTGCCTGACGGCCCTTGTTTCGGGACTGGTCATCCTTCTTTTTCTAACACCGCTGGCCCATGCTCGAGGCGGCGGAATGCGAAGTGTGGCCCTATTTTTCTCCATATTTATGATCGCGAATGGAATAGGGCACCTCATTCTGTCCGTGTTTCTTGGATTCATCATGCCCGGAGCATGGTCGTCCCCATTGTTGATTCTTGCCGGAATCAATCTCTTTTCAGTAGCGAAAAAGCATTGGTCGTACTTCGACGTCGATGTTCGCTCATAATCGACACCATCGCAACTTCGGATCCTTCAGTACTCGAGGACGATGTTGCGGACGCCAATCCAGACTCCTTTTTCATTGAGAACAAGCGGGATGATTCCTGAGCCCCCGCGCTGCTGCCGATTGAAAGTCTGTTCCTGCGTGAGCAGTGGATCGCCTTCGAAATGGTAGGCATCGATCCAGTATTCTTGACGCTTCGGTTCTTTCAGAATAATGTGGATATGTGCCGGTTCGGTGTTACTCGGGTACGTCGCAGGACGAATCGTTGTAAACCGATATCGTCCATCTGCATCCGTTTTCATCCATCCACGAAGGTATCCATGTCTTCTGGCCCACTTTTTTTCATCTCCGCGTTTGGGGTACACACCTTCTGCGTTCGTGTGATACACATACAGAATAACGCCCTCTGCCGGTGTCGATCCGTCGGTCTGATAAACGATTCCTGAAATGATGGTGGGTTCCCCAGGCTCGGTATCGTCAGGGATCGTTGTTTCCCAGCTCAAATTCTCGAAGGAGTGTTCGTAGATGGCCTCGCAGCCTTCACAAACGTAGAGATCGGGTCTCGTCTGTTGGGCCTGGCATAAACCAGTCAGCGACAACAGTATGACAGGTACAATGAGAGGTCTCATGATCGTTCAGGGCTTGTGCTTTTCAGATGACTTGTTGACTCGTGAGCCTGGTGGAGGTTGCTGCGTCCCGGTTACGACGGCTGGCTTGGCTGCTGGTTTGGCTGCTATGCGTATCCCGAAATCCATGTTTTCTGGCTATTTTGATTTTGATATCTCATCATCAATGACAATCCTAATCGGATGAAAATCATACTCTCCATTCTGGGCGCTGTGATTTTGGTAATCGGTTTGTATTTCATTTGGGCGCAACCCGATCGAGAAGCCCGAGTTCTTCTGTTCTCGAAAACGACCACTTTCTATCATCAGACGATCCCAACCGCCCAAGAAGCGCTGACTAAGATCGCCACAGAGAACGGAATCGTAGCCGACACGACGACCGATGCGGATCTTTTCACCGATGACCATCTTCGCCTGTATGATGCCGTCATCTTTCTGTATACGACGGGTGACGTTCTCGACGAAGCTCAGCAAGAGGCGTTCATGCGATTTATCCAAGCCGGCGGAGGGTACATGGGTATTCACTCCGCATCGGATACGGAATTCAGTTGGCCGTGGTATGGCCGTCTCGTCGGCGGGTACTTCATCAATCATCCAGCCATCCAGGAGGCCGTGCTCTCGGTCGTCGACGCAAATCACCCGTCCACCCGATCGCTTCCCCAAATCTGGACTCGAACGGATGAATGGTATAACATCCGCTATACAAACCCGGACGTCAACGTACTGATTACGATTGACGAATCTTCGTACGATCCCGCAGACCATGAACCGGGCCCGGACCCTCACCCCCTCTCCTGGTACCATGAATTTGACGGCGGAAGATCTTTTTACACCGCGCTAGGACACGTTGAGGAATCGTATTCGGAGCCCCTGTTTAGGGATCATATTTCTGGGGGCCTGCGGTACGCAGTCGGAGACAGAAAGGGAGCCGATAGCGAACTGGATTACGATCGGCCGGGCGTTCTTCCTTCACAGACGGGATTCCAGAAAATCGTTCTGGACGAGAACCTGAATGAACCCATGGAGCTAGATCAGCTCCCCGACGGTCGAATTCTCTTTATTGAACGACGCGGTGATCTCAAAGTCTATGATCCAGAAATGGGTCGAACCGACCTGATTACGACTCTCGACGTGTATTCAGAGCTGGAAGACGGGCTGCTGGGCCTGGCGGTCGATCCGGGGTATGAACGAAACCGATGGATTTATCTATACTACGCTCCACCCATTAACGAGTCCAAGCAGTTTCTGTCCAGGTTTACGCTGGACGGTGCACCCCTCTCACTCCATTCAGAATCGGTTATTCTGGAAGTCGAAACCCAACGCGTCGAATGCTGCCACAGCGGTGGTTCTCTTGAGTTTGGACCCGAAGGCTTGCTGTATCTATCAACGGGTGACAACACGAATCCGTTTGCTTCGGATGGATTTAGCCCAATCGACGAACAAGCGGGTCGAAGCCCTTGGGATGCCCAGAGATCGTCGGCCAACTCGAATGATCTTCGCGGGAAGATTCTGCGGGTTCAGCCGAGCGACGACGGCGGGTACGTCATTCCCGACGGCAATCTATTTCCTCCGGGCGGCTCTGAAGGGAGGCCGGAGATCTACATCATGGGTAACCGCAATCCGTTTCGGATCTCGATCGATTCGCACACAAGCTTTCTGTATTGGGGAGAAGTGGGTCCCGACGCGACCGAGTCCGATTCTGAACGAGGCCCAAAAGGCCACGACGAGATCAATCAGGCGCGTGGGCCCGGTTTCTACGGATGGCCCTACTTCGTAGCGAACAACAAGCCGTATGTAGATTTTGATTTCGCGGATCGGCGATCTCTATCACCCTTTGACGCCCAACATCCTATAAACCGTTCGCCGAACAACACCGGTTTGCAAACACTGCCGTCCGCACAGCCGGCATTTATTTGGTATCCGTATGACGCTTCACCTGAATTTCCGCTCGTAGGAGAGGGTGGAAGAACGGCTTTGGCGGGACCGGTTTATTACTTCGACGACTATGAGAAGTCGGACCATCAAATTCCGCAGTACTACGACGGCAAGTTGATCATCTATGAGTGGATGCGGCATCTGATTTTCGCCGTAACGATGGATGGAACTGGCGACTACGCGTATATGGAACGATTCGCACCTCATGTAGAGTTCAGTCGCCCGATGGACATGATCATCGGACTGGGCGGTGTGTTCTACTTACTCGAGTACGGTACCAACTGGAACACCCGGAATCCGGACGCACGCCTGGTAAGAATTGAATTCGACTCGAGCCGCTGATCGGTTTACTGGACGAGCGCCATCGTGTGAATTGGGGACGATCCCTTCTCGCTGAAGCGTACGAGATAGACGCCATGTAGACGTAGTGACCCCAAGAAAACCGCCTCGGCCATCAATACATTTGCCTGCGGGATTATATTTGCTCAATTGTGTTAACCCGTTTCACCTAAACATTCGGAAATCGTGCATCCATCACCCGGCGAGTACAACGAGTTCTATCAAGGATATATCGATCAGGTCCCTGACGGGGAAATCGTCGATGTGTTGAGATCTCAGCAGCATCGAATGAAAGATCTACTTTCTTCCTTTCCTGAATCTCGAATTGACTACCGATACGCAGAAGGGAA
>JADFHF010000065.1:4839-10278 GCA_022567305.1 Bacteroidota bacterium | reverse complement strand
TCTGAAAACCACTTTTGTTCAAGACCCTGTCGGGTGCCATGACAAGCACCCTTGTTAATTGTGTTTAAGCTTTCTTTTAAATATTTTGCCAAAAACTGAATGTTTTGCTCTTGCGCCCAGGAGAGGTTTATTTTCTGTTTGTTACCATCCGTTTGAATTTGTACATATTTATCGTAATCAAAGTCACCATTTTGTGTTTTGTAATCGAAAAGTTTTGCCATAGTTAAAGCCCCTTATCCTACAGTATGAACCGCCCCGGGAATATCGGAGACTGATTTATGTGAGTACCGCGTCCAGAGTGTGAGTCTCGTTGCGGCTGTGAAAGGCTTCTTCGTACTCCGCCGGTGGAATGTAACCATTGGTTTCGAGAAGTCGTTTATGATTGAACCACCACACCCATTCGAGGGTGGCCAGTTCGAGCTGTTCGAGGCTTTTCCAGGGCCCGCGTTGGTTGATCAATTCAGTTTTATAGAGACCGATGATCGTTTCGGCCAGTGCGTTGTCATAGGAGTCGCCCCGGCTTCCGACAGAGGGCTCAATGCCCGCTTTTGCCAGACGCTCCGTATACCGGATCGAGAGATACTGCACGCCCCGGTCGCTGTGATGAACCAACTCTTCGTGCTGCTCGTGATCCCGCTCCCAGAGCGCCTGCTCGAGAGCATCGAGTGCCAGGTCGCTCCTCAGCGAGTTTGATACGCGCCAGCCGAGTATCCTGCAGGCGAAGACGTCGATGACAAAAGCGATATAAACAAATCCCCTCCATGTAGATACATACGTCAAATCCGAGACCCACAAACGGTTCGGCGCTTCGGCTTTGAAATTCCTCTCGACGAGATCCAGAGGACGATCAGCCAGTTCATCAGGAATCGTTGTCTTAAACTTCTTGCCCCGTACAACGCCTCGAAGTCCCTCGGCGCGCATCAGGCGTTCTACCGTGCAACGAGCGACATCAAAGCCCTCTCGTTTGAGCTCGCGCCAGACCTTTCGAACTCCGTAAACGCAGTAGTTGTCTTCCCAAACACGCTTGATCTCGGCACTGAGCACCTCGTCTCGCCGTGCGCGAGCAGAACGCAGCTCTGGATCGGCCTGCTGGGCCTTGAAGGCGTAATACGTCGACGGAGCGATCGGGATAACCCGGCAGATCGGCTCGACTCCGTAAATGTGGCGGTGATCATCGATAAAGAACACCATCACCTCGGTCGGCGGTCGAGCTCCGCCTGGGCAAAATATGCTGATGCCTTGCGAAGAATCTCATTCGTCTGGCGCAGTTCTTTGTTCTCTCGCTCAAGCGCCCTGATGCGATCTTTTTCTTCTGTCGTTACGCCACTCCTTCGACCTGTGTCGTGCTCGGTGAGCCGAACCCACCGGCGCAGCGTCTCTTTCGTACAGCCGATCTTCTCAGATATAGATTCGATTGTGGCCCACTGCGACGTGTACTGGTGTTCGTGATCGAATACCATCCGTACGGCTCGCTCCCGGATCTCAGGAGCGTATCTCTTTGATTGTTTCATAACTCCAAGTTCTCAAACTTTGGAGTCTCCAGCAAACCCGGGGCGGTTCACCCACCCGTCTTCTGGTGTCGATATAAGAGCATATCGACAGTCTGGCTTCCTATTTATTCCTTCGATCAATTGCAGCGTAAGCCTCTCATGACATTTGACCGTCTTCTGCGGTAGAACCCTTGGCTCATTGGCCGTCTAATAGATTCGTGATTCTGCGGGTGTACTTACTTTCGGAGTAGGCGTAGTTGGAATTAAGAACAACGCCATCGCTGGACATTATGCGAAGGAAATTAGTGCTTGCCAGTTTTTGGATGAGCTCGGCGTCCCCGAGTGCGGCAAACAACGGATCGTAGATTCGGATCTGGTCGGTGTAGTCACCAAACCTTCCTACGGCATCGGAACCGAGCACGAAGTTGTCGGGATACGTCCGGATGAGTGCTGCCCAAGAGTCGAGGTCTTTGAGGATATAATCGGAATAGACAACCCAAGAGAGATCAATGACGACATGGTTGCCGTGTGCGGTCAGTACATCACTCAAGTGATCCGTAAGGTCTGCGACAAGTATTCTCCGGCTAATTCCGGCGTGACACCAAATGAAGGTAGTGCCGGGAAACTCGTTAAAGACTTCAAGGAGTTCAGGCAGGTACAGGGGGCCCTTCGGGACGGTGCCCACAGAGATCGGCGCAATATTGTGGTGGATACTTACAGGGATGCTGTGCTGGCCAGCGAAATCGAAAATACGCAGGAGGGCTGGGTGGTTTGCACGCGGACGCTCTCCTGTAGTGAGGTTGGTGAGGTCGTCGTGTCTTGACATCACCTCACCGATGCATTTAAAGACACCAGGAAACTCCTTCATCCGCTTGGCGATCATGTCCACAGCACCGAGGTCTGTACTGTCAAACCCGGATACACAGGGATACAACCGTTCGAGCTGCTTCATGGCAGTCTCGCCACCGGAGCTCTTAAAGTCCACGATAGCCAACGCAACGTGGTAGTCCGTGTCACGAGCACGTACTACGCGAGAGCTAGAGTCCAGATAATAGGTAGAGCGAAAGGTCTCGTCCTCAGACCACTTTTTTACGAATGGCATTCCCGACACTAGCGCATGGCTGACGTTTGCTCGATCCATTGCCCAGAGTAACGCCTCGATACGCTTCCCACGTTCGCCGGCGGTCAGGGCTGCTCCCGGGCGCTTTGGCACAATCTCGCCTCCCTCGAGATAGTCTCCGTTCTGTAGAAAGTCCAGTAGATGGACATGAGCGTCTGCGATCACGACCTCGGAGTAGTCCTGGGCTAAGGCTGGGGCGCTAGACCAGAGCAAGACTACGGTAAGCGTGAGCAAGCGGGCTGTGAGTGAGGGTGTATTCATGGGGTCCTCCACGTACGGATTGTGGGAATCATGGGGTAGCCTGTTGAGAGGAGTGGAATAACATTGTTAAGGCTCTTCTTTCTTGCCTTTGCCTTGACTGACTTGATCGCCAATTCGTGAACATCTACAGCGTAGACTTTGCCTGTGTCACCGACTGCTCTAGAGGCCCGTTCAATATAGCTTCCTGGCCCACACCCAAAATCTACAACAACAGAACCATTTTCGATGCCAAAACCATCTACCCGTTTACTTACAGGGGCAAAAACATCTCGCATTGAAAGGAAGAAACGGGTTTTGCCCCGATTCTGTGGACGGTTGAGTTAAGGACTTTTTGTCCGGTTTAGAGTCTCTAGGTCTAAAAGAGAACTATGAAAGAGACAATGACCTGGATAGCTCTGAAGATTGGAGATGCAGGGGTATGGGTTGCGACGAGGATGTATAGGTGGGTGGAGAGGGGGTATTACAAGCTGAATGAATAGAATTGAAAAAATGACCAAAGATTACCCGTCATTTTGCTGATTTTAGGCCCGAAAAAGCATTATGTCTTGCACCATTCTTGCACGTTAAAATTACACGTTTTCCAGTTACGTCTAAATAGGCCAATACAGGCTGTATACGTCAATAAACGACGGATCTAAAATATATAGACATATAATTCGTAATGAGCAGGTCAGCGGTTCGAGTCCGCTCATTGGCTCTGATAAAACAGCCCCGATTGACGCCAGTCTGGCAGATTTTGGGGCGGTTTTTGTTTAGCGGATGTTGCCGAAAAGACCGTGCAAGATATATGCGAGATTGGGAATGGATTTGACGCCGTTTTTCAACTAAAAAAACCCCGACCCCACCTAACAAAACAGGGGTACGCGTGATTAGATACAACCCGCCTCCACTCTACAATCGTTTTTCAACGGGATCGGGATTTACCATGAACAAAACGTTTGAATCGAGAACTACAGATCTGAAATATTTTTCAGAAAAATTGTAGCGAAACTGTTTTATTCCTTCGATGTCGAGCTTCGTATCCTCGGCCTTATAGACGATCCCCATGCCACCGCGGCCGAGTTCTTCGAGGATCTTGTAGTGGGATAATTTCTTGCCGACCATGACACTGTGTGGTGGATTGGCCTAAAGAAACGGGGTTCAAGTCGGAAGTGCAATTAAGGGGGTGGAGGGGTGAACAAGAGGGCTAACCCCCTCAATATGCGCACGTAATCTCGGCAACCGAAATGAGCCTCAAAGGTGCCCTCAATAGAGTAATAATTCTGGCCGCATCGAGTTGAAATTCTCACACTTTCTAGTGATGTCGAAACTCCATCTATTCTCGAGATTCTATGGCTTTTTTTGAGGAACGTAATCCGTCGGAAGCATCTCTCCGAAACGCTCCCAGGCCCAATATCCAAAATGTGCGATGGGAAATCCTAGTACGTCTGAAAATACGATTCCGGACGTGTCCACTTCAGCCGAATAGAGCGGAAGTGTCAACCAGGACAACTGACTCGTCCCAAACCTACGGTTAGAATTCGTCCGGGCCCGGAGAGTTAATCTCTCCAGATGACGATAATAGACCTGTGGTACATTTTCTCTCTTATTGTGGATAAAAAGAGCTCCGGAGAAGGTGATGAAACGCGAAGCCGGTGAGCTGCCCGGAGTTACAATTCTAGCGGTACTTTCCGAATCGGGATTAGCAACATTCATTTCCGCGATAGGCCTATCTATCAACGCCTGCCCGCGGCGCGTAACGTGGTATACAGCGAAGCCTTCGTCTTCCAGTCGATCCGACACAAGCGCTTGGAGGAAATGACGCATGGAACCCCTGTATATTTTCGCCCGCCTTTCTTCCCATTTTTTCTGATCTTTTGTACTCAAGGAAGGCAGTTCCTGAAACTGAAATTCTCCAGTGAACGTGTATCCGCGCTCGTTACCCTCTAGCTTAATGTCAATAATCGTGACATGATATCCCAGTGCCCTGTTCACGATCCGAAGAGGAACTCTCGCGGACGCACTGATGGACTCGTTTTTGTAGTCATACGAGAGATGGAGTACTTCGGGATTTTCAATCTCGCACTTATTGCCGTACTCGGTGGTGCTAAACAGGAGGTCCTCGAAGCGTTTCAGGTTTCTCTTCCACTCCTTTGGTATATCACCAACTACTTCCACACCTGCGAGGTCGAGTACGACCGGCATGAGATCGAAGATTTGTTCTGTAAAATCAAACGAGCGCCTTTCAATACGCCTCTTTTGGCCGGAATAACCCAGCATAGATACAATAAGATCGACCTGATCCACGCGAGGGTGAGGTAACTTAAAATAACCTTCCGAATCAGAGCTGTCCCCGATGGTTGTCCCGCTGTAGAAGACGTGTGCGTCAGGGACCGGATCGCCTGTAGTAGCGTCGATAACGCGCCCCCTCACTTCACGGACATCCTGGCCAACAACCGCGCCAACATGTACTCGGTATGCATCATGCAGAACTACTTTGCGCCTCAACTCTGCCTCGGCCCCACCGAGCCCAGCGGATTCGTGATCGTCAAGGATGACTACAACTGGAGCGAGTACAAGCCGATGGAT
>JADFHF010000065.1:0-4829 GCA_022567305.1 Bacteroidota bacterium | reverse complement strand
CCTACTAGAACAATCGACATCAAGGAGATGCAAATCGTCAGGATTCGATTTGATCGTCCCATTCCGGCCACCTCAATCGTGTCCTCTCAGATAGATACGTTTGGCTCCGATCACCGTAAGGATTTAAAGGCAGAAGTGCAATTACCATAAACGTCGAAGTGAAAAGGACAGATCATATTGGCAATCAGTCATAGAATTGCGTCTTGGCGGGGGACTCGCTCTCTTGGCATGAGCCTTCTGAGAGGTATTGTACAGCTCTCCACTTTCAAGCGAGCCTCACTTGATCGGACCGGCGACCAACCGGCCGCAGATCCGTATCCACCCCGGCCCAGTTCTTCGAGGATCGTGTAGTGAGATAAGTTCTTGCCGACCATCACGCTTTCAGGTGGGTGAGCCTAAAGAAACGGGGTTCGAGGCGGAAGTGCAATTAGCGGGGGGAGGGGGGTAAACGAGTGGTTGGGGGTGGTGGTGAATCCCCCTCATTATACGCGCCATTATCTGACTCTTAAAACACCCCCCTCAGACGCCCACATTTGCTCTCTAACGAACGCTAATTTTGGTGGTGTTCTGTCCAATTTATGGTTAAAGTGATTCTGTAGGTGAGTGAGGCATATCTATGAGCGTCAGGCGATTCGAGTACCAAAATCGAATTGATTTAGTGCAGGATAATGCCTCCGCTAGACCAAGGCAGCTATGGCTTTTTTCTCTTCACGATAAGATTCAGTTTTCGAGCAGGTGTCTCGTTGTAAATTTAATGGCACTTGTAACGAGTAGCCTGTCGAGATTCCTCCGGCTTTCGTCCTTGAAGCGAAATTCCCTAGTCCCTCTACCAAGATTCATTTTGCGCTCCCACGTTCTGTGTCCGACTTTTAGGCGGACCCCACCGTCTGGACAACTTGGCTATGATTTGGGGGTTGAATCTTTTGCGTCTTTCCACGCTACAAGAGGAGGCAGACGATGAAGCTCCTGACCAGGCCTGAAGAGTTTGTTCTGCTCGCTGTCTGGCGCCTTCAAGATGAGGCGTACTCGATACCGATCAGGGAAGTGATTCACGAGATCACAGGCAGGAAGTGGTCGCTCAGCAGCGTCTACATGCCACTCGAACGGCTCGTCAAGAAAGGTCTGGTAACCTCCTGTCTGATCGAGACAACGCCCGCGTAACGATTTACCGGGATTGTTTATTGGATTAACGCAAACCTAGACTGACGTCGTTACCATGTTCAAACTTCACTCACTCTACGCACTACTAGTCGCGGCCGCTATCACGCCCCCGATCTCGTCTGCACAGGTCACGGCCGGGATCGGCGATGCGCTGGCCCCACTGTGTATCGACAGAAATCATTCGACCATCGGATTCGAAGTCCCAATCATCGGCGGCATTTCGAAGGTAACCGGCAAGTTCACCGACTTCGATGTTCAGCTGGTGTGGGATGTGGAGAATCTTTCCAATTCCTCCGTCCTCACAACCATTCAGGTTGCCAGTGTGGATACCGGAATCGACGACCGGGATAACGAACTGCGGAGCGGCGGATTCTTCGACGTGGCGATGCACCCCACGATTACCTTCGAAAGCAACGAGATCACGGGCAACGGGGATGGCTACTTGGCGCACGGAACGCTTACGATCAAGGGAGTCTCGAAAGAGATCGCGCTTCCTTTCAAAGTGGTCAAGCGCGAGAAGCCAGACGAAGGGTACTGGTACGCCTTCAACATCGAGTACGAGCTGGATCGAACCGAATACGATATCACCTGGGAGCACAACCTTCTCAAGATCTTCGTCGGCGACGAGGTGGCGGTCAAGCTGTTTGTACTGATTTGCTGACGGTCGAGAACGTGGGCAGCCGCGCGTTGCTTTGCTGCATAGTCGCGGAAGAGATGTTCTCGCTTCTTGGGCTTGTGAAGAGCTTCGACGATCGCGTTCGCCAAGTTCTCCGCGCAGCAGAATCGTAAACCGTTAAAAGACTCATGAACCAAAGGCTACACGATAAAAGGTCGTCAAGAGACATGATAGCCTGATCGGCGACATGCGGATCACTTCTTGGTGGGTCCTTGCGGATTTCAGGGTGAATAAGTACCCTACGAGCATCGCTGCTATCTAGGAGGCTTGCGATGTCCGTTCTTCCCCGCACATTTGGATTCCTTTCTCTCTCGGTGCTGGCCACGATCCTCCTGGCCGGACCGGCTGTCGCTCAGGATAACGACGGCTGGCACACTATCGAGTTCGAGACCACCGAGGTCACCGCCCCCGATGTGGCCATTTCGCCTGATGGTGAGTGGCTGATCTTTACCATGCTGGGCCATCTGTTCCGCCTGCCGGTCGAAGGGGGTGAGGCCGAGCAGCTCACGTTCGGCCCGTATCACGACACAGATCCGGTCTTCTCCCCCGACGGCACCCGCGTGGCGTTCGGCTCAAATCGTGACGGGAGCGACGGCAACGTCTTCGTACTGAACTTGGCCGACGGGGACATTGTCCAGCTGACGCGCGACGGCATGGCTGGGCGACCCGCCTGGGCACCCGATGGAAACACGATCGCGTATCTGCGGTTGCGCACGCGTTCTTACCATTGTCCTAGCGGCCGGGCCGGTGTTGCCCGCGTCGCGCTGGATGGAGGGGAGCCAGAGCAGATCGTTGAGGGTGGCAACGTGATTAGTTCGGTCTTCTATTTGCCGGATGGCCGCCTCGTTTGGTCGGTTTTGGCCTATGATGGAGCGTTTATTGAACCCCCCCATACCCGCATCGAAGCACTAGTGGCTCCAGATTCTGTGGAGACGCTCCGCACACTCAGCGGAGCAATGGAGCGCGTGCTCGCAAATGCCGCGGGAAGCGGCTTCTATGGCCGCGGCTACCCTGGTGGCGTCTTTACAGCGGAGCACTTCGTGTTCGCAGGATTCTCGGACGATGATGAGCGGCTGATCGCCACTCTCAGGGCGCCCAGTTGCGTGGGCGTAACCCGGAGCTTTGCGGTCGCTCCCGCGGACGACGCCGTGTATCTCGGTGATGCTGGACGGCTCTGGAAGTTTCCGGTGCGGGATGGTTTCCGCGAACTGATCCCCTTTCGCGCGAGCGTGAAGCTCGAGGTTCGCAAGCCGACGGCTCCCCGTACGATGGCGTTTCCCGCGCCCGGCGCTTCCCAGCCTCCGCGCAGCATCAAGAGTCCCGGACTATCCCCAGACGGCGAGAGCGTTGTGTTTGGCGCGGCCGACCACATCTGGCGGCAGCCCACGGACGGTGGACCCGCGCAGCGACTCTTCGATGGCCACGGGCACGAGCGCGAGCCGGTATTGTCACCCGATGGGCAGCGCCTGCTGTTTATCTGGAGCGAAGCCTGGCGGCAGCAGGTGCGGGTGCTCGACCTCCAAACCCGAGCGATACGGACGCTGGCTTCCGGTCCGTACTATTGGGACCTCGCGTGGAGCCATGACGGACAACGTGTCGTGTTTGGAGGATACGACCGCACGACGTCCCGTCCCCACCTGATGGTTGTGGATCTCTCCGACGGCACCACCGAGCAGTTCGAAGTCCCGGGTTTGGGTTGGTTTTCGTTGTCGCGCCCACAGTTCTCGGCGGATGGGCAGTCGCTCTACTATGCGGCGAATCTTACTGGTACGCGGTCCCTCTACCGCTTGCAGCTTGACGGCTCGACGGAACCCGAAGAGTTCATCACCTTGGATCGCCACCTGAACGATCCGCTGCTGTCTCCTGACGGGCGGTGGTTGGCATTTCGCCGCAACACGGAGATCTGGCTCGCACCGTTAGAAGAGGGGAGCGTCAAGGAGGAGCACATTCGTCGCACCAGCCTGGAAGGTGGCGATGATCAGTTTATGTTCACCCCAGACGGCACGGCGCTGCTCTATGCGGCAGGCAACCGGGTGTGGCAGCAGCCGCTCGCGGGCGGCGAACGAGTGGAGGTACCGATTCACCTCCTCTTTCAGCCTCCCATGCCAGCGCCGCTCTTGCTGCGGCGCGTGCGGGTGCTCGATTTCGCGTCCGGCGGCTTTGGGGAGGAGACATCAGTGTATGTCGAGGGGGGGCGGATTCGCTGGATCGGAGCTGAGGGCGGGCGAAGACTGCCGAACGACGTGGTCACGCTAAATGGCGGAGGTCGCTTTGCCATCCCTGGTCTCTTTGACATGCATGTTCACGCAACTGCGGGTGCCGAGTTTCGGGGAGGATTCCAGGAGGCTTGGCTGGCGTATGGTGTGACGTCAGTTCGCGACACGGGAGAGCGGCTCAACTTCGTGGCGGGCTTAGCGGATCGCAGTGAAGCGACGGCCGATCCTATGCCCCGATACTTCTTCTCAGGTGACATTTTCTACGGGGAGATGGGTCCCTTACCCTGGGAAACCGTCCCCCCCGCGGAAACATTAGTGCTTTCCGACGAGGCGGACGTGCGCACCTATGTGCAGCGGTGGAACGAGCGCGGCGTCCACTTCATCAAGACCCATCCGTCCCTCTCATGGCCGTTGCAGCGCGCGGTGGTCGACGAAGCATCGCGACTCGGGTTGCCGGTGGTAGAACATGGGAACCCGCTCGAATCGCTTCTTCGCAGTGTGACGTTAGGATCCGCCTTTCTGGAACACTTCGATCTGCTCTACGACGATGTGCTCCAACTCCTGGCAGCGGCCGGGACTGGGTGGGATCCTACCCTGACTCTCAGTAATGATGATGTGGTTTTGCTTGAACCGGAACGCATCGCGAACCCGAAGCTTCGGGCCTTTGCCTGGGAGGGGGCGCTTGAGCGCCAGCAGAGCTTTGCGACTACGGTCCACCCACTACTCTGGCTAGGGTGGAGAGAGGCGCAGCTTTCTACGATCCGTGCAGCGTATCG
>JADFHF010000033.1 GCA_022567305.1 Bacteroidota bacterium | reverse complement strand
GATCAAGCGCCCAGATCACGCTTTTCTCGATTCGTCTTAGGTGGTATGACGATCGCTGCAGCGCTGTTTCTTGTCTGGTGGATCGCTATTCGCCCCGGCGATCCCGCCTCGCCAGGGATCGATGACAGAAAAGTCGTCATACTCCCATTCCAGGTCCGCGGCAGCGAAGAGCTCCTTCCATGGCGCGAGGAAATGGTCAATGCGATTCATTTTGCAGTTCAGGGATCAGAAGAAGTGCGAAGCTTTGATCCGAATAGAATATCAAATCAGCTGAAAGGTGACTTCTCGGCTTCGGAAGACCCGGACGTGGCGGCGCAGATCGCCGAACGAAATGGAGCTGGGTGGTTTGTTCTCGGAACTATTTCAAAGGTAGATCAGGTAGTCAGCGTAACGACCCGGCTCTACAAGGTTGGCGGTGAACCGGTGGAACTCAGAAGACTCGAATTGACCGGTGAGCCGCGTTTACAGGCGATCGCAGACACGCTGGCTCAGGGCATCGTCGGTTCGATCCTGAAACGTCCAAACCTGGTGCTTCCAAGCCTGGCTTCCCAGACCACCGATTCTCCCGAAGCATTCAAACTGTATCTGATTGGGACGGCTCGACTGAGGGAAGGAAAGAACCTGGATGCAGAAGAAGCCCTCGAAAGAGCGCTCGAGTTCGATTCCACGTTTGCGCTGGCCGCCTTCATGCTTTCTCAGACCAATATTAGCTTTCCCCGCTCGATAGAAGACGGCCTGAAGCCCCTTCGGCAAGCTGCGCGTCATGCAGGCAGAGTCAAAACAGCATTCCGTTATTTGATCGACGCCGAGGTTGCTGCCAAGATAGAAGGTGACGCGGATACGGCTGAACAGCATTATCTAAACTTTCTGAAGGTGTATCCCGACGACGGTTTTGGACTGCAGCGATACGGCGATTTCCTATTTCACTACAACCCACCGCGAGGACGATCGGCAGACGAATCTCGTCCCTATCTCGAGGCGGGGTTCAACACCGCTGGCGACCTATCGCATATGATGGGCCATCTATACCAATTTGCTAAGTATGATCGCGATGTTGAGCGAATGACCGAGCTTCATCGGATCGAAGATTCGCTGGCGGGACGACCACCCGATGAGCTGGAGCAGACATTTAGGCGAATGGAGCTGGTCGAGGCTAAGGAACGCGGGCCATTTATTGATTCGCTTGCTCGCGCGAATTACTACAGAAATATACGTCTTATTCTCACCCTCGTTGAAGATATACACGGGGCGTATCGAGCTACAAAATTTATGGATGAACCCGTGCGTTCGAATCTTAGGCTGCGACTTGAATCGGCCCGGGGTCGGTTCAGAATGCTCGACTCGTTAAGGCTATATCCGGGAATGGAGACCTTTGGCACAAATCTGTTTCGACGAGTCAACTCCGCCACGCTGCCCTTCTCGCCTCTTTATGATGATCAGTTAATCCGTATTCGAGATGAGGTTATCTCCTGGGATACGACTGAAGTTGCTCGATTTTCCTTCACGCATGAACATCGTCAGGGCGCCCTTAAAACGTACCTTCTGGGTCTCCTCGCGTTTCGAATGGAGGATGACGATACACTGGCCGGCCTCGTGAACGATGCAGCGGAAAATGAGGCCGGTTCTGGTCAAGATCTTTCCAATCTTGTTACGACGACGCTTCGGGCCTTGCAAGCTGTTCGGGCGGACGACATGGATACGGCTCTTCAATTGTTCGATTCCGCAGCTGTCCCATTTCCGGTATTTTGGGACTCATGGGGATCTCCTCTCTATTCGCAGCTCTACGGCCGATATATCAAAGCCGAGCTTTTATACGAAGCCGGTCGCCTTGAAGAGGCACTGCCTATATACCTCTCATTTTTGAGCGGTTTTGACGTTGGTGGGCTTTACGTTATCGGACCAGCCTATCTTCGCCGCGCCCAGATTTACGAGGCTCTCGGCGATGAGAAAAAGGCCATCGATTTCTATGAGCGATTTATCGATCTCTGGCGTGACGCCGATCCGGAGCTTCAGAAATACGTCGTTGAGGCACGAGAGCAACTCGACGCTATACTAAAGCGCCCAATCGCTGAACCTCAGTCGTAGTCTTTCTATATCCAACAACAATAGATTCGATACGTGGCTGAGAAAATCAAACCGGGGTTGGGTACCTTAATCAACACCGCTTAGAGATAACGCGCTCGAGATCAGTTCATCCCTGCACGAGCATCCGAAAGCTAACCTGCCATGACCCGACCGGGTCGTTCCAGCTCTTGGGCCTCTTCACACAGCACGGACCCAAGACGACGCAGCGTTGACCGGTTCAGCCGGTCGCCCGGTCCTCCGATGCTGAGTGTGGCTAGTGCTCGGCCATTTTCGTCCCCAATTGCGGCGCTCACTGCGCTAAAACCCATCTGGAGCTCTCCTTCGACTATGGCATAGCCGTCTTTTTGAGCTCGATCGAGTTCGTCGAGCAATTTTTTCTTAGAGACAAGGGTTCGATCGGTGAGCGCTTGCCTAGCGAGCTTTAGATACGCTGATATTTCCGTCGGACTCAGTGTCGAAAGCGCAATTTTACCCGACGATGTCGCATATATGGGCCAGCGCGTACCAATTTCCGCTTGCGCCCCAACGAGTTGTGAACTCACAACCTCGTCCAGGATGAGCATTTCCGAACCAACTCGGATCTCCAATGTCGCAGTTTCTCCATACTGCAGAACGAGTTTTTCGAGTACCGGACGAGCCAGAGAGCGCAGATCATGCTGTCGGATCGCATTCGCACTCAGAGCCAGCGACTCGGGACCGGGAGCGAAACAGCGCGTTGCCGGATCCTGGCGAACCATTCCCTCACTGATCAGCGCCGACAAGATCCGATGCGCGGTGGGTTTCGAGAGCCCCAGCTCATTCGAAAGATCGTCCAGGCTCAAGGGATGCGAGCTCTGCGAGACGGTTTTCAGCAAATGGATGGCGCGGACGACCGCCTGGGTGCCGCTCGGTGGACGCGGACCCCGTACTATTACAGATGCGGGATCGTTCATCATGCTCGCATTCGGTCCGGCCGAAAGAAGGGTGTTTTAGCGATCCGAGCAGGAGCCGAAGTGCGTTTGAAGTCGACCGTGAGCTCCATCTGGACCATTGTACCCGGCTTGGCAAATTCGGACTTGATCGTGGCAAGAGCCAGATACTTCTTCAGGAGCGTCGACCAGACTCTGGTCGTCGCGCGGCCGATATGTTTGCCATCGCGACTGTAGACAGGGACCGGTTCCCGACATGGCTCAAGTGGTAGGTCGGGCATAATTCCGGCGCGTAGATAGATCTCTTCCAGAGGGGGCCACTCTAATTCCAGGCCGACAAGCCGATTGCCTTTCGGTTTTTCCTTCTCCACCAACAAAGCATCCCGTCCTACAAAATTGCAACCCTTATCCAGTTTCACGGCCCATCCCAAACCCAATTCGTACGGAGACATTTTGTGATGCGGGAGTATGGCCGACTCGGAACTGATATAGTCTACATTCAGAAGGACAAATCCGGCTTCGACTCTGGCAATATCCATCGCCGCCAGACCGCATGGCGTGATCGAGTGCGGAGCGCCTCCAACCATCAGAGCATCCCAGACTCGGATTGCATGTTCGCTCGGAATCCAGATTTCATACCCCAAATCACCCGTATACCCTGTTCTCGAGATCATTACAGGGATCTCCGCGATTTCTGATTCAAGCCACCGAAAGAAGCGAAGATCATCGATTTCTGGTGTTGCGAGATCCCGCAATACGGCTCGCGAGGTGGGGCCTTGAAGCGCGAGCGTGGCTAGCGCCTTCGATCGATCGTAGATCTTCACGTCGAGACTGACGGCGTTTCGATTCAGCCATCCCAGTGCAGGCTCTACGGTGCAGACCTGATACGCGTTTTCAGCGAGACGAAAAACGGTCCCCTCCTGACGCACACTTCCGTCCGGGTCACACCAGGGGGTATAAACGATCTGACCACTCTGCATTTTGGCCGTGTTCTGCGTGAACACTCGATTGGTAAGATGAACGGCATCCGGTCCTTTGACAAAATATTTGAAGAGTGGAGATACATCGATCAGCGCTGCTGAATGCCGAATGGCTGCGTACTCCGGCTGTGCGAAATCGTTATACGTGCTAGCGACAGAGAAGCCCGACCATCGACGCCACGCCCGGCTTCGGCACAGCGTCTCCGTTCGATTATGAAAAGCGGTTCCGGTTGACATGAGTTGCAGAGAATTAGGCTATTCCGTATTGTGGTGATCATTCCATTATATGGAATTATCAGAAAGACAACAACCCGTTTTAGAATGTACTTCTTCGCTCATCACCCGCGCCTAACATGAAGAAATACGGCGCGGTCGTTATTGGGGCCGGACACAACGGGATGATCTGCGCCGCGTATCTCGCAAAGGCCGGGAGGTCGGTTCTGGTTTTGGAACGCCGGCATCTCGTCGGTGGTGCGACGGTCACAGAAGAGATCTATCCGGGCTTCAAATACTCCGTATGCTCTTACGTGGTCAGTCTTTTCCGACCGGAGATTATCTCGGATCTGAATCTACCCGCCCACGGTTACGAACTACTTCCGCTTGACGGTACGATGTCGCCGCTCCTCAGTGGCGACTACCTGATGCGCTGGCACGACGCCGGTGATACCCGTCACGAATTGATGCGCCATTCGCCAAAGGATGCGGAGGCGTACGACCGGTTCGGGCAGCTGATGTACCATCTGGCTATGGCCGTTCGGCCTATGCTCAGCACTCCCTCGCCCAGCCCAACGTCGCTGTCCCCGAAAAATCTGAATCATCTTCGACGAATTGCCGCCGATTTCGGAAAAAAAGAGGAGTATCTGTTCGATCTGGCGAAGCTCATGACGATGAGCTCGGCCGATTTCGTCGAGCAATACTTCGAAACGCCTGTGTTGCAGGGCACCCTCTCGGCCAGTGGAGTCATCGGGACCTTCATGGGCCCGCGGTCTCCGGGGTCGGCGTATGTGATGCTCCATCACTACATGGGCGAGATCGACGGGCAGTTTCGCGCCTGGGGATTTCCGCGAGGGGGGATGGGAGGTCTGGCAGAAGCCCTGGCCGGTGCCGCCCGCTCGTTCGGCGCTGAGATTCGAACGGAAGCACCGATCGAACAGATTCTCGTAAAGAACGGCGAAGCCCACGGTGTGGTCATTGAGGGAGGAGAAGAAATAGAGGCATCCCTCGTGGTTTCAAGTGTCGATCCAAGACTCACGTTCAGAAAATTGGTAGAGCCGGAACACCTTGAAGATGATTTTCTCCAACATATTGATCGATTTAAATTCCGGGGATCCTCCGGGAAGGTAAACCTCTCGCTGGATGCGCTGCCCGAATTTTCATGTCTTGAGTCGATCCGCCAACGCGGCGAGCCCACACATCCGTATCTCGCAGGTGCCATGTCGATCAGTCCCAGTATCGACTACGTAGAACGCGCATACGACGACGCCAAGTACGGACGATTTTCCCGGCGCCCGTATCTCGACATAATCATTCCCTCGATGATCGATCCTTCGATGGCTCCGCCCGGAAAACATGTCATGTCGATATTCGTCCAGTACGCTCCCTATGACCTGGCCGATGGCGCCACTTGGCCAAATGAAAGGGAGGCGTTCGGTGATGCCGTCATTGATACGCTGTCGGAATACGTACCCAATCTGAAGGATATCCTATTGCACCGACAGGTTATCTCACCCTGGGATCTGGAGCAGACATTTGGCCTGACCGAAGGGAATATTTTTCACGGCGAACTGTCGCTGGATCAACTCTTCTTCCTGAGACCCACACCCGGGACGGCGGGATATTCGACACCGGTCCGGGGACTCTTCATGTGCGGTTCCGGATCTCATCCTGGAGGAGGCGTGATGGGCGCCCCGGGTCAGCTTGCGGCACGCGAGATTCTTGCGAAGGGAAGATGAGTATGGCTGTGAGCACAACTGTGAGCAGAACGGTTGATATCGCAATTATTGGTGCCGGGCTCAACGGACTGGTGACGGCGGCATACCTGGCAAAAGCCGGGCGATCTGTTGTCATATTGGAGAAGGCGGATCGGACGGGAGGGACCATGGGGACCGTCGAAATTGCTCCCGGATATGTCGGCCCCGCAGCCATCGATTCGATCGAGCTTGTCCATCCGTTGATTATTGAAGATCTGGAGCTGAGTGAACACAGAATTCGGATGATTCGCGGTGGGGGTCTGATTCTCGCGTCGGAAGATGAGAAATGCCTGTATTTCGATTCGAACGGCTCTATAGCGGATCAGGTGGCTCTCTTCTCCGAGACGGACGCAAAAGCATTTCGAGAGCTAAACGCATTTCTCCTGCATGTGAGCAGGGCCCTGGATTCTGCGCTTACACAGCCGCTCGCAGATCCATCATCCAACGCGTTGTCGGGAGCGTTTAACCTCTTGAAACTTGGGTGGTCGCTCAGAAAACTAGGGAAGGACGAAATGCCGGAAGCGTTGAGATTTCTTCCCATGACGATTCAGGACGTCCTCGACGAACGGTTCGAGTCGGAAGCACTGAAGGCCATGATTGCCGCCACCGCGCTGAAGGGATCGTGGCTGGGTCCACGAAGCGCGGGCTCGGCGTACGGGCTGTTGCACCACAGTCCGCATTGGGCCGACGGACTGAATCGAACTGCCGTTTTTGTAGGCGGAGGACCCGGTGCTTTTACCGATGCGGTAGCCGCTGTTGCGACGGAAGCCGGAGCGGAAATCAGGCTGAACGCCAACGTTCACAAGATTCTAGTCGACGCGGGGAAGTGTACGGGTGTCGTACTCGAGAGCGGTGAAGAGATTCAGGCGCGCCGTGTGGTCTCGGCCCTCGACCCCCGAACGACATTTGAACGACTGACCGGACCCGAGTGGCTCGATCCCGATTTTCTAGAAAAGATTGGTCAGATCCGATCCAGCGGAAGCGTAACGATCGTGCGTCTTGCTCTCGACCGAATGCCCCAGTTCCAGGGCACGCCGGAAGGTGGCAAATCCATATCCGGAAGAATTCAGATTGGGGGATCGCTCGAATATTTCGAGCGCGCATTCGATGCGGCTAAGTATGGCACACTTCCCGAAAAACCATACCTGATGGCATCCATCCCGAGTGTGCTCGACCCGACATTGGCACCTGCGGATAAACACATCATGCACGTATGGGCCCAGTTCACACCTACCAAGCTACAAGGACAGATCTGGCAGGATGCCAGGGAAGAAATAGGCGATCGTATTGTATCCATACTGGACAGGCATGCTCCCGGTCTCAAGGGCAGTGTCATTCATCGCCAGGTCGAGACGCCTCCGGACCTGGAGGAGCGATTCGGGCTAACCAATGGCTGTCTGTATCACGTCGATCTCGCTCTGGATCAGCTTTTCTACATGCGACCCGTACCTGGATGGTTTCGATATGAAACGCCGATAGACGGATTGTTTCTGTGTGGTGCCGGTGTGCACCCCGGAGGAGCGGGGACGGGGCTGCCGGGGAAATGTGCGGCAGCACATATCATCAAGAAGAGTTGATCGCCGTTCTTGCTGAGATCACCTCATTTAGCGAGCTTTCGAATCAGAATAATACCGACCCCGCCGGAGCTCCTTGAACGCTCATCATTTCCAGTTCGATGTGCTGAGCGCTGACTTCGCGCAGGATTACCCCATCCACGACCCCGCATTGAATGGCCTTCACCTTTATCCGGACCCACGGTGGTTTTCATCACGGCATACCATGGGCTCTGAGTGACATCGTACGTTCCAATCTCCTAGTGCTTCGTAGAGCGTAACCTCGTGAACAGGGCGTTCGTCTCTCTGCCGGTTTGACGATCCCATCCGAAAACTCCCCGGCAGAATCTCTGTAAACAGAAGTTCTAAAGAATCCCCGTAGGAAGCCGCGTCTTGTCTGAATTCTGGAGTGGAGATAAGGAGTAGGACAAGGAATCTTGGTGCTCTATTCATGGCTCGGCAGTCGTCGACTGCAATCGAGGATTGGGAAGATCCTAGACGCGACGAAATGAGCGTTGTTACGAGGCACCTCAACATGGCTCACCTATTGCGGCGAAAGCCTCTTGCTCTCGTCGCTTGCTCGTGCTAAAACCGATACGGCAGTTTCGTCCCCAAAAATATTCCTGGGACTGTACCCGACCCATCAATGGGACGGACTTCAACGGTCGAGGAATCTTCCTCAACGCACCACTCAGCTACAGTTCGAACGCGGGTTCGTGCCCGTAGCCGCCTTCATAACACTCTCAAAGCTTCATTTCCTGGTCGGTGACAGCACGGAAAGCCTGGACGCCCTGTGAGAAGGAGTCAATCTCAATCAGGAATGATCGGAAAACCCGAACAACCTGACGAATGAATCAGAAGAGGCCAACAAGGCCACACAGGACACGGCGCGCTAAACCTGCGCACTCGATTGCCGATACCCTCTAATGTGTCATGTGAGGTAAGCAGTCATGGAGGTGAATATGCGTCGCAAAATTCTTCTACTCCTTTTGTCTCTGGTGTTTACTACGACCGGGTACGCACAATCTGTGTCCATTCGCGTCGGCACCTTGGGTCCGGGTTTGCATTTCTCTATTCCTGTCAGCTCGTCTCTTTCGCTTCGTGCCGGTGGTTCGTACTTCGCGTACTCTCATTCGGCGGCCATTGAAGACGAGGATGTAAACGTAGATTTTCAAGGAGACCTTGACTGGGGAGGTGCTACGCTGCTCGCAGACTGGTATCCATTCCGTAGCGGTTTTCGGCTGACGGGTGGCGCCTTCTATAATCTGATCAAAGTGACGGGCACCGGTGTTCCGACGGAGCCTTATTACTTGAACGAAGGGCAGAGTAACGAGAAGATTTTTCAACCCGAACGTTTAGGAAGCCTCTCCGCCAAACTGACGTACGGATCAAAAATCAATCCATACGCGGGTATTGGTTTTGGGGATGGCGCTCGGGGCGCCCGGGTCTCTTTCCTGTTCGAGCTGGGAGCGATCTACGTCGGATCACCAGAGATTGAGATGCAGGGTACCGGCATGATTGCAGGATCCGCGAGCCAGGATGAAGTGCTCACGGAGGGCTTGGAAAGTTTTCAGTGGTTGCCTGTTGTTTCGGTAGGTCTTGCGATTCGAATTGGAAAGGCTTCAGAGAGGCGCTGAAAGTAGACAGTGATCATTGTCAAGCAATTAAGTGAATCAGAATGAAAACAAGTAAAAATAGCCTGGTTATCCTGACGGTCACCTTCTTTTTTGCGTCCTTATCGTTATCCGGCTGCGATTTTTCGGCGGCGGAAGATGCATTATCCAATTTTGATGTGATCATCTCTCTGGAGGAAGTCAACTCCTACGTTGCACTCACCGTTGTCGACGGACAAACGGGAAACTTTGTCCAGCAACAAGTCAACTTGGCCTTTTTCGGTCAGGATTCCGATGCCGTCATCGACATGTTCTCCGATCCGGTGACCGACCTATCGGTATCAGGCGGTATTGGCTCTTTCGGAATTCGGAACGCGCTCGTCCCGTCTGATTCCAATCCGATCGAGGTTCGCGTTCAGGTCGAAGCGCAGGATTACCAGCCCAATTCCGTCACCATCGCGCTTACGAAGACCGGACAAACGGATGCCCGCATCTATCTTTTCCGGGAGATTCAGGGAATTCCCGGTTCAGAGACAGGGACTAATTCTGGAAATATAGGGTCAGGCGGCGTCGTACTCGAAGACATCGAGGCGCGCACACTTCCCAATCCCATGAATCAGGCGCAGGCTACGGTCTCGGTTCGAGCCGGTACGCAAGGAACAACGGCGACGGGTGAGTCGGCTTCAGGTGAGCTGAGTGTGGAAATCGTCTATTTCACAGCGAACTCGTCTAGCACGGCTGTTGTTTTCCCCGGGGGATTTCGTGGGACGGTAGAAACGCTGGACGGAACGCTGGAACAGGTGTCCTTTACGACTGCCGGCTTCATGTCGGTGACCGTCACCGACGGCAACGGAAATGAAATCACTCAGTTCGATCCTCCCATCGAACTCTCCATGGAGGTCGCCCCAAACACCATAAATGGTCACACAGGGAGCCCCGTTTCAACCGGAGATGCGATTGATTTTTACAGCTACAGCGAAACCGGTGGTTACTGGGTCGAGGAGGGGGAGTCAACGCTCGAGGGACCAGGATCCAATGGGAATTACACGGTCAAATTCTTGACATCACACCTGTCGACGTGGAGCGCCGGTTATAACGATCGCGGATGCGACAGCGGCGTGTTTTCAATTCAGAGAAACGGAAATACCGCAGCTATTACGGCGAGGGCTTTTTCTGTCTCAGGAGGGTGGTTTGGAGCCTCCGTTGTAATTCCGTCTGGAGAGAGTGATCTAACGATTCTGAATGCACCCAGCCACCTCACTGATTTCGAAGTCGTATTTGAAGTGAACGGACAGGAGCAAACCATTCAGCGAAACACAGGCATTTGTGGGGCAACTGGCGCCGTAGCTTTTGATTCGCCGATTAATGTCATCGATGTGCACTTCGCGCTCGACTTTGGAGATGCATGCGAAGCGCTGAAACTCAACGATGTTCCGGCGTTCGTCATTTTCCATAAACGACAGGGAGAGCCCGACGTCAGTACGACGTCGGTGACGACTCAGCCCATATTCCACCTTGATGAACTGGGCCGAATCACGGGAGGTGAGATCACTATTCCAGGTTTGGAACTAGGCCTGACCTACACGTTTTATACAACCATCAATAATGAACGGGCCGAAAGGGATATCCTCATCGAAGGCTCGGAAATGTTCTTCGACCTTTCGGAAGATGTGTTTGAATCCGACATCTGTGCGAATTGACCGCGTGGGATCGGAATCCACCAGCTACTGGATCAGAACCAACCCGTACTGAATCAGAACCGACACGCCCGCATTTCTCGCCAAAAAAATGGCATTAGATGGTTGGGGTCGTTTAAGTGTTTTTACACGACGACGTACAGGCAACTCCGGGTACCACCCAATGCCGACAACATGTATCTCCGACAAGGTTCAAGTTCAAGCCCTTGGAAGACGTCGCTTGGAGGAAGGTCTCAATCGTGGATCGATCACCTCAGACCTCTGAGCACTACTACTGGGAGAGGGTGACGCAATGACAAAACCCATCCCGTCGTTCGCGACAAGGCGATATCCTGATCTGCCGAAGAAGAATCTTTTATAGTGGTCCGTTCGGAGTATCCCCCGCAGGTGTGTTCTCCCTTTTGGACATGACAAGCGTCCGGATTGGGAAGGGGATTTCTATGCCTTCTTCGTTAAAGCGCGCGTGCAAGCGCTTGATGAATTCGTGGCGGATAACGAACTGGTCGGCAAACTTGTTGGCCGGGAGGAGGACGTCGAAGTCAATGCTTGAATCTCCGAACGCTCGGTAACGCACGTGCGGGGACTCATCGGGCGTCTCTCCTGTCATGGTCGCAAGTATTTGTTCAGCCACATCGATTGCAACACGTTCTACCTCCTCCAAATCACTGTCGTAGCTGACGCCAACTCGAACGGTGATCCACAAGCTCGCTTTAGGAAGGCTAAGGTTTGTTACGATCGAGGAAGCAAGCAGACTGTTCGGTATCACCACCAAATTCCGGGATGGAAACGTGCGAATAGTTGTATTCCGAGCCTTTATATCGGTGACAAAGCCCTCCTCGCCTCCGGACAATTGCAAGTAGTCGTTCGGTCGAATCTGGCGGGAAAGGATTATTGAGATACCCGCGAACAGGTTGGCGAGCGTATCCTGTAGTGCTAACGCAACGGCCAGGCCTCCGATGCCGAGCGCCGTAATCAGCGGCGTAATCTCAATGTCTAAGTTTTGGAGGATCAGGAACAACCCGAGAATGAAGATAAGCAGCTTGACCAAGTTGTTGACCAACGTGGTAGAAGTAACGCGAACTCCGCCGCGACTCGTGAACTGGTCCACCGCACCCGAGGCCCACCGCATCGCTACAAGTGTCAAGGAGGCAATAATGACAACCGTGAGCACCTTCCCTAAGAGCATGAGTACGTACGGATCAACATCGCGTACAAGCATCGCTCCCCACAATCCAGCCGCAGTTCCCCATAGAATGGGCATCCGACGAATCCCTTCAACGAGCAGATCGTCCCACTTGGACTTGGTACGTTTCGCGAGGGTATGAAACGTGCGGACCAGAATGAGCTCGGTGAGAATTCCTAACAATAATCCACCCACGATCAAGCCAACCTGTAAGACCCAGGGTGTGTCAGAGAGGAAGTCTATCATAATGGCTAAGCCGCTGGTTCGGGCGGAAATAGATTAGCAAGCAAGTGTAGCGGTGATCGTCACGGTTCATGAATGTAACCATGGGCGATATTCATTAGTCCTGAAAATACGCTCAATCAAGGTTCGGTAGAAGCAGATTCGCTGCCAGTAGAAACGTACCAGCTATTCCAGATGGGCACGAGGGGGTGCGTCGATTCGGTGTATGACGTCATCTTGTTCAGCTTTGTTGGGCTGCTGCTGATCGTATTTCCAGTGATGCTCCGTATTCGTGCGTCTTTTGTTTTTGAAGTGCGTCTACAGAAATTTTCGACTGAGTTGTACTTTTGCGTGCAAAAAACGGATATTGTTACCAGGGTACACTAGGTACAAATTAATCATGAAAGATAATCCGCGTCTCCGCCGTACGATTGAAAGGCAGCAAACAGGTGCCAGGATCGAGAAGAGGATGCTGAAGGTGCTCAAGGCACTCGCCGAGTACCTGGATATGTCGCTAGGGGATCTTCTCGAGGGAATTGTATTGCACGCCTTTGAGGGCAAGGCCCCCTTTTCGGATCAAACGCTCGCTCGGATTGGTCAGCTCAAAGACGTGTTCGGAATGGAACTGAATGCCGAAGACAGTCACCTATTGACCGAAAAATTTACTTGACTCGAAATTTGAAAGAGTCATCCTTTCAGCCATCGAGCCCTCGTGAATGAATGAGTGCGCGGACGCGTCGTGACCCGAATGCTCCACGGGATTCTTTTTCGCACGGCGCTCCCGCAAAATCCGACTGAAAAATTCTCCATTATTCCGCGAGTGTTCTGGAAAAAGACTTCCATAATCCAATACCGCTGAATTGATCTCTTAGGTGGTTGCCGTAGCCCGAACTCTCTGGGTAACCTCAACCGAATCATCGTTGAGAATCATAAACGACAGATCAGTTTCGAGGACTTCCCCAACATTTATGAACGTAGTGTACCGGAGCGATTTGCCGAACTCAGCTTCGTTCAAGATCCATGTCTGAACAATGTTTGCCGCGTCGTATGACTGCCTAAATACCGTACCGGACAATAACGCAAGTTCCGGTTTATAGATAAACTCGAAGGTCCACTTATCAAGGCGCTTGGCACGTCCTTGTGGTGTGAAGAGGCCGAATACCTCCTGGATCGTTCCACCGATTCGATAACTGGTTTTCGCCGAAACCTGTTCGAATTGATTCTCATCCTGGGCCTGTACGTTCAACACTAGACGGGTAGAGATGATTAGAGTGAGCATAGGCACTGTAGAGTGTCTCGCGAAAAAACATGGTCCGACATGGACGGGTCTCATTCGATTCATGACGGTTAACGGAATGGCGTGCATTGATACGAACCTTATTCATATTACCATGTTACCAATATAACATAAGTAAGAAATGATGACAAACTCAGAATTTGTATGGGCATTCCGGAATGGGACGCTAACACCAAGCACATTTCACCACGAGCAGCATCTTCGCTTGGCGTATATCCATTTGTCCGCAGGCCTGCTTGAAACGGCCGTCGAATCGTTCAGAAAAGACCTACAGATGTTTCTCTCAAAACTCGGGGAGGAGTCGAAGTACCACGAGACGATCACCGTAGCGTTTTTACTGATCGTGAAAGGGAGGATGGATCAGCTCAAAGCGAATCATTGCTGGGACGAATTCAGATGTGAACACGCGGATCTCTTTGATCCATCAAGAAACATGCTTTTCCTTCACTATCGTTCGGAAACACTACACTCGGAAGAGGCACGGCAGAGGTTCGTATCGCCAGACATTATCCCTCTTCCAGCGTCGTTCCAGTTTCCTCTCCCTATTATTCCGGGCGTACTCAAGGACTGCAATTGATTCATTCAGTCGAGATTGGCTTCGCTGGGCTGGGAATGATCGTAATCCCACGTCTTGATCCACTTGTCTTCTCCACTATTTTAATCCCGAGAATTGATCAATCTTGGATATGGGCTTCCCTCCGATTTCGTGGCGGAGCGCGACTCGCCTTCGAAGAACGGTATTGCGGTTTGACGTTCTGCTGCGTGCTACATATATCAACACGATCAGATGTCTACCGTAAACAGGAGCTTCAGGCACGCGCGACGGGACATTGAAAAAGCGGATCAGAGGAATTCCATGTTGAACGCGCGATCAATCGACAGCGTCAGTCCTACTTCAACGACACCGATGATTTTCATAAGCGACTTGCCGGCGACATTAAAAGCGTTCGTGAGATTGTTTATTCCAGCATCTACGCTGATGAACATCCACTCTGTCGGTTCATAGCGCATTCGGAGAGCTGCTCGAATGGTGCGTTCAATCGTTCCGGTCAGGATGGTTTTGATATCGTCGTCATTGGTGGGATATGCCTGCCGAATGTCGCGCTCTCCCTGCCAGAGGACGTCGATGCGGGGGCTCAGGAGAAGTCCGGGTGCCCATGAGAACGCATGATAGTCGACCTGGGCATTGATAGCGATGTAGTCTGAAAACTGGGCAGCAAGACCGCGCAGGAGGTAGATATACCGGCCCTCAGGCTGTATTGTATTATACGTTCGGGATGCAATCGCTTCTCCACCGAACGTAAGATCGAGCAGACTCGCCACCCGGGGAAATGTCACTGAACCTGTGATTGCAAACGATATCGGTTCGCTCAGATTCAACACGTCCACGTCATCGAGGATTCCCTGAAAATGGAAAACAGCCTTTGACGAACGGTACCACAGACCCATTCCAACGATTCCGTTGTTTTCATCGTTCTTTGGCAAGCTATCGAGCGCGAATATCACCGAGTGGAATGGGTTCAGGTACTTTAACGACAGTCCGGAGTTGGCGCCCGAATAGAGCGTCGACTGCATAAACGTGACGACAAAATTTCTTGTCGGACGCCAGTCCAAACGATGATAGGCTACATAGCGCCGTTCGCTTCCAACCTTAACAGAGTCGTCTCCAGCCACACCGGTGAATCGTCCGTCGGTCGTGATGCTGTCTAGTTCGCCAAGAATAGATCGAATTGAAAGACGAGATCCTCCGATTCGGAATCCCAACTGGTCGTACGATCGGGGATTGCTGCTTAGCATCGTAGAAGGTTGACCATAAAGGCCCCAGTGACGACTAAATCTTCCGATTACCAGACCGAAGATTTTTCCCTCGAAACGGAGATAGCTGTCTTCAGTACGTGACATCCATCGAAGCACCGTGTCCAAACCATCCGGATCGCGGTCGTAATACAGATCGTGACGTACCGCCAGCGCTGAGGCAATGCGGTTCGATGCGAATCGAAACTGAAGTAGAATGTTCTGGAATACATGATTGTCAGCGCCTGACCGATAGCGAAGTGCATCAAGACGACCATTGTTTGTGGCTCTGATACCAGGGAGGAGCCGAACCCCAACAATGCTTTCGTGCCTTGCCGGAACGACGCGGGAAAGTCGCCCTTCGATCTGCCGTAACCACACCCGTTCCGCCTTGTCAAGGTCTGGAGCAGATAGGCTGGCAAGGGCAGCTCGAACCTCGTCTTCTGTGTATGGCAAGGCCGTAGGATTGAGTTCAAGAAGATATCCTCGGTTCTGCAGCCTTTGGATGGCGACGTAGATGCCGTTTTCAACCGGCAGTGGATGCGAGCTTTGACCGGAGCTGACGGATGAGATCCAGCCGAAACAGATCAGACATAGAATGATTTTTCGATCAGATGACATATGGTTCTGTCAACGCTAGAACACAGAAAGCAACAGTTTACCGAAAATATTGCTGTCCAAGGGACAACCTCAAGTGGCCCCTTAGTGTCTAGGGTGGGCCCGGCAGGACTTGAACCTGCGACCTACCGATTATGAGTCGGCAGCTCTGACCACTGAGCTACGGGCCCGTAGCGTAGAGAAATGAATTCGTCAGGCGCTCGCGATCGGGCGCATAAGATACACTCATTACGAGGGCTCCGCTAACGGCGGCTTCGTTCGCTTCGCCTCTCCAGAACCCGGCTTTACGACAATTTAAAGGTGCTTGACTTATTCCGATAGTTCCTTAATAATTAAATAAAATAACTTCGTTACTATTTATTTTTTAGGCGTTATGTGTTATTGAGTATAGTTATTTAACTTGTGTTACCGTATGGACCGAATTGACGACATAGACGCCCAGATCCTAGATCTCCTTCAGGCAAGAGGAAGAATGAAGCGAAGCCGGATCGCTGAAGAAGTGGGGTTGTCTCTCCCTTCCGTTAGCGATCGGATGCGGAAGTTGGAAGACCGAGGCGTAATCACAGGCTATCACGCCGTCGTCGATCCAAAGCGACTTCACCTGGACATTACCGCTTTCATTCGTGTGACGGTCGATCGATCGTCAAATTTCGACGACTTCGTCTGCAGTGCAACCCAACTCGAAGAGGTTCAGGAGGTGCATTCTGTGACGGGGGATGGGTCTCACATGCTTCGAGTGTGTACCAAGAATACGACCTCTCTTGAACGGCTTCTCTCTTGCATTCAGTCATGGCCGGGAGTCCACGGTACGTCGACGTCTATAGTGCTTACAAGCTTCAAGGATACGCGAGCCATCAATGCCGAACCTGTCGATCTGGTCGAAGAGGTTTTGGCCTGAACAGGCTGACCAACGACCAACTCTTTTCAATTCTACACTACACCAAGACGCCTAAACTATGAGCCACAGTAGCACGGACTACAACCTTCTAGCAGCAACGAAATTCACGTCAAACGGCAATAACAACAAAAACGGAAACGGGGCAGCTAAAAACGGCCCAATGGATATCGAAAAAATATTTGGGGAAAATGCTTTCGACCTGGATGAGATGCAAAGTCGTCTTCCGAAAGATGCCTACGAGAGTATCCTCGCGACGATCGAAAAAGGAGAGCCGATCGATCTCGATATCGCAGACTCTGTGGCCCTCGCCATGAAAGAATGGGCGGTCGAGCGAGGGGCAACTCATTTTACGCACTGGTTTCAACCTCTAACCGGATCGACGGCTGAAAAGCATGACAGCTTCGTAACGCCGAACAAGGGTGGAGGAGCGATAGCAAAATTCTCCGGTAAGGATCTGGTTCAGGGTGAGCCGGATGCATCCAGTTTCCCAAGCGGGGGACTGCGAGCGACGTTCGAAGCACGTGGGTACACCGCCTGGGATCCGACTTCTCCCGCTTTCATTATTGAAAATATGAACGGCGCGTATCTAGCCATTCCTACCGCTTTTGCTTCTTGGAACGGTGAAGCGCTGGATCACAAAACCCCTCTTCTTCGATCGAATGCTGCGCTCAACAAGCAGGCCCTCCGCGTGCTGCAGCTCTTCGGAGTGGAGGGTGTTTACGCTGTCACTTCGACGGTCGGTGCCGAACAGGAGTATTTCCTGATCGACGAGGAATATTACTTCCGCCGTCCTGACCTGCAGATGACGGGTCGGACGCTGATCGGTGCGAAACCTCCCAAGGGACAGGAGCTCGACGATCATTATTTCGGGTCGATCCCAGACCGCGTACTGTCGTGCATGCTCGATACGGAGAAAGAACTGTATCGACTGGGCATTCCCGTGAAGACGCGGCATAATGAGGTGGCTCCAAGCCAGTACGAGCTTGCTCCGCTCTTTGAAAACACGAACGTGGCGTGTGATCACCAGCAGCTCGTGATGATTACGCTGCAGCGGATCGCGAGAAAGTATGGACTGGTGTGCCTGCTCCATGAAAAACCCTTTGCGGGTATCAACGGATCCGGCAAACATAACAACTGGTCCATGTCAACGGACGCGGGTATGAATCTGCTGGAGCCGGGGGACAATCCGCACGACAACATGCAGTTTCTGTTTTTCTGCGCAGCTGTCGTAAGTGCGGTTCACAGACATCAGGATTTACTTCTGGTGTCCGTTGCATACGCTGGGAACGACCATCGACTGGGCGCCAATGAAGCCCCTCCGGCCATTATTTCTGTATTTCTTGGAGAGCAGCTGGAAGACATATTCACTCAGCTTGTCGAAGGCTCTGTGAAAGAGAGTAAGCAAGGTGGGCTACTTGGACTGGGATCTTCGGTGCTCCCGAATCTTCCACGACATGCGAGCGATCGTAACCGGACCTCTCCGTTCGCCTTTACAGGCAACAAGTTCGAATTCAGGTCGCTGGGTAGTAGCCAGAGCATCTCTTTTCCCAATACGGTGCTGAACACCATTGTAGCGGAATCACTGGATGAAATGGCCACCCAGCTCGAAACGAGACTCGAAACTGGAGAAACGCTTGAACAGGCCGTGGGCGAGATCCTGAGCAAAGTGATTGGGGACGCGATCGACATTGTGTTCGGTGGCGACAACTACACGGACGAGTGGTACGCGGAAGCAGAAAAGCGAGGCCTCTTGAATCTGCGAAGCACACTCGATTCGCTACATCATATGCTTGACGAAAAGAATATCAAGCTTTTTGAGAAGTACGCGGTACTCAGCGAGGCAGAACTCCGGAGCCGAAAGGAGATCTGGGTTGAGCAGTACTTTCTGCGAATCAATATCGAAGGCGAGACGACGGAATCGATTGCACGGCGGATGATTATGCCAGCTGCAGTACGTTACCTGAAACAACTAACCGATGCGGCCAACGCCGGGAAGGACTTGGACCTGGACGTGGACGGGATCACCGATACGGCAAAGAGAGTCGCGGACTATATCAACCGTTTCCAGAAAGCGGTCGGTAATCTGATCGATCAGAATAAGGAGCTCGGCGGCGAGACCGCTCACGAAAAAGCCGAACACATGCGAACGAATGTGATACCAGCCATGAAAGAAGTGCGGGCCATGGCTGATCGCTTAGAACGCATTACCGCACACGATCTCTGGCCTCTTCCAACCTATAAACAAATGCTCTTCGTCAAGTGATGGGTTAGGATCTTTGACGAAACTGAAGGATGGTTCAAAAGAAGAGGGCCCGGCCGCAAATGCGGCCGGACCCTACTTCTGGTATCAGAGTCGTCTATTAATGAATCGCAATTGTATCGGGATTTTTGTCTGGATCTCCAATTACTGTTCCATCTGATGAAACGATGCCTAAGAGAAGGATGCCTGCTACGTGCGGCGCGGCCATCGACGTCCCACTCATGGTAGCCATACCGCCTTTCTTATAAAGCGACAACACGTTTACGCCCGGGGCTGCATAATCGATCGGCGGATTGCCATAATTCGAGAACCAGGCGAAATTGTCATCTATATCGATCGCGCTAATGGTGTAAATGTTAACGCCATTAGCCCTCGCTGGCGAATAATTGTTGGCATCGTCTGACGAATTACCTGCAGCGAGAACGAATTTAACTGTTGAGCTCGCACTCATAACCGCATCATCTAGAGCCTGTGATATACCCCCGCCGAGACTCATATTCGCAACATCTCCTGGGCCACCATTAGCAGCAACGTGATCAACTCCTGCGATAACGCCAGAGAGAGACCCACTTCCTTGAGAACTCAAAACCTTTACAGGGACTACCGTTGCGCCCGCTGCTACCCCGACAACACCAAAAATGTTATCAACACCGGCGATGGTTCCAGAAACATGGGTACCATGCCCATGTCCATCGTCCAGAGAACTATCTTTTCCTCTCTTAAAAGCAGAAAAACCCTTTGTGGCGTCGACGTTTAAATCTGGATGATCGAGGTCTATTCCCGTATCAATTACCCAAGCAGTTTTGCCTGCGACACTGGCTCCGCCGTTAACGCGAGTTATTCCCCACGGCGTCACCTGCTCAGGAAGAGAATCATCTCCACCACCGTCCTTGGGAGGCTTTTTGCCCTTATTACCCTCAATTGTAATCGGCAACGTCACCACCCGATCCTGCTCCACATAGTCCACGTAAGGATTCTGGCGGACACGCTCGATGGCTGCGTCTGAAAACTTTCCTGCGAATCCAACGAGAGCCGTTTCATACTGGAATATCGTTTCGACGCCCTCGGCAGCGGTCATTTCCTCAAGTACCGCCCGAACGGATTTGCCTGCAAATTCAGAGCGATCTTTAAGTACGACGATGTACTGGCCAGGAATCGGATCGCCGGCTTTAGGCAAATACGCCTCTTCAAGATCGTCGGTCAATGCCGTGGTGGGTACGTCTGCCTGATCACAAGCCGCAAGGAAAACCATTGCAGCACAAAACATTCCAATTAATCGAATACGGGAGGATTTCATGGGTTCAAACGTGGAGTTTCTAGTACCAAACTCATAGTGTCGACAATTCACCACATTATTTTTAATTAATACGAAAAAAAACAACAAATACGCAATTTTCAATGATGAATTCGGTGTCGACACTACGTAGATGGTCGAGAATCTGATTGTTAGGCGACGCGTTTCGGAATGGCTATCTTGCGAGCGCTTTTTTCGATCTCCCCGTTGGGCTCTTTTAAGTCACGAACCGCTCTCACATGGAGGCTGGCTCCTCCCGAAATACTCCTTCACAGTCGAGCGAACAAGACCGCGAGCTTGTTGAGAAAGCGCTCCAAGGAAATCAGTCCGCTTACAATGCGCTGATGGAGAAGTATCGGAATGCGCTCATGCGGCATGTGCAGCGCATGGTCCGGCAGCAAGGGGAAGTCGATGATCTGGTCCAGGAATGCTTTATCAAGGCCTTCTCCGCACTCAATTCTTACTCGACCGATTACGCGTTCTCAACCTGGCTATACAAGATCGCGACGAATCACACGATCGATTTCCTGAGAAAGAAGAAACTCTCCACCATGTCGATCGATCGTCCCATCCAGACGAAGGACGGCGAGATTGAATACGAACTCCCCGATGTTTCATACCGTCCGGATCGGCACATTGTTGAGGACGAGCGGCGTGAGTTGATCCAGGAGGCCATCAGCCAACTGCCGAAGAAGTACAACCGCGTGATCGTGATGCGCCATCAACAGGAAAAATCCTACGAGGAAATCGCCCGAGAACTAAACCTTCCGTTGGGAACGGTAAAAGCACATATTTTTAGAGCCCGCGCACTATTGTACAAGTATTTGCGCGACAAGCGGCAACATCTGTGATCATCGGCCAAGCAAGAGCAAGGACATACAGACCATGATCGAACGGTATACGCGGCCCGAAATGGCCACCTTATGGAGCGAAGAAGAGCAATTTCAAGCGTGGCTCGAGGTTGAACTGGCTGCCTGTGCGGCGTGGTCCGAGCTCGGCGTGATCCCGAAGGAAGACGTCGACAAATTATATGAACGCGCATCCTTCGACGTGTCCCGCATCCATGAGATCGAAGAATCCACCCGCCACGATGTGGTGGCCTTTACTCGAGCGGTCAGCGAGACCCTTGGCGAAGAGAAGAAGTGGGTTCACTACGGTCTTACGTCCTCAGATGTGGTAGATACGGCGTGGTCGGTTCGTCTAAAGAGAGCAAACAAATTGCTTCTGGATGGCATCGATCGTCTCATCGATGTGCTTGGCAACAGAGCGAAGGAACACAAATCGACGCTGATGATGGGGCGGACGCACGGCGTGCACGCAGAGCCCACGACCTTTGGCCTCAAACTGGCCCTGTATTTCGCCGAGATGAAACGAAATCGAGAGCGATTTCAGAGCGCTTCAGAAGGCGTACGTGTTGGCAAGCTATCGGGCGCCGTAGGCACGTTCGCTCATCTTCCCCCGGAACTGGAAAAGATTACGTGCGAAAAACTCGGTCTAGAGCCGGCGCCCATCTCCACTCAGGTGCTCCAGAGGGATCGTCATGCTCACTATGTCTCCGTACTTGCATTAATCGGGGCAACGCTCGAGAAAATGGCGGTGGAAGTTCGCGGACTTCAGAGGAGCGAAGTCAGAGAGGTCGAGGAAGCTTTCGGAAAGGGTCAGAAAGGGTCTTCTTCCATGCCCCATAAGCGGAATCCGGTCGGTTCCGAAAATATTACCGGTTGCGCGCGACTGCTTCGAGGCTACATGGTATCGGCGTATGAGAACGTAGCTCTCTGGCATGAGCGCGATATTTCTCATTCCATGGTCGAACGGGTGATTTTGCCAGACGCCACTACGATTCTGCACTACGCACTTCATCGATTTGCCAACATCATGGAGAACCTGACCGTTTATCCGAAGAACATGCTTCGCAACATGAACCGAACGTTCGGGCTTTACAACAGCCAGCGTCTGTTGCTCAAATTGATCGAGAAAGGGATGAATCGAGAAGCAGCGTATGACCTGGTGCAGCCGCTGGCCATGCAGGCATGGGAGGAGGAGCGATCCTTTCGGGAAATCGTTGACGAAAATGAGGAGATCGTTGAGAAACTGGGCGCCAACGAAATCGAGGACGCGTTTGACCCACAATACCATCTCAAATATGTCGACGAGATCTTTGAGCGTGTGGGTCTCGGCTAAACTCGCGGTGTCTTTGAGCGCGTGGGTCCGGGTTAAACTCGCACGGTCATTCGGCAGGATGACCTGAACTAAGCTCTCAACTTTTTTGAGTCTTCGTTCACGATGACCGGAATTCGTCGATACGTCTCGAACCGGTACCCGTCATGCGAACGAACTTTCTTCTGTTCATACATGGAGCCGAGAAGGTGTTCGTACGGAGGGAAGAATACGTCCCCTACATGATGCCCCTCTACTATCGTCAGCTCCAGGCGATCAGCGAATGGAAGAAACGCTTTGTAGACGCTGGCTCCACCCCCAACGAAAACGCGTTTGGTGTCACCGACTGCCAGCATGGCTTCTCTGATGCTTTTGCAGACCTCGACATTATCGAATTGCGGATACGTCGCATCGTGTGCCAGGACCAGATTCCTTCTGTTCTTCAACGGTCCGCCAAACTGGTGCACGAGTGACTCAAAAGTCCGATGCCCCATGATAATGGAATGTCCATAGGTTAGCGCCTTGAACCGCTTGAGATCAGCAGGAAGATGCCACGGTAACTCCTGACCCTTACCGATCACACGGCTTTCTTCACCGATGGCTGCAATAATGACGATTTCAGGTCCTTCCATGGTCGACAGAAATATTGAAGGAAATATCGAAAGAAATGTCGAAAGATGTCTCGAAAGAAATGACGACCCATTGAATGGACCACGATGGGCAGACGTCAAATCGCCACTGGCGCTTTTATCGACGGATGATATTGATAATTCAGCAATTCGAAATCCTCGAATTCATAATTGAATATGGAAATGGGTCTTCTAAGGATTCGTAGCTCCGGAAGCGGATATGGATCTCTGGACAACTGCTCCTCAATCTGATCGAGATGGTTGAGATAAATGTGTGCATCACCGATCGTATACACAAGTTCACTCGGCGCGAGATCCGTCTGTTGGGCAACCAGGTGAAGCAGCAATGCATATTCCGCGATGTTAAACGGTGCGCCGAGAAAGAGATCGTTCGAACGCACGTACAACTGGCACGACAGCTTGCCGGACGCCACATAAAACTGGAAAAACATGTGGCATGGGGGGAGGGCCATGTCGGGCACATCGGCAACGTTCCAGGCATTCACGATGTGTCTTCTCGAATCGGGATTCGAGCGAATACCCTCGATGAGACCTTCTATCTGATTAAATGTCTGCCCATTCGAGCCCGCCCACTCGACCCATTGTTTTCCATAAACCGGCCCGAGATTTCCGTCTTCATCGGCCCACGGATCCCAGATATGGACGCCGTGGTCATTCAGATATTTAATGTTCGTATCGCCTCGAAGAAGCCAGAGCATCTCTACCGCGAGTCCTTTGAAGAAAGTTTTCTTTGTTGTGACAAGTGGGAAACCCTGGGCGAGATCAAATCTCATTTGATATCCGAATACACTTTTGGTGCCCGTTCCAGTCCTGTCTGTTTTCAGAATTCCGTCATCGCGAACGTGGCGTAGCAGGTCCTGATACTGCTTCATGAAGAAGGGATCTTTTAGATTTCAAGCGGATAGACTAGACGGCCGATGGCGCGATTCTATCACTCGTGCCGACGTGGTCAGACTCAATTCGTCGGACTCCATAATCCAGAATTCAATCTACGAATCTCTGCGCTCTTGCTCATGCAGAATGTTCCCCAAAATTTGCATCGAATACAGGGAATCAATCACCTGAATAAAGTGCTGGACTACGCTCCGTTTGTAGAGGACGAAGGGCGAGCTACCGTTCATCTTTCTCCGGAAGATTGGCATGTTGTTCTCGACACGCTGTTTCATATGCAGACCCCGAAAGAGGAACTGCCGGACGCGATTTCGGACTTCCAATTGACTAACGAAGATCGAACGATTCAGTTGACGACCTCAGAGATGGTCATTGATGTCGAACAGATTTAGAATCTAGTTCGACGCGGCCGACAGGTTGAAACGCGGAATGGCAACGTGGAATCGGTCACCATTCTTGGTTTCCATCATATAATATCCCTCCATAAATCCCGTAAACGTCTCGAGCACACAAAACGAGTTGTACTCGTGCTTTTCGCCGGGAGAAATAACGGGCTGGACTCCAATAACGCCATCACCTTCGACTTCCTGGACACGGTCATTGGCATCATGAATGTACCAGTGGCGCTTGAGAAGCTGAACGTCTTCCATTCCTCTGTTTTCGATTCGAACGAAGTATCCGAAAACGAATCGTTTCATCATCAAGTCGGACCGACCGTCGAGGTAGACCGGTCGGACCGTGACACGAATGTTTTCCGTGACGGATGTGTACGGGACCATGGAAAGTAACAATATTCGATTCCAGGGGCTGGAGCTGGGAATGTACTATTTTACCCATTGAAGTGCCATGTGTGCCCACGGACTCGACGGTGTATATGTTAACACGCAAACGCGACGTCCAGAACAAGAGTCGATGAACTGTAAACATTAAAATCGCAACTATATCGTCCTTAAAGTATACTATGGGGCAGGGTTAACAACGAAGCTCAAATCGTTGCACTTCCGGGGCATTTCAGGCCTCTTTCAAGACCAGCAGGTCGTTTCATTCCTTATTAGTGCGCTTGTTGATGTCAAATAAAGCTGTAGAGACCATATCAGAAGCAACGGTTCTATTCGCCGGGGATTCGGGTGACGGAATGCAGGTGGCTGGGACGCAGTTTACGTTGGCGACGGCCCATGCCATGAACGATCTGGCAACGCTTCCGGACTTTCCGGCTGAAATCCGTGCGCCGGCCGGGACCACGTATGGTGTCAGTGGCTACCAGTTGAAATTCGGGTCTACAGACGTCCGAACACCGGGTGACGAGGTCGATTTGTTGGTAGCGATGAACCCGGCTGCTCTTGTCGTAAATCTGGAACGCGTTCGGATTGGCGGCACCATCCTCGTGAACATCAATTCCTTCAATCAAAAGGGTTTTAAACTGGCGAACATCGAATCGAACCCGCTCGAAGACGGGTCTCTGGATAAATATCGCGTGATCTCGGTTGAGCTTACACGTTTGACACGCGAGACATTGGCAGACTCGGATCTCACTCGCAAGGAGATCGATCGATCAAAAAATATGTTTGCTCTGGGGCTCGCGCTCTGGATGTACTCGCGACCCATCAAGCCGGCGGAGGACTGGCTTTCTACGAAGTTCGAAAAGAATGAGCCCATCAAGAATGCCAACCTGCTGCTACTCCGGAAAGGATATCATTTTGGCGAAACCACCGAGCAGTTTGCATTCCGCTACGAGGTCAATCCGGCAGACCTATCTCCCGGAAAATATCGAGCGATCCAAGGAATAACGGCTCTGGCGATGGGCTTGGTCGCGGCGAGCCAGAAAAGCGGGCTCAATATTTTTTATGGATCATACCCGATCACTCCGGCCTCGGATCTTTTGCACGCACTGAGTCGCTATAAAAACTACGGCGTCATCACGATGCAGACCGAAGATGAAATAGCGGCGATCGGAGCAGCCATTGGTGCGAGTTTTGGTGGAAATTTGGGCGTGACAGGTACGTCGGGTCCGGGGCTGGCCTTAAAAACCGAAGCAGCCAACCTGGCCTTGATCGCTGAGCTTCCGCTCGTCATCATCAACGTCATGCGGGGTGGGCCATCAACGGGTCTACCGACCAAAACCGAACAGAGCGACCTGCTCCAGGCGATGTACGGAAGAAACGGCGATTCGCCTTTACCGGTCATCGCGTCCAGCACACCGGGAGACTGTTTTGAGACGGCATACGAAGCGTGTCGGATTGCGGTCAAGTATATGACTCCCGTCATTCTTCTCGTAGATGGCTACCTGGCCAATGGAGCCCAACCTTGGCTGATTCCAGAGGCGGACTCTCTACCGGATTTCGACGTGAAGTTTGCCGCTAGGCGGAAGAGCTCTGAGAATGGGGAGGACGCCTTCCTTCCGTATCTGCGTGACGAACAAACACAGGCCAGACCGTGGGCAACACCCGGGACACCCGGCTTGGAACATCGTATCGGTGGGCTTGAGAAGGAGAATATTTCCGGAAACGTGTCCTACGAGCCGGATAATCATCAGCTCATGACAGATTTACGGGCTGAGAAAGTCGAGCGGGTTAAAGCCGAACATACACCACTAAAGATTTTTGGAGAAGACTCTGGCGATCTTCTCATTATTGGATGGGGATCAACCAAGGGATCGATTGAAGCGGCCGTAGCGAAGGCTCGGAATGGAGGACTCTCCGTCGGAGCCGTGCATCTTCGATTTCTTAATCCGCTGACGGACGAACTCGCAGAGATCGCTGCACGCTATAAGAAGTGGTTGGTACCCGAGCTCAATAACGGGCAATTGGTCAAAATTCTTCGAGACCGTTTCCTTCTGGACATGACTGCGTTGAATAAAGTGCAAGGTATGCCCTTCCGGGCGAGTGAGATTTCAGAAAAGATTTCCGAGATGATTGGCTAGGCAACACGAATCCGAGAGTATTAAGAGAGACAAGAACACCATGTCAAATAAAGACAGACCCTCTTCGAAGCCACCGGGGCGCAAGCCCCAATTGCCGCCTGGAATAAAGGCCAGCACATCGAAGATGCCGCCTGCCGATAAGGCTTTGCCAAAGATGCCACCGGGAATGAAAAAGCCTGCCGGGAAAAGACCTGCAGAGCCGGGTAGTGGAGAGCCGGTGTCGCTGCCGGTGATCGATGAGGGCCCATCAAAACTGACGCGGGCCGATTTTACTTCCGATCAGGATGTAAGGTGGTGCCCAGGTTGCGGTGATTACGTCGTTTTGGCGACGGTTCAGCGTTTGATGCCCGAGTTTGATGTCCCCAAGGAAAACGTCGTCTTCATCAGTGGAATCGGTTGTTCAAGTCGGTTTCCGTACTACATGAAGACGTATGGTATGCATTCCATACATGGACGCGCCCCGACCATCGCTACCGGACTCAAAGCCAGTCGGCCGGAACTGGATGTCTGGATTGTGACGGGAGACGGGGACAGTCTTTCCATAGGCGGGAATCATATCATTCACCTGATGCGGCGCAACGTGAATCTGCAGATCCTGATGTTTAACAATCAGATTTACGGGCTCACAAAAGGGCAGTACAGCCCGACGTCAGAAGTCGGAAAGATTACCAAAAGTACGCCCTTTGGCTCGATCGATCATCCGTTCAATCCAATCGCTCTCGTGCTGGGTGCTGAGGCCACATTTGTGGCCCGAACCATGGATCGCGACCCAAAGCACATGAGAGAGATGATTATCGAGGCTCACGATCATCCCGGGACCGGGTTTCTGGAGATATATCAGAACTGCAACATCTTTAATGATGGTGCTTTCTTTGAGTACACGGAAAAAGCCACGAAAGCAGCGAGCACGGTTGAAATCGAACACGGTAAACCGCTTGTGTATGACAACGGAAACAAAGGGCTGCGATTGGACGGGTTCCGGATTGAGTCGATCGATCTCACGAATGGCAAATGGTCGGTCGACGACTGTCTGGTTTACGACGAAACCAATCGAGATTTAGCAGGGATCATTTGCCGCGTTTTCTGGAGTAAAGATCTTCCACAACCGTTTGGGGTGTTCTATCGAGAACAGCGTGAGACGTATGAGGAGACTTTGCATAATCAGATCGAATCCGTCATAAAAAAGGTAGGGAAGGGGACGATCGAAGAATTGCTTCACGCCGGCGATACCTGGTTAGTAGAATAATGCCGGATCAAGCCGTATGAGCTGGAGGGCGATTGATAGTTCTCGCGGTTGTTCTTAAATTGCTTGGCTACGACCGGATCTGATAGATTTTTGAACTATTTGTCTGTTATGAAGAAAGATATTCATCCCGATTATCATTTTATCAAGGTGACGCTTGCCGACGGGTCTACGTTTACGACTCGCTCGACCATGAAAGGGGAGAACTACGTTTCTGAAGTAGACTCAACAAACCACCCCTTTTACACCGGCAGACGACAGTACGTGGACACCGCAGGACGCGTTGAGAAATTTCTCCGTCGTTACGGTAAAAAGGCAACCGAGGAAACTGAAGCGGAATAGCCAGCGGTCCACACCGTTTAGAGAGGCGGTCTGTATCTGCAGATCGCCTTTTTTAGTTGCCGGAGCATTGTCTGAAGAATTGCTGATAAAAGAACGACACCGTTGAGCTATAGCAGAAGAAGATTGACTCGGACCTGAAACGCATCTAAACCGTGTCCTATGATCGAGTTGAGCTCTGCGTCGAAGAAGGGATGGATCCATTCACTTTTCTCGTACTAACCCGCGATATGATGATCCGTCAACGTCGTCTCTAACCGTACTTTAATTGCCACCTGCCACCATGTCAATCGATCGCACCTCGATCGCTCCGCCGTATTTGAGATGGGGGCTGTTTCGTGCGATCGTAATCGCAGCATTTAGGTCCGCGGCCGCGACGACAAAGTAGCCGCTTATGCGCGGCCACGTGTTCAGGTTCGGGCCACTTCGATTTCCAGACGTGCCGACGAGCCAAAGATCCGGTTCATCTGCGAGCTTTCGGGCTCCGATGAGCTGACCAGCCCTTGCTAGATCAGTTGCCCAATCCTGATATTCGCGTACGATTTCGGTGATGTCGGCTGTTACGAGCTCTTCGAGCGGTTGGGCCGGCTCTCGCAGCAAGAACATGAATTCTGAGCCTGCAACGGATTCACTAGCAGGCGGGGAGGCAGTCCGTCCGGTAACGTATCCGATTAGGATGGCTACGCCTAGAGAAGCGGCAATTGCTACTCGCGAGATTACGACTCTTCGAGGAGAAGCGATTCGGCCGACCGATAACCTCCCCGAGAGACGCTTCAAGCCGTCCGAACGTGGACTCGGGACGGAGAGACGACCCAGGTCGAGCCATGTGGTTCGAAGTTGTTTCGCCGCCTCCCGGCAGGAATCACAACTGTCGAGATGAGCCGACAGCTCTTTCTCCTCGGAACCAGATAGGTTTCCCGTGAGGCGGTCAATGATCAGTTCCGATGCTAACTCACACTTCATCATTTTCTCGATCTAATTCGAAATACAAATCCCGTAACTGACGCAACGCACGATGAACACGAACTTTCACTGCTGATTCGCTGCAATTACAGACTTTTCCAATCTCCGCGTAGCTGAGGCTATGGTAGCGGCTAAGGATCAGAACCTCTCGCTTCTCTAGAGGAAGCGCCATGAGAGCCTTATTGAGAAAGGTCAGCCGCTCGTCCGGGAAGTCGATAGACGATTCCGTTTCCTCCGAGAGCGATTCCAGCGCCTGATACTGGGCCGACCGCCTTCGCTTTGTCTTGGCAAAATGGTCCAGACAGACGTTTCGAGCAATCCGGTTTAACCAAGTTGGGAAGGCCGCCTTTCCCGCAAAGTTGTTTCGGTATCTGAGTACACGAAGAAAGATCTCCTGAACGAGATCATCCGCTGTCTGGCTATCACCGCAAAGACGGAAACAGAGTTCGTACACGCGCGCATGATGTCTCAGAAACAGACTTCCGAGTGCCTGAAGATCTCCGCTGCGAAGCCGGGACATGAGCTCTATGTCGGAGTTCGAATCGATCTGGCCCCTCGAGTCGACGACCCTCATGTGCTCACGCGACGCATTCAGAGCGGGTTCCGATGAGCTCGCCAACGAACTATTCCGGCTTAGGATCGACAAACTCGGGCACCACGATCACAAGGTAAGCTACCGGAGTTCCAGAACGAGCTACCTGCAATGTGGGTGTACTTTCCATAAGACCCATATCCTTGTCTGTGAGATACGGAATGTACAGCATCAGATGGGGCTTCCAGTTACCCGCACTTCTTCCGCTTTCCGAATCGTAAAGACGCTGCGCGGACGACATCATGTACGACATTGCCGGTCGCTTTGGCATCGGCAACTCACCAGATCCGATGAGTTCAGCCAGGATGCGCTCTCTTTCTTCCGACGATTTTCCGCCTGTTCGTAATTCGAAGTACCTGAACTCCCACGGGAGAATCGTGGCCGCCGCTTCGGCATCGTAGCAAACGGGCTCCAGGCTCATTGGCATACTACGAGCGACGAAGCACTCGTTTTCGTTCGTTCCTTGAATTGCGATTTCATACCCGTTGTCACGAAGTACCCAGATTGCGGCTTCAGCCGAAACGACATCGGGGGCTGCACTCCGTGCCAAACGTATCTCTTCGTTTTCATCGAGTCGGACGTAGTCCGTTGAATTAGCTTCTTGAGCCTTTACGAGATCTACTGATGCGATGACCAGAACCGTCGTGAAAGTTCCTAATAACAAACGCATGATTCCATCCTATTTATTCTTTAGACTGACGGGAGAGACAATGGGTTACCGTCTATTCACCGATTCGCGTGACCGAGTCGCTTGGCTTAAAGTGCCGAGACTTACCATAATTCCGGATCGTTCACGGTAGGGGAGAGGGCGAATAATTTCGGTAATGGATTCGGTAATGAGATTCCTGGCTTTGTCGAAATCTGTTCTTTCTTCTCCGAAGTGATTGATCCAGAATAGGTAGCCGCTAACTTTTAATCGGAGGGTTCGGGGTATGAGGCTAAGTGTAACTTGGGTTGCAATAGGTACGAAAGTGAATTAGGGGAGGCGTGAATGAACCATAACGGAATCGGAAACAGGAAAAGTACATTCCTATTTGTGCGCTACGGTCGGATCGAAAATTCAAAATTAAAACTTTTACCATATCCTTTACCCATGGAAATACGATAATCCATAAATCCCTGTACTGCATAGTGTAAAGACGATATGAATGTAGTCGAGCTCATATTGACAAAGCGAGACGGAGGGCAGCTTGAGCCTGCACAGATTCATGCTCTGATTGACTCGTACACGGCCGGTGACGTTCCGGATTACCAGATGAGCGCGTTTCTGATGGCTTCCTTTCTGAATGGAATGTCGGACGAAGAAGCGGTCGCGCTGACGGATGCGATGCTCTCTTCGGGGGAGCGGATCGACTTGAGTTCCGTGCCCGGCATCAAAGTCGACAAACACTCGACGGGTGGAGTCGGCGACAAAGTATCTTTGATCTTGGCCCCCTTGGTGGCGTCCTGCGGCGTACCTGTTCCGATGATATCCGGTCGCGGATTGGGGCACACAGGCGGAACACTCGACAAACTCGAATCCATTCCCGGTTTCTCGACCAACATGGACACACGGGCTTACCGAGAGCAGTTGGAGCGTATTGGCGTCGTGATGATCGGCCAAACCCAGGATATCGCTCCGGCTGATCGAAAACTGTACGCGCTGCGAGACGTGACGGGTACGGTCGAGTTCATCCCGTTCATCGCCGCGTCTATCATGAGCAAGAAACTGGCAGAAGGATGCGACGCGCTGGTTCTGGATGTAAAATGTGGGTCCGGTGCGTTCATGCGCGAAGAATCCTCGGCGCGGGCTCTGGCAGAGAAATTGGTGGCTATCGGGGAGCGCTTCGGCAAGAAGACGGTTGCCTGGATGACCGACATGTCTTCGCCGCTCGGTCATGCAGTGGGCAACTGGCCTGAGATGGCGGAGTCGATCGCATGCCTGCGGGGAGAGACGGTGCCTGACCTTATGGAGGTTACCTTGATGCTAGCCGCCGAAATGATTGTTCTGGGCGGGCGGGCCGAAACGATCGAGTCAGCAACGGAAATGGCACAGAGGGCGATATCTTCGGGAAATGCTTTTGAAATGCTCGTTAAACTCGTAGAAGCCCAAGGCGGCGATCCCTCTGTGCTAGATCATCCAGAATTGAGGAGTCACTCGGGCGTAGTTCGCGTTGTAACGGCGCCAGAAGAATCCGGTCCGTACGTAGATACTATTAATGCTCTCGAAATTGGACGCGCGTGTGTAGACCTGGGTGCCGGGAGAAGCCATAAGGAAGACGTGGTCGATTCTCTCGCCGGGATCTATCTATTAAAGAAGGAGTCCGACTCTATTGCATCGGGAGAGCCACTGTTTGAGCTTCATGCCTCAAGCGAAGACCGAATAGAAATAATTATTGACCGGGTGCAATCAGCGTACTCTTACACGGAAACACTGTTTTCCGTACCTGGCCGACTGCAAAATCGTTATGCCGAGGGTGCCTGGATGCATCCAGTCGGCAACCCTTCCGTATGAACATTTTATACTTTGTACATTAACTGGCCACGAACCGGCAATAAGTGTCTGAACCCCATGCGGATTACTATCTTTGCCGAAAGGGCCACCACCCAAGTTTAATTAAAGAGAATCGTCATTATGTCTATCTGGGCACGTTTTACACGGTTCATAAAATCAATCTTCGGAGGCGCAATTTCTGCCCTTGAGGACCCCAAATTAATCCTCGAGCAGAACATCCGAGAGCTGAACGATCAAGTTCCGAAAATGAACGAAAACATCGCGACAGTGAAAGCAAACGTGATGTTACTCCGAAAAGAAGTTAAAAAATATGAGTCGGAAGTGGCCGATCTGTCTGCCAAGATCAAGGCAGGAATTCAGGCTAATCGAGATGATATTGCAGAGCGCTACGCCTTGCGACTCGAAACTGTGAAAGAAGCTCTTCTACGCACGAAGGAGCAACTAAAGTATGCATCTGCTGCCTACGACAAGGCCATCCAGGTTAAGCAGGCATTTATGCGTGAGAAAGAGCGCAAGATTTCCGAAGCGAAGGATGCGTTGCGCGCCCACGAACGGGCTAAGTGGCAGGCCAAGGTTGCCGATACGCTGGAGTCTTTCGAAGTGACTGGAATCGACCAGACACATGATGAAATGATTTCACGAATCAATGAACAGACGGCTCGAAACGAAGCTCGGATGGAAATGGCATTGGATTCCGTTGATACAGAAGCATTGCAGATCGAGGAGGATGCTCAAAAAATTCGTGCCGCTGAACTCGTCAAACAGTTCAAGCTGGAAATGGGCGTCGGTGATACCAGCGGTTCCAGAGAGGAGCCCGAGCTCGAAGTACCGGAACGCGAAGAGGCAAAGGAAGCCAAAACGATCGGGAAGCAGCGGACTCAAACTTGACAGAAAGTTGAGGCTTCTTTCCAAGTTGATTCCTGAAGAGCTATGACACCGGAAGAATTCGAACGGATAAAGAAGGCGGAGAAAGAACATCTTCGAAAACTCAAAAAGCTGAAGGATGCTCACCGGCGGCTCGAGAGACAAAAAAAGATGACGGACGCCGTGTCCGAAATGACGACTTCGATGCGGGAAACGCTGGATGTGCACGACGACATGATAGAGCGGATCAGTATGGAGTCTGCTTTGAACGAAGCTCGTTTGGAGATCGCCCTTGAATCCAGCGGAAAAGCCGAATTCGAAGCTCAGGAGATGAAAGATGAGAAGGAGCTGACTAGGGCGAAAGCAAGAGAAATCGTTCGACAGATGAAAGCAGGGGAAGAAATAGCCCCTTCTGAATCCAAAGTGGACGCAGCGGCCCAAACATCCGCTAAACCAAAATCATCCGAAGAAGAAGACAGGGATCAAGGTCTACCTGAAAAAACCATCGGCAGGATGAAACCCTAATGGCGTGAATGGACGTAAGGAGGACGGAATTATTTGCGCGGCTGAATCCGGCACTTGATAGCTAACCATGACTGAGTGCAATTTAAAAGCGCAACAATAAAGGGCAATCTTAAAGGACAATGAACAATCCTGACATCAACTATACGAAAGAGGCCTTTCTGCTTCCGTGGAATTTGACCTTCTTGATCGTGTCGATGCTGATTGCTTTCTCTGTAAGCCTGATGGATCCAATTTGGCCGTTCAATGTTGCTCTGATTCTGGCGTCAGCCATGGAGCTCATCTATCTGGGTAACATGCCGCGCCAGGAGCGATTCCGCCGGGCCGTTAGATCCAGGAGAGCTGCAGAACACGCAAAACCACCCTCCCAGAAAGAACTTTTTCATTCTTTGACCAGGCAAAATCAGCGTCGCTATGCCCGACTGAAGAAGCTGGAAAAGGAGATTGCTTCGAATTACCGTAAGCTATCGTACGCCTCACAGGGGATGCTCGATAGTCACTTGTCGAAAATCAATGGTCTCCTGGATTCCTACCTCAAACTGCTCTATCAAAAAGAGCGCTACGAGTTTACCACCAAGAGCTCGACCGAATCGGAGGTGGTTACTGCGATGGAGAAACTGCGTCTAGACATGGTAGACGATCCACCTCGGGTCAAGGCGGTAAAGGCGCGTCGCCTTCGAATTCTGGAGCAGCGCCTTGATCGATCAAAAAACGGACAAGAAAATCTGGAGATTATCAAGGCGCAACTGGAGACAATAGAAGATGTCACCAAGTACATTCTGGAGCAGTCATTGACACTTCGCAATCCCGAAGAGATTACGTTCCAACTGGATACGCTTCTAAGTGAAGTGGAAGAGACACAAGCCTCCGTGGTCGAGATGGAGGAGGTATTTGCGGCTCCAGCTGACCTGCTGAGTGAATTGGACACGTTCGAAGATCCATCGCAGGAAGAGCCCACCATCGAGCGCACTCGCGTGCAAGAGTAGCGTTTCCGTAGTTTCGGACCGTGTCAACTCAATTCAATATCTACATTCATGTCCTTTTCGACCGTTCGATTCGACGTTGATGACCAGGGGATTGGTCTGATTACCATCAGCAGACCCGAAAAATTAAACGCTCTGAACGCGACCGTCTTGGACGAGCTGGATGAGTGCTTTTCCGCAGCCAACGAGACCGACGATATTCGCGGAGTCATCGTAACCGGTGAGGGCCCGAAAGCCTTTGTCGCAGGTGCCGACATTCAGGAATTTGCCGACCTTAATCCTGAAGACGCTGAAGACATGGCCCGTCGAGGCCAGTCAGTTTTCCAGCGCATTGAGGATATGCTGATTCCGGTGATCGCGGCCGTAAATGGTTTTGCTTTAGGCGGAGGGTGCGAACTTGCGATTTCCTGTCACATGCGAATCGCCTCCGACAATGCTGCGTTTGCTCAGCCGGAAGTCAATCTGGGACTGATCCCGGGCTACGGCGGGACACAACGACTACCCAGGCTCATAGGAAGAGGGAATGCGACCGAAATGCTGCTTACGGGCGATATGATCGATGCTTCCAGAGCCTACGAGATTGGCCTGGTCAACAAAGTAGTTGCGCTGGATGAGCTTCTCGAGTCCAGCAAAACGCTGATGACGACCATCATCTCGCGAGCCCCCGTCGCGATCTCTCTCGTCCTGGAAGCGATTCGTGCGAGTTATCTCCCACCGGACGAGGGATTACGGCGAGAGGCCACCCTTTTTGGACAAGCTTGTGAGACAGAAGATTTCAAGGAAGGGGTTTCGGCTTTTCTTGAAAAACGACCGGCGACTTTTCAAGGACGATAACGATACGGTTTCGACTCGAATACAGCGAATGTAGCGATGATCATCGCGCTCATCATATTAACACTGCTTCTCAGCAGCTTTTTTTCCGGATCTGAGATCGCCTTCGTGGCTGCAAATCGACTTCGGGTTGAGGTTCATGCCCGGCGCGGCGGATTCGTCAAAAATACAGCCAAACGGTTCATCGAAGATCCGACGACCTTGCTTACGACGACCCTCGTAGGCAACAACGTGGCTCTGGTCGTCTATGCCACACTGTTCGCAATCTTTCTGGTACCCCCGTTAGAGGCATTTTTCGCCACCAGTTTTGGTCTACAGGCTTCGGCTCTCGAGATCACCGTTCTGATAATCCAAACGATCGCAGCATCGACTATCGTCCTGTTTGTGGGTGAAATACTTCCAAAATCCCTCCTCAGGGAGGTTGCCAACTCAGCCGTATTTGCCCTGGCAGTACCGCTAAGGATTACCTACGTGCTGCTTCTTCCCCTGATAAAGATCGCGCAGTGGTCGGCTCTGGTCTTGATGAAGCTCTTTCGGGCAGACGAAGAGAACTACAGGAATTTCATGCGCCGTGATTTTGAACTCATGATCGAGGAAGGAAGGCGGAGCGGCGAGTTGGACCTGGACGTGGAAGAATCTACGCTGCTCTCCAACGTTTTTGCGATGGCATCCATTAAGGTGAAGGAGTCGATGGTGCCTCGAACCGATATTGTAGCCGTTGAAGTGGGAACCTCGACAAAGGATCTTATGAATACATTCGTGGCTTCGGGACATTCGAAGTTGCCGGTCTACGAAGAGAATATTGACAATATCGTCGGGGTCGCCTTCGCATACGATTTGTTCGACGATCCAGCATCTCTCCAGGATATGATGAGACCGGCGACGTTTGTACCGGAATCGAAACTTTCCAAGGATTTGCTCCAGGAATTCCTTCAATCCAAAACGTCCATCGCGATCGTGATCGACGAATATGGCGGTACGGCGGGTCTTGCTACGACCGAAGATTTGCTGGAGGAACTCTTCGGCGATATTCAGGATGAGTTCGACGACGAAAACCTAATGCTTCGAGTGCTCAACGAAGGTACAGTTCTCGTGAGCGGTCGAATTGAGGTAGATGAACTTGCCGAAGAGACGAGTATTGTTCTACCGGATGGGGACTACGAGACCGTGGCTGGATATCTGCTGGATCGTCTAGGAACGATTCCTAAAACAAAGGATGAATTCGAGCTCGACGGCTTCCGAATTGCCGTTGTTCAGGCGTCAGCTAACCGGGTAGACCTGGTCAGAATTCATCGCCTCGCTGAGCAGGATTCGTCCCGTAGCCCTAAGACGTAGGCGCATCAGGTTCGTCCTTTCCTCCTATAGAATCGCGCATACGTGTATCGGCCTCAACGTTCCTGAGATTCATGTAGTCCATCACGCTAAAATTGCCCGCACGAAACGCCTCAGCCATGGCAAGAGGAATCTCTGCTTCGGCGGCGACGACTCGGGCTCTTTGCTTCTCGACTTCAGCGTGCATTTCCTGTTCGGAGGCTACCGCCGCAGCGCGGCGTTCTTCGGCTTTCGCCCGAGCAATTTTTAGATCCGCCTCCGCTTGATCGGTTTGAAGTGCCGCACCAATGTTGTCGCCGACATCCACGTCGGCGATATCAATAGAAAGTATTTCGAATGCGGTTCCGGCGTCCAATCCTTTATCCAGAACCACTTTAGAAATCCGATCAGGATTCTCGAGTACTTGCTTGTGGGTTTCTGAAGAACCGATCGTCGAAACGATTCCCTCTCCGACTCGTGCGATAATGGTCTCCTCGCCGGCGCCGCCGACCAAGCGTTCGATATTTGCCCGTACGGTAACTTTTGCCACCGCTCGAACCTGAATACCGTCCTTGGCGACGGCGGAAACAGCTGGAGTTTGGATGACTTTCGGATTCACGGACATTTGAACTGCCTCAAATACGTCTCGGCCGGCCAGGTCAATTGCAGTAGCTCGCTCGAAATTGAGATCAATATTGGCCTTGTCGGCCGATATGAGAGAGTTCACAACCGATTGGACGTGTCCACCTGCAAGAAAATGAGCCTCCAACTGATTTGCTTCGAGGAATATACCCGCTTTGTGTGCCGTAATCAGTGGTCTGACGATCGCCACCGGTGGGACTTTTCTCAGGCGCATTCCTACGAGATCGCGAACTAACTTCAGCTTAACGCCGGAGAAATAGGCCGTAACCCAGAGCCCAACCGGGACGAAATACAGAAAAACGATCATCATTACTAGGATGAGCAGGATGATCGTGATTCCGACTGTGGAGAAAAGGGCATCCATGGTGTTCCTCGTTGAGCTTATTCAGTGCCTGGCTTACGATAGTCTCCGCTCTGCCCACCCGTTTTTGCGACCAGGTGAATATTCTCGATGACCATCTCTTTGGTGATTGATTTGCACATGTCGTAGATCGTCAGGCAAGAGACGGAGACGGCAGTAAGGGCCTCCATCTCGACGCCTGTCGGGCCCACTGATTTTGCATATGCCCTTACCTCAATGGCATGCGTCGTCTCATCGGGTGACAATTCAACATCAATTCCTGCAAGCGCCACTTGATGGCAAAGCGGGATGAGTCGACTGGTTTCCTTCGCACCCATGATACCTGCAAATTGAGAAATCGCAAGCACATCTCCCTTCTGAATGGTGTTCTCGGCAACTCTCGAAAAGGCTTCCGGACCGAGATGAACTCGGCCGGTGGCCACGGCCGTTCGAACTGAATCGGCCTTTTCCGAAATGTCTACCATATGAACTCCGCCCTGCGGATCAACGTGTGTGAATGAGGACATAAATGCTTGGCGTGTTTTCTATTTCCAACGATGAAAATGTGGGTGGAGCAGCGAAGATAGCCGGTGGGTACTCATTCAACAAGTGATCATCCTCCGATCAGGATCATGGGACGATCAACTGTTTTCGAAATCTCGTACATACCGGCGTGCGAGGCCTTCTTTCGATGGATGGCGCCTTCGACGAGCGACATAAGCTCTGCGTCCGTTGCGCGCGCGCGAAGGGCATCACGAAGACTGACCTCGTTGGCACCAAAAAGACACACGCGCAGATTTCCATCGGCCGTAAGTCGCAAACGATTGCAAGTTCCACAGAAATTCTGGCTCATCGACGATATGAAACCAAGACTTCCTTTATACCCGGGTACCCGCCACGATTTGGAGGTATGGTTCGGGTCGTCGTTGCGTCGTTCCAAGGTTGGGTAGGCTTCTTGAATGTGGGTTAGCATCGACTGATAGGGCAGGAATTGACTGTCATCCCAGCCGTTCCCTCCGAACGGCATGTACTCGATGAATCGCACGTCTATGGATCGATGATGTGTCCACTCAACAAAGTCGAGCAGTTCATCCTCGTTGACTCCCTTCTGTACCACGCAATTGATCTTTACGGGATCATAACCAGCGTCCAGAGTCATTTGGATTGCCTTTATCACGATGTCAAAACCATCGCGCAGCGTGATCTCGCGAAATCGATCCTTCCGGAGCGTATCGAGGCTTATGTTGAATACCGAAATCCCCGCCGTCTTCAAAGCCTGCAATTTTTTGGGTAGGAGAAGTCCGTTCGTAGTGATCGCAAGGGTCTTAATCCCATCAATTTTGTGCAGTTCGAAAACCAGGTGCTCCATATCCTTTCGAATGAGGGGTTCCCCTCCCGTAAGGCGAATTTTCGTGACACCGAGTCGTGCAAATAAATTTGCCAGGCGAATGATTTCTTCGAACGTTAGTATCTCCGACTTTGGGCGAAGCTGTACCCCCTCGGCCGGCATACAGTAAGTACACCTGAGATTGCAGCGCTCCGTAAGTGAGATTCTCAAATACGAATGCCGCCGGCCAAATGTATCGGTCACCATGTGAGAGAGATCTTCCAAATCGGATAACGGGCTCGGATTAAAGGGGCCACTGAGTACGCCATCGCGAACAGCTTGTTGCCGGTCTTTACCGCTCGTCCTCTGCTCGTTTTTCGAGCCAGATCGTCACCGGGCCGTCGTTGATCAACTCGACATCCATTTGGGTTCCGAATTCCCCGGAGGCTACGGTGCGGCCCAGTTGATTTCGCAGCGCAGCAATAAACTTCTCGTAGAGAGGCTCTGCAATTTCCGGCGGAGCGGACTGGACGAAGGAAGGCCGATTCCCCTTTCTGGTATCGCCATACAGCGTAAACTGAGAGACCACAAGGGCGTCTCCCTCGATATCCAGAAGCGAGCGGTTCATTTTCCCGTCATCGTCCCGGAAGATTCGAAGATTCGCCGTCCTCTTGACCAACCACTCCAGTTCGCTTAGCGTGTCGGTCCGGTGAATGCCAAGAAGAATAAGCACACCTTCGTTAGCGGCACCAACCACATGATCGTCAATTCGGACCGAGGCCCGGGATACACGTTGTATGAGAGCAATCAAGAAATTCAACCAGTAAAGATCATCGTGTGTGTAGGCCTCGCTGTAAATCCCAACTAACTAGGGCGTACTCGAAATTTCAGAATCAAGGAACGCCGCGAACGCCTTGAATGCCTCGCTGCGATGGCTGATCTGATTTTTTTCCTCCGAACTCATTTCGGCAAACGTACGGCTGTCTCCTTCCGGAATGAAGATCGAGTCGTATCCGAATCCGTTCTCACCCCTTTCGGTTGTAGCGATGACGCCTTCGCATACGCCCTCAAAGATGTAAACCTCGTCCTCGTCGACGTAGGCAGTCACGGTTCGAAATCTGGCTGAACGTTGCTCAACGCCTTCAAGTTCGACGAGCATCAAGGCTCGATTCGCTTTGGAATCTGAATCTGGGCCTGCATATCTGGCCGACAAAACGCCCGGTCGACCGTCCAGGGCATCGACTTCCAAACCGGTATCGTCCGCTACGGTCGGAAGTTCGGTAAACTGGGCAATCTCTCGTGCCTTCTTTATGGCGTTTCCCTCGAGTGTTGACTGATCCTCGTTAACCGCCGGGGCATCGGGGAAATCATCCAGAGACAACGTTCGAACGGGTAGGTCTTTCAGGAGCATCTCGATCTCACGCACCTTTCCCCGGTTTCCTGACGCGACCACCATCTCAGTCAATTTCCGCATAGGCGTGATCATCCGTTTTTCATGAAGAACATCACGAAATAAACTCCTTTTCGAGCCGAATCGAACATTCATCCAAAACGGATTCGTTGTTTCAACTCGAATATCAGCGTATATTATAAGGCTTAAGTAGATCCAGGTAACCTAAGACAACCGGTTCGGAGAATTCTAGTGCCCGTAGGAATTAAAGTTAGAGATAACGAGTCGATCGATCGCGCATTGCGTCGATTCAAACGCGCTGTCAATAGAAGTCGCGTTCTTCGCATATTTCGTGCAAATATGGCGTTCACCAAGCCATCGGAGGAGCGTCGCATAGCGAAGGAGAAAGCACGGCGAAACTCGAGACGTCGTCGTTACTAAGAGACCCCTCTAGATTTCTCTTCGTTGGGTTCAAAGTAACCCTAAAGAGTTGAACAAGGGTGCTCCCCATGAGGTGGCGCCCTTTTTTCGTATCCGAAGTGGACCTACCCGGAACGAACCTTCGCCAGGATGGCAGATTGTTCAGCGTGGTGGACGAGTGCGCTCCCGGTTGCGGTTGAAGCAGATGCCACCCGCCCGACATATTCAACGCGCTTACCGACTGACTCGAGCAAATGATCAATCCGATGGCGCACAAATGACCAGGCTCCCATGTTTTCCGGCTCTTCCTGAAGCCAGACGACGTTCTTCAGTTGAGGATAGCGGCTC
>JADFHF010000032.1 GCA_022567305.1 Bacteroidota bacterium | reverse complement strand
ATCTATCTCAATAGCAAAAGCTGCAACGGCTCTGCTGGCTGAGCAGATAATGTATTCCTATTACCATCAACACAAATTACGAAATCAGAAGAAAGACTTTCACCATGCAATGATAACCTATTATCATCCCCACGGAACTGAATCTTTTCTCCAGTACGACCTTCAGAATCACAATGGTATGAATCAGAGTCAGATCCCCGATCAAAAATTCCATAACCATCTATCTCGCCGTCCTCTAAATAATCGCCAATAATAACAGTAGCAGCACCAGATAGATACTTGCCCCAGTTGCGGCCAAAGTGACCCGGTTCGTCGTCGTCACCTTCGACCGCAAATCGAACACGCGCCTTGCCACCCCGCTCGTGCTGGATGTTAACACCCTGCATCACCATCAGACCGGAAGAACTCATTAAAGGCGTCGGAGGGACCGGCCTAATATGAAAAGTTCCGCACCCGGCCATCATCACCGCCGCCATCAGTACAAGTATTCGGGTCATGGTCCGCGTCTCCCTGGTTTCGGTTTAATGCCCCACACGTTTTTAGCCGTATCACCGGGCGTGTTATTGATCGACACCCTGACGCCGGGACGCCGCATCAGATTCTTATACCGCGTCTTAACGCTATCCCGCAAGCCATCTCTCCGAAGGGTCTCCCGCTTGGCCTGAAGCGCCGATACTCTGACTAGGTGAAACGTCTTGTTAGTATCGGATATTCGACAGTAATTATTAGGCCATCCGGTCATCCACCGTTCGCGGTTCGCTGGGGTATCCGTTTCCATTGCGAAATCAATCAAGGCCGCGCCGACCTGACTCCGGGTCGTGGCGTTCGTGTATTGTTCCGGGGTTATAGCGATCTGGAGATAAACCAACCGCTGCCCCCAGCATGGGCCTGCGATCAGGATTAATATGGCAACAAGTCTATTCATGGGTGTCTCCCTACTGTTGAATTATACAGGTTAGTCACTTGCGCCGAAGTCATGGCGGCCTCGATCACGCGAACATCGTCTATATCGCCGCTAACTTGTGCCCCAAAATCAGACCCCGCGCCCACGGTGAAAGGAGCGGTGCTATTAAATAAATTCGTTGGGATGGTCCCGCTCAGGCTCCCGTTATTATTTACGCCATTAAGCCAAACATCTAACGTCTGGCTTCCCGCGTCAAAAACAAATCCTATATGACTCCATATCCCGTCGGTGAGTGTGGTAGCCCCGTTCCGCTGGGCCGTGAAGGCGCCGTCGTCAGAGAGCGCGGCTCTCACGTCGCCGGTGTAAAACAGAACATATTGAGCCTGTCCGCTTCCAGAATCCCACTTGTTGACAACAAATTCCGCCAAACCGACGGCCGAATTAGGGCGCACCCAGCAAAAGATGGACAGATCGCCTGTCACGTCCACAATATCACCATTCGCGAACCACGCGCCGATTGAGAAATCAAACCATGAATTAGTTCCGTCGTTCTCGTGCGTAGGATCGTTCGGGCCTCCCGGAAAGGCCAGATTGTTCGTGAAGACAAACGACGTGTCCGCGGGGAACGCATACTCAAAGCTTGATACAAACAGGCTATTGCTCCATACGTCGTGGTCATTGCTCGCGATAAACGGAGAGTCGATCCTCATCCATCCGTAATTGGTGGCCGATATCCAGTGATTGCTAAACGCATCGTCCGAGTCGAGCGCGACCGTCCATATCGTGGGCTTGTCGAGTCCGCCGGTTAGGTTCTCGCCCCATATCTGAGTAGTCGCGCCCGTCGTAACGAAGCCCGCAAGAGTGAATGTCCCCGTCACGGCGTTGTCGAACTTCAGGCCGTCCGCGAATAGGAAACTGTGCCAGACATCATTGGTGAGTGCCCAAAATCCGTATGTACCCTTGGCCTGCGTTACGCTACCGGTAATACTGTCGCCGCCGTCAAAGCTATAGTAGGCGCTTATAGTATTGGTGGCGGCTATAAATGTGGGCGCCCCGACTCCGATGGCCAGTATGCCAGTGTTCGCGCCATTCGCGCTGCTGTCTGGCGTTGGGTTGTTAGTGACATTCAACTCCCATATCTGAACGGTGCTTCCGAATTGTGGATACGGCCCCGTAGGCAACGGGAACTCTTCTACCAGAACCTTTCCGTCAACGATCTGAAGCTGACCGGCGAGCGACAAAACGAATCGGTTGCTGGTCGCAGCCATACCATCGCAGTCGAGAATCACGAGGGCAATAAGTGTGAGTACATACTTCATAATTCGTCGTAATATCCTTTGACCACGATGGTTGCTCGATTATTCGTAGAGTCCACTTTGTAGGTAATCTTCTGATCAACGCTCGTCGACATGTCACCATTGGTAATTATTTTATCGGTACTGACTACCCCAGCACTCAGCCTCAGAGTTGAGTTATTTATTCCGTCAGCTTTGAGCCTTAAAGAGTCGGACGCACTACCCGACGCTCCAGATTCGAAAGAAACTTGCAACTTGGCGGACGTGGCGGTTGGCGGAACATAATCACTCAAATCCAAAACGAAATTTGTCGTGGAATTACCATTCTGCAATGGTCGTGTGTCGGCTATCGCTGCGTCCCATTCAAAGAGCCTGGTCGATCCGTTCCACCGCTGAATAAACGGACGAATATCTTTGTTAGAATCGTTCCTTACGCAGCCGATCACCCTGAAGTCAGTATACCCAGTCGGTCCGGACATATTCGTGGAAAGAACCCCGACGATTGACTGATTAGTCGCCACTGCTACAAAAACGACATACCACAGATTAGAAGTTTCGGTTCCGGTATCAAGTCCGTTGTCCCCACTCTTCGTGATATCCACGAGTACGTTCGTCGAAAGCACCATGTACTGAGAGTCTGTGCTATCGGACAACTTCCCCGAAGTGATGGTGATACTGTTCGATGTCACATAGATCATCTTGCAGCCTGAGACGTAACCGGGTGGTGCGAACTCTGCGGTCTCCGCCAGCGAAAGACCTGAAGACAAAATCAGGCAGGCGATGAAAGTTAATAGTTTCGATTTCATATTACTCCTTAATTCTTTCTAAACACTGCCTGCACGATCAGGTCCGACGCCTGAGCGCCGCTATCCTCAATATCTACAGAGAACACGTCCCCGAGAGAAAAGTTGGTCACACTGAACAAGGAATTGGTATAGAGTATCCGCGCCGTTGCCTGACCGTTACCCTGCAAGTCCAGTCTGCTCGTTGGATCGGTTACCTCCGCCAACGTCCATCCGTTAGTCTGTATCGTATTGTCAGACCCCGCAATATCAGAGAAATTCAGACTCACCGATATCGTATTTCCGGCGGTGCCGGCGTCATCTGTCACCGCCCAAAAACTGATGATCTCAGCATCATCGGAAAGCACACGCAACCCATCAAAAGATGACGCGCCGGTCAGGTTCCCGATGGAAGTCCATGTGAAGACGATAAGATTCGTCTCCGACGCTTCAGTCAATACAGGGTTACTGTCGACCGTGAGCGGGCTTGTGAAGTCCACATTGGCCTGACCATTGGTCAGAAAGCTCCTAACGACCTGACCGGTAATCGGAGTATTGGTACCAAGTTGAATGGCGACCATTTGATTTGTTCCGAAATTCGTTGCCGACTGACCACCGGCATCATTACTCACGGCCAGTACATTTGAGAGCCCTTGGGCCGGAGCGAGAGTGAAGATTAAGTTAGTCGTGGTCTGCCAATTGAGAGCCTCCTTGCCCGAGGTGGCGTTCTCGACGAAAGTCGTTCCGCTAAGGAGATGGATACCTCCCGGCGCGTTCACGGCGAATGTGTTGTCACCCTGAGAGAACGATTTAAGGGAGCCGGTATTAAGGGCAAAAAGGACTGCAAATGAATTAGTGAGGATGCCATCGTGCCCTGCTATCAAAGAAGCTGTGACACTGGCACTAACATTTGAAATAATGTTATTCTGCCCATTCAGAATCGCATTTCTTCGACTCTGATTTGCGCCCGCATTGGGGTCACCAAGAATTTCATTAGCACTTCCCGCCAAAATCGCGGATTCCGTCGCATTAGAAATAGTATTTCCACCCGCAAGAATGGCTACACTAGACGATGGACTATAGATTATACTCCCAACACTAGCGGCAGACATATAACCCCTAAGAACTACCCCGCCATCGCCCGGTATAATTTCATTACCATCCCCGCCACTTATCATACTGCTGTCTCCGCTTGTAATCTTATTCTCAAACCCACCTAAGATTGACGACCAGCCCCTACCCCCCCCAGTGTCAATCTCATTCCTTTGGCCGCCCCCGATGAAGTTGTAATCACCACTTCTGATTTTATTGCCGTCACCACCGGCAATCACACTGAAGTCGGCATTGGTGAGGATTGCTGCGTTGCCGGACAGAATCGAAGACCGCGAGGTGTCGCTGAAGACGTGGCCCACGCCAAGCTCGAACTGGTTCGTTGCCTGCGCTCCGATATCGGCGACCGCCTGAAGATCGTTCGTACCGACGACAGCAGTTGCAAAGAGAACTCCATTGGAAACAGATAGGCCGGTGCCAGGCGTCACGGTAAGAACCCCGTTCGTGAACTGAATGCCATTGCCAATACGGATGAAGAACACCCCGTTGGATACGCCGACACCGTCACCGGCGATCACATTCAGGTTGGTTAGGTTACTCGCATCAACCGAATGATTCGGATCACGAGGATTAGATACGCCCGATTGCGCGAAAGCAGAGCCAGCCAGCAACGAAACACAAAGCGCGAGAATGGATCTCTTCATAATTACCTCTCTGAGATGGTGACATTATTCGTGCCGGATATCGCAACAGCAGAAACGGCGCCCTGAAACTCTGCGCCACTGAAGAACGTGCCGCCCTCGGCATTCAGGCGGATGCCCTTGTTGGTCACGGCCCCGCCGCCGGTATGAATATACACATTCACGGCAGAGTCATTGACGATGATCAGGCCCCTTCGTTTGCCCCTCTCGGACACCCAGCGCCAGGTTATCGTACCGTCAACAGCGTCACCAGGCGCATGTCCAGGAGCGGTCCCGCTGGACGTGCCCCCGATCGCTGCGAAATAGAATAGGTTGTTCGTGCTCTTGACCACTGTCCCCTGGGCAAACGCGGTCGTGGTGGCCCAGTCCCTGGATGACTGGATAGGTCGGGCAGGCACCAGGATGATCGCATTGGTCGTAACAGAGGCCGAGGCCGGTGGCCATGCCTGCGCCACGGAGGTCAGCAGGACTGTCGCAAGTATGAGGACTAACTTTTTCATGGGTATCTCCTATAGCGCCCGTATGAACCAACGTACAGACATATTCTTCGGTCGAGATTCATTTCCGCCGGTAATATCCGACAGAGCCTTTTTCAGTTGGGCGCCTGGCAGACTGCCGCCCGGCACAAAACTGTTACCGGCGAAGTCCCTCACGTCGATCGTATGCGTGTGATTGAAAAGTTCATTCTGTTGTAGGGACCCAATCTTGTCGCCAACTATGGCGCCATTTGCCGGCGACGTTCTCGTGGTCCGGTCAGGATCAGAAAATGCTCCGGTTCTGCTGCTGTTCTGACCCCTCAGAAACAATCCCCGCATGTCCGGTACCGCGAAGTTAGCCCCGCTTCCGCCATGGGCAAATCCGATCTCCGCAAAGAGATTCGAGAATGTGTTCGTGGAGACCAGGGCCCCATTGCAGAAGAGCCAGGACGCACTGGGCGTCGTACTACCGATGAAGGGCATGATCATCCCAATCTCGATCAGTGCGTTGGTCTCGAGCACGGTGAGGTTGGTCGATATCTGACTGATGGTAATGGTCCCATTCGTTCGTACGATGGTAATGCCCGCCCCGGCCAATGCTTCCGTAATGTCATCCAGACTGTTCGTGTCTGCGTTCGGATGCTGCTCAAGAGTCACAGCGTGAGACCCATCTCCAATATTGTACTGAGTCCGGCTACCCCAGGACGTGAACCGATAGAGACACTTGACAGTGCCGGTAGCAGTACCGAGCCCAGTAAAGAGTAAATAGTCGCCGGCCAGCAGTTCGGAATTGATTCCGATCGACACGCCGGAGATGATATCGAGGGTCGAACCCGGGACGATTACCAGTGACATCGTCGTCGGAAATACGAGGTTGTTCGTCATCGACCATTTACCACCACTGACGACGACGGTGCCTGGGTTGCTGCCAAGATCGGTCAGGATCTTATTCAAAGTACCAGAAGTCTGAGGCCCGTAGTCCTTCGCCATTATTTCCGGTTTCCGGAACAACGTGTCACCGACCGCGACCGAAGAAACAAGACAGAAGGAAAGAATTGAGAGAAGAGTCTTCATGGTAACCTTGAAATGAAGCCCTGGGTATTGCCCACAACATTGGTCACAGGAAATGTCGCCGTGGTATTGCCGTTCGTGATTGTACCGTCCGCCCGTATGAAGCCGTTGAAGTTTGCGGTCAGTCCCAGCGTGTTGTTAGTTATCGTCGCCCCAGTTATTCTTATGAAGCTACTGCCACCGCCCTGAACACCAACGGCATTGGTCCCGATGAACATACCGTCGGCAACCAACGTGCCATTCAGAGTTGCGATGACTCCGACAAAGCAATCAAACACCGTCGCACCAATACACAGCAATTCACCAGCCTGACTGGCAGCAAAACCGAAGTGGAAATCATGGACAATCATGTTGGATCCGACATTAAGCGACGATGAATTTCGAGAGAAGACAGCAGCCTGAACTCCCGACGTATTCACCCCGATAACCTCGAATCCGTCCAGAAGGTTGATCGTTCCGTTATCCATAACGACAAAACCGTCGGTATCATTGGTGAAGTTCACCTTCACCTGAGTAGGATCGTTCGTGTTTCCGAGCAAACAGACCTGACCAGCACCGCCGATATTCCCAAAGAAGTCCAAGGGCGATGGGTAATTGTAAACGCCGTTAGTCCACTGGAATATGAGCTTAACACCGGCATCGACCACGCCAATCGTCAGCATGACGTCCTGAATATCCTGGATCGTGTCGTTGGTATCAATGTTGATAGTCAGGTTATTCGTCAGCCGCATGGCGAAGTTGGCGTTCACGTAGTTCGTGATGAAGATGCGTTGATTGGTAAGAGCGATATTTATGTCACCCAGACCGATATCGAATTGGGTAAAACTCCCCCAGTCGTCGATTCGCCAGTCGAACCGGCCGACACCAGCGGTCGTATTGGCGGTACCCGGCCCCTGAAAGACATTCTGACGGCCCGCATTGAAGTCGCCACCGGACAGACGGAAAGTGACGTTCGTCGCGATGAAAAAGAACGAAACCTCGGTCACGTACATATTGGCCCTGGAGGGAACCAGAACATTATTCGTGATGTCCCAGCGACCGCCGGTGACCGCGATAACGCTCTCCACGCCAGCCGGGAGCTTGCTAAGGGCCAGATTCAGCGTGGCGGAGGTCCTGGGGCCATAGTCGGCCGCAATGACGACGTTCTTACGATTGAACTCTGCGGCGACGCACGCGGTCAGCATCAACCCGAAGGTTGCGATTGCGGTTAGGATTAGTCGCGTCATTAGACCCCCACGGTTATTGCGGGGGAAGTGACGATGAATCCTCCCAGCGAGACATGTAGAAACCGGGTTATGAGCGTAGCGTTTTCGACGCGCAGGGTCTTGGCTCCGGTCGCATCGGTGATGATCTGGAATTCCCGGTGGCCTGGAACGTTCGGTGGAACAACGGACTTTGGATCGTCAGGAAGTGCGGTATCCCCGAACCAAACCTCGAGTTCGATGGAAGCGGCGATGCTCGCCTGGAGGACAACATCGGCCTGGGTCGGACTGATTTGCGTGACGACGATCGGGTCGAGTGCGGCGCCGTTGATCGTCACATTGGTATTCTCAACTGTGACTTCGACCTGTTCTGGGCAGCAGTCAGGCGGGCAGCACTTCGTGGTCGTGCCCAGATTCGTTATAGGTGCGCCCATGAGAATCCCCCAGGGCTACGGACGAGCCCCAACCGCGATGTAATTACCGTTGGTGACGATTGTAACGCCGATGACCGCCCTTGGGACGAAATTCGATACGGTGATTGACGTTGCCGCTACGGACGCGTTGGTCGACGCATTGAGCGAACTGATATCGTCTGTCCAGCTGACTACGACCGCCGGCGCCGAGAGAAAGTTGGCTCCGAAAACTACCGATGCCTGACCATTCGTAAAAGTGCCTCTGGCAACCATAAGGCCGGTAGTCGCGTCTGTTCCGACCACCGCAAACTTCCCGTCAATGTTGGCCTCGTCTCCGACCAGATCGTCCCCAGCGATAATGTCGTCAACCGCAGTCACATCGTCGCCGGCAATGATATCATCGGCTGCGACAACGTCGTTCGTGGCCCCAATAGATCCGTTCAGATTGCTTACGCCGCCGACGGTAACCCCGGCACTGCCGGTAAACTCCTCAATCGTATCGACCTTGAGCGTCCCGCTGACCTTCGGATTCTTCAGGGCGATCTGACCATTTCGGATTTTCTCGATCTTGGGAAGTGCGATGTAATCGGTCTCGGCGTATGAACTGCACGCGAAGAGAGCGGCCAGCGTAAGTATGGTCAGTGTCTTAATCATCCTGTCATTCCTCCGTTTTTGCTCGCCGCCAGGGAGCGCCGAGGTACGCTCCGCTGGCGGACGAACAGGCTCTGCAGGTGCAGCGCAGATTTAGAAACTTTTGTAACCCTCAATGAAAACAATCGCAGATCCGGACGTGATCGCATTCCCTGTCGTCACGAGATTGACGTTCGCATTCGTCAGGTTCTTGAACGCGTTGGCAAAGGTTCCATCGACGACCGAGACCTTTAATCCTGTGGTCGCAAAAGCCACGGTACCAGTCGCCACGTCTGCGGCCGACTGAATGAAGATCGCATTCGTCGAAGTGGCCGGAAGAATGGGCTCCTGAATGTCGATCCAGGCGTCAACGACAATGAAGTTCGCCGGGATAATGATCGGCGAAGTCGTCTTCGGGCCGAGAGCCTTATTGCCAAGAGCGCCGCCATGTACGTCGAAACGATACATCACCTGGAAGATCGTCTTCACCTGCCCGAGTTCGAGGCTCTGATCCTTCCACGCGATCGACCAGCGGACCGGCGATGCGTTGCTGGCCTCAAGGTCCGATAAGCTCTGAGCTTTCGATTGTTCCACGTGGAACACCGATATGGCGATCATGCCCACGACCATGGCGGCCGTCAGCACTGCGAATAATGATTTCTTCAACATCGTGTCACTCCTCAATTCGAATTTCAGCCTCAGTTACTGACCGACCTTCCGGGGGAGAGCCCCCGGTCAGTCAGTCAACGATTCTATGCACACAGTACCCGTGCGGTCGCGGTGATGAGCGTCGCGTGGTCGGCCTCCGTATCGAAGATCAATTCGTACGTCGGAGCGCCTGCGTCTGCCACCAATACGCCGGTGACATCCGAAACGAACGCTTCGCTCGGGACGGCCGCGGCATAGTCCACGAAGAGCGAACTCGGCGAGGTGCAGTCGAGGCACTGGGCCAACGTCACCGAAACCTTGGTGTAGCTGGCGGCAGTCTCTCCGGCCTCTTCGTCGACGATCGCGGTCACGCTCGACACTGCCACGACTTCGGCGGCATCCGCCTGCACTTCGCAGGGGATACACGAAAACACGGTCGTTTGAACGCAACGCTTGTAGAGGAAGCCAATCGCTTCCTGGCTGTGGATGCCCGGGCGGGCAAATCCCTGGAATCGGGCGAAGTACCGGCCAATTTCACTCAGCGGGTTCCGATCGATATCCGGGATGTTCAACCAGGTGAATTCACCCATCAGACTCGGCGTGACACCGAAGCTCGTTCCGCCACCCGGATTGGCCGGACCGGCCGCAGGCACCAGCGTATCGAATACGTCGGTGAGGAATATCGCGCCCATCGCAAATTCAGCGTTCAGATACGCGGGATCCAGATGCGGCTTGGTCTTGATCGTGATGTCTTCCTCGAAGTAGGGAAGGACTCGCTCCAGCGTGATATGACTGGCCGTGGTGCCACCGGACTTCGCCCTGAAGCGCATCGGGTGTATGTCGTTCGTCAGGGCATAGCCCTTGAACTGTTTGACCTTTCCATAGTTCTCGACGAGAACATTGGGATTCGAGTACCGAAGATCCTCACGGAGTTGCGGATCCCGATGAATCATGTCATCGATATCGATCGGATGAACAGGGAGCCCGAATAGAGGCATGTCACCGTCCTGAGCTACGGCGCCACGAGGGGCCATATCCGTGAGGAACTGGTGATGCCACGCGAAGAAATCCCATTCTAGCGTACCGATGGGCACGTCCCGAGGGATCCGAATTTCGGTGCTGGTAAACGGATTGTAAATTCCGTTTCCGCCCCCGAGATCCACCAGGGGAGTCCCGTTCGGGCTTCCGTTGGTGAGGACGAAGATATTGCCTTCGTCGGCGGCATGCGCCAGATACATTTCCCGGCCCCAGTTTTCCCAGGTCGCGATGGTGATATCGGACAGATGGGACATGATCAGATCGAGCTGCTGATCAAACTCCCAGTCGAATTTGAGATCGTTGATACAGATGTCGGGGGTTCGCTTGAAGGACTGGAAACCAGTCCACTCGATCGTCTCGAAACCGGAGTCCACGAGTTCGGCCGAGTAATTGCAGGTATTATAACCCGGATCGTTAGGAGAAGGATCACGACCGCGCTGGATCGGCTCCCAGTTCTGAAGGCCGGCTTGATCGCCACGGGCCCCATGAAATCGGTGGGTTTTACGAACGAGACCTTCACCCAGAGGCATCGCTCCGCGTGGAATAAGGTCGAACCAGAGATTGCGAAAACCGAGTGAGGCATTCGCGATTACATTGTCCATGAACTCAATCGCGTTGATGAAATCGGTGTTGCGCTGGAAGATTTGCTGCTGAAGTTGAGTTTCGGCGCCCATGATAGGTTGCTCCTGAAAAGGTCACAATTAAACCCACCGATTGCGGTGGCCTATCGAACGGGGGAGATTCGGTTACACCCCTATCCCGGTTGGGAGCCGGTACACCAAGTGCGGAGAGGAATCCGCTTACACTCTGGTGCGAGCTTCTACACCCGCACCAAGAGTGTCGTCAAGCGGTTTTTTTAATTATTTTCCCGGGCCTCCCTCGCGGCACGCACCGTTGCCCCGATCGTACTAGGGGCGACTGGCTTCAGTTTTCCGTCATTGGCGGGAGGTTTGCCCGTCTCCTCGGTGGCGCCGATCGCCGGCGTTACGCCCACGAGCTTGTCATGTTTTGCCTGAAGCTCGTTGATCTTGGTATGGGCCTGGGCCAGCAGTTTGACGAGCGTCGGCGCTGTAGTCCCCATGATGATCGTACGGGCCTGGGCCTCGATGTCGTTCCCCATCAAAATCCCCTTGGCCGCATCCGAGAACATCTGGGTTTGACGGTTCCAAGGCTCGTTGCCATCGACCGGCTTCAGGAGGAATTGCCCGGCATCCCTGACCATTTTGAGTGATTCCGAGAACAGAACCTCGTTGGCCTGGGTGTGCTGAACTGCGGCCTGCTGAGAGTAGACCTTCGAATTATCCGCGTGGGCCTCCAATTCGACGCCACGCTGGGTGTTCAACTGATCGATTGCGTTGAACAACGTCGGAAGGATCGACAAAAGGTCCGGGAAGTGCTCCCGAAGGTGCTCTGTCCTGGCCTTCAGGCCCATGCCGATCATGACATCGGCCTGACTCTCGTCGGCATCGTACTCCTTCAGGTACAACTTTATCTGGTCGACGTTGACAGCAATCGGATCATCGAATTTGGCTACAAATTCAGGATGCTTCTCGAGACTGACCCGTCCCAGCGTGTCCCGGAGTTGGGTATTTTCACCCTGCAACTTTGTGACCAGTTCGGTGTCCGACGCCGGTGCGCCGGCACGGACTGCGGTCAGCTCCTGCTCGAGCGACTTGATCCGGATCCGAGACTTCGCGAAGGAATCCTTCTGTCCATCGTTCAGTCCTTCAGGTTCTGAAATCTCGACCGGAGCAACCGCGGGCGCTGCTGCTGGCGGAGTCTGATCCGTAACACCCGGTATCAATCCAGTCGGAATCGGAATCTCAACAGGTGCCGTCGGAGTCTCTGGTGCGGCTGCTGGTGGTGCGACTGACGCCGGATCCGGTGGAGTAGCGGCTGGTACCGGAGGGGCTGGATCTGGGACCGGCGGAGTCGCCGGCGCAGGGGGCGTAACGACTGGTGGTGTCGCCGGTGCCGGAGGTGTTGTCGCTGCCGGGATAACCTCTGAGGCTGGAGTCCCTCGATTGGGGTCCGTGTCGGGCGGTGCCGGCGTACCGTCCGGACCCTTTTCCGGAGGCGGAGCCCCCGGGGAACCGACCTGTGTGAATCGTTCTAACGCTTTACTTTTTGTTGCTTCATTACCCATTCGCTGCACCTATAACTTTCTTCGCCTTGGCGATTTCTTCTACTGTATATCCCTGCTCCAGCATGAGCTTCTCGGCGTCGAAGTCAGCATCGAGTTGACTCCCCTTCGCGACTTCCGAGAGCACAAAGTCCAGATTCGGCAATCTATCGAGAGCGTACTGAAGCCCACACGAAAAGTGGAACTTCGCCGCCGCGACATTCGGATCCCTCTCAGAATCAGCCGTTAGGACCGGCCGGGCTTCCTTCGCCAGTAGGTCCAGCGACCTCTGTGTTTGAGGGTCCCGCTTCCACTTGCGGTACGCCTCCAGCTGGACCTGGGTCATTGTTGGGTGGATTTGTTTTGCCACCTGTCACCTCGCTTTCTGCTGTTGCACCTGCGTTTACTACCGGCGCCGGTGGCTGAACCTGGACTACCGGAACGACCGGAACCTGCGGAACCTGTGAGATCGGCGTGACCGGTTGTTCCCGCATGGGAACGGTCGGAGCTTCTGAAGATCTCTCGACCCCCGTCTTAACACGCAGCTCCTTGATCTGCGCCTTCATGAACCGAACCGTTGTTTCGAGTTCCTTCACTTTACGTTCCAATACGATAGTCTGTTCTATGCTCATGACTGTACTCCTTGGTTTGCTGCCACTACACGATCTTTCCGTGCGATGTCTGCCGCCGATTCCTGATCGGCAAGCGCGAGATTGAACTCCTGCTTCTGCGCCTTGAGCGCCAATGCGTGCTGCGCCTTCAATGAGTCAAGTTGCTGTTTCCCCCGTAGCTGCATCAGTTTCAGTTGGAGATCAGTGTCGTCCGTCTGATCCGCAGCCTGACGCAAAGTATCCTGATCCTGCTGGGCCTGCTGCTGCTGTTGATCGAGAACCTTCTGCGCCTGGGCATCGATCGTCCGCTGTACGCGACGAGCTTGTTTCATAAAGTCGGTGAATCCGTCAATCTGAGATTTCTGAGATGGGTTCTCCCGAAGGAACGCCAAGTGACGATCGATGTGGTCGAGACTGATTCCGAGGAACCGAGACGCCTGCACCGGATCCACGGTTTCGGGCTTCTCCTGCATCGCCTGCATCATGCCCCGAATCGGCGCGATGTGTCGGCGAATGTGGATGACGTGGTTCTGATCGAATCCTACCGAGACAAACTTGCCCTCCGGGAAGTCATTGTTTTCGAGATCCGCAATCGAACTCTCATCAGTGGGGATCTGGTCCCGGTTGAATACGGGCACGTAACGGTCGACGTTGTTGTAGCCAGCGAGACCGGCCGTCCAGTCACGAGTCAGATTGCGTTTACCGGCCTCATCATACAGGCCAATCTTGCTCATCATCTTGTCGAGAATCTGCATTCGCATATTAGGCGAGCCGAGGCCGATCGCGCGGGAACTCTGGATCTCGAGATACTGTGGATCGATAATCGACCGCGGTACGCCGCGGGCCACACATCGCTTGATAAACTTCTTGTGCGCATCATATCCACCAGCGGCCTGCTCGTAATCTTTGTTGGCCAGACGACGGAAAGTCTCCCGGTACAGTCGATCGAGCTGAACATAGTAGTTTGTGACTTGATTCTTCTGGAAGTTTGCCTCCTGCCGGTCCTCACTGCCCACCTGCGCTGCTGTCTTCTCGGCAGACGGATCCTCACTCCGTGGAGTGGCACGTCCGATGTTATTATTCAGCGTTCGCTGCTGGACCTGACGCGCAGCAATCAAACGTTCAATCGACGGAGCGAAGGACGACTGTACCGGGGAAACATCTCTTGGCAACATAGTGAACGGGCCTATGCGCTGAATACGGAATGCGTCGACATCGCTGCCGCCGTTGTTCTGAAGGACAAGTCCAGACGAAATCATGGCGCCATCGAACATGGAACAGAGGAACCGATTGGAATATTCCATGTGCGGGAAGATTCGATGACCGAGTCCCTTGACCGAACGGATCCGGCCGTCACCGATTCCAAACAGGAACGGCGCGAGGACTTGACTCATCTCGTCAAAACGTTCGTGGGCCTCGAAGAGGTACCCCTCGTCGGGATCGTAGTCCTCCGGAATGATCATGTGCGACACTTTGCCGCTCATCTCGACCGCGAGTACGTGAACCACCCGGATGCCAATATCGGTCTCATGCTCTTCCCAGAAGTTCCCGGACCGGATTTGTTCTTGGACGTGTTCCCATGGATTGAATTGAGCGTCTCTCGCACTAATCTTGTCCCGAGAGATGCCCTCGTGGTAGGTCTTAATCAAAGCGTCCCGAGATGCCTTAATGTTCCAGCCCGCCTCTTGCGCAACCTCTGAATCGATCTTCTCAAGAAACTCGTCAGCTGGGAATACGTCTCGAATGAACGCCAGCTTAATCTTTCCGATCGTCGCCTTCGTGTCATCCGGGAACAAGATCGACGCAGTCTTCAGCGACTCGAATCGCCAATCCCAAGGATCGCGGAAGAAACATCCAGATCGTCCAAACTTCAGGAACTCAGACGTCTTCTGCTGCATGTTGAAATAGAAGTCATCCCAGGACTTCAGAGTCGTGGTGAATTCTTCGGCGATGATCTGTGCCCAGTCTTCATTGGGGCGTTCCTGGTGCTGCTTGCGGAGCTTCTTGCCAGGGTAGTCGATGATCTTGATGTCGATGAAGGACGGAACCTCCATGAGCAGTTCCCAGTACGCGCCGGCGGCGAACTCGATCGTGCTCTCAGCCTCGCGCCAGTTGACGTTGGCACGCCAACCTTGACCCAGCTCACGGAGTCGGGCCTGGCTGTACGGCGGATTACCGTCGATGAGCCCCTGAATCTGAGCACGATAGTAGGCCGCGATGGTGTCGTTATGGTGTAGTCGATCGAAGACCTTCTTTGCGGCCCTGGCATCACGGAATCGTTTCTTTACAGGCTGGCCTGTCGGAGTTACTGACTGGACCTCTTCAGCTGGGTTGCTCGACATGATCGGCCTCCAGTAGTTTACGCTTCCAGCACTCGTCTGGATGCAGTGGGACTAAGTTGCTTGGAGTCGCAGACCTGAGTACGTCCTCGGTAAAATGTATGTGAGCCCGGTTCATCACCACGGTGACCTGACAGACCGACAGGTTGTCGTCCATGTGAGTCTGGCGACGAATGTACTGCACCAGCCACGTATCGAGGCCCTTGCACTGAGAGCACGCCGCGCTGGGCATGTTAAACTTGCAGTCCGAGCATATCTTGGCCCGGGCCTCGGCGGTCTGTAGCGAAACGTACTTCCGGCCCATATCGCGCCACCGCTCGCATATCTTCTTCACGGCCGAATACGCCATCCCATAGGTCACATACCGGCGATCACGGATTGCGTGCATAGGCCCGCCCACAACAAGGCTGTCGGTGAGCTGCTGGCAGATCCAGTCTTCCACGATCTCAGGAAGGTTCTCCGGTACCGTACGATCGTTAACCGAATAGTAAGCACCGACATTGAAGCAAAGGGAATTGAAGTCACCGGCCACAAACTCATGACCAGTCTCCTTGTCCAGGAACCGCCATCCGATCGGAGGCACCATCTTAGGCTTCTTCAGACGTAGCACTTTCGATCCTTTTCAGTTCGGATTCGGCGTATTCCTTATCGAATGCGGCGAGTTCCTCGATTAAACGCCCTAGATCCAGTTGTAGTTCATGGTCGGTTTCCTTAGCTTTCCGGATTATGCGAACCCGGGTTGCCCAGCCCGGAAACATCTGAGCAAGTTCGTCCTGAGCCTCGGCAAGATGGGCCAGTCCGATGAAATGATGGCGGGGATATCCCTGCTCTTTCTCGTAGAAAAGGATGTGGGCCTGTCCGATATGCTTCAACGCACACTGGACACATGTTTCCCGGATCCGCTTCGAGTTCTCTTCTGGGGTATCACTCATGTACGGTCACGATTAGTTGGGGGTCCTGACAGTCTTTATACGTCATCGTCTCCGCGTCCTGTAAGTAATTTTGTGGGTCACTGTCAAGATCCTTCTGCTGCAAAACGACTTGCCGACGCTTCTGCTCGAGGGCCGGGGACTGTTTTCCGGCGCCGACGCCATGCTTGATCCGGACTACGTCGAGCCCGCAAACGTAACTATCGGCGTCATCGGGAGACTCCCCTGTCCGACCCTTGTAGTCTTTCTTGTTCTCGATTCGGATCAGCCCCGGACGGTGCTTCGTTGGATCAGTTACGATAAAGCGGTTGCAGAACTGGAGAAGTGCTTCGTTCGACATCCCGCGTAGCATATTGGCCCGAGCGAATTCTTGAATTTGAAAGTAAAGTTCTGTAACGCGATTATCATACTCCTCGTTGCCGAGCTTCGGATGTTCGGCAGACACCGGGAGCGTACTCGCGGACCCCTGGAAATAGACCCGATGGACATGCGGCTTGATCGGACTGCCTGCCTCCCGGAACGTATCGTCAAGGATATCCGCGAATGCCATCTGAGTTGCCGAGCAATCCACCCCCAGATTCTCCGGAAGTATCCCGAGTTGATTACAAAGGATTTTGGTGTCGGCAGCCAAGCTGAAGGTCAGCGGCTCGAGGTCGGTCTTGTCCGCGCTCTTCGAATTGGCCCGTCGCTCCAAGAGAATGTAGTGAGTCTCCTGAAATTCGATCGTCTGGATTCCACCTTCGGCCAGTCCAAGGCGCATGTGCGTCAACGCTGCACGATCGCCGCCAGTTGCGTACGCAGGGTCGAACCCTCCGATATCGACGTACTGATTGAGCCATATCGCTGGGTTTCGGAGATGAAACTTCACAATGTAGCTTTCACTGAGCACGGCCTCGATCAATCCCTCGGGAGGGACAAAGCCAACACGCTGGCTCCAGAACGCTATGCTATTTCGCCCACGACGCTTTGCGAGCTGCTCAATACGCGCCGTAGTCAAAAGAAAGTGGAAGCGCTCTGGATCGGCAACGCCCGGAGACTTCCGTCCGTCGTAGAAGAGACATACGCCGAATTTCGTCTTCCAGTCTTCGTGGGTGTCGGCGGCGATCTTGTCCCACCCGATAGTCGGCTCACTGTACCGGCCCAGGACGTCGAGCCGGCTCACTGGGTTACCCATGCCGAGGAAGATGAACGATCGTCCAGTGGACAGGTTGTCCGTAGCGTCGACCGCAGCCTCGGGAGTAGCCTGCATTTCATCGATGACCATTCGATTCCGGACGTTGTGGACTCCAATGATATTCCCGATCGCCTCGGCCGACATCCCGCGCCGGACCGCTATGCCGAGAATACGGTTCTTCGAATTCTCGTCATCCATCGTGATGACGTCCTTCGATGGGATCAGTCGGCCGGGAGGATTATCCAACATCTGGTAGAAGCGCGATATCTCCCCGAAAATGCGCTCACGGAGCTTGTCGCGACTCGTAGAGCACACTGTGGTGGCGGTATGCTTTGGGTCGGCGAGCCAGTCTGCGAGCACTATTACCGCTGCTCTCGTGGTCTTTCCGGAAGCTGCCGGTCCCCACCAGGTGGCCCAGTCCATCTCGGCGCCAAGACGTTTGGCCGTCACACCGCACCAGGAATCTACGCCCCGATTATCCCACTCACTCCAAACGTAACCCGTATCGCCGTTGGGCATCTTCTCCGGCCAGAGCGTCTTGATCGCACGCTCGAGATGCCAAGCCTTCTCTTCGGGGGTCCGCGCAATGTGAGCGTAGGCGTAGAGCTGGATATCGGATTCGCTGGAATCAGCGTCGAACGTCTTGCCGTATCGCTTGACGTATTTCTTCTGGCTCACTCCCAGGGGGCCTTTTCAGACTCGGGCACTGGTATCTTGGCCGCTACTTCTGCGGAAAGCCACTTTCGGCAGGCTTCGAACTTTGAGGGATTATCTGTGCCGGATAACCGAAGGTGGTCGTGGAGTCTCGCGACGAAGCCGATGTAAGCCGCCAGTTCTTCACCAGGCGTAGGAACAGACTTCTTATTCGGTGCCATACTCGGTATCTCCACCGGGATATTGGATCATGAGTCAAGTTCAAGCACGAACTGAACTGATGGTCACACCAGTATTAAGAGAACACAAGACCCTCGCAACCACCCTCAATTGCTCGATCCCGTCCTTGAACTTAGTCAGTCTTTGAATCTGGGAAGGCATGACTTTATTTCCTTTTTGATCTGTAGCAATTGTAACTGTAAAGTTCGGCATATTCAAAATAATCTTCAACTTCCGACACTGACTTTACGGTCATTACGCTCGTTTCGATCACACCACTTCCAATAAACCTTTTGAAACGGCGACACAGAGCTATGTATTCGAGCCAAAAGTCTTCGTCTATTTTCTCCGCATATACTTCCCTACGATCACGTAATTCATTTTCTTTCGCCAATGCTTGTAATCGTTTACGTTCTTTTGCCGTGGGTTTTCTTCTGTGAAACCTTCTTCTCATGATTCAAGTTCAAACCCAAACTGCGCTCCGTACTTCGAGATCATGCGGGCGACCCAGCGCTGTTGCCCCTCGCTGAACTCCACCGTCTCCGCGTGGCGAATCATGAAGTTGCGCTCCTTGTCGTTGACCTTCGTACGGGCAACCGCGCACTCGTCAAGAAACCGCCGACACGTCTGATCCGGAAACGACATCTGTTCCGTCTCCATTTTTCTTCCCTTCCTGGGCATCGTATTTCGCGATCAATTCGTCAACGTTAGGGCCGTCTCCCAGACCGACCTGTTTTCGCATCCAGGCCCGCATCTTCCTAATATCCTCGACCCACTCATGCTCGAGTACTACGCGAAGCTGTTCAGGGAGAGCATCATACTTTTCCTGAGAGAACACAAGTCCGGGTTTCTTCTGACCGGGTTTGCACTTCTTCCGGTACCCGCAACCCGAGGGGAGACAGTCTTGCTCTTTGAGTTCGCTAATCGTCAGACAAGGTTTTCCGATTATAGCCGGTCGTAGGGCTCGCCGCCGATCGTAGACCAGACACTCATTCTTCATCGTATTGAAGAGAGCACAATGAAACGGTGCCGGGATAATCTCACCGTCATGGAGCACCTTGACGCGGCAGCATTCGCCAGTGCGATTGCACCGGTCCTCCCACGCCTTAGTCTTCAATGGTCTTCTCCAGATGATCAGCGAAGTCCCGGAGTAACTTGACGACATTCACGGTTCGGATCTTGTTGGTGTCGCGATGATCGGTGAGGATCTTCATCCGAAAGGACTGTCCGCCGGCGTCGGCCTTGTCGCAGAAGAATTCGAGAACGTGCTCATCGAATCCACTGATCGGGCGCTGGGTGTCGTTCGCCGGTATTTGAGTGTGGGCGTGTAGCTTATCGACTGGATCCGACGGCATACTGACTTCACTCTGTGGCGACATAGTGTCCTCGCTTTTGCTACTGGACCGAAATGGACTGCGCTGCACTGCCGTCCTGATCGGCCATTTACTTTCTGCGTCTGCGCGTCGGACCGCTCGATGTCTTGGGCCTGGAGATGGGAGGTCCGATCGTCATGCGACGTGTGCGATTCCGTTCCTGGGTCCGCTTCGTCCCGGTCGACGTACGATTGATTCTGGGTGTTCTTCCTGCCACGGCATATCTCCTTGACTCAGGATTAAGATCACCGCTTTTTACGGGTCGTCTTCTTCCTGGCGGTTGATTTCTTCGGGTGACTGGACCGCAAGGCTCCAGACGGTGTTACCTGTCGGGGTCCGTGACTCGATCGACGACGTGGAGTGTGGATCGCCATTAAGTCGCCGGCAGACGTTGATGGGCTGCACCGCTGAACCCAGTTTTCATGTCGATCCCGGACTTGCCAGTGCCGTCGCTGATCTTGGCCGCGCCGGGGTCGCTACCGAGCTGCCCGCCGGTCCTGTTCAGCGGCGTGTTGCTATCGCCGGCCGTACTTCGGTTTGGATGGGACGCGCTGGGATGCAGAAGATTCTGCGTGCTCCCGGGGTGCGAACCTTTTTTTGACGGATGGATGGGCATGATCTTGCCTCCTATGACTATTAATTCAGCAATTTGCCTTCATTGGTGGGAAGCTATCAGTCTCATCCGAGAGATTGCAAGAGAAATATTCACTTCGGACCCTTCCACACCGATGCAAAAACGGTGGGAACCGTCTTCGGCATTGAACCCGTCATGCAATATTCAAGAATCAATTGGGTGAACGCTCCGGTCATGTGAGCCCTTGCCTCATCCAGATTACCGACGCCACGCCGGATCATTTTATGTTTATCTCCATGAAGGACAAAGTGGTGGGCAACATGTTGACATTCGTGGGCCACGTCCCCGGCAAATGGCCACTCACCTTGAGCAGTACTGAAAAATATCTCAGCACCGATCCACTTCTCCCCATCACGTTTGTAGGGAAGTATTAATGTCTTCGCGAAATATTGACCATCAGGTACTTTCCGTTTACGAAATCTGAATCCCTGTTTCATGAGTCCACGTTTTCTGTTGGAGCATGCGATTCGCATACCCTTAAATGTCCGATATGTCTCGAATAGGACTTGGACACGGTACAGGTCGTTATCAAACACAAATCCAGGTCGAACTTTGGGACAACGTCTACGGATGCTACAGGGCATCGGCATGCTCCTTGCGGACGCCTATGCAGCACTCAACAGTCCGGAACGTCTTTCGGCAATCCTTGAAGAGACACTGGTGGTTCTTGTGGGGGTTATGCGCCCACCATCGGCTGTCGAGGTGCTGGTGCTCACAGTGGGGGCAGTAGAGGACTTTCTTCATAGTTCTGTCCTTACGTGATACCCCTGCGAATCAAAGCAGTGAATTCTAATCGGGGCTGTCGTCCATTCGGTGCCACAATCGTCCATGTCGAGGCCCGCTGCGTAATCAATTTTCACGGGATCATAGTCACATTTCTGGTATGGGGCAACACGCTCGAGTCTGATAGACCCATCCTGGGTCCTACCCACGACATCGAACCGTGGCACCGGGACCTGCTGGATCTTCGGCATCGCACAGCCAACGAATGGGACGCCGAGAAGGGAGAGGAGGAATTTACGTCGCTTCATCGGCATCCCTGCTTGCGGTACCACGTTTCCAGCCCGGTGACCCTTTTCCATAATCGAGGATCCAATGAGGCACTAACGATGTCATCCATGAACCGTAGCGCATTCTCCCGATCTTCAGACATCTGAATCGGCGTGCGTCTTACGCGGAGTCCCCATCGCGCTGACTGATTGAGAGTCATTTCGTCACCAGTCCCGGTTTCCGAATATCGAATGTCGGAACTCGTTTAAGGGTTAAATTCCCGCGCGAGTCAACTCCGGTAACTCGGAAACGTACAGGATTCGAATCGGTTATCTCAGTCCACCCGCCGTTCTCCGACACGATCAACGGATCTAAACAAGGCGAGCCTAGTCTAAAAAACCGCCACTCTTTCCGGGTCGGCTTCAACCATCCGAGCCAAGGGATACCAGCCAGAGTTGCGAGAAAGTTACGGCGTTTCATTCTTGATTCTCCATAGCGTCAGCAATTCGCTCAAGTGCTTCCGTCGTACGCTCTGACTGAGATCGATAACCGCCTGCCTTCGCGCAGGACGGCACAACGATTACAACCGCAAGAAAGATCCATCCGATCCAGATCATGACGTCCAACAGTCTGGGCTTACTCATCGATACAGTACTCCACATGCGATTACGATCATCCCGACGAACATCATTATCGTTTCGCCGTCCATGGGTCAAGGTTCTCTCATCTCAACGACGCACGGTCCTAGGATTCCGCCAAGAGAGGGATCGCACTTCTTACCAGGGCCAAATGGATACGTAGCTTCTCTCTCGTGGGTCTTGCACCAGAATATGTTGAGAGGCTTTTTATCCTCCCCATGGCTCTCAACTTCCAGCATCGCGTCGGCAAGACTATAGGCGGCAGAAGCGATGTCAGCGGGCAACTGGCTTCGGTCAGAAACAGAGATCAATTTCCGCATCGCGATCGTCGCCAGTTCGCGCCGGTCACGCTTCCGGACCTCATCCTCGGTCATGACTCGTGGCACTGAATCCTTTGGGTCTGATTCGTGGGCCTTGGCAATCGTCTTCTCCTGTTCCGCATACCCATCGCGCCGTCCATCGAGGTAGGCATTGTCAACCATCGTCATTAGTTCATCGACCAGATCCTTCGTGATACCGTCTGGATCAGACTCCATGAACATCTGGAACATGCGGCCGTTCTCGACCAGTCTTCGATAACCTCTCGCTTGCGGTGCATCGTCCAAAGCGCGTCTATGGTCCATGCAAGTAAGGAACAGCGTAGGCTTGCCGTGACATCCGCCGCTACGAGTCGGTCCGGGTATGCGCTCTGTCGCTATCTCCTGGCACCCGGGCCATTCACACAACATGTCAGCCATTTGAATTTGCTCCTTCCGGAAGAAACGTATTCGGATCATCTACAGGAATACTCGAATGGCTCGTATCGGGTCCACCGCCGAGCGTCCACACCTTCTCCGTGCCCTGTCCATTGTCGTCGAGGATGAAGAACTGCTCTGACCCGTAGCGGATCCGGACACACTTCAGACGCTTCCCGGCTATGTCCTTGCACCACGACAGCGGCTTCTCCGGATCATGCGCACCGCAGATCACGGAACCCTTCGCCGCCACGCACCGCTCGTAATTCCATTGGGCATGGGAGGGTTGGGGTTGACCGCCTGCGGTTGCCGGCGCTCCCTTCATGCGGATGAATCTCTTGCCCATGGATTCGATGACAAACTGTCCGACCTCGCCATTCTCCGTGGTGACGGTCACTCGCTGTCCGACTTGGAAGATTGGCCAGTTGGACTGGTCAGTGAAGTCGGTCTCTCTCATCAGGACTTCGCGGACCTTCTCCAGTTCCTCGACACTGGCCCCCGGCATCAACTCCCCTGAACGTGGATCCTGCATGCTACTCCTCCTCGAATGGAGACCCGTCAGGGATGACAGTGCTTACGCGAGCTGGCCTTACACGCGCTATACCCGACCAGGGCTCGAGGTCGGAACACCTACACCTCACAACAAGGCGCTGGCACGCATAACGTCCCAGACACCCCCTCCGGGCCACTAATTATTTATCGTACACGGACACGCCACCGTCCCGCGCCTGAAGGACCTTGCCCAGCCTCATGCGGGCGTCCTCGAGGTGGCGATACGCCAGCGTGAGATTCGCGTGCATCTCGCTGACGTCCTTGGCCGTGGTCGCCGCTCCGGTAAATGCCGGATGCTCATTGAGTTGTATGACGCCATGTCCGATGCCATTGAGCTCCGAACGGAATCCATTCACGACATGCTCGAACCCGAGCACCGACAGCGCGGTACCGCCCGCATCCGTCACGGTTCCCTTGAGTCGCAGCATCGGCCCTAGCCCGTCATCACCTGCCGGCGGAACGGGATCGCCCGGGCCTGCTACCTCGTCCTGCTTCGGCGTATCCTGATCCTGTCCGTCCGTCGTCTGATCGTCCATGCCGTGTCTCCTTGGGTTGAATTTGCGACAGGATAGACTATCCCGGATTTTGTGCAAGGATTATTTTGGATGCCCGGGCAGGGGCCCGTACCATTCCCGCTTCATCTGAGCGACCGGCGTCGGCTTATCGGTATTGAACACACCCAACACCCCACCGAACTCGACCACGTCCTGATGGCGCCATATCCCCGAACCCTGCATCCGGTACCAGTAGATACCGGGCACCTTCGGGACTACGCTCTTGCACATTGACTTCGGCTCATCATCGCCGACCGCTTCGAACTCCTGATGATACTCGGTCGGATGTCGCGCCTCCATGCGACCGCCGACATCGAGAATGATCCAGTCGCCGGGACAGACCAGCCAGCAGTCACCCTTCGGGACATCGTTCTGGATCCAGCCGTGAGCGTTGTACGTCTCTCCACACAACGGGCACGGCTTTTCATTCCCCGCATACGCCGTGACGCCATCGCAGTCCCCAACCCCGAACCACTGCGTTGCGTCGAACCGCACCTCTCTCGTTCGAATCCTCATGCCCATCCTCCTCGGTTAACTTTGCGACAGCCTACCAGACCCCGCCTCCATGTCAACCCCGCGCTCCGCCCCCCCCACATGGACTATTCCCCGAGATATTCCAGAAACTATTCCAGTCCTTTCAACTCAGACCTCTCCATATTTCGGTATTATTCTGGTTTTTGGATCCATAGGAAAAGTACCATTCTCTTTCTTACGTACCCGTCATCTGGATTCGTAGAGAAAAGTACTATTCTCTCTTACAGGTACTTCCCAGAATTACTACCCCGGTCTGACGGGGGGTGATGGGGTCGAAAGTTGTGGTGAGGGGGGAGAAGGAAAAAGCATGCTTTTTTGCGCAGGGCAGGAACCCTGCGGCCTTGGCTGCGTGTGCGGGTGACGCGGTTAGGTTGAGTGCGTGGCATGCGCACGGCGCGGACAGGGGCAGGGTGACGGTGGGGGGATAGTGATGGCTTTTACGGGCAGAGGATTGGCGAGGATCTATTGGGATCGAGAGCCGCTGCAGGATCGATAGTCGCCTCTAAACCCGGACAAAACGGTGGGCTGGTTATGCCTCAGCATCACGAGCTTGGGCCACTCGTCACGCCACCACGGCACGACGTTCTCGATGTACCAGAGGCGATACGCGGAATTATCCTCCCGGACATTCCGAGCCCATCGCAAGGGTGGCCAGAATAACTCAATCAAGCGAGTGATCATCGATAGCGTTGGCTGGTTCGGTTGCATCACGACGGACCATATCCGCACCACCGGCGCCATGTCAACCCCCAATCGAAAGAAAATCAAAGAAATATTTCCGAGGACTCACCACGACCAGCACACCACCGCACCTGCCAAGCGCAACCCCGGGGAATCAGTCTCATTCACCAAGCACTTTCCAACAGAGAGGGCTTTCCGGAGAGAAATAGAGAGAGTGATGTGGGGTAGTCCCGACCAGCTAGCTACTGAGCTACTGAGAGTGATACTGATAGGCTTAGACGTACAGGATTAGAGTAATCAGTCTTATTTTTAATGGTAATAGGATAACTAAGATAATCTAGTCTTAGTTATCTATTACGGGTGCGTGGGAATACGTGCGGGTGCATTACGTGGGCGTATTCGTGCGCGTGTAATACGCATGTGCGCGAGGCTGAGCGGGGTTTTTGGGGTGGTGCCATGGGGTTGGGTTGGGTGGCCGGGAGGGGGCTTGACATCTTGGGTTGGGGTGGTAGGCTGTCGCAAATTAATGGAGGAGGTGAGGTAGTGAAACCCAATGTAATAGACTTACTGATTGAGATAGTTCGGAAAGCCCACGACGCCGGACACGCCCACGGATACGCCTGTGCAAGAAATGTTTCGATACCGGTTGACCCACGGGACGACGACTACGCGAACGAGCAGATTACTGCCGCATTTAGGGCCTCTGGTGGCACTGGAGTCAGTAGAGCCGAGGAGACCTCATGAGCGGCAGCGTCTACTGCAAATGTCCAGAGCAGTTGAAACCAATAAAGGACCGTCGATGGGGCGTCATTGACCGACACTGCAACCACAGCGCCTTTAACGGCTACCGGTGGACCCCCAGCGATTACTCCGCGATTGCCTACCCTGAATGTCTCGGCGTTTGGCGAACTAAAGCGGCCTACGTTGACTACCTGCGCGACTGCGTTGTGACTGCAGATGGCTGGGCATTTCCGAAGGCGAGAAGAGATCGCTACTTCACCAACTGCACCCGAGAAATTGAGAATTAACCTCTCATTTTTGACTATCTGATTCTCACATTGTCAACGATGACCAGGCCTGGGGGAGTCCGGGCGCGAGTTTCCTAACGTTCTTCGGTCGGTACGAGAGTTTCACTGGTTGGCATGACTCATGCTGTCTACTATGGCAGGTTGTGGGAAACCTAAAACAAAAGCAGAGAATCCCAAGCATGAGTAAATCGGGCTCCGTTCGCCCTCGATTAGCAGGCCTACTTTGCGGGCCTAACCCACCTGATCCCGTGGCGGCGGAGCCCTTTGCATGGAGGATCGGACAATGAATTGGCCATACTACGACTGGGACCAATCCGACGGCCATCTATACGACGACCGCGGCAACGTGGATATTTTCGAGGCGGGAAAGCCGATTTCATTTCTTTCGGCCGATGAAGCCGATAAATACCTCATAGAAAACGACATCAGAGGGACTATTCGATGATGAAATACACGGTCAAAAATGTATACGGGATTATGGGCGAGAGTAGCCACCGCACGGCAGAGGCGGCGTTGCGGGAAGCTAGTCGGCGCGAAGGATGCGTATGGATGGTCCACGATGACGATGGCAACCGATGGACATGGAACGGCGATACGGCTGTAAAAGTATAACCCTACGCTTTCATAACCAGCCACGCCCCCGGCTTTGTAGGGGGTAGGGAGCAAAAAAATGATAATCAAATGTAAAAACTGCGGCGACAAGGTAGACGACAGCGACACTGGTGAGATGGGCTTGTGCTGGCAATGCGCTGACGCGGAGGCCGAAACTACGCCAACTGAGCGGGTGTATGATCGTATGGGTTGACCAGATCGAGCCTAACCTGAGCGAAGAACACAACAAGGGGGAAACATGAAAAAGGGACAAATCAAAAACTGGAAGAAACACGTTAGATATGATGTTTACTCCGGCATTATGGACCAAATCGGATCACTAGATATCACGGCTTACTTCTCAAATTGGATTGAGTCAACCGTCTCCGAATCCGACCCTGACAAAGATGGGGCGTATGTCATTTTTGCCATAAAAAAACAGGTGCTGGGCGGGGTCAACCGTATCGGATATTGGGGCGGTGGCTGGGGCTGGCATCCGGCGGATCATGAGTAAAACCGAATATATCGAAACTGACCCTAACCGAAAAGGCGCTTCATTATTGCCACCATCACGGGCCGGAAATGCCCATCTAAACCCGCACAGGCCAGGCGTTAAACCGGCCCGGATTTCAAGACGGTATGAAAAACACAAACAGAAACAGGGAGCGCAAAGCATGAAAGTAACCATCGAAATCGAATGTGATAACGCAGCGTTTGACCCCGACCCGGCGCAAGAACTCGGCCGAATCCTTCGGGACACTGGCGCATTACTTCAGGATCAGGGTGTAGACGGAATGCCTCGACCCGGAGATAGCCGACCGATTCGAGACATCAACGGCAACACCGTCGGGAGCCTCACCGTAAACGAGTAAATTGAAACCCGGACTTTCCCGGGTTCGTCCGGACTGGCCACCGGGCGCTGATGAGATAGGCCGCATGATAAAGGAGGATCGGAATCATGGAAACAACAGCAACTGAAAAGCGGGAAATGTGCTTTTACGTTCCAGGGTCAACGTCAATTGTCGATGTCGTCCGGAATCAAAAAGGCGCGTATTCCGGTAACACCCTCGCCGAAGTTCAGGAACGGTATGCTGGGGCGGAGCTTGTACCGTTGGATGACGCCTGTAAAGCGATCGATGCGGCGAACGTATTGATCTATGAAGTCGGCAAGGCAAAGGAAATTGATGTTGACCGATGGGAATATGCCCTAGGAGTCCTACCGCCTAAACAGTGGCATCGGGCTGGGGGCTGGGAATCATTCAAAATATCAGAGCTTACCGCCGGCGATATTACGGCTTGTTACGTCCGGATAGGATCGCGCTATTTCGAGGTTTACGGCCGGGTGAGCACTCCCCCAGAAATGCTGAAAGCGTGGTGTGAACTGGCGCAAGCCCGAAGGGAGTACTCCGCCGGGTACGGAGAGGCATGACTGGCAGGAAAGACTGCCACTGATTGTAAACGAGGTAACGAGGCGCAGCAAAAATGAAACCAGAGGAACTGCTAATGGACAGTAAGGTCATGACCCCAAACGATATTGAAGTGCTTTTGCACTGCCACACATCGGGAGAAGCCCATCCGAACATAGGGGCCGTGGCAGTGTGTGGCGCGTTAAAGAAAATGGAATCAAACGGACTGATTGAGCCGACGCCGGGAAATATTCTCCATCTCTTCCAAACCACAGACAGGGGCAGAGCCCACGTCGCGCAGCTCTGCGGTTTGGCATGGCCTCAACTGGCATGGACGGATGAATCCGGAAAGATCATTTAGTGATGGCTATGCCGATTAAACCAAGCGCAGCGGCAATGAAAGCGGCCAAGGAAATTGCCAAGATACCCTGGGTTGACGATGAGACCATTGGGCTCTATGCCAGGCTGATCGACCTAGCGATGGTCTCAGCGCAGGCAACGTGCCACTCAGGCCACACCGAAAACCACATGATGTATCTATGCCCTGTTTGCGTCGGAGCCGGTCTCGACGAATTTAACGCCCAAATCACCGAACTGCAGCGCGAAGTCGATCACCTCAAATCCGACGGGAGATCAGCCTCACCATGAAAAACTGGAAATATCATGCAACCGGAATCGCCAAATGTTTCGCTGGAGCAATACTCGCCCGAGTCGAAATCACCCTCGGATTGTCCGGCCTGCTGGGGTCAGCCTGCCTAGTGGTCGGCATCTGGTGCCTCATGAGTGCAGGCGCTCAGCTCGAACGCGGAGAACCAAAATGAACCCACAACGAATGGAAACCCTCTTCTCCTCCCTCATCATGTGCGGAACCGGACTGGTCCTCCTTTGGATGGGTACAGACGTCCTGATGACGCTCACCCTGGAACGGACGGCCGCGGAGAAGGAAGGGCTTGTCATGATCATTGGGGTACTGATGTACGCTTTGGGACTCACGCAGACATTCCTGGGCGCAGTTGGGGCCATATCGAAAGGATAAATTATGCAACTGGATATGAGAACACTGGAAGAGCCTTTTCATTGGGAGCCACCGCAACCCGATGAACCGTGGCATCGGGATACATGCGGCGAAGAAACCGAAGCCATAGGAATGATCGGCGATCAAGTTGTAGCGCGTATCTTTGGAAAGCTGAAGAAGGATAGTACGTGGATGAAAGAGTACTCCTGCCAGCAAGTTTACCAAGAAGGCGATGGAGGTAAGTCGTCCCATCACATCCGAAGTGGAGTATCACGCCTAGACAACGCCAAAGAATACACTGAGGACTTCCTATTCGGGGCACTCCGGAATCGTCTGTGGTGTACGTCGTGTGGCCAACTGGCGAACGTCGATAACAAAACAAATACCGACGAGCTTCGAGAGCGACAACTCTGTTTTTTCTGTGACAACTGGCTGCATCACACCAAGAGCCCGAAAAGTCCGTTGGTAGCGATCATCGAAGGGCACTTCTACACGATTAATCCCAATGAGGGTCATCCTAGTAGCTGTAAAGGATTCGGCGGAAGACCTCATCATATCCACTGGTTCAATGAGCGCGAGGACAGGAACACGTCAAACCTATGGCATGGCGGTAAGATCCCTGAGCACCTGAAAGACCTCTTCCCAGATAATGCGGAATTCGTGAAGGAGAATCAGTCATGAGCGTTCACATTATATGCAAACGATGTACGTCCACCGCATCAGCTACTTTGTCGAAAAGACACCAACACGATTCAAGCTGGTGCACGCCACTGCGGAGCAACGGGCCAAGGCTTTTTGGTTGACCAAGATTGCAGAGAGCAAATGAAATCCTTCTCCCATATCCTCGTATGCCCCGCCTGCGGAGCCTTCGCCCGACTCACCATCGGGACCGAGGTTTATGGCGACAAATGGGCACACGTCAAGGTGTGGGTGTGCCGGAACTTCCCGGAATGCCGGACCTATGTCGGTTGCCATCCCGGGACGGACACACCGCTCGGAACGCTTGCCGACCGCAAGCTGCGGACCTGGCGAAAGCAGGCGCATTCGGTGTTCGATCACGTTTGGAGGTCCCGGAAGATGACCCGAAAACAGGCGTACTATCTGCTTCGGAAACGGCTCGAAATACCCAAAGAGGAAGCCCATATCGCAATGATGGATGTCGCTGGATGTCAGAGGGTTATAGATGCGTTCAAATTCGAAACAGGAAAGGAAACATCATGAACTACTGTTACTTGAAACAGGAGCCGATAAATAAAGGTCGCAGACGCAAGCGACTTCGGAGATTGCAACGTCTGGCCCGGCGGGAGATACGACAGTCCCGTAAATGATTTAGGTTGACCGGAGCGCATTCTCCGGTAACCTGTCGCAAACATAAACCAAAAAGAGGACAGTCAGCATGGAAGCACTCGAAGCACTCGAACAAGCAAAGGGCCAGGTCAGCGCCATCATTCAGAAGTTGCCCATAGAGCGCCAGAAGGACGTTGCAGGCGACTTCAGCCAGCACATGACGGACCTGCCCGGATACATTGAGGAATGCAGTCAGCTCGCCGTATCTGATGAGCACGACACTGAAACTATGGATGTGGCCCGGTCGTGGCGCCTGCGGTTCAAGACGATACGGAACAACATTGAGAGCACCCGCAAGCGGCGCAAAAAAGTGCCCTTATTGGAATGCCAAGCGGTCGACGGCGTGGCCAATATTTTGAAGGCCCTGATCATCCCCTTCGAAGAGCGCATGGAACGGATCGAGAATCACGCTCAGATCGTCGCAGCGACCAATCGGAATAAGATGATCGACGAACGCCTGATAGAGCTGCAAGGCGTCCAGCACGGGCTCAGCCGGGACGCTATCGGTGAGATGGAGGCCGATGTTTTCACCAATATGGTCGCGACCCTCAAGGCCGGTGTAGAAGCGGGCAAGAAGGCCGAACAGGACGAACTTAACCGCGTGGCTGAAGCCCAGGAGACAGAGCGGGACCGGAATCTCGAGCTTCAGTCGGAGAATGATCGCCTGAAGAAAGAACAGGACGAGATCAATCAGCAGAAGGCCGACGATCACGCGAAAGAACAGCAAATACTTCACGGGCACGATTATGAAAAGTTGGACGAGTTAATCCGTCAACTTGATTCGATTCAGTTTCCGGCCTGCGAAAGCAGCAAGGGGAAGGCTGTCACCCAAAACACGAAAAGTTATCTGAAAACGATTATCGAAGGACTCATGACGATTCGTAGGGAAATGATGCCCTTCTGAATGGCGCTCTTCCGGGCTCACTGTTCTCTTCTGACCGATCCTCAGAAAGGGCAGTTCGGGTCCGGGGGGGTCCACTCGGTGGCAGGCTCGGGTTTGTCCGATGGATCATTGGAATAGTCAGGCTCGCCTGGCTCGATATCGATAGCGGGAAGCAATTTCATGGGTGGTGCATTTGGGTCGGCGCCATCAACGGGAGAAAAGCCAGTGGTTACAGATAAACGTTTACCGGGAGTGACCGGGGGTGCGATCGGGACACTACGCTTCACTGGGTCAAGGATCTTGGTTCGCACGTCGGCAAGCGCCTTGTACGCCCGTGCAATCTTCAGAAGATCCTCAGTCGAAAGGTCTTCTTCCTTGCCTAATTTCGCCCTCAGCTTGTTGTCAATCTGCCGATGGATCGCGAGATGCCGGCGAAGCATAGCGGGGCCGTATTGTTCGGAGAGTTCCAGTATCTGCTGCTGGCTGCCGACACGTAGCTGCGCCGCGAGTTCCTTGCGTTGCTTCCCCCACTGCTGCACACGCGACCAGTCTCTCAGGGTGGCGATTGACGGCTCTTCCTGCTCGGCGATCTGGGCAAGAGTTAAATTGGAATCAACAAACAGCATGAAACACCGCTCCTTCACACTGACGGCATAGGCTGCACCCTTCATGCGCGGGAAACTACTCCCGGGAAAGGCAAGATGCAAGAGAAACCAATAGTGATGGACCTGGACTGGTGGGAATACAGGGACGACGATTACGGATATCGCGATAGCAATGGGGCAATGATGCTGTGCACCTACTTACCCGAGAGCGTGCTCGGGCTGGACTTCACTCCGGATCTTATGCGTCTGTCGATTGCCAACCATGAACGGCCAGAGGGCCAAATCCGAGCGCGATTCACAAGGCTTGGTTATGGAACCGTAGCCGCGAGCTGGTGGCTTGTCGAGACGGGACCCGAGAAAACCCGCGGTCAGACCTATATGTTCGCCGGACTCTGGGAATGCGTCAAAAAACGATTTCACCCACAGCCCGGCGACAATATCTATTTCCATTTCGAGGCCGCGAATGAACGACGAATACACCACCTCGACCCTAGGTCACTGAGAAGAAAGGGGGTATGAGATAGAACCCTGAAAAATTGGAAGAGACTATCAAAACGGTCCGGCCGGGTTTAATCCCCGGTCGGGCCAAATAAAAACGGGACCCCCGAAAGGGCCCCGTTTCAGCCGGTGCATGACGTCGGCGGAGGAGTCAAGCCTGGAATACGACTCGAACAAGGAGGACATTCGCAGAAATAAAAGTTGACCGCAAGCGAAATTCTGCTATTTTGTCGAACGCATTAGGAGGAAAAGCATGATACTGACGAACGAACAAGGACTGTCCCGGGCCTGGGTTATTGCCGCCGGGAAAGACAACTACGACAAGGTCGGAGACATCTCCGTCACCGACCTACTGAAACCCCCACGCAACCGACTACTCAATGAGCGGCACGACGCCGTCCTCGAGCAGGACGTGACCGATTGTGTGTGGCGACTACTCGGTACCGCCGTGCATCACATCCTCGGCCTGGGGAACGAGGGCGACTGCATCACGGAGCAAAGATTCACGTACCACTTCGAAGGCACGGAGATATCGGCGAAACCCGATCGACTCGAGCCGGATCCTAACCGGCCTGGATACTGGCGCCTGCTGGACTTCAAGGTCTCGAAGACGTGGGCATGGATCTTCAACGACAAAGGCGACTGGGAGGCACAGTTGCAAATGTACCGGTACCTGGTCGAGAAGGCACAGGGCCTCAAAATCAGTGAGATCGCCGTTGAACTGCTCATGAAGGACTGGAACGACAAAGATAGGATCATTGCCCTTTCCAGAAAGGACCGCTATCCGAGGGCTCAGGTTGCAGTGATGGACTATGCCATCTGGAATAACGATCGAGTCGAAGCCTTCCTTCGGGAACGGATCGCCGTTCATAAAGCGGCTGAAGCTCTTCCGGACACCGAACTACCTGATTGCACCGAAGAGGAGCGTTGGGCCAAGAAAGGCGTTTGGAAAGTCTTTAAGAAACAACCCGACGGACGGCTAGGCAAGCGATCGGTGCGCAACTTTGAGGCCGAAGAAGGGGCCCGAACCTTTGCCAGCGGCAGGCCATACACGACAGACGTACAGTACCACCCGGCCGTATCCACACGCTGTGAGTACTACTGCCCCGCCAGCAAGGTCTGCGATCAATTCCAATTCAGGATCAAGAGCAGATTCTAACGGGGAGCGGCCGTGGATGCAAAACATCAACGCATACTGGACGAGCTGCTTGCCGTTCGCCGACGGCTGAAGAGTCACGAGGAAGGGTTCCTCACCAATGTAAAGAACAACTTCCCTAATCCGACACCGGGACAGATCGACTGGCTCGAGGCGATTTACACTCGGGTGATAGAGGGAAAGACCCCGGCAGCAGAAAAGAACGAATGGCAGGCGGGGAAAGTCAAAGGAGTGAAAGGAGAGAGTGGTTGGCAGGTGTCAGTAAACGGACGAACCATGGAAGGGTTCATGTCGAAGAAGGTAGCCGAACAGGTGGTTAAATTTCTGAGGTTGAATCAAAAGAAAATCGGGACCGCACTAAATCCCGGAGAGAGGAAGTTCTAGTGAATGAACAAGCGTTGACAGTACAGGGTCATGCACCAGTCGATATCGTCGGGGGCGCCATGGACATCCAAACATTGGCGGCTCAAGTGAAATTGATTACACAGTGCATGAAGGAGGTCATGCAAGTGGATGTCCATTACGGACGCATCCCCGGCACGTCGAAAGACTGCCTATATAAGGCAGGAGCTGAGAAACTCCTCTTTATGTTCCGTCTGCGTCCGATCGTCGACCCAAGGGTTGATGTAACGACAGAAGAACTGGGTGGTGGGCATAAGCTGTTCACCGTAGTTACACACGTCCTGACTCAGGATGGCGTCGAAGTTGCTACAGGCATTGGCTCCTGTAGCACGAAAGAAGGTAAGTATTTATACCGTCATGGTGAAGAGGAAACCGAACTCACGGGCGAAAAGATCCCGACCGATTACAAAGAAAACAAATCAAAGTATCGGAAGCAGGGATTCGTCTGTAAAAAGGTCGATAGCGCATGGGGCTGGTACAAAATCACCGGCAGCGCCGACAAAGTCGAGCACGACAATCCAGCCGATTACTGGAACACGTGCCTAAAGATGGCCAAGAAACGATCGATGGTGGATGGGGCCCTTACCGGACTGGCGGCTAGTGATGTACTGACCCAGGATGTCGAAGATATGCAGGGTGTTATCGACCGGGAAGAGGAGAAGAATCCAACTCCTTCTCCGACGACAGCACCGACTACGGCAGCGACAGTCCCGCCACCGACGACGGTCCAACCTCTGGCAACACCACCGCAACAGGCCCCAGCGGCCACGACACCTGCACCTGCGCCTACACCGGCAGCGCCTCCGGCACAAGCCCCGCAACAGGCAGCACCAGCACCTGCGCAGGCGACAGCGCCAGTTGCAGCTCCGGCACCGGCAGCACAGGCTGCTCCGCCGACACAACCGCTCGTGCAAGAAGAGCCGGGAGCCACGGAACCGGACGAAGTGCTCCCGCCGGCACAGCCCGACGGACGGCCGCCGTATGCAACCGCAGTCCACAAGGGGACAAAGCCCCCGCAGGATCAGATCGACAAGGTCATCAGCACGTTCAGCGACTACGGTCTAACGAAGAATGACCTTCACTGGCATCGCGGAATGGACAACGAATGGCTCGAATCCGACATGGCGTGGTTCCGGGACAAGTTTATGGCGCTGAGAAAGGCGGAAGGTCCGGAGTTCGACAAGCTCCACGCGAGCCTCAAAGCGCCGGCGGAATAACAGCGGGTGGGTTTACGCGCTGGCCGGGTGCATTCCCGGTCAGCGCCTGCATGGGGGGAGATCATGCCGGGAAGACACGATCGAGTGCCGCCTTACAGCGAAGGCGCAGAGTCAAGTTTTCTCGGCGCAGTGATGCTGGACTCAATCAAGATCATGAACATGGCCGTCGAGTACGGCACCCAACCCGAATGGTTCTACGTCCCGTCCCATCGAATAGTCTGGGAAGTAATGGCCAACATGCACCAGGTGCGCCAGGTCATAGACATAATCACTGTCACTGATCGGCTTCGAACTACGAGCAAACTCGACAGCGTCGGAGGTTCGATTTTCATCGACAAATTGATGGACAGTTGTCCGACGAAAGAGCATGCGCTCTACCACCTCCAGATCATCAAGGAAAAATATAACAAGCGGGCGATGATCTCCCATTTCCGAGAGATGGAACAGCTCGCTTACGAGGAAATACTCGCCGGCGAGATCACGGGTCGGTCTCAGGTATTCATGAACAGCCTAGATGTCCGCGAGGTCCGCAGAAAGACTCCGATCGAAACAGTACGGAATGCCGCCAAGATGCTACGGACGGCCCAGGGCACTGGATTCATCGGCATACCATCGCGATGGCTGGCATTCCAGCGCAAGCTGTCTGGATACCGCGTACGAAACATGAACATCATTGCCGGCCGGCCAGGACAAGGCAAGACGACCTGGATGTGCAACGAATCCCTGTTTGAAGGGAAAGAAGGATACAAGGTCGGGATAATTTCGCTCGAGATGTCTGAAGAAGAACTCCGGACCAAACACATCATCGATGAGCTGAAAATTAACTGGGCGGATTGGATTAACGGGCATTGCACCGATCAGGATATCGATCGGTTCCAGCGTTGCGGGGAAAGGCTATGCGAACTGCCAATCAAGATCACCGACACAAGTAAAAGCATTTCGCAAGTGCTCGCCTGGATATGGGACAACTCCGATGACCTCGACATCATCTGGCTCGACTACATTCAGGCGATCCGTCAGACGTCGAGTGACAGCAAAAATGAACGTGAGCGAATCTCTGCATGGTCCAACGCCATCACGTCGACAGCCAAAGAGACGGGCCTTCCCGTAAACGTACTCTGCCAGTTCACTCGTGGCCCAGAATACACAGACCACAAGGGCAAGTCCCGCCGACCGAGACTAAGCGACCTTCACGGATCAGGCTCTCTGGAACAGGATGCGAACCAGGTCATTTTCTTGTACCAGGATCTGGAACTCGACGGTGAACGATTCTCCGGTAACACGAGGACCATGGCGGAGATCGCAAAGAATCGGAATGCAGCAATCGGCGAACTCATGATGACGTTCGCTAAAACCATTGGTCGGTTCACGACCGGAGAGGAACAGGCAGACCTCGCATGGATAAACTAACAGACCAATCCCCAATGCCCTTCGGCAAATATAAGGGTCGGAAGATGGAGGATGTACCGGCTGACTACTTCCACTACTTGTGGACGCATGGCCTCGACCGGGACTTCAGTTCGCCGGTTCATCGGTACATCAGGGAGAACATGGACGCTCTCATGAAGGATCACCCGGACGGGATCTGGGAATGACCCGATGGACGGAAGATGACCTACGGAAGTATCTCGAGAAGGGAGTCGGTAAGCACGTTCAACGGCCAGAAATGGAACGAGTTTCCAAGATGAGACACCACGTAACAGAAAGGGACCTCGATGAATTATTCGCAAGAGGCGGAAACATTGCACCAGACAGCCCAACCAAACGAATCGCTGGCTCTGAGGATCGAGATACCCGTCCGGCTGCCGACGTGGAATCGATTGCTGGAGATGAGTCACTGGGACCGTGGCCGCATCCGCCGATTACTACACCAGTTCGTTTGGCTTTCCATTCGGTACGGAAACGACTGGCCGACCTGGACAATCTATCGACAAAGGCGACGACTGACGGACTCGTTACTTGCGGAGTACTCGCAGATGATAACCCACAAATCGTCGTCAGATCCACTGAGTGCACCCAGGAAAAGGCGGCGAAAGGCGAGCCTGAGAAAACCATAATAAGCGTGTATCACGTGAAGGAGGAGATCAATGCCGAAGTTTGTTAGCGGATACGAATGCGAACGGTGCTTCAAGACATACAGCACTATCAGCGAGGCGCTGGACTGTGAGGCGTCTGATCAAGAACATCGAGAAGACATGCTCCGAAAGAAGAACGAAGAAGAGGGTCCGTGGCTGAAGCAGGGCCATGATATCTGGTACGAATACAGCGGTATGCAGCACGCCCCGACAGTAGATACCGAAAAGTTCGGGTCCCACGACTTCCCCAACGAGCACGGCACAAGCGATTGCTCGTACGCATGCGGATGCTGGATGGGGCCTGCCCGTAGCGGAGGAAAGACAAGTCCCCATGGTGCCTGCCCAAATAATCCTAAAGGAAACGAGGTGACCGATGGTGGTTAATGATAACAAGCCCGGCCCCGGCGAGAGCGAGCCCATCGTCCACCAACGTGAACGGCTTCCGCATACGCGCCCAGGAAAGGTTCATCACCTCGAGATCGCCGTCCAGGGCGAAGAGGATCCGGTCGACATCTATATCACGATCGGGTTCTTCGGCGACGGACGTATCGGAGAACTCTTCATCGAGATGGCGAAGGAGGGATCGACTGCGTCCGGGCTGTGTGACGCCTACTCCCGGTCAGTATCCCTTCTCCTGCAGTCGGGATGGCGCGTCAAGGATCTGGCGCAGAAGTTCAAGTTCATGCGGTTCGAGCCGAATGGTCCGGTCGTCAACGACGACAACGAGGAGATCAGGATCACCAGCTCGGTGATGGACTACACATGGAAATGGCTCGAAAAGAAATACCCGGAGGGATGAATCATGTCGTGCTGCTCAGAAAAACATAAAAAACTAAACGAAGATGGCATCGGTGCCTGCTCGGTGCCTATGTGGTGCGGCGGCCTGCCGGCAGGGTTCTGCGATGAGCCCGCCTACGGAAGACCTACTCCGTGCCAGACATTTCGTAATGGATTCACAGGAGAAATCCAGCGGATGGACGGGAAGTACAGCGGCTATGTTCCGTTCCTGGCCTGCCCTGGCCATGGCGGTCCGGAGTCGAGAGTATTCCCGGATGGCAATATGATGTGCGCTGTTTACCCTGATTTCGTCAACCTTCAGGAAAGCGCGGCAGGCTTCGGCGAGACGACTGAGGACGCTAGGAAGGAACTAAAGGCTAATGCACTCAAAGAATCATGAGATGAAAGACCACGGACTACTATTCAAGGCGGAGATGGTGAGAGCCAATCTCGAGGGCCGAAAGACGGAGACGAGAAGGCTGGTGAAGAAGGTGGATCTGGAACTGATCGAATATATTTGCGGAAGACATGGAGAAGACATCCAACTCGACGGCTCTGATCTAGGTCAGGCATGGAGAAGCGGACCAGAGGGCTTTGGTCATTATATATGGATCAAAGATTATCTGGAAGCGGGACGCGTGAGACTATCCGCTCCATACGGCGGCCCCGGAAGTCGCATCTACCAGAAAGAAACGTGGCAGGCAACCAAATGGGCTCACCCATCCTACGAGTATCCGCTGGAAGGATCCGATGTGGTCTCATTTGCTACATTCGTACCGAAGTCGGCAGAAGACAGCCGTGGCGATGGGTACGATCATATGCCCTGGCACGTCGTCTATGCCGCTGACGGCGACTGGGGCTGCCGTGAGGATCGGGACTTCCCGTGGCAGTCGCCAATGTTCATGCCGAAGTGGGCGGCTCGCGCATGGTTCGAAGTGCTGGACGTGCGGGTCGAAAGAATCCAGGACATCGACGATGCCGGGGCTATCGCAGAGGGCATAGAATCATCAACTCGCAACTCACACTGGGGCGGAATTATGCACGGGTCGGCAAAGGTCTGTCACGCTCGAGCATGGCGGGCATACCAAGACCTCTGGGACTCCATCAACGCCAAGAACGGCTTCCCGTGGAAGAACAACGACTGGGTGCGGGTCATCAAATACAAGAGGATTGAGAATGTCTGAACAGCTCCCACTCCTACCCGGATCCGTGATGAAGCGATCGGCTGACTTCTCCCCATGCTGGACCTGGCGCTATACGCTGATCCGCGAATGGGATGACAGCCTCCCCCGTCTACTGTTCGTGTTGCTCAACCCGTCCACAGCCGACGCCGAGAAGGATGACCCTACGAATCGAAAGGGCATCAAGTTCGCCAAGCTGTGGGGTTACGGTGCAGTCGTGTTCGTGAACCTGTTCGCTATCCGGTCCCCGTATCCAGAGAAGATAAGGGTAGTCGGGGATCCAATCGGCCCCGAGAACAACGCATGGATCCGGAGGCAGGTACTCGTGACCGATGACATCATTGTGGCCTGGGGTATGCACGGGGACGACGCCCCGAGACACCGGGACCGGCCTGAAGCCGTGCTGAACCTACTTCCCCGACCCGTCTTTTGCATGGGTACCACGAAGGATGGTCATCCAAAGCACCCGTTGTATTTGCCGCACAAGACCGAGATGACTGAATTCAGGTATTAAAATGCACCCTAAATGGATTTACCGAGTCAAGGATCTGTCCAGCCGAGGACCGTGGTGGTGGAAACAGGACAAATCAGTGGATTCCTGCTCACCACGCACGGCCGGGCTGGATCAAACGGGGAATACCGGCACTAGGACGTCCGGAATCTGCGACGTCTCACAGCGCGTATGAGAGCGTTTCGTAAAAATGAGAAAAAGGAGGATATGATGTATGAAAATCGAAGTTATGGAAGATAACACATTGGTGTTGAAGGAGGCATTCAACGGAGTCAAGTTCGAAACTGATGAAGGCCATTGCATCTGGGTATACCTGCGTGACGACACCATCGAAATCAACGTTCTCCCGAAAGGGGAATTAGTGCCTACACACAACTGGTGGCGGGTGGATATGCAGGCCGGGGTGATAAAATCACTGTCCGAAACGAAGTGAATTCCGCTGGACATCCACGGAAATATGTGGAGAATGTCGCATTTAACTGAAGGTGCAGCAACGAGGAGATCAGAATGAGTGAGAAACCCAAGTACATGATTATGGTGCCGTATCAGGATAAGGGCGGTGATGAAGTAGCAACGTTCCCCCGCACTTGGTCCGAATATTTCGGCGAACAGGGGGCGACCGTACTCTTCGCTTCGGCTCCGGCAGCATACAAATACGCCAGGGAGAAAGCCATAGAGTCGTGCATGGTGGTCAAGCGTCACGGCATCCTGACGCCTCAGACCAAGGTAGTATGGCAGCAGGAATTGTTTTAGGCAGGACAGGTAAGGTGCAGGAATGATCTATCAGCCAACCGCCAGTCATGACGATAAGATCGCCCAGTGGGTCGAAGACGCCAACGCGCGTGAACATGAGCGCGATAAAAAGCGGCAGGCCGGACAGTTCGCGGCGCTAGAGATAAGCAACGGATGTGTTCACAAATGGAAGTATGGATACATCAGCGGCCGGGTCTGCCTGAAGTGTGATCTCTGGCAGTTTTAAGCAAGGTGCAGCAAACAGAAAAGGAGAAAGAATTATGGAACAGGATAATAAAACACCGTCATACATGGGTAGACTCAAAGAGGTTCTGAATCCGATTTTCAGTGCCGACCATGGAACGCCTAGTCATATCGCAAATCAGACATTGGTTGCCATAGGGGGAATAATTAACGACGCTCACAGTGATGGCGCCCACATGATGAACGACAGGGTTCGTCGAGCTGATAGACGACGTAAGTTCGCCAAGGCAGCGATGAACGGCCTAATGGCGAATAACCAAATCAGTAGTCTCAGCCCGGAAAAATTGACTCATTGCTGTTACGTTCAGGCCGACGCTATGTTGGCATACGAGGAGAAAGAAGAAACAGAAAAGGAGAATGCAGATGGACAAGTTAACGAGTGACGCGCTGTTGGTGAAAGCACAGAAGGACGTGTCCGCGCTATTGGCGGATAACTGGGATCGAATTGAGAACATGATCGAGGATGCCTACGACGTCTTCAAGGAACAGAAGGCTCCGGAATCCGAGGCTCAATTCAAATTCAGCATTACCCATGCTACGGTGGTGAAAAAGAAAAAGAATCAATTCCTCTGCCATAGCGATATCGGATATGGGCTGCGGGTCAGCGACCACACCGCGCCGACGCCAATCGGCCCGGATTCACACCCGCAGCTACCGGGCACCGAACCCCCCCAGGAGTAGCTACTGCAACCATCGAAGGAGTTGTGCTGATGAGCGAGTTATTTCTTTTAAGCGACGAGAGTGGTGAACCACCATGCGTTCTTTCACGAGAATCGCTTCATCGGTACATCGACTCACTTCTTAACGGATTACTAGATCAAGATGAAGGAGCGTCAGAGGATATCACAATACATGTCAACCTGACTTGACCGGCGTTTGGTGCTCTGGTACGATCCCACTCTTGTTGATATCAACCCCACATGGAGAAGAGTCATGGCAAAGAAACGTGTATCAGGTAAGGCAAAGCCGGGATCAAGCGTTACTCGTAAGGTTTCGAGGGGACCCGGAAAGGGCGACACAGTTCAGTTCAAAGCAAATTCGTCGAGTGCCCAGCAGTCGGGGAAGC
>JADFHF010000064.1 GCA_022567305.1 Bacteroidota bacterium | reverse complement strand
ACCAACCTCGATCACCAGCCAGTCTACTCCCCAATCTCTCGCTGTCACCGTTGCAAATCACTCCGACATGAGAACAACCCGCATCTACGACAAGCGCAGTCGGATTATACGACGGACGTCAGTTGAGCGGATTGTTTACTAAACTGCACCTCTCAGCATTTTATCAATCTATGATGCTGTGAAGTTCACATCGCAGTCGCGGTTCTCAATTTACTTAATCATGATCATCTTCCGCGTCTGGGTGAAGTCTCCGGCACTTAAAGTTATGAAATACACGCCGGCACTCAGTCCACTCGTGTTGAGGTGAACGTTGTGCTCCCCACTCGACTTGAACCCTTCTACAAGCACTCGGACTCGCTTACCGAGGATGTCGTAGACTTCGATCGAAATTTTGGAAGGGTTAGGTATCGAATACGAAATATTCGTATTAGCTGAGAACGGATTCGGGTAATTACCCAACAATGTTAAAGCGTATACGCGTTCAATAGAAGAATCAATGGATACGTTGGTGATACAACCCGTACTTCGGACGTGTGGGATTGATGAAATCCAGACTTGAAATTCTGAATCGCTCCTTTCGCAGAGAAGCGTCGAGTGGAATTCAAAATTCTGAAGTTGCGAAAGTTGTGGTAGAGTGATCGGCAGCAATCCATCGAGAGTTAGGTTATTGAACAGATGCAATTTTTTTAGATTGGTCAGCTGTCCAAGTTTATCTGGAAGCGGACCCGAGAGTCGATTGCCGTTTAAGTACACTTCGCGCAATTCCACCAGCGTACCGATTGCAGAAGAGAGAGGACCGGTGAACTCATTGTTGCTAAGGTCTAATATTCGAATGGCAACTCGTGCAGTCTCATCTACGTTAATTGGGATCTCACCTTCGAGGAAATTGCTGTTAAGACGAAGCGTTTTTAATCGGAAGGAAGTGCCTAGATCAGTAGCGATAGGTCCTGACAGCCGGTTATTAGAAAGGTCAAGCGAATCGAGGGAAGTGCTAATAAGGACAGGCGCTGGAATTTGACCGGAAAGCCTGTTGTCGGCTAGATTTAAATAACTGAGCCCCTGTGAAACGATATCGGGGGGGATCGAGCCGGACAAATTATTGTGAGATACGTCTAGAATCCTTAGTCTCCCGAGCGACTCAACCCCTGAGGGGATAGGACCGGCAAGTTGGTTCGAGCTAAGGTCAATTTCTAGTATGCGAGGCAGTTGGAGCAATTCGGCTGGGATCTCGCCTGAGAGCTGATTCTCAGAAGCATTCAGAATCTCTAGTCTTTCCATCATTGAAAGATTTTCCGGTATCTCGCCGAAGAGACGATTATTAAACAAGTGCAGTTCGGTCAGCCGCACAAGGTCTCCGAAATCGTCTGGAATTCTGCCTGAGATCTGATTGTCGTTGAGGGCTAGGCTGATAAGTCGACTTAGATTTGCAAGTTCTGGTGGAATTGGTCCGGACAACTGATTATTGGAAAGATCGATACGGGTAAGAAGCGAGGAATTTGCGATACTTGCCGGAATTGGTCCGGACAAGTTGTTTTTTTGCATGTCGACCCTCGTGAGCTGAGTCAACTCTCCTAGTTCAGGAGGGATATTACCAGACAGCTGGTTGTTGGCAAGAGAGAGGCTAATAAGATTTTCGAGTCCACCCAACTCTGGAGGGATCGGACCAGACAGGTTATTGGATAAAAGCCCTAGGTCCTCCAAATTTGTTAGACCTCCAAAAGACGACGGGATTCCGCCGTCAAGGCTATTTCGAGCAAGATTTAAAACAGTTAGCTGATCAAGCGCCCCTAACGTCGAAGGTATCTCACCAGAAATATCATTTTCATCGAGGAGTAACCACTGCAGAGCCAACAGATCTCCAAGTCCAGACGGGATACTACCTGAGAGCTCATTCTCGCTAAGATTTAGTCGAACGAGCGCCGTTAGAGCTCCTATCTCTCCAGGGATCGAATTTGAGAGGTTGTTGTTCTCAAGTTCGAGTCGGGTAACACGACCATCAGACACCGTTACTCCAAACCAGATCGAAACCGAGCCGGTAAGCCAGTTCGAATTTGTAGTCCAGCTAGCCCCATTAGTCTGTTCATATATCGCAACAAGTGCGAGAGAGTCACCCGTTACAGTCTGGGATATAGCCGGAAAGGTTGCGACAGCGCAGACGACCGTCGTGAGGGAGGAGATAAACACCGCGATATTTTTCCTGGCGAACGCCAATGACCATGAATTGATGTCAAATCGCAATGTTATCTCGCTTCGCGACTGGGATCCTGGATACGCAGAACGATATTAGCTGAAAGTATGATGAGGCTAAAGGGAAATCAGAATCCGCTCGCCCGAGCACGTTCTTCTCCACCTATCAAAAATGATTCAATTCTGGTTTTAAAAACAGATCCGTGAAGGCACTGGAGTTCAGTCCGATCTTGAAGCCACGCCTGCACTTTGAAAAGCTACCTAGTATATATCACCTGACTTGTTTTCGAGTAATCACCTGAGCGAAGAAAGCCGGTCTTCCGGACTGGATTGGAAATCATGTCTGCAGAGCAACCGGTATTACGAGATTCCTCGAGGCCTGCGGCCCGCTGCAAGAAGCGGCCATCCTAGCCAACCACACGGACATGAGAACAACCCGCCTCTACGACAAGCGCGACCGAGTTGTACGACGGACTTCAGTTGAGCGGATTGTGTACTAAACGTGTTTCGCCCTCTCTGCATTATGCGAAAGTAGAATACGTGATTTTGTCCACTACAAGTTTGAAGTGCGCTCCTCATTTAGTTCTGGTGGGCAGGAATGGAGACTTTACTCCGGCTGCATGAGGCAGTAATCATTTAGCAGCCAAAAGACAAGTGCCTCGGCTGTATTTACCGACCTAATTATGTAAGCGACCCGCCCAATTCCGGCCGTTAGATAATGGTCAGACCAATGCCCCTCGGCGGTATTACCTACTGGTGGAATATAATGGCGATATACTACTGTTGAAAACGTGCCTGCTGGAGTCTCAATCTGAGTGTCTATGGAGATCAATTCCGTACGAATTGAATCACGGATCACATACTCTGAGCCCGACAATGTATACAGGTGGGTATATGTGATCGTCCCGACTGGTGCGGGATACGGCTTGGTCAAGTTCAAGGCGACGAGAGTATCGGCCAGGGAGATGAAACCTGCCTGCCCGAATCCTTGATCATTTGAAAAGACAAGATGCGCGTTGGGCGGCACTGGTTGGCCAAAAGTTGTGGGGTATCGCCCATATAATTTGTTCCGCCCCTCGCCTAAATCAAGCATCCATTCCTGGGAAATGAGATGCCAAACCGTACCCAAGACTACTCCACCAGAATTACGCCCCACATACTTCCAAAAATTACCCTTCTCTAAGGGATAGAATGCATCGGCAATAGGACCTGTAGTACATATTAATTCTACAGGTGGTTCTTCCGGTGGATCCGGATCGGGATCGGGGTCTGGTTGGACGGTCGGGTCTTGTGAATCACAACCACTCCACCAAAAGGGACTTGCACATATTAGGATAATCGACAGAAATGCAATTAGCATCGACCCAGTACATCCCTGCCGGTTTCTTCTCGGCGGATATTTCTGATCCGTTTTCATTTCTATAGAGAAGAATATCGAGCCAGATCGTAAGACACTTTACTTAATCTACACGAGTGTCCTACGACCCGAAAAGGCAAATCCGAATCATGCCGACACGAGAACAACCCGCATCTACGACAAGCGCGATCGGGTTATTCGACGAACTTCAGTTGAGCGGATCGTGTACTGGTCGCATATCCTATTTTCCATCCAGCGACCAACAACAGGTTGATCAGGTCTTTGCCGAGAGGGTTTTCAACATCATCCCTGCGATCTAGTCTAATGAGCGGCAGAAGACGACCGAGATACGTTCAGTTCCTCAATTGCAGAGAGCATTGACTATGGAAATATTCGAATGAGTTGGATCATTGGATTAATAGGATCACCCATTCGAGTTGATCTGAAGTATGAATTATTGCACTCTCATGCGGCGAGTGAAATGATAGCCGAGAGTGAAAACTACGTTGTCATCGCAAACACTCAGTCAGCAACATGCCTGTATTCTCGACGGGATGATTTCAGCAACGACTTCTTTGTACTCGTGGGGTCTCCTGTCTTGAAAGAAGACGGAAAGTATTGTCTTGTTGATGAAAGAGCATTTTCAAGCTTGTTGACCGAAGACGTTTCTACCATTCATCAACACCTGGCTGGTCAGTACTCCGTCGTCCGATCAAACGGTAATCGAATCGAGCTTTTCTCTGATCCGAATACGCTTCGCAGCCTCTTCGTTGTCGATTACGACAAACAAATAGTCTTTTCCTCACATCTACATCTCATCTCAAAGATAGTCCAGGGACTGACGATTGATTTCCGGTCTTTTGGCTCTCACTGGATGGCACATAACCAACTATCTGAGAAGTCATTAGTGACTGGCGTATCAAGAATATGCGGATCAGATTTGTTGTCCGTCGAGACGGATACTGATAGGTCGGTACATGGTCAGCCAAGTCGCACTTTAGGCGCGAAGAAAGTGACGATGGAGAGCACTCACTTTGGGATATCTAAAAAGGATGATCCATTTCGCGACATTCTAGGCTTTCTTGGGAGTTATCAGGGAAACCTAAAATTGGCACTCTCTGGAGGCTTGGACTCAAGATTGCTATTTGCACTTACTCAACATAAGCGCGGACGTGAGTTTGAAACTTTCGTCTTCGGAGAGAAGACAGACCCCGACGTTTTAATTGCACAGCAGATCTCTGAGCATTTTAATATTCCGTGCAACTATATAGAGAGTTTATCCATGTCACAAGCGGTTCAAAGTGGAATACTTTATCGCTATGCGACTGAAACGTTTTGTACAACACCACTCAGTGCATGCATGCATAGTGCAAACTATGATCGTGTGTTTAACAATGACATTCGTTCGATGGTGATCGACGGCGCATTTGGCGAGATTGGCCGTGGACAATTCTACAAGAAAATTGAAATACTCAGACACCTGGCTTTCTTCAAGGGCATCAGTCTTACGGATTACAAAAAAGCTCTCTCATTTCGCCGAGCGGACATTTTCTCCAAATCTATAATGGAAAGCATGGATGAGGGTTTTTCGGAGGACGCAGAAAATTTTGTTTCCTTTCTTCTCCAATCCCAACGGCAGAGAAACGAAGATGTGGCAGCTATTAAATACAGACGCCGCAACTTCTTTGGGTATGATCAAGCATGGATTGATCAGTTCGGGTTAAACATGATGCCTTTTGGACAAAATCCGTTCGTCTATGCGATTCTAAATGTGCCAACTCGCAAGAGAAGAGGAAATTCATTCTACAAACAGGCCACGAAACAATATTCTCCTTTCTGCACGACTGTTCCACTCGCAAAAGGAAGCCGGACGTATCCGTATACGTTGCCGCATTCGTTTCTTCCACTCATCTTTGCTGTGCAAAAGAAGTTCAGGAAATACCGTTCGCTGCCCGCCCCCGCCCAATCACCATATTTGAAACTGCGAGAGTTCGTTTTTGATATCGTTAGGTCTCGAAGCACACGCACCTATGGGCCTTATGATATCGATAAGATTGACAAACTAGTTACGGGATTTTATGACGGTCGGACCGAGTTACATTGGGACATCGATTGGTTTCTCTCTTTCGAACTCTGGCGCCGGGGTAATAAGCTGACTTAATAATATCTGTCTGTTCCGGTCCATGCCCCACAAGCAGATGTCCGCCGATCGATTCTTAGACCGAAATGCGCTCGACATGATTAAGCACCGTGCGAATTAGGCCGGACTTCCGGACTGGATTGGAAATCATGTCTGCAGGGTAACCGGTCTTACGAGATTCCTCAAGGCCGGAAGCAAGCTGAAAGAGGCGGCCAATCTAGCGAACCACGCCGACTTGAGAACGACCCGCATCTACAACAAGCGCAATCGGGAAATTCGAAGGACGTCGGTCGAAAGAATTGTGTATTAGGCGGCTCCCTCCGCCCTTGGAGGTCATCATTTCTTGCTTAATGTCTTCGCCTTATCGATTTTCATCTGGAGTCGGTAGATCAGCTGGTACCCGGCCAAGGTGTCTTAGCAGTTTGTCCCTGCGCGTCATCGCTCGGTCGAGCGGAGGCCGAAGCTCTTCGTCAGCACCGGACCATGTTTTGGGGACTCGTTCGTAGCGCTCAATCGCCGCTTCAAACTCCGCTAGCGCGCGGCAGGTACTGCAGGCAGCACCCCGTCGTAGCGTGTCGTGAACCAATCGATGAGCGCCGCCCAGGGGTAGGCCAGAAACACCAACATGGCAAGGTTCGAAGGAAAGTTGATCTTCATAACAAGAAGAACTCCTACGTGAAACATGATCAAGCAAGTCGTGATATAGGGTCGATATTTTTTATTCCACATCAACCATCCGAGAAGTTCGCCGCACATCCCGAACGCGAGAGCGAGTGTCGCGATTAGCCAGGAATTTGATACGATGTTCTGAACAAAATTGTGGTTGATCTGGCCCGTTAGCGCGAACATATCAACCGTTCTTTCTGCCATCCACATCCAGAGGTGTGCGCCGTCCGGCCACGTAATACCGGTAGCTACCAATTTGCTGATACCCGAAATAAAATAACCGAAGCCGACAAAGAAATAGCTGTAGCCGAGAATAAAGCGACGCTGAAGATGACCCTCCTTGAACGCGATAACGCCAATGGCCATTCCAACAAGCACGACCCCAATTACATTTGATCCGTGCGAGATTTCTCCGAGGCTGTATCTGGCGACGTACTGCAGATGAAGTCCCAGAATGACGAGGAGATATCCGTACCTCCAGCGTTTAAAAAAAGCCAGAGCCGACGCAATGGTGATAACGGTAGCGTTCACGATCGCGAGATTGTGATCGAACATGAATGAAATATCCATGTACTCGGCGATTCCGAGCGGAAGCACGACGTCCCCGATCTTCGGGATATAGAATCCCCAGCTCCAGGAATGGTAAAGTGTCCAGTAAATCACGCAAAGTTCGAACAGGCGGAAAAAGATCACGTCACCTGTCGTCTCTTGATGCTCGAAGTCGAAAAGAGTGTTAAAGAAACGCCGAATCATGGGAGCATGTCTCGATGTCTCTCCGCCAAATCTTTGTCGAGAGCCGTCGAATCCGGGAGCATGAGGATAAACGGTCGATACTTGACGCTGATGTGACGGTCCTGATCCAAACGGCCCTCTACGTAATAGATCATGAGGCTGCGTGATTGGAGCGATTCCCCAAATAGCTTACGCATTCCGTCGATTCTCTCCCGGTCCCATTCTTTTGATTTGCTCACGAAATTGGAAAGATCGTTCCCGCTAATACCCTCCGGGCCGAGGGCGAAAGGATCGCCGGGCAACGTATCCTCCGACTGTGCCCGCCAGAGAAGGGAATCTGGGGTATGGGTCACGTCGCGAACAAGAGATCGTACCCACGGGTGGCCTCCTCTGGAGAACATCGGGTAGATACTAAAGGGCCAGAATTCGCCGAGATGCGTACTGACGAGCGCCACATAAACGAGAAGAATAGCGACAATAAGGCGCTGAACTTTGCGAAGAAGAGTGGGTATTTCTGCCACCTTTTGTATGCCCTAAGGTTGTTCAGACATTTTGGCACGCAAGCTACAAAATCAGCGGATACCGTGCCTGCGCATCAGTTTCAAGACTTCATCGACGCTGTTATTCTCTATATTTGTCCATCCGGAGTTCTTTCTGTTCTCAACCGAGTAATCCGGTACCGTCTCGACGGTTTGGAGATGGCAGTCTCGAAGGCCGGCCGTCTGCTAGTAGCCGCCGACCGAGACATTTGTGTAGAAGCCTAACCAGATGCTGTCACGAAGGCGATCCATCCGAGCTGTTGCTCTTCCACCGATATTGGGGACCTTTCCACCGGATGTGGTTTCCACTCGGCTGCGAAAATTTGCCCAAGGAATCATTCTTGTAAATTCCCGATGTTGGATCAGCACTGACAACAAGCCGAGCTTGAAGCCTGTCTGCGCGATTCAAATGAACTCGGACTCTTCACTGAAATGCAGTAACCAGCAAGTCCATCGAATCGGCGTCACGCACAAAGCATATTGAGTAGTCGCTTAAGGGATAAAGTAGATGCATGGACGAACTTCATGCGGAGCGCTCGCGGTAAGAGAGTGTTCAGGTTGATTCGTCGGCTCGTCTCAATCGGCGTGCCACTTCTGCTCGTGGTCCAACTCACCCGTGTCGGATGGTCGGAGATCTACCGTTCCCTGCCGTCGCACCCTGGATTCTATCTGATCCTGCTGATCATTTTCGCTGCACTCCCGGTTTCTGAGACCCTAATATATCGTCACGCTTTCGGATTACGTCTTCTTACCGGCCTACCTATTTTTTTCAAGAAGCGCGTTTACAACAACGACGTTCTCAACTACTCCGGGGAAGTTTACCTGTATCTGTGGGCCGAGCGAATGCTTAGCCTTCCCAACCGCCAGATCATCGGCTCAATAAAAGACAACAACATTATTTCGGCTGTAGCATCGACTTCTTTTACGGTATGTTTGGTCGGAATTCTGATTATGACGGATAGTATTCTATTGCCGGACGCGATTGCAAACGCCTCATTGATTCAAGGCCTTTCCGTGCTTGCAGTGATTGCGATTCTGCTGGCTGTTGTCGTGAAATTCAGACATGCCATTTTCCACGTGCCAGTAAAATCGCTGGTACTGTTTTTCGGGGTTCATGGCACGCGAATGATCGTCGTGAGTGTTCTGCAAGTTATTCAGTGGTCATTGGTGTTGCCGAACACCAGCCTATCCATCCTGCTCACGCTACTGACCGTCCAGATCGTCGCGAATCGCATTCCCGTGCTTCCTGTCAAGGACCTCGTGTTTCTCGGCGTAAGCGTACAGCTCACTGTTATGCTGGATCTGTCTTCGGCTGCCGTGGCCGGAATGCTCTTGACGAGCATTGTTTTGAGTCGACTCATGAATCTGGCTATCTTATTTCTTGTTGGCGTTCATGAATTTAGAACCACAAGAACAACCATGGGTCTTGCATCTTTGAGCGCTGAAGAAGAGCTCGACACGTCTCCTGTTGACAGCGAGTTCGGCACGCGTTAGATATCGCTCTTGAGCCACTCAGCAAGTTTGGAGGCGACCATATCCCAGTTCGCGGTGTTACGAACATGCTCTAGGCCCCCCTCTCCAAGGAGATCGGCGAGGTCGGGTTCTCCGAGAATCTTGATTACGGCTTCGGCTAACTGGTCGGGTGCGTCAGGATCTACCAGGATTCCCGTCTCTCCGTTAATGATGGCGTCCGGAATACCACCGGTCCGAGTGCCAATCGACGGTTTGCCGCATGCGGCAGCTTCAAGAAAAACTATTCCAAAGCCCTCCACATCTTCATGGGCTTCTCGGGCAGGCAGCACAAAGACGTCGCACGCGTTGTAATACGAACGCAGTTCGTCCGAAGCCACCCGTCCGATAAAGAAAACGGAGTGCTCTAGCCTGAGCGCCTTCCGGAGACGTTGGAGCGAATCGAGCTCGGGGCCGCTACCAGCGATGACATAGACCGCGCCCGGTATGCGGTCCTGTACGATCGGTAGGGCTTCGATCATCGTGTCAATTCCTTTTCGCTGCACGAGACGGCCGATCGTCATAATGACCGGCCGGTCGCCCACACCCAGACGGGCTCTTATGTGGGAAGCATCTTCGGGAAAGAATTGATTGGGGTTGGTGCCGTTGTTCAGGACATGAACTTGAGAATCGGCGACCCCGATCTGGATTAAAACGTTGCGGGTGTATCGACTGACAGCGAAAAACCGGTTGACACCATGCCGAATGACAAGCGATCGGAATCCTCGATATATCGAAGCGAGCAGTGGAATTCGGGCGACAGGATTCATGATGAGCTCGCGCCCATGAGCGGCTGAGAATATCTTAAGTGGGCCTGAGGACAACCGAACAAGCAGACAGGCAACGACGGCGTACCACGAGACACAGAATACACTGTCGTAACGTTCATGCTTCCGGAGTCGTGCGATGACCGATCGAGCTTTGATTGGGAATAGGTCTGACGATGAGTGAACGCGATAAACGGGAAACGCCAGCTGTGAATCGACCGTGTCACAGTCATTTACGAAAAGCGTCACAACAGCAAAACGATCGAACTGATCGTTCAAACGTATGGCTAGTTCGAAGGCATACGTCTGGGTACCGCCCAAATCGGGCGGGAAATCAGTCGTAACAAGAAGAAGTCTCATATAGGAGCGCAGTTCGTCAATTCGTGTTTCGACAAGCCAGCAAATGGTAGGTGATTATGGTGGACGCCGTTTGGATTCACGCTTCCTCCAGAACCGCGGTGCTCCTCGTAAGATCGGCTCCCTGAACATATTTCCGTTATTAGAGAGCACGGCTCGAGCGGGTCCGGAATCAAGCACCAAAGAATCGGTTCCGTGCTCGCACGGAGTCTGGCCGACGGTGGAGATCGGAGTCAAACACAAAACGAATAGTATTTGACCAGATATATGCTGTACTGAAGCCATACTGCCCCATCGCGTGTGGCCCGAAATGTACTCACGTAGAGTAACCGAAAGGATACCTTCGACGCAAGACATAGTCGACCAGCTCCGACTTGTGAAATATAGTTGCTGTCCTGGCT
>JADFHF010000031.1 GCA_022567305.1 Bacteroidota bacterium | reverse complement strand
TTAATGATCAAACCATAATCACCATCAATAAAAGTAATGTCAAGGCCAGAATCATTGATGGTGTAGGATCTACGTAGTTAATTCGGTACACCCCGTTTTCACTCACCTCAGTCATCGCTAGTTGCTACTCTATCTGATGATTTGAACCGCCCCGGGAATATCGGAGACTGATTTATGTGAGTACCGCGTCCAGAGTGTGAGTCTCGTTGCGGCTGTGAAAGGCTTCTTCGACGGCGAATCACACTGATGTTCGCGTGTTTGCGCTGCGAGCGTCGCTACGCTCGGAGTTTTAACGCCTGATACGGGATTCGTCGGGAGCTGCCATTCTTGTTGTTTGATGATTGTTGGCGGCCTCGAATTCGACACGGCTCATGTAGCCAAGTAACGAGTGAAGCCGTTCTCGATCGACGCCGTGAAGAAGTTGATGAATGCGCCCTGCGCTTTCCGTCCTTCCTCTGAGATGATTCGAGGCAGGACGAATCCTTCACTAATCGTCAGAGATGTGTTCTTTTGTGGCTGAATTTCACCCTTCATAGAAGGAATATGACAGACGTTAGATAATATCCGATAAAAGATCTTATCGGATATTATTCTACCACTTATATCACACCCAATGAAGGGGTGATCTGTGGATAAAGCGATAGTTGTAACACGCTAAATTTTTAGCCGTATTTATATCACTCACTATACTAACGCCCTCCTACGGGTACTTTCAAATGACAAAAGAACATTTCCTGTTGACGTTGTTGCAGGACGCCGTCAACGCATTTTTTAATCGTGAAGGGGCGGGGTCATGAAGGGCAAGCTTGTTTCATTGGTCCTTGCTGCAGTCGCCCTCTCATGTGGACCACTCAAAAAGGGAGACTCGATAGTTATCGAAAACGTTACGGTAATCTCCGGCACAGGAAGTGTCATTCCCGCGGTGACCGTAATTATTGAAGGCACACGCATTTCACGCATCATCGATCAGGGAGTGGCCTCTGGACTTGACTTGCATGATGGAACAACGACAATCGATGGTTCGGGCAAGTTCCTCATTCCAGGGCTGTTCGAGATGCACGCGCATACGTCGAAGACACGCGCCTCTGCGCTTGGATTATATATTGTTAATGGCGTAACGACAGTGCGCGACCTGGGGGGCGATCACGAAGAACTTCTTCAGTGGCGGGATGAGATTCGAAGTGGTGATAGAGTTGGCCCAAGGCTGCTGATCGCGGGTCCTTATCTCGAGTCAGAAAGCAACGTCGAGCGAGTACTGAATACCCCACCGGACGAGATGGTCGAACCGGTCGAGCGAACGCGTATCGCTGTGGGATCAGTGGCAGACGCACACCGAGTCGTGGATTCGTTAGCTCAGTTGGAGATCGATTATCTGAAGGTTCGTACTGTAACCAGTTTCGAGACCTTCAAGGCTTTGAACGAGGCGGCAGATCGAAACGGTTTGGACCTCGTCGGGCACACGATGGGAATGACTCCCGAACAAATCTTGGAGGCAGGTCACGACGGAATCGAACACTTTATTTTTCCGCGGCTTGTCGACCGGACCCGGAGCGAACGAATGAAGGTCTGGGAGTCGTTCGCTGACGCCGGAATTTTCATCGTTCCGACACTCGTCACGTTTACGGAACATGCGCTTCCTTCACAAGAAGAGCTTCAAACCGTTGTCGACGATTCATTAGGCGAATTTGATTTCAGGCGGCGGTACCTCTCAAAGTATCTTCTGCTCGATTGGCAAGAACAGGTTCTGGAAGCCAGCGAGGATCGCCAAACGTTCTTCAAATCCCAATGGCCGATTGAGCTCGAGTATCTCCGGGAAATGCACGAAGCTGGCGTGGACATACTGACAGGTTCCGACGTGGCTGCTGTGAATATTTTCCCGGGGTGGTCGCTGCCTAACGAAATGATTCTTTTCCAGGACTCTGTTGGTATGGCGCCCGAAGAGGTTCTGGAGAGGGCAACTCGCCTGCCTGCCTTTCATCTGGGCCTCGCAGATTCAGTTGGAACCATAGAAGAGGGGAAAATAGCTGATCTGGTCCTTCTGGAGGCTAACCCGTTAGCGGACATTGCAAATGTGAAGAAAATCGCGGCCGTCATCGTCAGGGGGGAATTATTTGATCGCGACGCGCTGGACCTCTTACTCGCGAACGTAGCTCTTGCACCCGATAGACGAGTAAATGATTGGCCGAGAACGGGGTGGTTGCCACGCGCGAAAGATAGCACTGAATAGAATGTCTGTCGCGCTCCAAATCTCTGCAGGGTTGGGTAACCCACCAACCTTTCGAGCGAGAGACGATCTTACAAACAGAAAAACCAGCCTCCCTAAGGGGAAACCGGTCTTTTGAATCAACTCGCCACTTTGGCGGGTTTCTTTTTGAGGGCTTGACCGCTCATCCGGAAGTAGGACGTGGCGCACATGGTGGCGAGGGTGAGCACGGAGAAGGAAGCGGGAGCCACCCTTAGTACCCGCGTGGCACCTGGTCAAGTTCCGTTTTTTAGATACTACCGAACAGAACAAGACTCTACTTTTAATCCGCGACCACCTTCGACATGGGAAATTGGTCGAGCGGATGCTGAGAGGAGAGCTGGCCATATCTCCTCCTGCAATTGATTCTGCCGTCGCCATCTTGCCATCGGTGGACCAAATTCTTCTGCTAACGATTCAGGAGGGGAAAAGTCCAAAATGGTTTCTAAAACTGGGTCTCGCTCCGCAATAAACAAGGCTGCGGACGGATTCACGGGGATGTCCGGAGTAATCCAGGGCCGGTCATCGCGAGGATCTGAGTTCTGCCAGGCGAGCTCTGAAATTTCTACCTGGATTTTGCTATTCGGAAGTTCAACGACACGCGTATCTCCGTAGTGATTAGGAGTGGCGCCTGTAGGGGTCCCGACAAACAATGAATTCGTGTACCGCTCTAGCAGTACCGACAGGTTCATTGCTGCCGAATACGTATCGGGGCCTATCGCAACGAACACTTTCCCCGGCTGATCCATCTCGGGATTGGCAATCAACCCTCTGAGCACGGGTCCATTCAAGTCCAGGTTACCGCCTGAGTTTTCTCGAAGATCGAGCACAAACTTACTCGGCCGGACCACACTTGCGAACTCATAAACATCGCCAAAAAACTCTTCAATCGTGGAATCGTTGTCGTTGCGAATTTCGCTGAACATGACGTAAAGAAGTTGATCGTCCGGCAACCAGGAACAGGCATAGTTTCCGTCCAACAAGCGGTAAAGTGGTTCGTCTACATCCGGGTTTAACAGCTTATCGACATCGCGCCAGTGCGGTTGAACCCAGCTTTCATCGGTCACAGCAACCTCGATGCTAGACTCAGATCCGTCCGATTCAAGTACCGTGAATGAAACGGTTTTGGCGATTCCGTCCGTGATACCAAGCGCATCCAGTACTCGGGCGTTTCGAATCAAATTTGCTGCATCGTCGAGCTTCCCGATTTCATTTTCTCCTGACACATAGGGAAGAACCCTATCTAGGACGTCCTGGATCGCCAGTCCCGCGATACCGGTTATAGGTTTGCCAAACAGCGGTCGATATGCTGGATCGCCCGTTCGAATAAACCAGCCTTCAACAAAAGGTCTGAAAATGATAGGCAGGTAATCGCCCCGCAATGATTCCGGCATACGTGCCCATTCCGTGTGACCATCCCCGACCATGGCAAGTAGTCGCTGAATCTCGAGGGCGGCGGCATGTTCTGAAAGCTCAGAATGTTGGCTCTTCAGATTCGATGCTGCGGTTATGAAAGATTCGCGCGAATGAACGCCGTATGGGTTCGGGTGGATCTCGTCGATGCTTTTTAGAAGGAATTCGAGATCCTCAGCCCAACCGGGAGAGCCTTGTGCCCACGTGGATTGTGTTACCGAGGTGAGCGATAACACCAGGAAGCATTTGGCAACAAGTCGGATGGCAAGCATTTCCGCTATTCGTATCTGAGTGCCTTAACCGGATTGGATCTGACTGATCGGACGGTTGTCTGAAGTCCTTTTTTAAACACTACAGTGTTTTCTACCCGCAAGGATAAGGGAATCCAGACGGGTGGTACACGTAAGCGGTCGCAGTTTGGTTACACGGTATCAACGGACCGCTCAATAAGAAATACCGTGAGTGGGTTATTACTTCGCGTAATACTCGGAACGTATGAAGCCGTATCGTCTGGGCGATTGACCAGTTGAGTAAATCGATGAAAGAGGGAGATGACTATACTCCGGAGCAAGTTGAAGAGTATGATCACTGGACGATGTTGCTTCCGGAAGAATATTGAAATCAGCTCTCAAGACATTATACCCCGAGTTCGTAACGCACCCGGGGTATTTCTGTTTGCGACTCCTCTCTATATCAGTTTATCTCTACTACGATAGGCCGGTGTCCGGCCTACAAACAGGGCCGTCCGTGGTTCATCTATCGCGCAGACCTTTTGAATTGGCGGATCGGAATGATCGGCCATGCATCGACAAAGAAAGATGAGAATAAAAATGTGATCGCGTCGGGACACCGCCAAAACAGAATTGCCACGTCCAGGCCGGAGCTCGACAGCAGTCGACGTCGAATCAAACCCGTCGAGCGAGATCCGGCTAAACAACGGAGCGATTGATAGCTTTCAGGAGCAATTCAGTTAGCGAGCATGTAGGGTAATATGAGCCGGTGTCGCTCAACATCTCAGAAGTGCTTCCCGAACGTACTCATCAATACCAACATTCCTAAAAGAAAAACGTCACCATTAGCGTCATCAGTTTCAGAAAAGAGAGACGTAAGTTCCGTATATATAGAACATAAGTCGATCTATTTGCGGAGGGGGTGGGATTCGAACCCACGATACGCGTAAACGTATGCCGGTTTTCAAGACCGGTGCATTCAACCAGGCTCTGCCACCCCTCCTTAGAGGAGCCTCGTGTCTTACGAGTCTCTGGAATTAGCGAGGATGATACGGAACAGATTCATTTCCTGTTCTTCACTCCGCATAAAATTCGTTGGGTGATTTCGCGAGGTGGCTATCCGCGGAATCGTTTCTTTTCCGGCACCCGGATAGTTCGTATCTAATCCCGTCCGCGCGAATAACCGTCAGAGCTGGTCGATCTGGGAATGAATTGGTTGAGAGTGAAAATCTGTTGCATCTCGTCGCTTGATGAAGCGAAGCTTGCCATCGAAGTGGGAGCCGATGCGCTCGGATTGGTCTCTGAGATGCCTAGCGGGCCGGGTGTTATCGACCGTACAATGATCGCTCGTATTGCAGCCGCGGTGTCCCCGACGGTCGACACTTTTCTCCTTACCAGTAAAACTGATCCCGTAGAGATTCAGCATCAGTTCGAACAGTCTGGTGTGAATACGCTTCAGCTCGTCGACTGGCTCGGTACCGAGCCGCTTCGGGAATTGCGGGAGCGGTGTCCGAATGCCCGACTCGTTCAGGTCGTCCACGTCGATTCCGAGGCGCAGATACAGATGGCCCTCGACATTGAATCTGATGTGGATGCTTTGCTGCTCGATTCGGGCAAGACAAAAGCCTCGCCTCGAGAACTGGGAGGAACCGGGCGGACTCACGACTGGCTCATCAGTGAACAGATCCGTCGAGCGGTATCCGTACCCGTGTTTCTAGCGGGCGGGTTATCCGAAACCAACGTCAGCGATGCCATCCAATCCGTCAATCCACACGGGGTCGATCTTTGCAGTAGTGTAAGAACGAGTGGATCTTTGGACGCTCGCAAGATCTCAGCTTTCTTCAAAACCGTTTCGCCGTTCAGGGTGGACCGACCTTCCAACCCATGAGAGAGTCGTTTTCTCAGCATATCGCATGGACCAGCGACCACCCGATCGGGCTAACCGTTGAACGCGCCGAAGGTCCGTATCTCTACTTGGACGACGGGCGCAAGATCATCGATCTCATAAGCGGAATTGCCGTTTCCTCGATCGGTCATCGCCACCCCAGAGTGATCGAGGCCATCGAGAATCAGATTCAGAGACACCTTCACGTGATGGTCTACGGCGAGTTTGTACAGGACCCTCAAGTTCGATTTGCTACACGGCTCGCCGCTACTCTTCCTCAGGAACTGCAGGTCATTTACTTTACGATGACGGGCACCGAAGCAAATGAAGGGGCGCTCAAGCTCGCGAAAAAGTTCACGGGTCGCTCGAAGCTCATCGCGTTCGAAAACTCCTATCACGGAGATACGCACGGCTCGCTCTCGGTAACCGGTCGGTCCGTCTATCGTCAGCCATTCGAGCCGCTGCTTCCGAACGTCGAGTTTCTACCGTTCAATGATCCGGATGCTCTCGCCACAATCGACGATCAAACGGCATGCGTGATCACCGAACCGATCCAGGGTGAGGGGGGCGTTCGGGTACCGGATCGAGAATGGCTAAAAGCGCTCAGAAAACAATGTGATCAAACCGGTTCTCTTCTCATTTTTGATGAGGTACAAACGGGTTTTGGTCGAACCGGGTCTCTTTTTGCCTTTCAGCATTTCGATGTCATCCCCGACATTCTCACTCTTGCGAAGGCCATGGGAGGAGGGATGCCCCTTGGCGCATTCGTGAGTCGAGCCGAAATCATGGACGTGTTTCGCAGAGATCCGCCGTTGAGCCACGTGACCACGTTTGGGGGTCATCCCGTCTCCTGCGCTGCTGCCGACGCAGCACTGAACGTTATCCAAGACGAGAATCTCGTGGAAAGAGCTCTTCAGATCGAAGAGAAACTTCGAAATCGGCTCGACCATCCCGCCGTCGCTGAAATTCGGGGGATGGGGTGCCTCCTGGGGATGGAATTAAACGACGCGGCCTCGACGCGAGCCGTCGTGTCTCGCTGTCTGGAAAATGGTGTTCTGCTCGGCTGGACGCTTCATTCCGATTCGCTGGTGCGGATTGCGCCTCCGCTAAATATTCCGTTTCCGGTTCTGGAAGAAGCCGCTGACACAATCGTCGAGGCCCTCGATTCAGCCGCTAACGGATAGACTTCAACCCTGAGGGAGGTATTTCTCCGGAATCGACGCATTGGGTGATTCTCCCTGCCAGAAGATGTTGACCACCCACCAACGACTCCCATCATGGACGAGCTGAAAGCTGTTGATGCCCCGAGCGAACGGTTCGGGATCATCCTTCTTCCATCGTGAATCGTACGTGCTGAACAAGTGGACGATGTTACCAAATTCTTCCTGGACGCGGTAAAGCTCACGTTCGAAGAAACCGCGCTCTTCCAAAAAGGCACCCGACTGTGCGATGTACTCCTCGACACCCGAATACCGAAGACGAACTTCTCCACTGGGGGCGACTCCCGTATTAATCAATTTGGCTTCGGTTCGAAATAGAGAACGGAAGCGATCCCAATCTCGCTTTTCACCCGCAGGTCCTGAGATGACATCATAAACGGCAGCGATGAGTGCGTCGACGCTTTCGACGTCCGCGGGATCGGCTTCGGGAAGATCCGCAGCGTTCTGTGCGACAGTCGGTAAGGCGATCAAGGAAACAAGAATGAAAGACAGAATTCGATTCTTCATAACGGGTGAGTATGGAGTTGAAAGGATCGGCGCCGTCTACGAGGTCAGGTCCGGATGAGTTGCTTGCCTCGAACGGTTACTGAGGCGCCTAATACAGATCGTACCTGGCAAGGCGGCCTTCGAGCGCTCCGCTGACCAGCGGCTTCTTCCAGGTCGTCTTCAATCCTACGCTCTTCAGCAGCTCTCTTTTCCCGGTATAGAGAAAACAGGTCGATCCCTTGCATTTCTGTTTCAGGAAGTCCCCGAATCGTCCATAGAACGAGGTAATGTCATTTCGATTTCGAATCCGAAGACCATACGGCGGATTCGTAATGATGGCCTGATCGGGAATTCCCTCGAGCCGAAAAACATCTTTCTGAAATACGCGAACCGCATCGCCACCCGGAAGGCGCTGCAAATTCTTCTTTGTCGCGGCGACTGACTTCGAACTGATATCGGATCCCACGAGTTCAATTGATCCAGGGATGGGTCGAATCTGCCCATCAAACTCCTTTTTGATCCGGTTCCAATCGACGGAGTCGAAATTCGGCATTCGCTGAAAACCCAATGTTGGGATCAAATAGGCTGCCGGTATTCGACAGACCGACATCAGGGCTTCAGCCAGAAGCGTACCCGAGCCGCACATCGGATCGTGTAGGGACACTTCCCCATCCCATTCGGAATACCGAATGATGGCCGCTGCAACGGTCTCCTGCATGGGCGCTTCGACCGTATCGATTCGGTAACCGCGACGGTGAAGCGAACCGCCACCCACATCCAGGTGAATCGTGGCTTTGTTGTTTTCGATGTGAAGGTGAAAGAGAACATCCGGAGCGTGCCGATCGACCCCGGGCCGGTCTCCATAGTGTTCACGAAAAAAATCCACGATCGCATCTTTCAGACGAAGTGCGGCAAATTTGGAATGGCGGATTCGACTATGAGATACGGTAGCCGAGATGGCGAATGTTTGATCCGTAGATAGAAAATCGCTCCATGCGATCGACGAAGCCGTTTTGTAGAGATAACGATCGCTGTGGCAATCGAATCGTATGAGCGGCGCCAGAACGCGAGAACATAGCCGCGTTTGATAAACGATTTTGTACAGGTCCGTCGTCTCCGCCGAAAACCAGATTCCCCGGTAGGCTGACTTCGCTGACGAGGCGCCGAGGTGTTTGAGCTCTTCGCAGCCCAAATCTTCCAGATGATGCGCAATTTGGGCGAAAAACTTCCCGTCATTCTGGTACCGATACGGATGGTCCACCTTGCTAATTGTTCAGAATGGGCGCAAGGACATCGAGACGGCCATCTGTATCTGCTGGATCCAGTTTCAATACGTGGGCCATGAGCGGATAGATGTGGATGTTCTCGAAGGGATCGATCGTCATTTTCTTTTTGAACGCCGGGCCATGGGCGATGAACAAAGCCCGCATCGACAGTGCAGCCGGATCATATCCATGCGTCGCGCCTCCGAGTCGAGAGAGGTTTTCTTCCATGTACTCCCGGGTTCGATAGAGCGTCCAACCATCGCTCACCATTCCGATGATGTCAGGGATTCGATGGTGATCTCGAAAATGGAATCGTTCCGGTACGCTTTCCTTCATCCACACCTCCAGATTGGGATGGGCACCCTGAAGCTGTGCGACGATCTGACCGGCATTATCGTTCTTCGCATTCATCATGAGAACCGGCGACGTGTTGATCACATCCACCTGATCGACATCGACATAGTCATCCAGTGCAATCACGCGGTTCTGTGAACGAGGCGACATACCATGATCGGCTACCAGGATGATGTTGACGCGATCCTCGATGCCTCTTTGCTCGAGACCATCCAGGAGTCGGCCGATATAGCCGTCCGCTTCGAGCACGGCCTCGGCGGTTTCCGGAGCGTCCAGACCATATGTGTGGCCCGTTCCATCGATCAGTCCGAAGTAAAGAGCAATGAATTCAGGGCGTTCCGCAACGGGAAGATCGAGCCATTCCAATACCTGGTCCACGCGCGTATTTCCTGGAACCGTTTGGTCAAAGCGTCGCCAATAGGTGGGCTGCACACCATTCACAGCCGTCTCAGACCCGACAAAAAAGAACGTAGCCGACACGATACCCTGATTCTCAGCCGTTACCCAGATCGGCTCACCTTCCCACCAACTTGGGTCTTCCACCGCGTCCCTGTCTGAGATTCGAAACCACTTTTCCGACCGTGGATCAAACATGGTGTTACTGACGATTCCGTGGTTTTGAGGGTACAGGCCCGTGGCGATCGAATAGTGGTTAGGGAACGTTAAAGAAGGGAAAACGGGTATCATTCCGGCCCTCGCTGTAACCCCTTCACTGGCCAATCTGGAAAGGTTTGGAGGCTGAATCTTCTGAACGTAGTCGGCACGAAATGCATCGAGCGATATCAGAATAATCGTGTTTTCCGAGACCGGATCTTCGTTGGGATAGTCATTTTGAATCGTGCAGGAGGCCCCGATAAATAGAATGAGGGCCGCCAAAATGACTGTTCTGAAACCGGGGAAAGACCGCATGAGAGCGCGCTTCTTATCGGACATGGATTGGAATGAAAGCGCCCAAATATAGGGTTTCTTCGCGGAACTGCCTGATACGGTGACCGTAGCAAACGCACGAATTATGGCCCTGAGGGTAGTTTCATGCAGATTGGTAAGATAAAATTTCCAGAGCACCCGATTTTTCTCGCTCCCATGGAGGATGTGAGCGATCCGCCGTTTCGCCTGCTGTGCAAGCGATACGGTGCCGATCTGCTGTACACTGAATTTATCTCGTCGGGTGGATTGGCGTATGGAGCAGAAGATTCTCTGAAGAAGTTGGATATTCGGGAGGAGGAGCGACCTGTCGCGATTCAGATTTTTGGAGGCAACGTGGATCAGGTGCGGGAGGCGATCAAGATTGTCGATCGAGTAGCGCCGGATATCATCGATATCAACTTCGGATGCCCGGTGAAAAAGGTAGTTTGCAGAGACGGAGGCGCCGGCATTCTGAGAAATCTCCCCAAGATGGCCGAGATCACAGAAGTCGTTCTTGAGGAGGCGACTCGACCCGTCACCGTAAAGACTCGCCTGGGATGGGATGAAAAGAGCATCCAGATTGTGGATGTGGCTCGGATGCTCGAGGGACTCGGCGTTCAGGCGCTAGCCGTTCATGCCCGGACGCGTTCACAGATGTATCGAGGCGACGCTCGTTGGGACTGGCTCCGCAGGATCAAAGACGAATCCGGAATCCAGATTCCTTTGATCGGAAACGGTGACGCATCCTCGCCCACGGCGATCGCCAACATGTTCGAAGAGACGGGTGTCGATGCCGTAATGATTGGTCGAGCCGCCATCGGCAACCCGTGGATTTTCCAGGCAACAAAAACCTATTTCGCGACGGGTGAGTTACCGCCCGGGCCAACCTGGGATGAGCGCAAAGCAGTGGTCAAGGAGCACCTCGAGCTGAAGTGCGAGTGGCTGGGTGAGAGGACCGGTGTGTTGGAGATGCGCCGCATGTATGGGGGATACTTCAAAGGATTTCGCAATGCAAGCAGGTTGCGCTCACTCATCATGCAAGAGACTGAGAAAGACGCCGTGATCGAGGTACTTATGAACTTTCGGGAAGATGAGCCCCCGCTCGTGGTCCCGGTGCACGGTGTAAAACCGGCTATCAAAGCCGTTCTACCTGTCTGAAATCAGCCAATCTAGTCGAGTCCTCTGTCGGCCAGATACTTTCCTCCGCGGCCCTTGATGAACTCATCCCAGTGCTGCATCCAACGCGCGCCTTCAGTGGTCAACCGCTCCCAGTCCACTTCCATGTGGGGGATATTTGATGCGGCCATCCAATCTGGCAATAAAGACGTATCCAGGTCGTTTCGGACCGGGATACGGAAATACTTGTTGGCCTGGCTAACGAGCGCACTGTCGGATGTAACGAACTCATAGAAACGCCGAGCGATGTCTGGATGGGCGCCTCCGGCTACGATGGCGATCGCATCCGTTAACACCGGCGTGCCACTAAGAGGAATTGAAAACCCGAATGGATAACCGTTGAGCTCGGACTGGATGTACGTATCCGGCATATTCCACAGCGACACCTCACCCTCTTCGCGGGCGATTTTCAGATAGAGTTGAGTGGGATCCGCGGCATAGGTTTTCGTGTTTCGATCGAGTCGAGCGAGCCACGCATATCCGTCTTCTTCTGTAGGTTGCCGCATGATCAACGCCCCCCAGATCGTTCTCATCGTAGACGAGGCCAATGGATATCGGATGATGATCTTTCCTTCCCATTCCGGCTTGAGAAGGTCGTCCCAATCGAGAGGTTGCTCGCCCTCGGAAACCGTTCGTGAATTGTAAAGAATAATCTCCGGGGTCAGAAACGTGCCGTACCAGAAATCGTCCCGGTTGCGATTGGCCTCGGCTACGGCATCCGCCCAAGACGGACGATAAACTTCCAAAAGACCTTCCGATGCGGCCCGGTTGAATGTCGGTCCGTCGCCGCCCCACCAGATACTTGCCTGCGGATTCTGTCGTTCAGTACGAACTCGATCGTATGCATTCTGACCACCCATGTCGATCCATTGAATATCAACATCTGGGTTCGCGGCTTCGAAAGCATGCTCGTAGTCGGAAAGCATCTCTTTGCCGTGCGGCGAATAGACAACGAGCGAACTTCTGTCGTCCCGAGCGCATCCCACGGAGAGCATAAGAATCAGTACCAGCACCCACAATTTTCCCATTATCCAATCCGTTTCAGGCGTGCAAATTTAAGGATTAACTTTTTCTCCCCGACCTCTCGAAAGTAAACGACGGCTTTGGTCTGATCGCCGCGTCCTTCTTTCGCGATAACTTTGCCTTCTCCAAATTGGCGATGTTCAACGCGCATGCCCGGGACGATTTCACCCGATTCCTCCTCATCATAAACAACTCTCCTCTTGTCGGGCGACGAGGATGCGCTTCTCAGACTCTTTCTATAATAGTGCGGGTCCAGTTCCTCATACTTCACGATGAGGCCGTCCCGCAGCTTCATTCGATCGGAATATTTCTCAAAAAGTTGTCCGGCCTCGGTTCTCAGGACACTCGGATCGATCTCTTCAAAAAACCGACTTCGGATCGCCGGCTGCTGTTCGCCATAGCGGTATCGGCTTCGCGCGTGCGACAGCATGAGAATCCGTTCGGCCCGCGTCGCGCCCACGTAAAACAGACGTCGCTCTTCCTCCAATTCCTGTCGATCCTGGGTCGCAGATGCAAGCGGGAAAAGCCCCTCTTCCATTCCACAGAGAAATACGACCGGGAATTCGAGACCCTTGGATGCGTGCAGGGTCATCAGTGTTACGCGATTTTCTAAAAGATCCGCGTCGTCTGCATCGGTGAAGAGAGAAATTTCCTGTAGAAAGGCCGAAAGGGTTCGTTCTTCGGCATCGGATTCGGTGAATTCCGAAATGGCATTCAGTAGTTCCTGGACATTTTCCCAGCGCGCCAGATTTTCAGGAGTGTGTTCTTTTCGAAATTCCTTTAGAATTCCAGACTCCTGGATCAGCGCTCGCGCAAGTTCTGTGGCAGGCTGATCGTTCATGTGCTGGCGATGGAGGTCGATCAAGTCCCGAAACTTGGTGACCGCTGTAGTAGCCCGGGCCGTCAGGAAGCCTTCGTCTACCCGGTCCAACGCATCCCACGAGCGGATTCCCTCCCTATCGGCAAAGTCGAAAAGCTGCTGCTGTGTTTTGTCGCCAATTCCCCGAGCAGGCGTGTTGATCACTCTCCTCAAACTCGCGACGTCGTGAGGGTTGACCACGAGGCGGAGATAGGCCAAGGCGTCCTTGATCTCGCGCCGCTGGTAAAATGACATTCCGCCCACTACGCGGTACGGGATAGATCCTCGTCTAAGGGCGTCTTCGAAAGAACGACTCTGGGCGTTCGTTCGATAGAGTACAGCAAAGTCCGAGTGTAGGAGACCCAATCGGACCTGGATATCCCGGATTCGTCGTTCAATTTTCTGAGCCTCCTCACGCTCAGAAAGGGCTTCAATCACAATGATTGGATCCCCTTCATCATTCTCCGTGAAGAGCTTTTTCTCGAGTTGGTCTTTGTTGTTTCGAATGATCGAATCTGCGAGACGGACGATGTGCTTCGACGAACGATAGTTCTGCTCTAATCGAATCGTTGTGGCATCGGGATAATCCTTTTGGAACGAAAGAATGTTGCCGATATCGGCGCCTCGAAAAGCATAGATGCTCTGCGCGTCGTCGCCCACGACGCACAAGTTTTGCGTGATTGCAGTGAGAAGTTGTGCCAAAACGTACTGGGCCCGATTGGTATCCTGATATTCGTCGACGTGGACGTATCGCCAGATGCGCTGATATTTCTCAAGTACGTCTTCGTGATTCCGAAAAAGATCAATGGGTTGCAGCAACAAATCGTCGAAATCCATGGCATTGGCCATCCGAAGCCGGTCCTGGTAGGGTTGAAAGACCTTTGCCGCGACTTCCTGTGCGGGAGTTGCCACCAGGGTGGCATATTGAGAAGGGGACACCATGCGATTCTTCGCCCCCGAAATCAGATTCTGGACCAACCGAGGTCGATACTGCGTCGTATCGATCTGATGGATCTTCAGCAAGTCGAGGATGATCCGCTGCGAATCGTCCGAGTCGTAAATACTAAAGTCTGACGTAAATCCGAGCCGCGAGCATTCGGCGCGCAATAGACGGGCAAAAGACGAGTGGAACGTACCGATCCACATCCCGCGCGTCGTTTCCTCACCGACGAGTTCGGTGACTCGAGAACGCATTTCACGCGCCGCCTTATTCGTAAACGTGATCGCCAGAATCTGATGAGGCGCGGCTTTGCCCGTTGCCAACAGGTAGGCGATTCGGTGCGTCAGGGTTCTCGTTTTCCCCGATCCAGGCCCAGCGATAATGAGCAGAGGTCCGTCTGTAACTCGGACGGCTTCCTGCTGAGCGGCATTCAGTCCCGATAAAATAGTGTCCGCGTCCGCACCAACTGGCGGATCATCGGACTCGCGGGTCAAAACGAATTGGGTCACGCTAGAGACAGCAGCACGAATTGAAAAGTGATTCCCACTCACAGTACGAGGGGAGGGTTCCATAGACAGTGGAAGATAGACGCGGCGGATTCACACTCAAAGCAATTGTAGTTGTCCAGTTCACATTCCACAAAGCATTCTCCAAGACGGGGCCGTGCATGTCGCCCTTAGCGAAAACCTGTGTAAGATGTATATTTGCTGACCGCCCGAACCGCACTTCACCGTAAGGATTGGATTTTTCGGTGCCGATACGGGTGTCTTTCGCTCTTCTCGTATGACATCCTGATGCGCCCATGGACTTCATCGCCTTGCTCCGCGGAATACTCGGATTGACGGTCATCATCGGTATCGCCCTCGTCATCTCCAATAATCGCCGGAGCATCAGATGGCGGACGATCGGGGCCGGACTGAGTCTTCAAATCTTCCTGGCCATTTTCATTTTGAAAGGCGCGGCGATGGGAGAGGCTTTTGCGCCGCTGGGGTGGCCGAAGATGTTTCTCAAGGGGGTGAGCTATTTTTTCGTTCTGGTTCTGCAATTCACTACCAAAGGCGCCGAGTTCATTTTCGGCAATCTGGCTCTTCCGGAGGGCACACCGGGGAGCCTCGGCGCATTTTTCGCTTTTCAGGTTCTTCCGACCATCATCTTCTTCGGCTCGTTGATGGCCGTTCTGTATCATCTCGGTATCATGCAGAAGGTCGTCCAGGGGATGGCATTTCTCGTAAGCAAATTCCTGGGCACATCGGGTGCCGAATCGCTGTCCGTGACCGCCAATATTTTCGTGGGCCAGACGGAAGCGCCGTTGGTTATTCGACCCTATCTGGAAAAGTTGACGATGTCGGAATTGATGGCCGTCATGACGGGCGGAATGGCCACGATCGCAGGCGGCGTCATGGCCGCGTACATTCAGATTCTCGGCGATCCATATGCCATCGCGCACGGTATATCATTGGATGCCAGTCGACTTTTGTTTGCAGAACAGCTCCTGGGCGCCAGTGTGATGGCGGCCCCGGCCGCCCTCCTTTTGGCAAAAATCATGATCCCCGAAACCGGCGAACCGACCACGAAAGGAGGTGCAAAAATCGAGGTCGAATCTACGTCCGCCAATGCGATCGATGCTGCCGCGAACGGGGCTTCGGACGGTTTGAGTTTGGCACTCAATGTGGGAGCCATGCTCCTGGCGTTCTTGGCTCTTATCGCCATGGTCAATTATATCATCGGTCAGGCGGCTGGACTATTCGGTGCTGATCTTACGCTGGAAATACTCCTGGGGTGGGCCGTCAGCCCGATCGCGTGGCTCATCGGCGTCCCATGGGCGGATGCCGTCAGATTCGGGTCGCTTTTGGGCACTAAAGTGATTCTGAACGAATTCGTGGCCTACCTGGCTCTCGCCGGGGAGATCACGGCCGGCACCCTGGATCCGAAGACGGTTGTCATGGCGACGTTCGCGCTGTGTGGATTCGCAAATCTATCGTCCATTGCCATCCAGATTGGTGGGATTGGACCGCTGGCGCCCTCCAGAAAGTCTGATATAGCCAAGTTGGGGGTAAAAGCTGTCCTCGCTGGAACGATGGCCAACATGATGACGGCTACCATCGCGGGCTCTCTCATCTAAGCTGGATGCCTAGAGCACGCTGGCGAAATCGACCTTGAACCGAGCCCAGGATGCAATCGGACGGGCCTTGCCTCCTTTTAGCAAATACGCCGGCTGCCACTTCATCTGTGTCATGGCCCGGATGGCGATTCGGTCAAGGACTGGATGCACGCCGATCAGTTTCTTTATGGCCATCGGATCGCCCTCGTCAGAGATATACACCTGCATGAAGACCCGGCCCACGATGCTTTTGTCGCGAAGGCTATCGGGAATAGGAACGGGAATATCGAGCCCCATCTTTGTCAAGCTAAAGGGCTCTCGAAAAAATCGAGCGATCGTGCGATAACCCTCGAGTTTAAAGGTTTTGATGACGGGACGAACGTCTCCTTCGATTCGCGCATTGGCCATTTTTGGAACGACAAAACGTTCGAATAACGAATCGACCACATCCGGTTCATTCCGAAAAAGGGGGATCAGGCTGTCTTTTACGTGCGTTACGAGTCGGCGCCGGGCGATTCGTTCGGTCTCGCCCGATCTCAGTCCAAAAGGCTCCAGCCCAGAGGGTATTGCGATGCCCATCGAAACGAGTGTCTCAAGATCTCGAAAAACACCGGTCGTATCCGAAGCAGTTCGCCACCAGAGTACGCCTTCATTCTCCCAGCCCACGGGGATATCCAGTGGAATGGATTCATCGGACGCACATCCCCAGAAAAGGATGGCACAGAATCCGGTAAGGAATAGAGATGATATACTGCGTTTTATCAATCTGAAGGGGCGGGATATGGACGAAGATACGAGTTGAAATTGGCCCTGAATGGACCACGAAGCCCCAATAAAGTTGCCTGTGAGATTTGGCAAGGCTGGGCAGGTGGAACCCAAAAATGCCCGCTAAGCCGACAACTGAGATGCTTCCGGTTCATCCAGACGGACGAAGAATTTCCGTCGGTCCATGGCCACGACGCGAATGTGACTGCCCGACGCGATGAAATCACCCTCGGTGACTACTTCGACTCGTTCGCCGTCGATTTCGACAATGCCCGTCGGGCGGAGGGGCGTGAGAGCGGTTCCCTTCTTACCCAGATATTTAGCTCGCTGCTCGCTTTCACGTGTGGCGCTGGAATCGTCGGTTTTCAGATTGGTCGAAAGAACAAATCGTTCCCAAGCTCCCGTCTGCCACATAATATAAAACGCGGCCCCGGTCAGGACGATCGTGCCGACCAGCGTGAGTGATCCTCCGAGGGCACCCGATTCGGAAAAGGAAAATCCTACGGCAAAAAGGAGCACCATCGCACCCAGTATGCCTAGGACATTGAAACCCGGCACCAGATAGACTTCACCAATGATGAGTCCAACACCAAGTAGAATCAGAGCAATAGGAATGAGAAGATCCAGCACGGGGATTGCCGGGAGCCAATATTGGTAAAGTGGTGGGAGTTTACGACAAATCGATCAGATGTTTCGGGCCTCTACGCCGGCGGCCGCACCTCGCGAACCTCCACGCGACTGCCCCGAACGCTCACAACGCGAATTTCCGTACCGGCCTCGATGTACTCTCCCGAAGTGATAACATCAATTCTTTGGTCACCGATTTCGGCAGATCCGGCTGGTCTGAGGGCGTTGATGGCTCGACCGGTCATGCCCTCAAGATGAGTTCTTGATTCGGCCGCAGTGAAGCCTTTTTCACTCGACAACTCCGGAGAAAGGACCAGCTGGCTCAAGTGACTCGACCGAGGGGCATACTTTGCCAACGTAAAACCGAGGACAACCAGAAGGACCATCGTGATGGCCAGCGTCCAGATGGCCGACGAGATCATCTCCATCGGAGGAAACGAAAATGCAATGTTGCCAATGAGTGCGACCGCCAACGAGGCGACGATGAGTAACAATCCTGAAATTCCGGCCACACCGAACCCGGGAAGTATAAATATTTCAACGAGCAGGAGTCCGACACCGACAATAAACAACAGGATTTCCCAACTCTCCACGAGTCCGAGCATATAGTGTGGGCCAAAGAAAAGCGCGGCGCCAAGTCCTGCCATTAGCCCCGGAAAGCCCACTCCTGGAGTCTGAAGTTCGAAATACAGTCCGCCGAGCATCATCAACATGAGAATGGACTGAACCACCGGCGATCCGAAGAAGCGAAGGGTTCTTTCGAGAAAAGTGGTTGTATACGTGACACGGGGTGCATCTTCCAAATCCAGATAGGCAATGACAGCGTCAAGATTTTCGATCTCGGCATCTGCGACTCCATGCAATACGGCCTCACTCGTCGAAAGCGTGAGTACTTGACCGGCTGGAGAGACGCCCGGGACCTCAAGGTTTTCGTCCACCATGGCCTCCGCAATTTGTGGATCGCGCCCGTTGGCTTCCGCCGTGGCTCGCATAAGACCCCGCATGTAACTCTGGTATTTGTCCGGCGCCGCCTCTCCGCCTACTCCTTCAACCACGGTCGCCGCCCCAATCGACGATCCGGGAGACATAAATATGGTCTCGGCGGCGTACGAGATGAGTGCACCCGCTGACGCGGCATTATGATCGATGAAGGCAACCGTCGGAACTTCCGTATCCAATATCGTCGTGCGGATCATGTCGGCCGCGTCGACGAGCCCCCCGAACGTATCGATGTGGAAGAGGAGTACGGCGGCACCCGCGTTCTCCGCGTCCGAAACCGCTCGATCGATGTACATGGCCAGTCCCTTGTCGATCGGGCCCTCGATCGGGACCACGTAGACGGGGGCCGCGGACTGAGGTGCAGCCTCCTGTGTCTTTTCTTGCACCGCCTCTTTTGTTTCGGTGGCGTCTTGCATCCCCGCCAGTAAAGGCAGCGCGATCAGCAGTAGAGCGATTCGATTAGCCATGTGCATATTCACTCTGGTCCGATAAAAGGAGTATCTGAGACGGTGGCAAAGATCAAGTATCGATGAGAACGGGTGTTCCTACGTCGACCAAATCCCACAAGCGATCGATTTCATCATTTAGTACGGCAATGCAGCCGTGCGTCCAGTTTGCTCGTCGACCCGTCCCGTCACCGTGTATCTCGATCCACCCGCCGAGTCGGGTCCCCATCGGAGGCATTCGAAATAATTTATCGGCCTGTTTGATGGTTTCGTATTCGGCCTCGGAAATCAGTCCCGCCTCTCGTCCTCGCTCCGCGTCTTCGCCATTGGGATAATTAAGAACGAGCGCTCGATAGAATTCACTTTGCGGATTTTTAGAAACGACGTAAAACTCCCCCTCAGGAGTCCGCCAGTGGTCTGGCTCGGCTGCGGCCCCCCGTTTTTCCTTATCCGCAAAAAAGTTGTACCCCAAATCGGTCGGATATTGCGCAATCAACGCCCCACCCTTGTAAACAAACAGTGTTTGTGACTCCTTTGATATACGAAGCCAAACGTTGGACAACTGCGACGTCCGGACCATCCCGTTTGCCCCATCCAGGGTCCGCACCTGGCTCCATTCAACCCCTTTCTCAATCACATTCACCTGCTCCCGAAAGCGCAAATGGAGGTACGGCCGCGTGGTATCAGCGGGACTGTACATGGTAATACCGTGCTCCACCGTGTAATACAGGGCTGGATCCGGGCCAAAAGGCTGAGCTCTGGCTGAGATCGCACCGACAAGGAAAATCAGTATACCGAACAAGGTTGAAAGCTGAGCTCGCAAGACGATTCGAAGACATGTTTCTGAACGATGTCTCTCTTACGGCTCATATTCCCGGGCGTTTCGTCTGCTGGTTGAATTGAATGGCCTCTTGGTAGGCCTCCATCACGCCGACCACGTCCGGACCGACTGTCGCAACGTCGACCTTTTCTCGGACGATAATATTCGCATTCGATGGCGCATAGGATCTGCCCACGACTTGTAAGGCTCCCAGGTCGCCTTCGGAGTCTCCAATAAAGGCAACCTCGGAAATATCAAGATCGAACGAGGATGCGAGCCACTGGACCCCCGCTTGTTTGGTAAGGTGAGGGGCGAGAACATCGACTGAGTGGAGTGTCTGAAATGTCTCCAGGCCCGGATGACGAAGCGAAACAAACGCCTGTACTTCGCGGAAAATCGCTTCAATGGGTTCCGGTCCCGGCGCGACCACGGACGCCTGCGTCTGCTTGGCCAGATCAACCATCATCACGGTGTTTTTGGCCAGTCTCTTCATGAATGATTTTACGTGTGAAATTTCCTCCAACGTCGTTTTGTCTACGTCCGGGTGCCACGTGCGCTGAGCCGCCACGGGGTCGAACATTCCAGCCCCCGACTCAAACAGGACGGGGGTGGTTAGACCAAGTACCTGGCTCATCGCTTCAACGTACGTGTACGGTCGGCCGGAACAGATCGAGAAGGATGGGACGATATCGTCAGTGCCGGGTAGTCCGGCCTGTTCAACCAGCTGGCGGATCTCAGCAAGTTTGTCCAGTTCGAACGGCTGATACGGTGTGGCCAGACATCCGTCGATATCAGAAATAAAGAGCCGGATCATTCGTTTGCCAGCCTACGAAGCGCGGAAGATGGCGCTATGAAAAAGCGCTCTCTAGATCGGCCATAAATTGGTCCGACATTCCCATCATGCTAAAGCCACCATCATGAAAAAGCGTCTGCATCGTAACCATGCGAGTCAGGTCAGATAGCATGGCAACGGTATAATCTGCACAACTTTCTGCATCGGCGTTGCCGAGCGGGGCAATTCGCTGAGTGTAATCGAACAAGGCATCAAATCCTTTTATTCCGACACCGGCAGTCGTTCGGGTTGGGCTCTGAGAAATCGTGTTGATCCGTATTCCCTTCTTTCCGAGGCGGTACCCGAAAGAGCGTACGATGCTCTCGAGGAGGGCTTTAGCATCTCCCATTTCAGAGTATTTCGAAAAAGTCCTCTGTGCTCCGATGTAGGATAGCGCCACAATCGAGGATCCCTCGTTCATGGCATCGGCCTCGAGCGCGGCGTGGACAATCCGGTGAAGACTCATTGCGGAAATGTCGAGCGTCTTGTGGTACCACTCGTAATTCAAATCTTCATACGGCCGGTTTTTTCGCACATTCAGGCCCATTCCGATCGAGTGGACGATGAAATCAAGCGATCCAAATTCGTCCGTCGCTTCTGAAATCACATTGCCCAACGCTTTAGAATTCGAGGCATCTGCCCAAACGATGCGACTTTCCGTTTTTTCTGCGAGCTTACCGAGGGTTTTTGCCCTTTCGACAACAGGCGCGTTAGAAAGCAGAAATCGGCCTCTCTCCCTGTAGACAGCTTCGGCTATGTGCCATGCGAGGCTGCTCTCGTTTAAAGCGCCAAAAATGATTCCTCTTTTACCTGCCAAAATTTGACGTCCATTCGATGCCATGAGGGTCGTACGCTGGTTCGGGGCATTACGGGAGGCGCAAAGTAGCAAAAGGGTATCTGTGGCGCTACTACTCCCGCTTCGAGTAGCGCACTATCTATCGCATCCGGGAAAGTTGCGAGATCAACTTGACGACCGTATATATTCGTCCCCGTCCATTCAAAATGCGATTTAGGTACGTCTGATGAAGCGCGCAATCTGTGTTATTCTGCTTGGCTTTTTTGTCTCTCTGACACCTTCGTTTGTTTCAGGGGTATTCGCTCAAGATGGGTATCAAACGCCCCCGGCTGTGCTTGCGGCACTGGTTGATGCGCCGGCGACACCCGGTGTCAGCGTCAGTCCGGACGATTCGCGGCTTCTCTTGATGACACCCCGGACGCTCCCATCCATCAGCGATCTTGCACAACCAGAACTTCGGCTGGCCGGCCGGCGAATTAATCCGCGTAACAACGGACCGTCACGAGCTCGCTACTATACCTCGCTTAGCATCGCCGGGATAACGGGGGCCGGTACCCATTCAATTTCTGGAATTCCTGAAGATGCCAAAATTTCAAACATTTCATGGTCGCCCGATGGAGCTTATATCTCATTTGCAGTCGCTACGGATTCCAGTATCGATTTGTATCTCGCAGACGCATCCTCCGGTTCAGCCAGGAAACTGATTGACCGCGGCCTAAACGTCGCTCTAGGCGGGTCGGTTGTTTGGATGCCCAACAGCAGACAATTGCTGGTCCGCACGATCAGTCCGACCCGAGGAGATGCGCCGGAAGAGCCTGCTGTGCCTTCTTCCCCCGTCGTCCAGGAAAACATGGGTAAGGTGGCGCCGGCCCGTACGTATCAGGACCTTCTTTCAAATCCGTATGAAGCAGACCTTTTTTCCTACCTGGTGGAGAGCGAAGTCCTCCTTGTGAGCGTTGACGGGTCATTCGACGTTTTCTACAGCGGTTTGATCACTCGAACGTCGCCCTCTCCGGATGGACAGTACGTTCTTACAGAGACGATGCATCGACCTTTCTCGTACCTCGTTCCTTCCAGGCGTTTTCCGAGCCGAGTGGAAGTACGCAGGCCCGACGGCACGCTGGTAGCTGAAATGGTCGATCGTCCGTTGGAGGAAGAGATCCCGACCGGAATCGGATCCGTCGCAACAGGAATGAGATTCATTTCCTGGCGGCCCGATGTGGATGCCACGCTTTACTGGACCGAGGCACAGGACGGAGGCGATGCCCGGGCGGAGGCCGATTTGCGGGACGCCGTATTTATGCAGTCCGCCCCCTTCGTGGCTGATCCGATCCGAATCGCCGACCTGCCCCTTCGCTATGCAGGTATCAGCTGGAGTACAGACGGTTTTGCTTTCGTCAACGAATCGTGGTGGGCCTCCCGCAGTGCCCGTGTATATCAGATCAGCCCTGACCATCCTGCCGATGGGCAAAAGGTGGTTTTCGACTTTTCGTACGAAGATCGATACAACAATCCCGGTTCTCCGATGATGAAAATGACCCCGAGCGGTACGCGCGTTATTCAGACGGCTGATAACGGCACCGCCATTTTTCTGACGGGGACCGGTGCTTCACCCGAAGGAAACAGGCCGTTTGTTCGAAAAATGGACCTCCGTACCGGCGAAATCACCGAGCTGTTTCGATCTCAGGCGCCCTTCTACGAAAGAGTGATTGGCTGGGTCGGTGAAGGGGAAAAGGTCCTGTTGACGTCCCGTGAGTCCGTCGCTGAACCTGCTAACTTTTTTCTCCGGAATTTGGAGTCAGGGTCCCTCGAGCAAGTAACACATTTCCCACATCCCTATCCGGAGTTGGATGCGATCCAGAAGGAATTTATTGTGTATGAGAGAGAAGACGGCGTTCAATTGACTGCCACACTCTATCTCCCCCCGGGGTATTCACCGGCTTCCGATGGTCCACTTCCTGCATACGTTTGGGCCTATCCACGGGAGTTCAAGGATGCGAGTGCTGCGGGCCAGATTTCAGATTCTCCGTATCGATTCAAGCGTATTTCTTACTCGGGCGCCATCCCTTTCGTTACGCAGGGCTATGCGGTCATCAATAACGCCTCCATGCCAATCATTGGGGAAGGCGATGAAGAGCCCAACGACACATTCGTCAAGCAGTTGGTCATGAACGCTCGGGCGGCCATCGATGAGGGCGTTCGGCGTGGCGTCGTTGATCCGGATCGCGTGGCGATCGGCGGGCACTCGTACGGGGCCTTTATGACAGCGAATCTTTTGGCTCATTCCGATCTATTCAGGGCCGGAATAGCCCGAAGTGGAGCGTACAATCGGTCGTTGACACCGTTCGGGTTTCAGGCTGAGCCCAGGACGTTTTGGGAGGCCCCCGAAGTTTATTTTGCCATGTCGCCATTCATGAATGCGAACAAAGTGAACGAACCGATTCTGATGATTCATGGTATAGCGGATAACAATTCCGGGACGTTCCCCATTCAAAGTGAGCGATTCTATCATGCATTGAAAGGGATGGGAAAGACGGCCCGGCTGGTACTGCTTCCTCACGAGAGTCACGGGTACCGGGCACGGGAATCGGTGATGCATACGATCTGGGAGACCCACCGTTGGCTGGAGATGTTCGTCAAGAATGCGCCTCCTCGCGAGGTCGCCCTGGAAAAACCGCTCGGGGGGTCGTGATCGTGGGCGGCGTGTGCTGGCGGGGGAAACGATTTACTCGTAAATATTCTGCATGGGAGCGAGGATATCCAGCATTTCCTCGTGAATTTGACCGTTGGAGGCCACGACTTGATGATCAAATCCCGGTTCGGCATTGCCATGGTAGTCGGATATTCGACCGCCTCCTTCTCTTACGAGAACGATGCCGGCCGCTACATCCCAGGGTTTTAGGCCGGTTTCGAAAAAGCCATCGAAACGCCCACAGGCCACCCATGCGAGATCAACCGCCGCAGAGCCGGGTCTTCGTACACCTCGTGCGCGTTCCATGAAACGTTTGAGGACAGACAGGTACTGATCAACATGTCCAAAGGCCCGATACGGGAACCCGGTCGTGATGAGCGCCTCGGACAGCCCCGATATCTCGCTTACCACGCATCTCGTTTCATTGATCTGAAGTCCACAGCCTGCGATGGCTGTGTACATATCGCCGTGTGCCACATCAAGAACGACTCCTACGACCAGCGCTCCATGGTGACTCAGTGCGATCGAAACCGCGTACGGAGGGATTCCTCGCGTGAAATTTGTGGTGCCGTCGATCGGGTCAATGATCCACAGATACTCGGCATCTTGTGCCCCATGGTGGGATGCTTCCGGGCTCTCCTCTGCAAGAATATGATGCTCTGGATATGTTTTCAGAATCGTATCGACAATCAGCTGTTGGGCCTCTTCATCGGTGTCCGTGACCAGGTCGTGAACGCCCTTTTCGCGAATCATCTCGGGTCTGATATGTCCGGCAACTTTCTTTATTTTCTTTCCTGCGATTCGGGCAGCCAATACGGCCACATCGAGAGCACTTTCATAAAAGACGAGATCCGGTGATGCGTCGGTTTGCATGAGGAAGAGATTCAGTCCTGAGAGTTGGCTTGTTGTATCTTTGGGCCGCCCATTAACTGCCCGTCTATTCTATTTGTTCGATCCGTGTTGGAATCCCAAAAACGTGTTTACCTGTACCCATTTTTTCTGCTTCTGACTCTTGCAGGTTGTGGTAATCGTGAGGTTTCTGGGCTCTCAGATGAAGATCGGGCTCATCAGGACTCCGTCCTTGCCGTGCTCGACGCGATCGATCGTACAGACTTTGAGAATGCTTTCGATCGACTTTCTAACTACGCCTATCAGCGATATGTCCGAACGGAACAGTACGACGAAGAGGACTTCCTGATCGCATACGACGAGTATCGAATTCAAATCGAGGGACACGCGAATGATCGGATATCGACCGTCGAACGAACGGACTCGGCGGGCGCATTTGATTTCGGATTTTTCAACCGATTCGTCTCAGAAAATGTCGAAAGTGTAGACCCCGTCGATCTGGTTCCGTATGTGCTTCCAGATGAACTCGGTTACACGAATCCTCGAAACACCGACCGGTACAGTTTTCGGATTCTCCCGGACACCCTGATGTGGGACCGACTGGCGCGCGTCATAGAAGTGAGAGCTAAACCTGATCTGGCGGACGGCCTCAATATTCGAGTTGTTCGTCATTTTATTGATCGGTCGACCAACGCGTTGGTCGGTATCTACCTGGAGCGCATCGATCTGGGCCTGCTCTTTCGAGAGGAGAGTGCGTTCTATGTCGACTTGAGACGCACGGATGATGGTGAGTTTGTACCGAACAATACGCGCTTCGAGTCGACCATAAAGATGCCTTTCAGAGGCACGTATAAAATTCGGACCGTGTCGACTTACACAGACTACCGGTAATTACCGCTCGATGACTACCTCTTTCGAAGAAAGGTGGCGAGCCGAGGGTCATTCAACAGGTCCTCGAAATGCTTGTCACGCCTCAGCTGTGCCGGCTTGACAACACCTCGAGTCAAGCCCCGTTGAAGCACGGTAAGGGCATTCTCGTCTTGATTTACGATCGAAAACACGTGAGCCAACTGGAGATAGGCCTCCGCATTCATGGCATCGGCTGCAAGAGCGATCCGCGCATACGCTTCCGCCTCGTCGAGCCGCTCCAGCAAAATGGCACACTTCGAAAGTCGGATATGTAGTTCGTGTCGATCAATGAGTAAATCTGCCGATCGTTTGAGGGCAGTCTGACCCAACGCCGTGTGTTCGGTCCGAATAGCTGTTTCGCAGAGAAGAAGATGAGCCTCTCCATCGTCCGGGCCCAGCCGCACAGCACGTTGCGCATCGAGGAAGGCCCGGTCGGTCTTGCCCATCGTCAGCAAAATGCCTGCTCTCAGCTTTCGAGCTTCCAGATCGTCGGGCAACGCCCGAATAACGCGATCGATTCGGGCTTTCGCTTCGAGCAGGCTGTTCCCACTTTTCCATGCCGTCTCGGCGCGGTGGAATTGAACGTTCAGCTCAGGCGGCCGCATGCTTCGTTGCGCCCTTCTGGGCCGTTGAGCATAGGCATCGACCGTCCCACCAAATACGAGCAAGGCAAAAAAGAACCCTGCTAGATATCGTCTGATTCGATATGTTGATCTACCTTTCATCCAGAAGAACGGCTTATTACGCGTCGCCCGAAAATCGGACAAGAATTGTACCACTGGGTCAAACTAGCCGATAAACGCGCTTGGCTAATGCGAACGTCCTAAATATATGACAGACACTGCCGCCCATGAGTGGTAACCGAGACGCCCTGAAGAAGCTCCGAATACAATTCCAAGGGGCACTTACAACGGAAGAGTTGGGCCAGACCACCCGCTGGTTGAACCGATCCCCGTCCACCAATACGCATGCGAGAGCTTGGGCGGACGCCGGGGCTCCACACGGAGCGCTCGTTTTCGCGGATCACCAAACCGCCGGAAGGGGGCGTCACGACCGGACCTGGAGCGCGGAACCCGGCCTGAATTTGACCGTGTCCGTCATTCTCCGTCCTGGAATCCGTCCAGCACAGTATAGTCTGATCACGTTGGCAGCAAGTCTGGCCGTTCTTGACACCATCCGTTCGAATTGTAATCCAGTTTCTTCCCGGATCAAATGGCCGAACGATATACTGGTCGACGGTAAGAAGTGCTGCGGTATGCTGCTGGAATCTGTGATCGGAACTGACCCGGCGGAGTCCTTCGTGATCTTGGGTATAGGTCTGAACGTGAATCAGACTGACTTTCCAGACACTTTACAGAATACCGCCACCTCGATTATGCTCGCTTGCGGGAGGCCCGTTGATCGCAGCCAAATCCTTGCTGATCTTCTCGGGAAACTCGAATCGATTCTTGAAACGTTGGAAAAGAGGCCCGAATCCATTGCGACTCTTTATCAGAAGGAAATGGAGGGTGTAGGAGAGCGGATGACACTTACCGATGTTCATACCGATCGTTCATACGAGGGTGTGCTACGAGGTGTTGATGAAGCCGGAGCTTTACAAATGGAAATAGAATCCGAGATTCATTCGTTTCACGCCGGTGACGTGCGACTCCAGACCGAGAAATTATGATTTTGGGATTCGATATCGGCAATTCGGCTACAAAGGCGGCCTTTTTCGAGAGAGAAAAATGCCTCGAGACCTTTACTTTTAAGAACGCCGACGTGCAATCCAGCGAGCACATCGAATACGAACTCAAACAACTGGCCGGCAGGTATGATATCGAGGCGGTTGGATGTGTATCGGTGGTCCCTGCGGTCACGGACCGCCTGGAAGAAGTCGTTGACGGCGTGTTTGGCCTTCAGCTCCAACGACTCACCAGTGCTTCACCCGTCCCCCTTGATGTCCGATACGAGACGCTTGAAACACTCGGAGTGGATCGGTTAGCGTGCGCCGTCGCTTCTCACATTCTCTTCGGAAAAACGGAGAACGGTGCCACCCGAGCCGTCATCGCACTCGATGCAGGTACCGCTGTGACTACTGAAGTGATTACAGCAGACGGCGGCTACGAAGGAGGATCGATCGCGCCCGGTCCGGATCTGATGCGCTTGTCGCTGAATTACGGGACCGCACAACTGCCCAACGTGGAAATGGTCATTCCCGAGAGTTCAATAGGAACATCAACCGATACGGCCATCCGATCAGGTATCATGTTCGGGTTTCTGGACTCGGTTCAAGCGATGATTCGCCGGACTATCTCAGTACTGGACGCCCCTGTCTATGTGGTCGCCACGGGGGGATGGGCCGAATGGTTGTCTTCTCGAATACCGGAAATCGACCGGGTCGAACCAAAATTGGTCCTTCACGGGGTGCGTCTGATGATGGAGCACGGGCGGCCGCCAGAGCCGTCTTAGTAAAGATTTTCGACGGGAGCTTCGTCTACGAGCATTCGGATTCGAGCCAGGACGAGGTCAATCGCCACTCGATTGTGGCCCCCATGCGGAATGATGATGTCCGCTTCTCGCTTCGATGGCTCGACAAACTTCAGGTGCATAGGGCGGACCGACTGTTCGTACTGCTCAAGAACGGATTCCAAAGACCGACCTCGTTCCAACGTGTCGCGCTTGATCCGACGACTGAGGCGGATGTCCGAGTCGGCATCAACGAATACCTTGATATCCATCCGCTCCACGAGGCGCGGATCCGACAATACAAGAATTCCTTCTACGATGATGATGGGAAGCGGAGTAATCTCCTCGATCTGATCCGTGCGCGTATGGTTTGTGAAATCGTAGACCGGCTTCTCAATCGAGTTGCCCATCTTAAGTGCGTCAAGATGGTCCAAAAGAAGATCTGTCTCGAGCATATCCGGGTGGTCGAAATTAAAGAAAGCTCGTTCTTCAAGCGGGATATGCTTTAGATCTCGATAGTAGGCATCGTGATCCAACACACCGACCGTATCGCTCCCAAGTTCGTTTACGAGGGTTGACAGAACGGTGCTCTTACCGGATCCGGATCCGCCGGCAATCCCAATTACGACCGGGTAATGCATACTTGTTCTCAACAATAGGCATCAACGGGACAATGCCTGTACGAGCCTCATTCAGAACGAAAAAACATTCAATCGCCTAAAAATGGGTGGTCCGCTCCGATTAACCACGTTTTACCATCGTGATGGCGTGTGTTTTGGTGGACTCGTCGTACAAAGATAACGACTGGTCCAATTTATAGCCGCTTGGATGCCTCCATGCGGAAAACAGCTCCAGGTCTTCCAAGGTCTCCTGGACGATAAAATTGACCACTTTACCGCGCAGCGGTCTTACATCTTGCGTGGCGTCTTTCAGCTCCCCTTTGACCTTCCGCATGAACTTAATGCGGACCATTGCTTCGTAAGAGTGATCATCAGTCCAGGCGCTTTCGTGGGATTCGGGAAGGAGATTCCATACAAATCTGCCTGTCAACGTTTCGTTGAGCTCCCTGCTCAAGGTGTCTTTCCAGAACTCGGCGACACTTCCGATACCCGGGACGTTTGTATCCATGGGGAGTCTGTATTCCGGGATGAGGTCATCAGGGCGTAGCAATCCGAACAAACCCGAAAAAATGATACCCTCTTCGAGCAACCGCCTCTGAGCGCCCGTAGGCAAACCCTGAAAATCGGTAGCCTGGTACAAGACACCTGGATTATAGCGATCCAAGGCGGACATGAGCGGCGCCCCGTAGATGTTGAGGTTTACATCGACCGCCTCCTGTAGCTCTTCCCCGTTTTTGGCGAACAGCTTCTCAAGATCTGTCTTTTCGTCCCGGAGAGCTGTATGCAGAGCGTCAATCAGCTTTCGACGTTCGGGATTGAGGACTTTGAAGTAATTGAATGTATTCGCAGTCCGGTAATCAAACATATCCGGGGCAAAAGGATTACCGCCGGATGTCTTACCCTCCGAAGGGGCCAGAAGGATTGAAAAATTTGGCATGTTGATCGATCGGGGAAGAATGGAGGCGACTGTAGGATAACAGTCGAATCAGGTCAAGGCGTCTCCTGTCCTTCACGCATCTCGCCAAGTAAGGCGTCGATGTCCGTGCCGATCTTTTCGGCTTTCTCCTGTGCGTCGTCCACAAGAGCCTTACCATCACGACGGGCCTCACTTTCGGATTCGGGACTCAGAGTTTTTTCGATCAGATCGGCAACCTGCTCGCTTAAATGATCGAGCTGGTAGGCCAGTTTTCGACGTAGTCGTCGGCCTTCTTCCGGCGCAAGTAATAGTCCTAGTCCGAAGCCGACCATACCGCCTAGAATGGCACCCCAGGTGCCTGCTCTAAATGTGCGCCCTGTTGAACGATCTTTCATGGATTACCTTCTTTGAGTCGTCCAGAACTCTGAATTAAGTTATACTGTTACTTGCACCAGGCAGTTTCACCGGTAATAAAAAAGCCGCCGATCTACAGTGGCGATCGACGACTGAGATCCATTGACTGAGATCAATTGGGACCTAACCGAATACCCAAAAGACTACTTACCTTTCTTCTTGTGACGGTTCTTACGAAGCCGCTTTTTTCGCTTGTGCGTCGCGATCTTATGTCTTTTGCGTTTGCGACCGCTGGGCATAGATTACCTCCTGTAAAAATTGGATATGACTCAAAATGAGCCAGACACAAAGTATACGTCATTTTTTGCAGCGGGTGCAACGACACCAAAGCATTCAGGTTCGTCGATAAATTTTTAAAGAGGCATATATGCGAAAATTTAGTGTGAATGAGAATTATCGGGGTTCCGGAACCCGTTTGAACTTCTCTCTAATCCGGGTGGAATCGGATCCTGACATGGAAGATGAGTCCGTGTATCCGACTTTCGCGTACACGGCGATCAAGCATTCACTATTTATCTGACGTCCCAGAAATGACCAACCGTCGATTTTCACTTCAAGAAAACGGTTCGCATCGCTTCATCGATACGGATCCTGAATCTTCGGATTGCCCCGTCGTGCTCCTGCATGGAATGGTGGGTGACGTTGAAAACTGGAGCGAGACAACACGTTTTCTCTCCGACTGTGGATATCGCGTTATTGTCCCAGTCTTGCCTGTGTATACGATTTGCCTAGCAGATGCGAACCTGGGTGGTCTTGTCGACTACGTCCAAGAATTTCTCGAGGCACTGAGCGTGTCTCGTTGTGTGCTCGGCGGAAATTCCATGGGTGGACAGCTAGCCGTTCACTTCACGGCAAAGTACCCAGAACTCATCGAACGTCTTGTTCTGTCGGGTACATCGGGGATTACGGAAGTTGATCTGGGGAGTTCAATCGTGAGAAGGCAAGATCGGGCTTACCTCAAAGTGCGAATCGCGAAATCGTTTTATAATCCAGAACTCTGTACGGAGTCGCTTCTCGACAATGTCATCGAAATCATCAACAATCGCGAGAACGTGATGAGGCTCATTCGATTCGCCCGATCTGTTCAGCGCGACCGGATAGGCAAACTACTCTCACTCATTCAGATTCCTACCCTGGTCATCTGGGGCCGCGAAGACATGATTACCCCGGTTCGTGTAGCGCATACACTTCGTGACGGAATCAGGGAGTCACAGCTGCACGTGATTGATCGATGCGGTCATGCCCCCATGATGGAACATCCGGAAGTCTTTAATCGCTTGGTTCACGAGTTTATTCGCCAGCCTGAGGTTGTCGCCGTTGCCTCGGGATAAGTGGCTAACAGTGCATCCGTTTTGCCCCTAAACCTCAAAGACACGTCTGCGTTGGAGAATGGCCCCGGTACTCATATTGAACGGATAATGGAAAGACGCTCGACGTTTTTGACGAGGTGGACATCGCGACTAACGTTGCTACTGATTGCCACGGTATCGCTTGGCTGCTCCCCGAGACTTTCTCCACTTTATAGAGATTTCAGCATTGATGAGTCCACTCAGTATGAGTACGATATTTACGAACGGCTCACCCTGGCCATGGAAGAAGCCGGCTGGAGCGTAATCGAGGGTGTCACGTCAAACATTGTGGCCACGGAGGGTCGAGACTTCAACTCCTGGGGCATCTACACGATGGAGGTGGAACTTGAGGCTTCACCGGTTGGAAACGGCTACGTGAGATTGTTCATCCATCCTTACCGTAGATATTTCACAGGTACACGTGGAAAGATGCCGTATCTAAAGCGAGGTCTTGCCAAGGCTGTCCTATCTACTCTGGAAACTCCGTTTGAGACGTACGGACTGAAGTTTGCCGGAACGGCGGAATCCCGAGACAAGGCGCATCGAAGGAACGGGAATTAGGCATCGCGCACGGCTAAAGGGTATAGCCGAGAGTAAGGGCACGTGCGACAGGAGTTAAAAGCGGAACAACTATTACCGATGCTGCCGTACAAGCGTGTGTTCTTTTTCAAATATGGGGATGTAACGGCTTCGACGGGTGAAGAGTGCAGTAGGCAGCGTGTCGAGCTTCTTGGTATGCTCGTAAATCTCGCCAAGAATTGTGCAAATGCGAACGATTACGCATACGCGATGGCAGCTTAAATAGCCATCTGTTCCGCGCCAGGTTCGTCCACTGGCGGGCGTTGGGGCATCAACTTTAGGTGGACTGGCAACTCAGATGCCGACTGAATACGGAGTTGCAAGATTGATCAGTCTTTGCGGGGTTCTTGCCTTGCCAGCCGGCGTACGAACTCTGTGAGCATTTAATAGGAGGGCTACACACGTAGACGCTTGCCTGAACATTCATTCGGACCCGGGTTCGACTCCCGGCATCTCCACCATTTTAGAAAAGACAACCCGTCTCTCCGGAGATGTTCCCCAGGGCGACGGCTATTCTATTCCCCTTTATTTCAAAGGGTCTTGGCGCTTTTCACATCGATGCCAAACCGTCCTTTACCCGCCGGATGCTCCATCCTGCTCTCGCCTTTCATTTTCTGTTTATCCCCTGATTCTCTGTTTTCTCCATTCGAAGTTCGAAGCTCGTCCGGTTAGGCAATCCCTTTTATATTAGGGAATTGGGTCGAACGGTCATTTTCAGGAGTTTTGGAAACACGGCCTGTGGTGTGAAAAAGCACCCGATTTTTCGAACCAAAAGTCTCTTGCACAAAACCGGGGATGAAATTTATCTCGATTTCTCGCTCCTGCACGCCCCACTCAGGGTGCTAAAGCTCGTCAGGTTTCGTCGGCTCCTTCGGGCAGGGCCTCGACCTTGTGATCGAGTTCCTACCGGGGTATACCGATGCGCGCGAAGAAGCAGATAGGATTGTCAACCGCCTTGTGGAGAACGACGTCAGGGCTCTGCCCGATGATTTTATGACCTCCCACCAATCCACACTTTCCCCGTACCGTGGCACGCGCGGTCCGGTCGTCGAGACGGACGAGTACTCATCGGCCGAGGCCTGCGCGCGTATGGTTATCACAAAACTAAATAAGGAAAGAAATCCAATGTTTAGAACGCACACTCCGAGGCTAAAGGGCAAGGTCATTATCGTGGCCAAGAAAAAAACACCACATCGGTCCCTCCAAAAACAAGCTGTCGCACATCAATGCGTGAAAAGCAGGATCGTCAGCTAACGCTTTCACGAATCACCTCTCGCAGCAGACGCGCCATTTCCTTGTTCTCGTAGTCGATATGTTTGACGATCTCTTGCGCTGATGGAGTAAGCCGGTGGTAACCCCAGTATGATCTTCGCTTGGTCTCGTCCCAACCTTCACGCTGAAAATAAAGCGGCAGGTTGACATCGAAAAAGGAAATGCTGTCTGCATCTTTGAGCAGATCAGAGTCGGGATCGCCACCCACCTCATGGAATTCTACCAGCCGACAGGCCTCCTCCACAATATTTCGTTCCACGCCGCAAGCGGTCAGAATCGGACGCAGTATTTCAGCGCTGTTTCGGGCATGGGCTGCTTTGAAGGCGTCGTAATGGTCGAAGTTAGCTCGCTTTACCTTGATTCTCTCGATCGCCCGATCGATGTCATGGGCTAGTGCCGCCAGCTGTAAGGCTTCGCTGGCATCCGGTTCCAGACGCAAAAGCCACTCCAATGTGTTGTCGGCGTGACACGGATCTTCAGGCACCTGTGAGCCTGCAATGATCAGTCGGATTTTCTGTTTCGCACATTCGATGTTAGCCAATACACGCCACCCTGACACGGCGCATGGTCTCAACATTCATCACAACGGCAATAACCACAAGCACCGGGAATACCATATTCGTCGCTGCCCCAAGAAAGATAAGAAACACACGTACATCCCGCCCCATCCGCAGTCCGGACTTGATGCGCTCGCGCATCAGGTTGTCGTATTTGTCGGCGGTGTAACTCAGCATGAACGAGCCGATAATGGCCATGAAGCCGGTGAAGAGAACCCAGCCGTTCGCTTCAATTGCCAGCACGTGCCAGGTCAAGCCGAACAGCAGGAAGGCGTCGGCATAGCGGTCCAGCACTGCATCGAACCAGCCGCCGAAGTCGCTGCTTTGGTACTTAAGTCTAGCCACTTCGCCGTCGCAACCATCGACGATGGATGCGAACTGCGCCAGAACACCACCGATGAGCAAGGAGATATATCCACCCATCATAAACAATCCTGCGGCCACCAGGGAAAACAGAAACGAGAACAGGGAAATTTGATTGGGCGTGATATTAAGTTTCACCAAATGGCGGGAAAACATCACGGAAAGGGGGCGGTTCAAATATCGTGATACTGGCCCGTCGGTTGGTTTGTCTCGGAGACGGTCCAGCAAGGCCTTCTCCGCCCTTTTGAAGGCCGCAGGATCGTCTATATCAATCCAGAAACTGTTAGAAGCGATCGCGTTGGCGCGTCCATCTTCAGTCAGGACACGTATCGCCCCGGACAATGTCGTATCGCCGTCTTTTTCTCTATTTTGTTCCAATGCCTCAAAGATGGCGGAAGAGCAGAGAAAAATACCGGTATCCAAGCCGTTGAAATCGGTCATCCCTTTGCCGATATCACAGATCTTCCCGTTTTTTACCCTAACGCGGGTCACATCATCCATGTCAATGAGGGGATTGTGAATGTCGCTATCCACTACGAGCGCTACTTCTCCGTCGGGTAGGGAATGGGTCGTCAAGGTGCGGACAAGCTCCGGATCAAAGAGATGATCCGCCATGAGCAGCAGAAACGGCTCCTGCAGAACGTCCCGTGCCTTGAGCACTGAAAGGCCGTTTTCTTTCTCCCAATCTTCATTCACCAGTGGCGTGATCTGAATGGCGAGACGTTTCGCCAGCCGTTCCAGAAAATCACGGACCAGGTCGCTCTGCCACCCGATGACAACGTAAAATTCGTCCACACCGGCTTCCATGGCGGAGCGGATCACGCGTTCGATAAGGGGAATGCCCAGAATAGGGATGAGGGGCTTGCTGTCACCTTTCTGCCGTAGTCGGCTGCCATCGCCCGCCGCAATGATTAGACACTTTCTTCCGATCACCTCAGTCGCCATGAATAAAATGCTCTATCATCTGGAATGCTTCATCGTCGGTGAACTGCTGCAGTGGATGTTTGCAGAAATAGGCCGATGGCGCTTTCAGTATGCCTCCCTGTCCACGGCTCAAGGCCAGCTTGGCGCACCGGATGGAATCGATCGCCACTCCCGCCGAGTTGGGCGAATCCTCCACCGACAAACGCAACTCGAGATTCATAGGCACATCACCAAACAGCTTCCCCTCCATGCGGATGAAACAGACCTTATTATCGTTCTGCCAGGGCACATAATCACTGGGACCGACATGGATGTTGTCATCCTCCAAACGTCGGGCGGCTACTGCCTGCACCGCCTCGGTCTTGGACACTCTCTTGGAAGCCAGACGAGTCTGGTCGAGCATGTTGAGAAAGTCGGTATTGCCGCCGGTATTGAGCTGGTAGGTTCGCTCCAGTTTGACCCCGCGCTTTGCAAACAGATCAGTCAACGCGCGGTGGGTAATGGTCGCCCCCAACTGGGCCTTGATGTCATCGCCGATTAGAGGGAGACCGGCTTCTTCAAAACGCCTTGCCCAGGATCCTTCAGGATCACTGGCGATAAAAACCGGAATATTGTTGACGAACGCCAAACCGGCCTTCAGCACACAATCGGCATAAAACCGGGTCGCCTCCTCGGAACCGACCGGGAGGTAGTTCAAAAGAATTTCAGCGCCGGAGTCCTTCAGTATTTTGACGATTTCTTCTTCGGTCTGCTCCGGCTCGTTTGCAAGCACAAACGTACGTTTTTCATCGTAATGATTCATGTGTTCCGAAAACCCATCCAGGACCCTCCCCATTTGAACGGCAACTCCGGATTTGGGGACGTCGGGACAGAAAACCGCCGTACAGTTGGGATCGGAGAAAATGGCCTCGTGGACATCAGTGCCGACTTTACGCTTGTCGACATCGAAAGCCGCAACGACCTCGATATCGCCAGGTGTGTACCCTCCAATCTCCCAATGCATCAGGCCAGTGGCATTTTGCGGGGACTTTTCCCGGTAGTAGTGGATGCCCTGTATCAAAGAACAGGCGCAATTTCCAACTCCAACAATAGCGATTTTTATGTTGTCCATAGCTTTATTTGTCTCCTCTAAATTCTCTAGATAAATGGGTTCTGTTCAAAGAAAACCTCTTCATTTCGTTTGATTTCTTCCACAACAAGGTGGGCCACCATCGGAACCAGGCCCCAATTTTCGTAGTGATTTAGGAGCCGGTTTTGGCTCACGGAGAGCCAGTATCTTCCCGTTTGGTGAGTAGATAGGGCAGCGGTTGCCGATTTCCTATCATCGAGTGTTGCCGCCGGATGTTGTAAGAGGTTATTCGTTTCTCGATGATGCTGTTAAGCTCCGTGAGTTTTTCGGCTTCTTGCGACCCCAAACGGACTCGATCCGAGGATTGTTTTTGCAGCCGCATTCCGAGTACGAGATCCGCGCGACGTCTTCGACGAGAAGCTATCGCAGATAATCGTGACTCGTCTAAGGCGATCTCCGATCGCCGATGGGTCCCGGTCCGAATGCACGATCAGTCCTTCTGTGGCCCACCCAAGCATAGCAAGATTTACCTTGCCTGGCCATCCGGCCTACGGAGTGCGTGAGCATTTAATGAGGAGGGCTACACACGTAGACGCTTGCCTGAACATTCATTCGGACCCGGGTTCGTCAGGATTCTGCTGAGGAAGTCGATTCTGTTCAGCCGCCATTCGTACAAACGCGTTTTGTCGGTGTCTAGGTGGAACGACATTGCTGATTCCCTGTTTTTTGGTCGAAGCATGCCCGATAAGCCCTATCTGCCAATCAAGAAGATCTTGAACATAGACGAACCAAAGGCGCCTGCGTTTAAGGGCCGGCAAGCCCTCGTAGTGAACGTATGAAAGAATTGTCTCTGGTTTGAGATACTCGACAAAATATGCCGTTGCCATTCTTCAGGCCACCCCAAAGCACAGCTTAATACATTGGGGCCTATGAACTTCGAGTCTTGATAATTTGGATAGAAGTAAATACTTATTTCACCTGACTTCTCGGGGGTTAGATATTTTGGGTTTGTAGGGAATTCAATTGCTCTTTTTGTCTTTGTGCTAATGAGAGTAACAATCGAAGGAATAGAGTGCCAAAGCCCCCAGTTCTCATTATAGGTCCAAGTGTTTGGATAGCTAATCTCGAATCCATATTTCTCATTCGTGTAGGTCAGCCAATTAGAGGTATCAATGTTTTCTTCTGAATGTGGCACCCAGGTGGATGTGCCGATCTTTTCTTTCGATTCAGTCTCTTCATCGGTTTCTACTCTGTTAGGAGAAGTATTCGGGGTCCTCTCCTCTACAACTCCTTCGTTGCCCTCATCGGTAGCTGGCGGGACATTTAGGTAGAGATTTGGAGCGTGATCCAGGACGGTAAAGCCCGTTACTACGAGTACCGCTACAAACAGGGCGATGCCTAAGATCCATTTCCATCCGCGATCACTGATCCTCAAAGATAGTGCTCTCTTTCTCATACGCTCATTGTACCAAATAAACGCCCGTTTTTCGCCAATTTACATCCTTCTTTTTATAACAGTCCCTCGAAATCCTCCTTCGTAAGGTCACAATCGCGGAGGATTTTTGTAAGGAGTGTTGGTCTGATGACTTCCCCACTGAGGACGGGCACGACAGTGGTTCTTCCGTCTCTGTGCCGGAGAAAATGATGTGCGCCTTTAATCCGTGCCACGAAGAAGCCAGCTTTTTTGAGAGCTGAAATTACTTTTGTACCTGCCATTCGTGGCAGGCGGCTCATGCAGGGACAGTTACCCGAAAGTTGCCATAGTATTCCTGTATCTCATCTTTCGGTCGTCCTCCTTGCTCTTCTATACACAGCATGATCGCTTCAACAACACGCTCTTCCAGAACATCTAAAGATTTCGCCTGCGTGTGGCAGCCTAATAGCTCGGGAACGCTGGCTATTAAGTAGCCTTCTGTGTCGCGCTCGACAACTACGTTGAAAGTTGTTTTCATAACACGTCCAGATTAGCAAGATCTCCTCCGGTGTCAAGACGTGAGAGGATTCGGCCTGTCGTTGAGCCATGTCAACGATTTCGGGTGTCTAACAAGTACGGAACCTTCTGTGAGAGTGTGATTTCGAAGGTGCAGAGACCATACGAAACGAGCAATCGGAGACGGAAGAATTAGCACGAAGCGAGATACTTACAAGTATCAGTTCAAGGTTGGAAACAAGATTGTCCACGGCGGAATCACTAACGACTTGGAGCGACGCGAAGCGGAGCACCAAGCGAAGTGGCCTAATGGACACATAAAGCAAGTCGGTCGTCGAACAACAGAAGACGCCGCTAGAAAGTGGGAAGACGACAAGGGATATTCGTAGCCCTTTATCCTTCTATACTACTCTGCGTGAGTGTGAACGTATTCAATGTCTTAGTTTCTCAGGAACTGTTTATCCATTCTACCTGTGACCAAGAGACTCAAATCCATCCTTCTGAAATCGGGATACAGCGTGCTGGTGTGTGTAATCATTCTGATCGCGCTGGAGTTTTCTGCTAGAGCAATCGGACTGGGTGATCCCATCATCTATTACAACAGTGCCTGGGGAGGGCTTCGACCACTGCCGAACCAGCATGTCAGTCGATTAAAAGGATCGACCGTAACGATTGACGTAAATGGATTCCGGTCAAAGGGACCGGATTCCGAGAATGCACTTCGAATTCTCTACCTCGGTGATTCTGTGACATGGGGAGGAAGCTCAGTGGATGATGAGAAGCTTTTCTCGGAAGTCGCAGCTGATGTCCTACGGAACACTGGCTTGGAAATTTACGCCATGAATTCCGGCGTGAACGGTACCAGCCTCTCGAATCAGGCAGAGATTTTCATGCAGTGGCAGGACTCTGTGGATGTCGTTGTTTGGCTGTTTCCGTGGAACGACGCGTACAGAGCCTATGCGGCATCTGGGTTACTCTGGCCTCCCAACAAACGTCCGTTGTTCGCCCTTGTCGAAGTAATTGATCACGTCATCCGAACCAGGTGGCTTACCTCCTTCCGCGAGCAGACGTCAGCGGCGGGTGAAGAATTCATCAGCCCCGAAACGCCGGCAGGATACGAACAATTCTATGAGACCGTTCTAGCTGATCGTACGCGAAAGAACCTCCGGGCGCTCGAACAAGCAGTTCAAATCGCCCTACGCGACGGCATTCCAGTGGTTGCCGGAATCACACCGCGCAGGGTAGGAAACCGGCTTCTATCCTTTCCCGCTGAGGCCGCCGATGTGCTCCGTTTGCTTGAAGGCCTCGGTGTCCAAATCATGGACGTCGCAGCGGTATTTTCCAGTGGCGTAAATCTCGAGCGTGCGTTTATCGATGAGGTTCATTTCACGACTGAGGGCCATCGATTGGTTGGGGAGGCACTCGGCAGCGAACTTCTGATGATTCTTCACGAGCCGATGGTTGATGAAGGAGATTCGTAGCGCGTTGAGCATATCTAATTCGACCAGATGACTGTGTCAAGACGAGAGAAGATTCAGCCTATCGTTGAGCCATATCAATAATTTAGGCTGTCAACGTTGCAAGTCATATGGATCTCTCTAGAGCTGAGATGAGATCGTCATCAAATCTCCCAGCACGCATTCTCTGGATGTAGACCTCGGTCGTGGAGCGATCGCCATGCTTGAGAACATCCTGAATTGCTCCTAGATCAAACCTGTCAGGGGCCAGCACAATTCCCCACCTGGGTCACGAGTATTCCCCGCCTCAATTCCGATTTGAAGCGGTCGTAAGTTACTCGGGTTTCTCCTTGTTTTCCACAGGCTGTTTCAGCGAGGCCCGGCCGAGCTTTTTCCAGATGGATTCTCCTTTCAACTGGATCTGATGAGCGTGGTGCGAGAGGCGGTCGGTGCGCCACGAGGCGCTTTTTTTAACCATGTAGCGGTGCGAGACCGCTACCACTGGCCCGTCGCAGCGGGCCAAAAGAAACTGAGGGTAACCCGATCCCTGGGACGAGGGGGAGGCTGAAAGCAGCCCTGACAACGACGGGACGGACCAGCACTGTCAGATGGTCCGGGTCCGGCAAGCAAGACAGAAAGGCATACGTGAGGAACCAGCGATATAAAGCCCCTAAATTCACGCACCAGCTCCAACCTGACAGATATGGGCTGGGTGGCAGCGCGTATCCGTGCTTTAACGCGCGGAAAACTCTTTGGTCGGTTAGACCGGTCGACCGGGAGGTCACGGTGAATGTCTGCGGCGTAGCCGTGACGATGTTGCAGGAGCATAGTTGGGTGCCGACCCTGTCAAGTGGTTTGAGAGTGAACGTGGGAACCACTCCGATAGCCCCCGTCCCGATCCGCTTTTGGCGGTCCGGCGGGAAGGCTCGTTGCCAGCTGATGCTGCCGGAGTGGGGCGGAGGACCCGTAGTAGTCCGAGGCCGGGAAAGCCGGCTACACGCGCCGCCAAGCGGCGCTGGCGAAGGGGTCCAGCATGCTTGTAGCATCCAAACAGACCGAGGAGGACGCCGATGAATATCAGCGCACCGTGGCCAAGCCTCGAAGAGGCAAAGGCCCGGGTACTCGGTCTGCAGACGAAGCTGCACCAATGGGCCGGGGTCGACCCCGGTCGCCGGTTTGATGATTTAGCAAACCTCGTTTATGACCCGGCTTTCCTCGCGGTAGCGTGGAACCGGGTGCGGGGCAACAAGGGTGCACGAACGGCAGGTATCGATGGTATCGCTCCGCGATCCATTGGACCCGGCGCTGAGAGACTGCTGATCCGGCTTCGAGGCGATCTCAAAGCAGGACGATTCGTCCCTCAGCGCGTGCGAGAGAAGACGATTCCAAAGACCGGAGGTAAACTCCGAAGTCTCGGAATTCCGACGACCGCCGACCGTGTTGTGCAGGCTTCGTTGAAACTGGTGCTCGAACCCATCTTTGAAGCGGACTTCCGGCCGTCATCGTACGGCTTTCGTCCAAAACGAAGAGCTCAGGACGCCATCGCTGAGATACACTCCCTCGCATCACCGCCGAAGAACTACGAGTGGGTATTCGAGGGAGACATCAAGGCGTGCTTCGACGAGATAGACCATACGGCTCTGATGAGCCGTGTGCGTCTCCGGATCGGAGACAAACGGGTCCTTGGCTGGGTAAAGGCGTTCTTGCGGGCGGGCATCCTCACCGAGGAAGGCCTGAATCGCGATACGTACACCGGTACTCCGCAAGGCGGAATTCTTTCGCCGCTGCTCAGTAACATCGCCCTTTCCGTTCTGGACGAGTACTTCGCCGCCAAATGGGCGGCACTCGGATCCAGAGGAGAACGCTCCAGGCATCGAATGGCTGGTGGCGCGGTCATGAAGCTTGTCCGTTATGCGGATGACTTCGTGATTCTCGTCCACGGCCAACGATCCGATGTGGAAGCGCTATGGGACGAGGTCAGCGGTGTACTCGCCCCGATGGGTCTTCGCCTGTCGGCCGAGAAGACGAGAATCTGTCACATCAGCGAGGGATTCGACTTCCTTGGGTGGCGCATACAGCGCCAGGCATGGCGAAGTCGAGCCGACAAGTGGGCGATCTATACCTACCCGTCTAAGAGGGCGCTTGCCGCCATCAAGGACAAGGTGCGTTCGCTGACTCGCGGCGCTATGCATCGAACATTTGCCGATCTGCTGCGCCGAATCGATGGTGCAACTACTTCCGTCATGGTGTCTGCAAACGGGCGTTTAGCTACCTCGATTCTTTCGTATTCCGTAGAATCTTGAGCTGGCTCCGTAAACGACACAACGGAATGGGTATGCACCGATTGGTAAGTCGCCACCTCCCGGGCTGGGAGATTCGCAGCGAGGGGGTGGAGTTGTTCCGGCCGCAAGCCGTCAAGATTGAGCGCTACCGCTACCGGGGCAACCAAATTCCGACACCATGGGCAAGAATGGAGGCCGCGGGAGTACCCGCTCCAAAGGCATGAGTATG
>JADFHF010000063.1 GCA_022567305.1 Bacteroidota bacterium | reverse complement strand
GTACGGGAAGGATTGGGGAAACCGCAGAAGGCTCTGCCGCCCAAGTTCTTCTACGATGCCCGAGGCTCGCAGCTCTTCGACGAGATCACCGAACTGCCAGAATATTACTTGACCCGTACCGAGATCGGGATCATGCAGCGGTATGTCGGCGAGATGGTTGCACGAATGGGGCCGCACTGCCTGCTCGTCGAATATGGTAGTGGAAGCAGCATTAAAACTCGTATTCTTCTTGACCACCTGACGTCCCCTGCCGGCTATGTCCCCATTGACATTTCGCGGGAGCACCTCTTGCAGTCGGCGGCAACGCTCACATCTCTGTATCCCGGTCTGACCGTTATTCCCGTCTGCGCCGACTACTCGACGGAGTTCAACCTGCCGGACACGGGCGGTACGCGTACCCTGGTCTATTTCCCCGGATCAACCGTTGGCAACTTCGAGCCCGACCAGGCTCGGGCCTTCCTCCGGCGCATCGCCGGTGTCGTTGGGCCGGGTGGAGGATTACTCATCGGGGTGGATTTGAAGAAAGACGTATCCGTCATCGAGGCCGCCTACAATGACGCTCAGGGAGTGACGGAAGCCTTCAACAAAAATATGCTAGCGCGGATCAACCGAGAACTTGGTGGCACGTTCGAGCTCGACCGCTTCGCACATCGAGCCTTCTACGACGCCGAGCACGGCCGCGTCGAAATGCACCTCGTCAGTCTCGACGACCAGCGTGTGCGCATCGGCAACGTGGAGATTCGCTTTCACGAGCACGAGACGATCCTTACCGAGTATTCCTATAAATACAGCCTCGACGATTTTGCCGCGCTGGCCTCGGCCAGCTTCGACATCGAACAGGTCTGGACCGACGACCGTCAGCTATTCAGTGTGCAAGAACTCATCGCTCGATGACCCTTCAGAAGAATCTGGAAGTAGCGTATTTTCCTTCAGGATCCGTGTAGCCACCTCAAAGTATCTTTGAAACGGCTCCCGGGCTGCCTCGCAAGCATTCGTGCTCACCGTTTCTCCCCATCGACTTCCATCTGCTGCGTATGACCACCGAAGCCCTGAAGTCCTCGACCGCGGTCCTAGTTGAGCTGGACAAAACGAACTCGGCGGCGATCGCCGGGCAGTACCGCGTCGTGCGGCAGGTTACCGAATCGCTCTGCGAGCCTTTGGTAGCCGAAGATTACGTCGTCCAGACGATGACAGACATTAGCCCCACCAAATGGCACCTTGCGCACGTGAGTTGGTTCTTCGAAACCTTTATACTGAAGCCGCATGCACCCGGCTACAAGCCGCTCCACCCGCAGTATGCGTTCATTTTCAATTCGTACTACGTGCAAGCCGGCGAGCGCCACAGCCGTGACCAGCGTGGATATCTGTCCAGGCCCACCGTCGAGGACGTTTATTCGTATCGCGCTTACGTCGACGAGCACATGTTTGGGCTGCTTGAGACGGCGAACGAAGCAAAAATGCTAGAGCTGGCGCCCCTCATTGAAATTGGGCTCCAGCACGAGCAGCAGCACCAGGAACTGCTTCTCACCGACATTAAGCACGTCTTTTCGGTCAACCCCCTCTGTCCGATCTATCACCCGCAGAAGGCGCAGCCAAAGGCTCCCGTGCCGGCACTCGCGTGGGTGCCCTTCGAGGAGGGTCTCTACGAGATCGGGCATGACACGGACGACTTTTTCTACGATAACGAAGGCCCACGCCATCGCCACTTTCTACGTGCTTATGAACTCGCAAACCGCCAGGTGACCAATGGCGAGTACTTGGCCTTCATGGAGGCAGGTGGCTACGAAACACCGGAGCTGTGGCTGTCGGAGGGCTGGGTTACCCGGCAGGAGCAATCGTGGACTGCGCCCTTTTACTGGACAGAGCGTGACGGACGCTGGGATGTCTTCACACTGGCCGGCCTTTTAGAAGTGGAGCCGGACGAACCAGTCTGCCACGTCAGCTATTTCGAGGCCGACGCGTACGCGCGCTGGGCAGGGGCGCGGTTGCCCACTGAACAAGAATGGGAGATCGCGGCACGAACGGTGCCGATCCAGGGAAATTTTGTCGAGAACGGACACTTCCACCCCGTCCCCGCTGGTACGTCCGGGACCGAAGTAGGCCCGCTCCTCCAGATCTACGGCAACGTGTGGGAATGGACCCGTAGTCCGTACGCACCCTATCCCGGCTACGAGCCGCAGCCCGGTGCCCTGGGCGAATATAATGGCAAGTTTATGTGCAACCAGTTCGTGCTGCGCGGTGGCTCCTGCGCCACTTCGATCACGCATATTCGGCCCACCTATCGCAACTTTTTCCCCCCGGACGCCTGCTGGCAATTTATGGGCATTCGCCTGGCAAAAGATGCATAGACGGCCATGAGGATGCGAAGAATCCATTGGGTTCGCCGCACGTCGTAACGGTCCCGCTAGCCCCAGTTCACACGTGTATTGGAGGTTTGGCGGCGGACGGTTTCAGGACATTTCTTCATGTCGCCCCCTGCTCCTTCAGTCAAGCACCACTACGAGCTTACCCTCTGCGCGATTCTCCTCCATGACACGGTGGGCTTCGACAATCTCTTCCAACCTGAACGTCCGACCGATCTTAACCGTCGTGCGTCCGGCCTCCAACTCCTCGATAAATGATTGGAGGGGTGTGTTGAGAAAGTCGTCAGCCTCACCGGCATAGATCGTGAGCTGCACCGTCGTCGGAATGGCCTCCATCGGAGCAAAATGCTCAAATGTCCACTGATTTCCTACCATGCCGGTCATGCAAACCACCCCGTGGCGAGCGGCCGCTCGAAGCGAATCCAGAAGCGTCATCGTGCCGACGAGCTCAAGCACCCGGTTCACGCCACCCGGGAAGACGCGACGCACTTCTTCCGCGATCTCACCCGTGTCGATGAACACGTGATCGGCACCATTCTCACGCAGCATCGCCTCGCGCTCGGGTCGGCGGGTGGTGGCCGCGACAGTCACTCCGTTCTTCTTAGCGAGTACGGTCGCCGCGAGGCCGACGGAGGTGGTCCCACCCCGGATCAGGAGTGTCTGGCCTTCTTGGATCTGGAGCGCCGTATGGAGCGACCCCCAGGCCGTCTGGATCATCTCCGGGAGCGCCCCCAATGTCGGCCAATCCAGAGTGGTTTCAAGCGCTTGCACCTGGGTTGCCGGCACACAGGTGTACTCGGCGTAGGAGCCGTCAAACTGGCGACCCATACCGCCCATCGCGGTGGCTACGGTCTGGCCGGGCCTGAACTCACCGTTGGGAGCGGCCTCGACCACGCCGACAGCTTCGATGCCGAGAATGCGGGGAAACGGGACGGCGTTTCCTGAGTGCCCCTGCCGCGTGAAGAGCTCCGACCGGTTCAGGCCGAACGCCTTAACGCGAATGAGCACCCATCCTGGCTTTGGGACGGGTCTGGGCCGTTCCAGAAGTTGCAGCACATCAGGCGGTCCGGCTTTTTCTATGACAACAGCTTTCAAGGGTCTCGATATCCTGGAGCGTATCGACTTCAAGACGTACCCTGGTTTTTCGACTACTCGGATAAGTCTTGGATTGCTTGGTGGTCCCTGAAAGTAATGATTCCTAGACACAGACAGTGTCACGTGTCGGAGCGCTGAGTGTCTTCGCCTTCCGATTGGGTATCTTGCCCACGCGGGCCTTTCTGCGTCCCAAAAGTATCCGAAGATGGCGTTTGAGCTCGTCCTCGACTTTCTCCGCCACGAACCCCTGGAATGGACCAAATGAAACGAATCCGAACGCTTCTTACCGTTTCCACCATCCTTCTTTCGGCTTGCGCGCCTCAGAACAGCGCGAACGATGTGACGCCCCTGGGTGCTGATATAAAGCCGAAGGAGCGCGTCGTTCAGTCCGGACTCTCTACCTCGTTAGCTCCGGCGGAGGCCTTCGAATCCTTCGCGAAGACGGTGGACGATCGCAGCTTTCATTCAGACATCGCGTTTTATGAGGTCGTTCTTTCCTACGGGCCGATCTCGGATCCGAGGCCGATCTTTCTGTTGGCGAATGCATACATCGCGACCAATCAGCAGAGCTACGGCATCTCTTTTCTCGAATGGTTATTGAAGCGCTATTCGAGCAGCATGACCGACGATGTTAAAGCAGTTTATTTGTCTGCGTACGCACTATTGCGCGCGACCTACGCCGACAGGGTGCCTCTCCCAGGTCGCGTATTCTGGGTCCTGGACACTTTCGACATTCTGGAGGACGCGAAAGCCCTTTCCGAAGAAAATCCGCTGGTTCACTGGTCGGCCGGGTTGATTTATTCGCAGGTACCCGGATTTTTTGGAAAACGTGATGAAGCCATGGCAGAGCTTCTTTGGCTCGTCGAGCGTCCAGAACTCGAACCAAACCCCGGCTTTTACCGTGAACCTTATCACATCTTATCGAAACTCTACGCCAGGGCTGGTGAGGCGGAAGCAGCTGAGCGCTACTTGAAAAAGAGCGGTTACGAAGACTACGAGCCGCAGGTCCCGTTTATGGGCTGGTTCGTCACGACCAAAGAAAAAGGCCTCTTGTTCTCTCCGACACCATGGATCGAAGAGATCGTGGCGGACCGGGTCTTCGCTGTACGAGGATTTGGTTTCTCTGACCTACACTTCGTTGTGTCTGATGATCAACGGGCGTTGATTTCAATCGACGCAGGAACCCAGCCATATAGCATGGAGGCTGGATATAAATTCCTCGTGGAACGCTACCCCGATCTGCCAAAGCTGACGACGGTTTTCGTGACACACGCCCATTGGGACCACATTGGCGGCTTCAGTTATCTTATGTCTCTAAATCCGGAGATGACGATCTATGGCCGAGGCAACTACGAAGGTACCGTTGACCGCGTCTTGCGGTCTCACAGCTACCATCAGTTCCGCGGTGCCACGTTCGAGAACGAGTGGGTGAGCGCCTACAGACCGAACGTCGTCGTGAACAACACGACCGAACTCACGGTCGGCGGTACGTCTTTCGAATTAATACCCATAACCAGCGGCGAGACGGAAGACGCACTCCTGATCCACGTGCCAGACCTGGGCGTCCTCTTCATGGGCGACGCCCTGATGCCATTCTATGGCGAACCCTGGGTGGAAGAGGGGTTCATCGACGCAGCCATGGACGCGATGGACACGGCGCTGGACCGGAAACCGACACATATTCTTCACGGTCACCTCGGAATCACGGTTCTCTATGCTACGAGTGAACAGCTCGAGACTTTTCGGGGTGCCTACGAGTGGCTCGTGATCGAGACCCGCAAACACCTGAAAAGCGGCTATTCGGCCAAGGATATTATCCGCCTAAACCTGATTCCGCCCGGGCTACAAAACCAACCCCACGTATTCTTCAGCTATCTGGCGCCGCGCGACCCGATCATTAAACGCACGGCCGATCGACTCGTCGGCATCTTTCGGGAGGATGTGACCGGAAGAGACCCCGGAGGGCTGGACGTTTTGACAACGGTCGAATACGGACGGCTCCTCGACCTTTATCTCGGCCTGCCCGCTTACATGGTTGCCAAAGCCCTGCGTCGCATGCTCGATGGAGGGGATCTCGAGCTTGCGCTTCAGATGGCCGTCGCAGCAGAAACGCGTTATCCGAAGAACGCTGCGATTACGCGTCTAAAAGAAGAGGCCGGCGATCGCTTGCGGAGCGTTGCGCAGTATTTCGATCCGTTTAAATTTGTAGTGTACACGGAGTTGATCGGTAAGGAGCACAAGTCGATACCCGCTGAATCTGCTCGCTAGAGCCTAGTGCGGTTTTCGATGGCGAGACCGGTAATAACTGTTTCTGATCTGACCCTCTAAACTGTCACTAAAGCGCGTCAACTCCAAACAACGACAACGTTTTCGTCGGTCTGTACGTACGCAAATTCGAACCCCGTAACGACAACACGTCGTATCTTACATAAGGGCGAAGATTTATTGGACCGCGCGCCTCTTTTTCAGTCTCCAGGTCATACTGTACGATGTCGACTGATTTCGTCAATGTACTCGATCACATCAGGGGACCGCTCCGGGGCTCTCGGCAGGTCCTAACGAGTCAGCTGCATTCAATCGGGACGGGAGAAGATGCTTTTATTCACTTTCCGGTTCATCGCGTGTCGGACGTGCAACCTCGACATGCGACACTTACGAAAGACGGCGACTCGTATCAGATTCGTGCTGCAGACGATGCGCACCTATGGATCAACGGTACGCGAGTCACCGAACAGGTATTGGAGCATGGAGACCTGATCAGACTGGGCGAGACCGGGCCACTTCTTCGTTATCGGCACATTGCAGGACCGACCGGGAAGCAGGTCATTCAGCCGGGCACCCGTGCCAGCAAATCGATGAAGGAAGTGCTCGATGATTGTGTAGAGGGTGCCAAGGCAGAAACATCATCCGGGATTCGGCAAGGCCTCATCGTTCTGAGCCACTTGCCGAAGGACATTTCGAATCAGTCTTCTCCGATGGTGAAGACGCTTTCTCTGGGCACGCTTGTAATTGTTGTCTTGCTGTTGGGTTGGATAACGATTCGTCTTTCCAGTCTGGAGACGCAATTGAACGCGCAAGCAAAAGAAATGGCTGAAACGCTGGGCCTCGTCGAGAGGGACAATCAGATAACCGGGGAAGAGCTCCGTCAGATTCGAGACGATCTCCTGTCAACGGCCGATCAATTGTTGCGTCTCAATAATGAGTCGGGCGATGAGGCTCGCGTCATTCAGCAGGCCATGCGTTCGATCGTGTTCGTACAAGCATCGTACGGCTTTTCGGACCCGACCGGGCAGATGTTACGGGCCATCGTTGGAGTGGACGGTATCCCTCTTCGCGACACACGAGGCCAGATGATACCCACGTTTGGAGGTAAGGGACTTATCCTCGAGCGCCAGCTAACGGGCACGGCTTTCGTGGCGTCGTCGGATGGATTACTGCTGACAAATCACCATGTAGCAGAACCGTGGCTCTATGATGAATTTGCAAAAAGTGCCATTTCCCGGGGATTTTCACCCGTCGTTATTCGAATGATCGGATTTTTGCCGGGTTCGAGTGAGCCGTTTAACGTCTCGCTCGTCGAGGCGAGCAGTTCGGCAGACGTGGCTGTGCTCCGTTGCAGCGGTATTACCACTGAAGTCCCCTATCTGGAGTTGGCTGAAAGTCCTCCCGAGTTGGGCCAGTCTGTATTAGTACTTGGCTACCCGACTGGAATAAGAGCTTTACTTGCCCGAACTGCCCCGACCGTTTTGGATAGTCTGATGCAAATTCAACCCAAGCCGGATTTCTGGCAAATGGCGAGTATCCTAGCTGGCAGCGGTCACGTCGCACCACTTATCACGCGTGGGATTGTTGGACAAATCACCCCTTCGGCCATCGTTTACGATGCAGAAACGACCCACGGTGGAAGCGGGGGTCCGGTCATTGGGCTCGACGGAAAGGTTGTCGCGGTGAACACAGCTTCCATACAAGATTTTGGCGGATCCAACCTGGGTGTGCCGGCAAGCGCAGCACGAGATCTTATTCTTCCTCATCTTCCGCAGACGGATCGATAGGCGTACGGTCGATTCATTCCACTAGCTTCACGTCGTAAACTTAGGCATGGCCCTCCTCCGCGAGTTGGTCCGCTCCCGGACGATGCGGTCGTTGACATACGCGGTGCACCGGGCGAGACCTGCACGCGCTGCTGCCATGAACTGGCTCTGCAATCAGCTGAAGATGGAGAGGTCGCGGTTGGCTCAATGGTCGTCCGGCAAAGCGTAATTAACGGTCAGGGGACAGAGTAAACGAAGCAGAAACGCAGTCCGACGATTCATTATATATTCACACCATATTATACCGATCGTTCGGTATACTGTGTTGTGGTCAAGATTCAACCTCACCCAGATGTGTAATGGATGACGTGATCATCGATAGACTCTCTGATGTCTTTCGGAGCCATGGATACGAAGGGGCTAGCCTCAGCAAGCTTTCCGAAGCTACTGGGCTGCAGCGAGCGAGCCTCTACTACCGCTTCCCGGGCGGTAAGAAAGAAATGGCTGAAGCCGTTCTGGCCCAGATCGATTCGCGGATCGCGACTCAAATTCTTGATCCGCTCAGAGCACCGGGTAGCCCGTCAGAACGGGTGCAAGGACTAGTGGATGGCCTCAAGACCCTCTATCAAAATGGTCATGCCTCATGCCTGCTCGAAGCGTTGTCGCTCGGCGAAGGACAGAACCTATTTGGGTCGCTCATTGCCGGAGCCTTCGAGGCCTGGATTGATGCGCTGGCGTCGGTCGCAGCCGACAGTGGGCACGACTCGGCAACAGCGAAACGGCTTGCGGAGGAGGTCATCATCAGCATCCAGGGTGCGCTCGTACTAGCGCGCGGTCGAAACACGAATGCTCCGTTCATCCGTGTGCTCGAAAACCTGCCCAGGAACCTGCTTGCAGAGACGACTTGAAACACCTTTTTTTATCTCATATTATACCGAACGTTCGGTATTCTTGTAACCATAACCAGTCCAAGAAGACGTACTCCATATGAAGACGCTCAAATTCTGTAGCTCCAGCCTCATGCTGGGCATTTTATTTCGCATCCATGCCCGCGTCGTGATGGCTCAGCTTCCGGCTACCGGAATGGAGATCCGTCGTGGTTTTTCGTTCCGCTGATGGATACGTCAACAGGACGTCCGCAAAGGAATGAAATCCCTGAATACAAATTATCATAAAAACAGAACAGCAACCATGGAAACTATCACGCAAACGGCACAAGCACAGCAAGTTCTAGACAAGGTCAAAGAAACCTACGGCTTCGTACCGAACCTTTTTACTGAATTTGCCGATCACAGCCCGGCGGTCGCCGATGTCTACTTGACCGCCATGAAGCTGATTGGGGAAGCTTCACTTTCGCCGAAGGAACAGCAGGCGGTCATCCTGGCCATCTCGTCCTATAACGACTGCGCATATTGCAAGGCAGCCCACGGAACCGTGGCTGGCATGGTGGGCATCCCGAAGGAAGAGATCGAGGCCATCACGGCCGGCGACTTGCCGAGTGACTCGCGTCTGCGCAGTCTGATCACCGTTGCCCGACGCATCCTAGAAAAACGTGGATGGTTGAGCGCGGATGACCTGGCCGAATTCGAAGCACAAGACATTGATCGGGGCCAGATCTACGAGATCGTGGCGCTCATTGGCATTAAGACGATCAGCAACTTCGTCAACCATATCGCCGACACAGAGATAGATCCACAGTTCAGATAAGACATCCGAGAAACACCGAAAACGGCGGGCTTCAAGTTCTAGGCCAACTTGATCGGGTATGAGAAGCCCTAAATCATCGGGAAATCAATCATGAAAGCTAACGTGAGGATATCGGTCATGAAAACAGACACAAGTAAATCAGTCATGAGAGTAAAGCATCTCGTCTACGCATCGCTTATCGCGTCGATGCCTTTCCTCCCTGGAAACGCATCAGCCCAAAGCGCCTCGGCGGAGCCAACTTTGTGGGGAATCTATGGCGCACACAACCGGCACGACTGCCCTGTCAACAATCGCCAGACGGCTAAGGAGGTGATCGCGATCAGCCTGATGGACCTCGGACCGTTGATGGAGAAGGAGTCAATCCTCATCGTGTTCACGGCGCCGCAGGAAGACGTAGACTATCAGCCTATCTCGATTACCGTCGATGGCACCCGGCGACTCGATCGGTCGAGATACTCACTCTATGACTTCTATTCGGATCTGCCGGACTGGGAAAACATCACCGGGAAGGACACAATTGTTGTGGCGTCGGAAGGCACCTCCATCACTGCCCTTCTCAATAAGCATAACGATGACACGATCTACACGATTGCCTTTGATCACCCTACCCACTGGAACGGAAATGAATGGGAAAAGAACAAGAGCTTCATTCCCCTCATGACAGCAGGAGCTGAAAGAGTCGTCGCGTTCGCCCACGTCCGGGAGAAGAACTGGGCGTTCTTCTTCCCCAGAATCAACAACAAGCAAGACTTTCTGTGCGACCTGCTTGAAAGGGTACTTCCTGTCATTGTCCCTCCCGTGTTTCCCTACAGTACCGAGTTCGCGTGGCTGGGCGATCCACGCTACCGCCTGCCCAACGAGGAAGAGCTAATCTCACAGCGTGAGAGACTCGAAGCAGCGTATCACAGCAAACTCGATACGATGGATTTGAAGATTGAAATGGAGAAGAGTGATGGAACTTCTACTGGTGGTACGTTTATAGAATCTCATGGTATAAGATTGCGGATGGCTTCTGGAGATAATACTCTCCCTACAGCAGCATTAGATTTTCTTGTTTATGATAATCAAGCAGCCACAGCATTAGCTACAAGGCTAAGTATCACTGGAGCCAATATATTTATAGGAGATCCTTCTGGTATCGCTGCTTCAACAATACGAGCATACGAAGCAGAAAATGTATTACATGTTCCTAATACTAATCTTACAGGAACCAATATAGCTAATTATGCCTTAATATATGGAGTTGATATGTCTTCTGGTAATGCTAGTATAGTGATAGAAGAAGAAGGAGGAATATTACAAATTATTGGAGGAGATGGGAGAATTGGCTGAACTGAATGGAGAATTGGAACAAGCGAGATGAATTTCCTCTAATGGGTGAAATGGAGACCTTTCTATGCGCTACCTGAATGAATACCGCGATGGACGAGTTGCCAGAAAGATTATCAAGGAGATTTTCAAGACTATAACCCAACCGTGGGTAATTATGGAGGTTTGCGGTGGCCAGACCCATTCCATTTTAAAACACGGCCTGGATGAGATGCTACCGAAAGAGATCGAATTGGTGCATGGGCCGGGCTGCCCGGTCTGTG
>JADFHF010000115.1 GCA_022567305.1 Bacteroidota bacterium | reverse complement strand
TGAGTCTACCATCTCCGGGAAGGTCGTACAGCGAACCGGCCGCGCCTGCCTTTTCGTCCAGTGCCCCGAATACAACACGATCCAGTCTTGCCAGGATCAGCGATCCTGCACACATTGGACAGGGCTCAAGTGTGACGTAGAGCGTGCATCCTTTAAGAAACTTCGAGTGGAGTGTATCGCAGGCGGCCGTGATAGCGATGACCTCGGCGTGGGCCGTAGGATCCTGAAGTCGTTCTACCATATTGCGACCACGCCCGACAATTTGGCCACCGTGGACGACCACCGCGCCCACAGGTACATCGCCGTCTTCAAACGCCCTGTCAGCCTCACGAAGCGCAGCTTTCATCCACTGGGTGTGATCTCTCAATAGATGAGTTAATGCCATACGCGTGTCCTGGTAGCACTTTGTGTATCCCTGGGCGATCTAGCGCCCTGTTCGATCTCTCGAGAGGGGCATCGTCATGCAGCGAGGTCCGCCTCGACCACGCGACAGTTCGTGACCGTTCAGCTTGATGGCCAGCTTTTCCCCTCGTTCAAACGAACTTTCTTTGTGATACGAAAGAAATCCTTCTGCGGAAACGACTCGGTACCCACGCTTCGCCATCTCTTCAAACGTTCTGATATTGCGATGGTAACCCACCACGACACCGGGAGCGAGTGCAAATAGATTAGCGCCGTCCGTCCATTGTTCACGTTGTTGACTCAGTGGATCGTCACCCCCGCAAGGGATGAAGTCGATTTCAAGACCCAGTAATTCGTTTAATCCCTCCCGCAGGTTTTGATGTGTTGTCGTCTGAAGTTCGGCGCCTTCGGTTCCAGCACTAAAACTGACGATATTGTTCAAACCATCGAGATCGATGATCGGAGGAAAGGTCAAGCATTCGGTGTCGGACGCGAACGTAAACACGGTATCCAGGTGCATGTAGGATCTTTCTTTCGGAAGGTTGACCATCAGCACGTGCTCGATTTCGGTGCGTGCAAGCAAGTGTTTCGCAATCGACATCACTCCTCCAAAAGAGGTACGCTCAGAGTGACCAATGATAACCACTTTTTCCGAAGCGACCAGTAAATCACCTCCTTCAAACGTAACGCCCTCTGGAAGAACAAGAACACGGTCCTTCGATTCGGAGAAGGCGGGATGATAATTGAGCACGATGGACATGATGATGCTCTCGCGGGCGCGGGCTGAAGTGGCCGGGTGCGAAAGCATGATATGATCACAGACAACGGCCGCTACATCCCGCGTAAACATGAGATTCGGAAGTGGAAGGGCATGCATGGAAAGGGGAGAGGCTCCGGTCAGTGCAAAATTCCAAAGTTCCTCGGCCGAGAGTTGTTTGAGCTCTGATTCAAACGCCTGAAGATTCTGCAGGGGAAGCAGCCGGCACAGTCTGTCGACGAAATGGAGCCTGGCATCTTCCTGTTCGAAAGACGTACGGAGCAGATCCGCAACCTGAAGAACGGCACCGCCGGGCCCAACAACTTTTTGATATACCGAACACATCATTTCGTGCTCTTCTCTTGCCAGGCTCAGGAATAGAATATCTTCGAAAAGGAGATCCTCTCTGTTCTCCGGAGATACGAGATTCATTTCGATTCCGGGCGTGTGTACCAACACGGTATTGAGGACGCTCGTTTCGGAATAAATGCTCAGGGAAATCTCGTTCATACGGTAAAGACTTGCTTGTGACGACTCACTTTTCAACGCCTTTGACCGGATCGGTTAAGGCGCTCGAAGATACTAACATTGACGAACTCTATTCCGCTCGGAACGAACGAAAGGAGGCACCACAGGCGTTATGGCTACATTCGATGCCTGACTAGAATGAGAACGTTAGAAATTCGACCCGGTCCACGGCATTGCCGGATTCGTCATATCCACCGGCAAACATAACCACGTTCGGAGCTACCACAGATGCCGTATGGCTATATCTACCCATAAACAACAAGCCTACACCTTGTTGAAGCGTAAAGGAAGTGGCGATTTCATGATCGTATAATTCAGCCTCCGTCAAGACCTCACCGTTTCGAAGATCAATCCCTCCAAAGAGTCCAACGATACCGAATCCCATTCGAGTCGCCGCATGAAGACTTCTAGGTATCAAGGACGGTGGAGCCGGATCAACGAAGATTCCCAGGGGTGAGCGGAAATCAACGAACACACTAACCGGAACGTCTGGTGG
>JADFHF010000114.1 GCA_022567305.1 Bacteroidota bacterium | reverse complement strand
CTGGGTTTTGCCAACGGATACCTGGCCGCCCTTTCCGCGGGCTCCGTCGAATTCTTTGGCGGGCTTCTTCTGGCGGTGGGTCTATTGACCCGCATCAGTGCTGGAGCCATTGCCGTCTTTCTCGGGGTCGCGCTGACCTTTCATGTGGCCAACGGCTTCTTCTGGACCAGCGGTGGAATCGAATATCCGCTTCTGTGGATAACCCTGGCGGTGACGTTCTGGGTCACAGGCGGTGGCAGGCTCTCCGTCGACCGTTTGATCGGGAAGGAGTTCTAATCATGGGATTACTCATCGAAGGAACCTGGCACGACAGGTGGTATGAGACCAAGTCTTCCGCGGGTCAGTTCATTCGCGAAGACGCCCAATTTCGCAATTGGATTACCGAGGATGGACGTCCCGGCCCGACCGGTACAGGGGGCTTCAAGGCAGAGAGGGATCGCTATCATCTTTACGTCTCGCTCGCCTGCCCTTGGGCGCATCGCACGCTGATTTTCCGGACGCTCAAAGGCCTTGAGGACATCATCGGAATTACGGTCGTGCATCCGCACATGGTGGAGAATGGATGGGAGTTCGAAGCCACGGCAGATATCACGAACGACGTCGTGAATGGTTTCCGCTACCTGTATCAAGTCTACACTTCGGCAAATCCCGAATACTCGGGGCGTGTCACCGTCCCGGTGCTCTGGGACAAAAAGACAAAAACGATCGTCAACAATGAGTCCTCCGAAATCATTCGGATGTTCAATTCCGCTTTCGATCAGATCACCGGCAATTCACGCAACTTCTATCCGGAAGAGTTGCGGGCTGAAATCGATGCGGTGAACGAACTCGTCTACGCCAAAGTCAATAACGGCGTGTACCGAGCAGGGTTCGCGACAACACAGGAAGCTTATGAAAGCGCCTTTGACGCGTTATTCGAAACCCTCGATGAGCTCGATGCCAAGTTGGAGAACCAACGGTATCTCGTCGGCGAGCAAATCACCGAGGCTGATTGGCGGCTGTTCACGACCCTGATCAGGTTTGATGCAGTGTATCACGGTCACTTCAAGGTCAATCTGAAGCGCATCGAGGATTATCCCAACCTGTCGGAATATGTGCGCGAACTCTATCAGGTGCCCGGGATAAGCAAGACGGTGAGTTTCGATCACATCAAGCAGCACTATTACGTTAGCCAGCGGACAATCAACCCGACCCAAGTCGTTCCGAAGGGACCGGTGCTTGACTTAGACCGACCGCATGGGCGCGTGCGCTTGTCCCGGCCACCGAAAGCCCAACGCGCCTGGGGTGAATCCCGACGGCAAGGCGCGACAACCGCCGGCCCTGGAGAAGGAAAATGATTAAGGTACGAAAATCAGAAGATCGCGGAGCCGTTAATCTCGGTTGGCTTGACAGCAGGCACTCATTCTCGTTTGGCCACTACTACGATCCAAACCATATGGGCCTAGGACCACTCCGGGTCATTAATGAGGACAGGGTGCAGCCGGGAAGTGGGTTCGATACGCACGGTCATCGCGACATGGAGATCATCTCTTATGTCCTTGAAGGCGCACTGGAGCACAAGGACAGCATGGGTACGGGATCAATCATCAGGCCGGGCGATGTTCAGCGCATGACGGCCGGAACCGGCGTCTTGCACAGCGAATACAACCACTCGGACACGGATCCCGTTCATTTTCTGCAGATCTGGATTGTTCCGGAAAAAGACCGTCTCACGCCAAACTATGAGCAGAAACATTTCGACCTTGGCGGCGGCGACAACGGGCTGGCGTTGATCGGTTCACGCGAGGGACGAAACGGATCCATCGTGATCAATCAGGACGTGGATCTGTTTGCAGCAAAGTTGAAAAAATCTGATTCAGTTACCCATCAAGTGGCGACAGGTCGTCAAATTTGGCTCCAAATAGTACGAGGAGCAGTGACTCTGAACTTTGTGGGCCTTACCGAGGGAGATGGTGCGGCAATATTAGATGAAGGGAAAGTCAAAATCGAAGCGATAGAAGAATCAGAGATTCTGCTTTTTGATATGGCGTAGAGAAGCGCATATCGACATGGATTAAGCCCCGATTCATACGGCGAAGAGGGTTCAACGTCTAATCGTCTAGAATGTCCGCCGGCGGCTACAAGCCGACCTCGGGTGACCCATTTTGGAATGTCCGCATTAAGGCGATTAGCCGACATTCCGGTGTCCGCTCTAGACCCCCATTCTTGGGGGGTACGG
>JADFHF010000113.1 GCA_022567305.1 Bacteroidota bacterium | reverse complement strand
TGGATGTGGAGAAAGGGGTGCAGCGCCGCGAATGGCAGATTTTTCTCTCACAACTGCTTGCATACGCCCCCAGTGACGGGGTTCCCGATCTGTCAGGCTTGTGGCAAAGGATGACCCAGGGGGGCATCACGCACATACTGCTCAAGCCACCTCCGGAGCATGACGAAGCGTTTGGCGATTCAGAAGAATCCAAGGATGTCGCGAAACGCGCCTACGAACGGTCAGTCGCCGTGACCAAGGAGTTGATCGGCGGCGTTCGTATGGGTAGAACAGCGAGCGCCAAGAAGATCAAGCGTGCGGTCCAGAGCATCGTCGATCAGGTGTTGCGAAACGAGGTGTCGCTTGTGGGGCTCACGGTGGTGCGCGGGTACGACGAGCAAATTTTCACTCACTCGGTAAACGTGTGCATCTTCAGCGTATCGATCGGCAAACGTATAGGACTCACCAAGCTGCAACTGTATGACCTGGGCATGGCCGGGCTGCTCCACGATTTCGGCAAGAGCCGGATCCCGCTCGAGATTCTAAACAGTGAGGTGCCGCTCACGGAGGAGCAGGAGGAAATGGTGAGAACCCATCCGTGGCAGGGTGTGTTGGCCCTGTTCGGCCTGCGCGGACACGGCGAAATTCCGTACCGCGCCATGGTCGCCTCCTACGAACACCACATGAAGACGGATCTGAGCGGTTTTCCGAGGACAATAGAACCGCGTCAATTGTCCATGTTCTCGAAGATCGTTGCCGTTGCCAATGGCTACGACACTCCTCCTACACGTTCGTTCTCCAAAGGAGTTCCCGTTCGACCCGACGAGGTATTGCGGGAGATGCGGGAGAACAGCGACCTGGGGTATGATCCGATATTAGTCAAGGCACTCATCAACCTCTTGGGAGTCTATCCGGTGGGAACGTGTGTGATCCTGGATACCTACGAGATCGCGGTGGTGCACGGGGCCAACCCCGACTTGGCGCAGCTGCATCGACCAATCGTACGTATCGTGGTTACGGCAGACGGGGGCCGAACCGACGGCGCTACACTTGTCGATCTCGCCTCTGTGGACGAAACGGGAAATTACCGGCGGTCGATCATCAAGGTGACCGAAGGCCTGGATTATGGCATCAACATGTCGGACTACTCCGTGTAACGGCACCTCCCGAAGGCCCGGACTCGCGGCTACTGCCTCGAGCTACTCGCATCATGCTGGTTGAGACAATTTCCTTGTAAATTAGCATTAATATTCTTATAATTAGAATCAATATTCTGATTCTAATCATGCTGAACCGAGCCATGACATCACAAGTTATTACGCAGCAATGGCTTAAGAAGCCGAAGCAGGTCAGGAGCCAGAAGACACTCGAACGCATCTTGAGTGTGGCAGAGGAGTTGATCAGCTCTGGTACCTTCGACCGGGTCACCGTCGCCGAGATCGTGAAGCTGGCCGGAACGTCCGTGGGGGCCTTTTATGCCCGTTTTTCGGACAAGGAGGCGCTGCGGCACGTGCTACAGGAGCGGTTTGTCTGGCGTGCGGAGGCCGCCGTGAACGAGGTCACGGAGTTGTCCCATTGGGTGGATCGGCCGCTGGCCGAGGTCGTACACGGTGTCGTGGCGGGGCTGGCAGACCTACTGCGACTGGAACGGGGCGGGTTCTTGAGTCTGGTAACTGGTTGGCGTCTGAGGGGCCAACCGGAAGCGCGGGAGCGCTCGAGGCGGATTGACGAGCTCGTGTGGGATAGAGTCGAGACATTGCTGCTGGAGCGCAAGTACGAGATCGCTCACCCGAGGCCCGAGTTGGCGATCCGAGTCGGGTTGTCCATGGTGATTTGGACCCTGCGAGAGCATCTGGTGTTCGGGGCGCCGGGTCCGGGACCGGTAGGTGTTGTCGATGACGATCTCGTGGCAGAGCTCGGGGCGGCATACCTCGCCTACCTACAGGGGTGTGCCTAGTCCACCTTTTCACAAATACGATGACGTATGAGAAGGGAGCAAAGCCCGAGCTGCTTCACTTCGACCTTTCTTGCGCCGAAATTCAAGAGGAGTCCTAAAAGGACGGAAGGACGGAAGGACGGAAGGACACGGGAATGCCTAATTGACATGACAATATCCCTATTTGAATATCGAATATCGAACAGAGAATATCGAATCTCGAAGTGCACCACGCCCGTTCAATATTCCTTCTTCAATATTTATTATTCGATATTCATCCACGTGGCCCCCGGCGCCGAGTTCCTCT
>JADFHF010000062.1 GCA_022567305.1 Bacteroidota bacterium | reverse complement strand
TATGTTCGGCGTCTCCGACTCGTATAAGACCGCCGCCAAACTGACAGACGTACTATTTTTCCCGGTTGGCGAAGCATGGACGTTGATATGGGATCGTGATTCATCTATTCCGCTCTACAGCAGTGACGGATTTCACCCGAGCGAATCAGGGAGTTATCTTGCTGCACTGGTCATTTATTATCAACTGGCGAATCGAGATCCTCGCGAACTGCCCCTAAATGCGGCAAAGACCAATCTGCCAGAAGAAGTGGTTCGACTCCTTCAGAAAGCGGCGTTTGACGCCAACGAGCTTCACGCCCTTATTCTCTCATCAAGTAACTGATTTTCAGCAATAAGCTACTCGGCAAAACAATAATAGAGACCGTTCCCGCCCGTACCCTGAAGGTTCTCCTGGCTACAACCGCGCGAGCCGTGGGCTGAGTTCCAGGACGTCGGATTCTGGCCACCGCCTTGTCGGTCGTGATGACCTACCCGAGCGCTACCGTCGCCGTGGCTCGTCCAATTCGCACAGGTCGTGTCGCCGTCTCCCGTAAAAAGAGTTCCGTCCAGGTTTGACCCGGTCAAAACGTCATGCATGTTGGGACTGTCTCCTCTCCCGTTTACAGGCTCCCCTTTTTCGTTTAGCGACGCTTCCTTGCCGAGGTTGGCTTCGTCTGAATGAAGTTGTTCTACGTTTTCGGCAATGAGCACGCCATTCGCGTTGTGCCACGGGCCTTCACCGATACGATCTCTGGCATTTACCGCGTCGTGATCGTCTGTTGCGTGAGCGCTCAGATACGCATGCCACGTACGATCCTTTGAACCGACCGCCTCAGCCAACATCTGGCAGTGTTGGTCCGCGCCCTCCAAGCCACTCAGATCCGCCCCGTTGCCCGGGCCTGCACTGGTAATGAAAAAGCTCATGAGCTCATCGGCAGTAAATTCCTGCGCCTGTAATTCCGTCGCGCTGAGAAGCGAAATAGAGACGGAAGCAATGAAGAAATATGATAGTTTCATTTTGGTACCTGTAATGCGGTTGATGTGTGGGCGAACTTTTCTCACAATGGTGCGAACGAGGAATCGAGGGCGAACCGATCCCGACAGATCTCCCTAGAACATACGCGCTACGGCAATTCCGATCGAGTACCCAGGGGCATCCATGCGGCGTGTATAGTCAATCCGAACCAGTCCAAATAACCCGGAAAGTGACACGCCGAGTTCAGAATGCAATGTCTGCGGATTCTCTTCCAGCCCTGAATATTCTCCAACTCGAGCGTCTGATATCCAGGTTCTGGCGACGGCTCCCGTCAGTATCAGATTCCAGCCGTATCGAACGAGTTGTTGAAGACCAAGCCGCTCAAACAAGATGGTCCGGAAACTATGCTCGGCCATGAACGAGACATACGATTCACCTTCGTAGGGGCGATCTCTCCGTGTGCGGAGTCCTCCGAACGTCGTCAGAATGGCTGATCCGTCGACCGTACCCCAGCGTTGTCGAGGGAGATGACCTGCAAACGTACCAGCCGTTACCTTGAAATCAAGCGTATTGGGTAGCAGTCTCCGCCGATAGAAGGTTGGGATTCGCCAGACGACCGCCCCACTGATCCGCGTGTAATGTTCGTCTTCGACGATCGTGCCTCCCACGCTGCGCTCCACATCGAGCCTCGCCGTGTACTGTCCCCCGATGCCATAAGGCACGGAATCTCCCCGGTAAGCAAAACGGAAAATGATGGATTGCAACGTGCCCTCATCGATTTCGCCGTTGGGTATCACGGTATCCATCGTTCCAACTAATCCTCCGGAAATATTTCGCACTTCATTATCGTGTCGGGAATCTGAGAACGTAACCTGCGCGGAAGCAGCTCTCCATCCGGGAATCCGCGTTCCAATCGAAACATATCCGGTTCGTTCATGGAGGTAATCAAAGTAGTCTGGTTGGGAAGACAGTACACTGAGCGAATTCAGAAACCGACCCTGTATGTCAGATCCATATCGGGGCGGCACGTGATCCAGAAAACCGAATCCAATCCAGGTCCGCCGACCAAAGCGAAGATCTCCGCCATAGGTCCATCCTTTTCGAGCTGTTTGATAGCCGGCTCGACCCGTCAAAAGAATGCGGTTTTTAAATTCCAGAGCTAAAGATCCACCCAAGTGCCCGCCTTCAACTTGGTTATACCACGCGGCAGGCGCAAATCTCATGTCGACGTGCTTGGCTATAAATGAGCCCGATCGAATTTCGCCTCCCTGATTGCGCGTTCGCCTCTCGTCACGCTCCGAGGAATCGCTCGTCATCTCGACAAAGCGAGCGAAAAGCCCCTTCGGTTTAAACGCCTTCTCGAGAGTCATCGTACTGTCTATGGTTTCATAGGCCGCGAGCTCGTCCACCGTGAGTGGAATGGCGAGGTCTTCGAGTTTGGCTATCTCGACGGTGGAAATCAGCGCCGAATCCGCCGCCACGATATTATCGGACTCATACAGTGAATCCGGCAACGCAACGTTCAACTCAAAATCAGAGAGGCGGGTAAACTGCTGTATGTAAAAAGTCGGAAACGACAACAACGCTCCAAACGAAATATCCAGCGCTATGCTCGAGCGAAGATCAACGGGTAGCCAGACGTCGGATCCAAATTGCGAGAACTGCTGCCGATACCGAACGGTTAATCTTTTTATCGGAGGCGGAAAAAGGAACGACGCTCCCGGTTCAAGCTCCGCCGAGAGAAGGGCGTAAACACTATCCAAAACAGCCACGGATCCAACGAACCCGCTTCCCAGCTTCGAGCGAGGTTTCACGTCGATATCATAAACCAGCTGCTCGTCAATCGCACGCGTTCCCGACAAGGAGAATTCGTAGTAGGAGAGGGCGTCCTTATGAGTCACACCCATAATCGTATGTCCTGCAACCTCTATATCGTCATCATACAGGTTATTCATGAACAACGCTGCCGGAAGTAATTCGTCAATTTCCGTGTTTGCAGTCTGCTTTTGAGCGAGACTGATCTCACGTATTCCTCGGTCTTTATCCCAAAAAGCCAGCGTACTGCTTTCCCAGATGGACACGATTCCCGTGTCGTTTTCCATGCGGAATCGATTGTAGGCATTCACGCGATACGTTTCGAGAGATTCGCGCCAGCGCTGCTTCTCCTCAATCACGCGCCGCATGATATTGATGGCTGGATTTTCTCCACTGATTACGATTTCCGGCAGGTCAAGTTGGGCGGGTGAGAGTGCGAATCGGACGGGATCAGCTGGAGCAGAACGAAACGATTGAATGCCGCTCTGAAACCCGATAAAGCGTACGATCAGAGTGACGGGAAAATCCGCGATGTAAATGGAGAAGTCCCCGGCTTCGTTCGCGACCGTACCGATAAACTTCCCCTCAACCTGAATCGTCGCGCCCGGAAGTGCTTCATCCGAAATTGAGTCAACGACCGAACCCGAAATCATCCCCGATCGAACCTGAGCCTGAGCCGAGTCACTGGTCAGAACGAGAATGCCCAATACGAGAAAGAGGCACCGGATGAATTTTCCCTGCCAGGCGGTGTGAGCGGTCGGGTGCTCGTGCTTCTCCGATCGGCTCATTTGCTCAACGTGTGGCGTAATTTGGGAAAGAGTCATTTTTACGATCGTTAAGACATGGCGTTATCGGGCTTCTCGTCCATGTTGATAACGTGTTACGAGAACACCAAGCCTTGTTACACTATCCACGAAGATCCCAATAATCTCCGTGAGCGCTCAGTCGATTCCCACGTCCTCCAGAAAAGCCACTACGTCGCTGATAAATTGCTCAGCTCGTTGATAGTGAACACCGTGACCCGTGTCCGGGTAAATCGAGTGGGTGATCAGGTCAGGGAATTTCTCTTTCAATTCCCGGATTCCGTCCGTCATTCTAAAAAAATCATCATCGCTGACTGGATCAAGAATGAGCGCTGGAACGCTAAGGTCTCGGAGAGCGACCTTCGGTTCAAATTGAAGGGTTGAACGTTCGAAGAGTGGTCCTTTGTGAGGAGCGCTAAACATTAATTCCCCGTGTTCCTTCGTGTCTTCCCACAACCACCGGGTCAGCACAGCCTGATTGGTCCATCTACCATTTTCATCAGGAGTGAAACCCTTAGCCAGATTGATGTGAGCCGCAACCAAATCAACTTCCAGCAATGAATCCGCAGCGAGCGAGAGCAACAGATCGAACTCCGATTTATATTCGTCCGGTTTATAGACCTCCGGTATGTTTGACATAAATTCCCCAATCGAATGGTCATAGGCCGTCCGCCAGGCGACCGATCCCCCATCTTCTAGAATCAGCGCCATCGTGTGCTCGGGAAAAGAATCGTAAAATGCCGCGGCTATCGTACCACCCCGAGACCACCCTCCAACCAACGCCCGCTCGATTCCGAGATGATCAAGTAGGAATGCCATATCATCGGCGACGTGGTAAACGGATACGGGGTGATCAGGTAGGGGTGTGAGCCCGTGACCGTAGTAATCTATTGTGATGATGCGAAGCCCTGCCGATACCAATTCGTCCGCTACCCAATCCAGTTCGTGAGCAGAACTGTATGTGCCCGGAGCCCAGATCAGAGGTGTACCGGTGTTCGGGCCGCGATCCAGGTAATGCATTCGAACGTTCGGAGTCTGAATAAAGCGACCGAACTGTTCTTCTTCCAACGAGATATCTGCCTTTACCTGTTCGTATGCCTCGTGCGCGAGTTTACGGGCATCGGCAACACCGGATTGTGCCATCGTAATGTGCGGAAGAGCAAGTATTGCGACGGCGAGATTGAGAACGCCAAAGTGGATCAACCGATGCATGATTTTCGAGTCTTCTTTTGGATCGTGGGGTAGGGAGTGACCAGCCAGAGCAAATCAATCCTGCTGGATTGTTCGACAAGAAACGCGGTTCAGGACGGAAGTGCAATTACTCAGAGTCTCGCTAGAGATGCCCGGGCGGAGTGAAGCGGTGACCTGACGTTCGCAGATAGCAGCGTTTGACAGTGAATCTCGCTGGGCTGGGGCTTATTCTAATTACTAGACGATGTACTCGTAGTGAAGCGCCGCAGCGATCGGTCGTTTATTGCATCACTCAATCGTAGGATATGCGGGTTTTTTTGTCCTGAATCCCTGCGAAGCCTAAACGTCGAGCCCAGGACCCAGCCGCTCATCATCCCTCGCTCCCATTCCTTCGCCTTCCTTGAGTCCAGGGTGCCGGCAACGTCTTCAACGGCTTCAACGTAGCCCAGCCACGGCCGACAGGTGGCGACTACTTGGGGATCGCTGGCGATTCAACCGGTGTATTCCATATAACGTGGGCTGACAGTTGAACCGGTGTGTTCCAGCTTCGGGCAACAAGGGCCACCTTCAAGTAAGTACCCAACGCTAACCGAGAAGATGCTCCCGACGCTCGAGCGAACGGAGGGGAAGGAGAATCTTGAATTGATTGATGCGATTGCGGGAGCCTAGTATTTTCGTTTTTCGCCAATGAAGTCCCGGGCTTTTTCTGTTTGTAGGCGGCACACCGCTCGACGTGCTAAAAGGACGTCAGCGTCTCGCACCACACGCCCGACTTCTACATGGACGAGTCAGGAATGAAGCTCGGAGTGCAAACGCTGCTCAATCTGACGCTCGATTACATCGAGATGGGTTTGATTCAGAAGGCCCTTCGAGCACGCTGAAATGACTGCACCGATATATGTAACACTCGGATCAGATCGGGCACAGAATTAACTCACAGTAAGGAGAACTTCCACAGATCGGTCTCGTACAGAACCGCCTATTAACCAATAGCCGAACGATTTCATGTTTTTTCCTCTTCACATGCACTGCTGCTGTTGCATGGTCGCCTGTTGTTGTCAAGGCGACCGGAGAGGTGTACGCAGGTGCAGCAAGCGATGTAGTCCTATTTAGTCTACGCTCTTAACGCTGAACCATTCACTTGTGCAGCCCCTCCTGAGATCTTCAGAGAGGGGCTTTTTATTTCGACCACTTTGTCCCACGTCCATGGCCACACTTACAAAACATCTAACGCGCGAAAAAGGGCTCCAAAGACAAAGCGCCCATCCTGCGGTGACCGAAATCGTTCGTCAGATTGGCGGGACGCCGCTCATTGAGCTGCCCAGCATCACATCCGGTCTGCCCAAACAGATCTCCGTTCTAGCAAAAGCAGAATTCATGAATCCCGGCGGCTCGGTGAAAGCCCGCTCGGCGTGGCGCATCATGCAGGAGGGCATTCGTACGGGTGCGCTGACCCGAGACAAGACGCTCATAGACGCCACGAGCGGAAACACCGGCATCGCCTACGCCCTGCTTGGTGCAGCGTTGGATCTGCGAATCCTGTTGGTCATGCCTGCTAATGCCTCTGAGTCGCGTAAGCAGATCGTGAGAGCCTTCGGCGCTGAACTCGAACTGAGCGATCCGCAAGAGCTCACGGACGGCGCGCAAAGGCATGTCCAGGATCTTATTAGCCGCGACCCCGAACGGTACTTTTACGCCGACCAGTACAACAATTCGGCTAACTGGAGGGCGCACTACGACACGACGGGCGAGGAGATTCTGACGCAGACCAAAGGGCGCGTTACCCATTTCGTCGCTTCGCTAGGTACGACCGGAACGTTCATGGGTGTTGCACGCCGTCTCAGATTGCACAAGCCCGATGTGCGCTGCATTGCTGTACAGCCGGACTCACCCCTACATGGAATAGAAGGAGTCAAGCACCTCGAGACTTCCCGGGTACCGGGGATCTTCGATGCCCGGCTCGTGGACGAGGAATTGCGCGTTTCGACGGAAGAAGCACAGACCATGACGCGGCGATTGGCTCGTGAGGAAGGCTTGCTCGTCGGGATTTCTTCGGGAGCTAATGTGGTTGCGAGTCTCCGCGTAGCGGAGCGCCTCGGCGAGGGCACGGTCATAACGATACTCTGTGACGACGGAACGCACTACCTCGGCGAATCCTTTTGGACAGAACCCTCTCCGTAATGCGAATACACGACGAAATACTCGATGCCATCCGGAAGCACGGCTCTGACGCGTATCCAGAGGAGTGTTGTGGTTTCTTGCTTGGGAGTATGACGGCCGATGGCAACGATGTTGCGGCCGTGACGCCGGTGAAAAACCGCCGGAAAACGAATCGTGATCGACGTTTCTCCATTTCGGCAGACGATTTTCAGGATGCGGATCTCGCTGCACACGAGCAGGGCTGGGACATCGTCGGCTTCTACCACTCTCACCCGGACCATTCGGCCGAGCCGTCTGCGACAGACCTGGCCGAAGCGACCTTTCCAGGTTACACGTATGCAATTGTTTCCGTCTTTAACCACCGCCCGCAAGAGGTCACGGCATGGTCGCTTTCGCCGGACCGCTCAAGATTCGAAACCGAACCGATTGAAATCACTACAGAAACACCTGTGACACCATGACAACGAACAAATACACCCGGACTCCCATCCACATTCCGGCACCGTTGAGATCATACACCGATGGGCAGACGATTATAAATGTACAGGGGAACTCCGTGGGCGATGCACTCGATGATCTTACCCGGCAATTTCCCGTACTGAAGCAGCACCTGTTCGACGAAGAGGGTGCACTCAGAACGTTTGTGAACATCTATCTAAACGACGAGGACATCCGCTATTTGGGGCATATTTCGACCGTGCTTAGCGAGGACGACGAGCTTTCCATCGTACCGTCGATTGCTGGAGGCTGTCCGGAAACCCTCTCGACCGTAGGCACCCGACTGTCACCAGAGGAGCTGCGTCGCTACCAGCGCCATCTAAGCTTGCCCGAAGTGGGCGTCGAGGGTCAGACCAAATTGAAGGCCGCCTCCGTACTGATCGTCGGGGTGGGAGGATTGGGATCACCGCTCGGACTGTATCTTGCGGCTGCCGGAGTAGGTCGTATCGGGCTCGTGGACTTCGATATCGTCGAGGAGTCGAACCTCCAACGCCAAGTGCTTCACGGCGTGAGCGATGTGGGACGATCCAAGCTGGCATCGGCCAGCGATCGGATCCGCGAAGTCAACGAATTCGTGACGCTCGACCTCCATGAAACCCGGCTGACCAGTGAAAACGCGATCGACATCATTTCGGACTACGACCTGGTCGCAGACGGAACGGATAACTTCCCGACGCGCTTTCTCGTGAACGATGCCTGCATACTCACGGGAACACCCAACGTCTACGCTTCGATCTTCCGCTTCGATGGTCAGGTATCGGTTTTCGGAATGCCGGACGGTCCCTGCTACCGGTGCCTTTATCCCGAGCCGCCCCCACCCGGGATGGTGCCTTCGTGCGCCGAGGGTGGAGTACTGGGTGTTCTGCCCGGCCTGGTCGGAGCGCTTCAGGCCACCGAAGTCATCAAGCTGATCCTCGGAATTGGAGAACCGCTTGTCGGTAGGCTGGTGTTGATCGATGCTCTTTCAACGAAATTTCGTACGCTCACGGTGCGAAAAGACAAAGACTGCCCCGTTTGCGGAACACGTCCGACGGTCACGGCGCTTATCGATTACGAGGAGTTCTGTGGCATCCCGACGAACGATGCCCCGACAAGCGAAGACCAATCGGTGCCTGAGATGACCGTTTTCGAACTCGACGAGCTAAGACGGCAGAACCGCGCACCATTCGTGCTCGACGTACGAAAACCCTTTGAAGCCGAAATCGCCGACCTAGGTGCGGACCAGTTAATCCCGGTTGAAGAGCTTTCCGATCGTCTAGGCGAGATTCAGGTCGCTCTAGACCGCGAGATCTTAGTTCATTGCCGTTCAGGCGGGCGTTCGGCGAAGGCGGTGATTATTTTGCAGGAGAACGGATTTCTTCGAGCCGTGAATCTGAAGGGCGGCATCCAAGCTTGGAGCGAGGACATTGATCCGACCGTGTTGGTGTACTGATCGGGTCTCTCTGCGCCGCGATAGCCCGCCTTAACCGTATGGAGCACGAAGGATTCAGCTTGGGGATGATCAAATTGATCACGCTGTTGCCTGGCAGGGCATCCAAGCTTTACGCCGATTCCAAATTAGTCTCCAATCGCGGCGACGAGCTTTTCAAGATCGTTGGTGTCATTCGCGATGTTCGGCGAGATGCGAATGCCGTTCAGAGCGGGAGTGTTAAATCCTCTCACAACAATTCCGTGCTCTTCAAACAGCGATTTTGCTACGTCAGAACCGTTCTTGTCTCGAACCTCAACAGCATACAGCGCGGCGCTTAGGTTCCAACTCGTTGGCGAACGCCAAAAGAGGTTGTCATTCTCATCTACGATCTGCTGCATATTCTGCCAGAGTTGCCAATGGTGTCTTTCACGTTCCTCTTCGTTCAACTGGGTTTGAAAATTCAGGGCATCGCCAAGAGCAATAACGGCGGGAAGCGCACGAGTACCGTAGTCCTCGAATATTCGGACGGTGTCCTTCCAGTAGTTCTGTCCCCATGTAACCCACATGGGCCGAATCTGAGTTTGGACCTCTTCCTTGATGTAGGCTAGACCCAGTTCTTTTGGGGATTGAATCCACTTATGTGCGCTGGTCGCGTAGACGTCGATGCCGAGAGCCTTCAGGTCTACGGGTATCATGCTCGCCGTTTGAGCTCCGTCCACGACGATCCATCGAACTCCTTTGTCACGAGCCATTGAGGTGATTTGAGCGACTGGATGACGAAGTCCTACGGTATTGTCGACGTGCGGTAAGACGAGAATGCGCGTGTTTGGACCGATGGCCTCTTCGTATCGAGCAACGACGTCGGATTCATTTAGAAGGCCGATTTCGTCGATGGGAAAATCAAATTGCCGAACCGAATATCCTCGACGCACGGACTGATTGTACCAGCAAACACTCGCCCCTAAATGATTCAAGGAACTGAACAATACTTCGTCTCCCGCACCCAGAGGGAGACCACCGGCCAACAGGTTGAAGCATTCTGTCGTGTTGTGCGTGATGGCCAGCTCTTCCGGGTCACAATTAACCAAGGCGGCTGCGCGCCGTCGCACTTCTTCTCGGGGCTCTACCCAGGGCTCCGACCACATATAAAGCCAGGGATTGGTCTCACAAAGGGAGAGATACCCGGAATGCGCTTCCTGAACAACTCGCGGTATGGTCCCGATCGAACCGTGATTCAGGTAGGTAACCGACGGATCCAGACTGTACTGGTCATTCCAGCCGGCTTTTCCCGTGATGGATGCAGGCTCCGACGGAGCACGAATAACCGACCTGGCTGCGGTTTCTCGAATCAGTCCAAGCTCCGCAAGTAGAGCAGCGGAAGAGGCACCTTTTAGAAATCGTCGACGAGAAATGGCCATGCGCATTTCAGAAAAAGGGCGGGATTGCTTCCTATAAACCGCTTAAACGATTATTCGTATTGTGAGCACCAACGAAAATGTACTAACAAAGTAGATTAGTCGTCCGTGGCCACCATTCCTGGTTCTCTCAAACCGGTCCCTTCAACTCCAGTAATCGCATCTCCCAACTCGACCCGCATCGCATCCGCGAGTCTTGAAAGCCTCTCAACCACTTCTGGAAACTCACCAGAAACGTCATTTGATTCGCCGATATCCTGTTCCAGGTCGAAGAGCGCGAGTCCGATTTCGGCCGAGTAATCATATTTCCCGGGAATTCCATCCTTCCCCGGTTCCTGTCCGATCATCGTGCGGTAGGTGTGCGGGAAGTGGAGTTTCCATTTGCCGCTTCGAACGGCATGCAACTCGTTGCGCCGATAGTAGAAGTAGTAGGCCTCCTGGGGCGAGGTCGTCGTTTCGCCCGTCATCAAGCCCCAAATCGACTTTCCATCGATAGTCCGGTCCGGCAGATCGGCGCCGATCCTCTTTTTAAGAATTATCCGCACAGCACATCGGGAAAACCCGCCTTTCCCGCGGCCACTTGCATGTCACTCAACGAAGAGGTTGTTCATGGGATCCCCAACGATCGTCCTTTAGTCGAAGGGGACGTGGTGAGCATGGACACCGGCTGCCGCATCGATGGTTGGTGTGGTGATGCGGCCCTAACCCATCCCATTGGGCGGGTGGCCGGCGACGTCCAAAACCTGCTCGAGGTCACCAAGGAAACGCTCGACCTGGCCATCCGATTGATAGGCCAGAAAAGCATGTGGTCGGAAGTCGCCGCCGAAATGGCCAAGTTCGTGGCCGACCACGGGTTCTCGACCGTTGAATGCTTTGTCGGCCACGGCATCGGTCGTGAGATGCACCAAGATCCCCAGGTACCCAACTTTGTCAGTAAGCAG
>JADFHF010000005.1 GCA_022567305.1 Bacteroidota bacterium | reverse complement strand
CAGCTCGTCCGTGCAGTTGGGCGGCGCCTTCGGTGTCGCCGCCCTGGTGGCCCTGGCCAGCGAGCGCTCGGTCGATCTGATACGCTTCTTCTGGTGATCGGGGACGGTCCGGAAAGAGAGCGTATCTGCGATGAAGCAGAGAAGGCTGGAGTCAAGACCCGATTTTTGGGAGCGATGAACGACTTCGATCAATCATCTCCATACATCTATGCCTCAGATGTGCTTCTGAATCCCGGTTACGTAGGGCTTTCGGTGATCCATGCCTTTGCACTGGGGGTACCCATTGTCGCTCCCTTGCCTCCGGGCACCAGTCGATTTCACAGTCCGGAGTGGTCTCATATTCGAACCAAGAGCAACGGTGTGCTGGCGGCCGATTCTTCGGCTCGGTCTCTTGCTCAGGCTGTTTCTGAAATTCTCGCCGATCAGACGACGTTTTCAGCAAATGCGAGAGACTACGCCATAGAGCACCTGTCCGTCGACCAGATGCTGGACGGACTCGAAGCAGCGATTCGGTACGTGTCCACTCCTTCAGTGGGCGATTCGCGATCCGGTCAGGACCCAAACAGCGATGTCTAATCCACGAATCATAGTAGTTGGCCGATTTCCGCCACCGGCCGACGGTCAGTCGTTGTCGGCGGAGCGACTCATTGACATGCTTAAGTTTGACTATACAATCACCCGGATCAACACGTCAGTCGCACCCGAGACAGGCATTGCCGAGAAGTGGGTCAGTTATCGAGCGTCAGGTAGAAGATTGGCGCTAGAGCTCTCAGACGCAGAAAACGAATGCATAGTCTGGTCATCCATTTCACCACAGGCTGCTGGTCACTACCGCGATAGATTGACCGTCTTACCCAACTTGAAGGGCCATCGAACCATCGCGGTAATTCACTGGGGATCGTTTGCTCGCGTTTTTCAGGCGCCACTAACGCGTATCTCAGCAAGAAAAATGGTGAAAAACATTTCCCATTTCGTCTTCACGGACGAGCGGCTCTCGGGCGCATGTGCAGAATGGATTCCTGCAGATAAGAGATCCGTTATCGCCAACTCGGTCGATCCGGGTCTTCTTTGTTCGGACGAAGAAGTACAGAAAAAACCGACGAACCGGAATGAAGGGTCCTTCAGAATGCTGTTTCTAAGCAACATGATTAAAGAAAAAGGATATCTGGACGTTCTTCAGGCGGGAACGCTGCTGAATGACCAAGGACTTGATGTTCGAATTGATTTCGTAGGACGTTGGTACTCGGATACGGATAAGAGAGAATTCGAGCAACTGGTCGAACGCAATGAACTGGGCCGCACCGTTCACCATCATGGACTGATTGAAGACCGAGCTACCCTGAAGCAATTCTATCTGAAAGCCGACGCATTTGTATTTCCAACCTATTATTTGCATGAAGCGCAGCCGCTCTGCATCATTGAGGCTATGTCAGCAGGTGCGCCGATCGTCACAACTAACAAGGGGGGGATACCGAATCTGGTACGTGATGGTGTAGAAGGCTTTGTCGTTCCCGCGCAGCATCCAGGCGCGATCGCTGCCGCCGTTCGCCGGCTCACCGACGATCAGACATGGCTAAGCACCTCCAGGAATGCGCGAAGGCGATTTGTGGAGCGTTATCATCCAGGTGTCATTCGAGAGGAGTGGGTGACGCTGATCAATTCTATCCACCCCCAGGTTTGATTCGAGACGGTCCATGGTTCACCAGATTGCTAAAAATCTTACCTGGCTGACGCTCGGCAATTTTCTCGTCAAACCGATCTGGTTTGTGTTCATCACCTACGTCTGTATTCGGTTTATCGGACTCAGAGAATATGGGCTGATGACGGCGACATTGGCCCTGATGGGCATTGTCAACGGTGTGCTCACGTTGGGGACATCTTCGTATTCGATACGAGAGGTCGCCCGCGATCCTGGCAAGTCCACACTCTTCTTTTCAAACTTTCTGCCATATCGGCTTTCAGCTTCGGTGTTGGCGATCGCCATTGGACTGGCCATCGAATTGATTTTGGGAAATCAGGCGATCCTGATCATGGCGCTTTTTGCAGGCACATATATCCTGTTCATGAACGTAACGGAATATTGTCGAACGCTATTTCGGTCCCACGAGCGATTCGAATATGAGGCCATATCAACCGTAGTAGAAAAATTATTGGTTGTGACGTGCGGGTCTCTGGCGCTCGTCTATGACCGAACGGCCACGGGCGTATTGCTCGGTATGACAATCGGAATCCTACTCACGTTCCTCTTGAACTTTCGATGGGTGATCAAGGATTTTGCCAGGATGAGCGTGTCCTTGATCGACCCATCATTTTTCAAGAGGGCCATGCCGCAGGCCATTCCGCTGGGTTTGGCCAGCGTATTCGTGTTGCTTTACTTCCGTACCGACAGCGTGATGATCGAAGCCATGAAAGGTGAGCTTCCAACGGGTCAATATGCCATCGCATTTCGAATTACTGAAGCCCTTTTCATCGTTCCGGCCATGGTCACCGCCATCCTGCTACCTCGTCTTTCGCACCTTTTCGTTTCCGGATTTAGCCGGTTCAAAACACTCTCTCAAAAAGGTATTATTGGATTATTCGGAGCCAGTTTTTTGTTGGCATTATTGGTCTTCGCGTTTGCACCGCTCATTGTTCAAAGTATGGACCCGACGGTGGATGCTGAACCCGCGATTGCCCTGCTGAGAATTCTCGTCTGGGCAGTACCTGTGGCCTCCGTTAACTCGTTGATGAGCACTATCATGACGGCAAGTGATCTTCAAAAGAAGCTGGCATGGGTATTGGGATTCGCAGCGTTCCTCAATATCGGATTGAATTTCGTTCTCATTCCTTCGTTGTCAGCTACCGGAGCTTCATATGCCACCATTGCCACTGAAGTGTTCGTAGCCGTATCGTTTATCACTTTACTTCCGAGAAAAGGGCACTCTGAGAGTGCTTCCTAGCCCGGTCGCGATCAAGCGTTTGCCTGCATGCAGGTTTCAACCATCATAGTGAGTTACAACACGTTTGAACTGACTCGGGCAGCCGTCAATACCGTGCGAACGTCTTCGCCTGAGATCGATCAGGAAGTGATCATTGTCGATAACAATTCTCCGGACGAGAGTGGCGCGAAGTTGTCTCAGCTCTACGCATCCGATGATGCCCAGCAAATAAAAATCGTTTCTCTGGAATCAAATCGTGGATTTTCGGCCGCGAACAATATCGGTGCAGAAATGGCGACGGGCGAAGTGCTCTTCTTTCTGAATCCAGATACCGAAACGCAATCGGGCGCCGTTGGTGAGATTTACCGTTTTTTGATAGAAAATGGTCGTGTCGGAGCTGTGGGTCCTCATATCATCAATCCCGATGGCACCGATCAGCAGAGCATCACCTGGTTGATTTCAGTCGGCACTTTGTTCAAACACTACCTCCCGCTCCATGCTCTATTCAGTCCATCGTTCGAACGAGATGCGGGCTCGCCGAAAATAACCCGAGAGGTCGAAACGGTTAAGGGGTGTGCGCTGGCCGTTCGTCGGGATGCTTTTCGGGAGTCCGGAGGTTGGGACGAATCGTATTTCCTGTATGCAGAAGAAAGGGAGCTGTGCTATCAGCTAAAAAAACGCGGATACAAAACCTATTTCCTGAGATCGGCTATGGTCATGCATCATGGCGGCGCGAGTACTTCTCTGGAAGACTATGCAGAGCAGCAAATCATCCAACAACGCAGCGCGCTCCGGTTCATCGAACGACATCACAGCGTGGCACTTTCGCAGTATAACCGCGTCATGGGTGTCATCGGATTCGGAATCCGAGCCGTTATATTTCGTTTCCTTTATCTGGTAAAACGAGACGAATCCTATCGACTTCGGGGCCAGGCCGCTTCTACCATCTTTCGCTGGTTTGTGGCGGATTACTCGTCTTAACCCGCCCGAGCTGGAGAGGGCTAGTTCGAGTTCGGGTTTTCGTAAAGCACCTTTCCGCCGACGATGGTGTACACGATTTCAGTCGTCGGGATCTCATCTTCCTCAATCGTTAGAATATCTTTCGACAAGACCGTGATGTCTGCCAGTTTTCCGACGGTAAGGGAGCCTTTGATGTCTTCCTCAAACGCGGCGTAGGCATTGTTGAGCGTATAGGATTGAAGCGCTTGCTCGCGAGACAATCGTTGTTCGGGATAAAAGACGGTGCCATCGGCCAGTTTCCTTGATACGGTTGCATAGTAACTTGCGATCGGACTTACCTTTTCGACTGGAGCATCAGTACCGTTTGCAACCGTGGCGCCGGTTTCCCAGAGGCTTTGCCAGACATATGCGCCCTCCTGAGCACGCTTCGGCCCCAATCTCTTAATGATCCATGGAGCATCGGACGTGCAGTGGATCCCCTGCATGGCGGCGATAACACCGAGTTGTCCGAATCGGGGGATGTCGTCGGGATGCAAGTGCTGGCTGTGCTCGATTCTCCAGCGCAAGTCAGTCTTGTCTGGATTTGCTGCGAATACTTGCTCGTAAACGTCGAGAACTTCGCGATTGCCGCGGTCGCCGATCGCGTGAATATTTAGCTGGAAGCCGTTCGCGATGGCCATCGCAGCCACCGCTCGCACGGAATCCATGGGAAGCGTATTCAGTCCTCTGCTGCTCGGCATGTCGTCATATGGTTCAAGAAGCCAGGCTCCATGTGACCCGAGTGCCCCATCCAGACTTTGTTTGATGGATCTAATCGTCAGATGGTTGTCGCCATAGCCGACCATATAGAGGTCTTCAATTCGGTCAGCCATAGTATTGGCGTCCCAACGCGCCATCACGTATAGGCGAACGGGCAATTCACCGGCATCTGCGAGCTCTTTAAAAAGATCTATGGTTCCGAATCCGACGCCCGCATCATGAAACGATGTAATCCCATTAGAGAGGACTTCGTCTGCTGCGAGACGGGCTCGGGTTCTGGATTCGGTTTCGAGTTCTTCTTCGGTCATCTGTTGTCGGGCTTCTGATCGGGCACGACTCACCAGGCGTTGCGCGGTTTCGCGAAGCATTCCGGTTGGCTCTCCGCGGGCGTCGTGAAGGATTTCACCTCCATTCGGATTCGGTGTCTCGGCGCTGATGCCGCCAAGCCGCATGGCTTCTGCATTCACAAACGCAGCATGACCGCTCGCGTGACCCAGATATACGGGATTGTTTGGCGAAACGGCGCTCAGCGTTTGATGCGTGGGATTCCCTTCGACGGCGCCCTCGGGTACGCGGTCCCATTTCTCCTGGTGCCAGCCTCTTCCTTCAATCCATTGCCCCGGCTCAGCTTCTTCCGCCGCTTCCGCTACCATATCTACGATCTCTCCCCAGCTTCTCACGGACATGAGATCGAGCATCATTTTCGCCCTCCCGATGCCCATGAAATGACCGTGTCCTTCAATGAACCCGGGGATCGCGAGTCGCCCATTTAGTTCGATGATTTCTGTATCGGAGCCAACAAGTGCGGCAATTTCCGCATTGGAACCGACCGCCAAAATAGTATCTGCCTTAATGGCGATCGCTTCGGCTTCGGGTTGTTCGGAATCGACTGTAGCAATTTTTCCGCCCCTCAAAACCAAATCGGCTTTTACCGAAAGGTCCGAATTGGAGCAGCCACTGAGAAGCAAGAGAATTACTAAGACACAACTGATGCGAGACATTATTGAATACGTTGCTGAATACGTTGCTGAATACGTTGCTGAATACGATGTTGAATACGATTTGGTGGGATGGGAACGCTCCTTACGACTAAGCGGTCCGTCAGTGCCTACCGATAGCCATGGCCTCGTCCGGGAGTGGCTGAAGTTTCTTCCGGCTCTGGCTGCCATCGTTCCGATTCGACGTCGAACCAGCGCAAGAACAGGGAATCCCGGTATGCACTCATGATTTCCGGTCCGCTTGGGTGTGCGCTCAAATTTTCGTAGAGAAGACGTACGTAATTTTTGGTTGCTACGCCAACCAATGCGACGAATCCGTCGTAAGCTTCCTGCATGCTGCCGGCAATAAATGTGGCGCTGCCCTCTCCGTAATTGATGCCTGGAACTCCTTCCAGGAGTTTAAGGCTGGCGGGTTGGACGGCGCGAAGGGTCGTTCGAACGGGTGTAATAACCTTCATCACCTTAGCGTTTGCCAGATTTTCTATGGCACGCTTAGCGGCTTCACGCATGTCTGCGTGGGCTTCGTCGACCGGTCTCAGATCCGCGGTAGAAGCGCTGGTTGCAGTTTTTACCTGGGCGAATTCGATCCAGGGCATGGTTCGAAGATCATTTTCAAGGCGATCATCACCCGACGCAAAGATCAGAGGCACGTTAGCTCGACCCCACGAAAGTCCGACGAGCTCTGTTTCAGTAATCGATTGACCGTTAAGGAGAAAATCAATACCCAGTGTGTAGGTGTGGGAAGCAAACCCACCGCTTCCGGTTTTGGCATGCATACCGACAACCCCTACAGCGTCATATACGTCATCTTCGGTGAGGTCGAAATACGCGTCAAAATATTCGTCCCGAAAAACCTGTTGAGCACGTGGGTCAAGTAGATCCGTCCTGAGATCCGGATCGGGGTTACCACTACCATGTCCGTCAACAATGTGTACCACCGTGGCACCGCCTGCGAAAAGGCCGTCGACCACTGCATTGATATCTGCGGCCAACATTTCCTGGCCCTCTGGATACTGTGGTTTTGAGAAACTAAATGTCCTCGGATCGTCCTGACCGGCAAGCCCCTCCATATCATGATAGAGAAGAACCCGGATCTCCTCGCCCACGGCGGGGGCGTCGACAAGCTCCCAGGGAGCGTCGAAGACGAACGGTTTATCCTCTCCCCACGGCTCGCAACCGACAAGAAATACGAATGCAAACGCGAAGAGCAAGGAAGTGGAAATGCGATTCATCATGTTAGAACATAGTGGATTCGTTAAATCCAAAAACTAAAGTAAAGATAGACTCCCAGAACAAGACCAAGTACAATCACGCTTCCGGCAACATCCCTCCAGTTCCAGCTGTCTCGATTCTCTTTTCGATCGCGGTCGGAGATCATGGAAAAGGTGAGGCCGCGAATTTTTTCTTCAGGTGGGGGGTCGGTTGCATATGAGACTGCGATGATGATAGTCACAGCGACTAAAAAAAGTATACCGGCAAAGTAGTACCCGTTGAATGCACCAATGGCTCCTAAAACCGTCGACGGGTCCAATAAACCGCTCTGGGTAAGTGTCTGTACCGTTAGTTTGAACATTCCCAACACAAATCCAATGACCATCCCCCAAAAGGCCCCGTTCGCATTGATTCTCTTATTGAAGAGACCTAAAAGAAAGACGGCCGTGATGGGCGGAGCTAAAAATCCCTGAACGTTCTGGAGATAGTTGTAGAGTCCGCTGTTTCCCTCTGCCATCTGTTTCATGATCGGGATCCAGAGCAGGCCGAGGATCACAACGACCGTAGTTGCGACCCGCCCAACGTTCACCAGATGAGATTCGGATTTCCCCGGTTTGAGTTTTTCATAGATGTCCACCGTGAAAAGCGTAGCGCAGGAGTTGAAAAGTGCAGCCAGCGAACTCATGAGTGCGGACAAAAGACCTCCAACCACCAATCCCCGGAGCCCTACCGGTAGTAAATTTGCGACCATCGTAGGAAACACCATGTCTCCCATCATTTTGCCATCCCGCCCGTGGGAGATCACGAGAAGACCTTTGGATTGAAGCGCATATCCGATCATACCCGGTACCAGGAAAATGAGCACCGGCCAAACTTTCAAAAACCCGCCAAAAATGGCTCCTCGGCGGGCGTCACGGAGCGACCTGGCGGCGAGGGTACGCTGAACGATGTACTGATCGGTACACCAATACCAGATCCCAACGATCGGGGAGGCGATCATGACACCGAGCCACGGAAAAACCGGATCGGAATTCGGTCGCCAGAGCGCGAACTGTTCTTTGTTCTGGGCCAGTATGGCTTTGAGCTCTCCCCATCCACCCAATTCCTGGAGCCCGAAATACGTGATCAAGATCGACCCGACGAGGAGCAGGCCGGTTTGCATGACCTCCGTATAAACGACCGCCCTGAGCCCTCCGAATACCGTATAAATTCCCGTCAGAATGACCGTCGTAAATGCACCGACCCAGAAAGCATCGTCAGGAGTTCCAAATGCGTCGGGTAGGAGCGTGCGAAATACGAGCGCTCCTGCATATACCGTCACGGAGACTTTCGTAAACACATACGCGATGAGCGAGACGATCGAAAGAATCCACCGCGTAGCGCTGTTGAACCTTTTTTCCAGGAACTCGGGCATTGTAAAGACCTTCGCCCTGTAATAGAACGGTACGAAAATCCATCCCAGCATGATCATGATCCAGGCGTGCAGCTCCCAGTGAGCCTGCGCCATGCCATTGATCGCGCCGCCGCCCGCCAGACCGACAATATGTTCGGACCCAATGTTCGACGCGAAGAGAGAAGCTCCGACGGCGAACCAGGCGATGTTTCTTCCGGCCAGGAAGTAGTCTTCTGACGTGTGTTGTTTTCGTGAGGACCACCAAACGATGCCCGTTAGAAGAAGGAAATAGACGCCGATCAGGACCCAATCAATGGTTGCTAGCACGGATCTCGAGGCTCAGTTCAGATTTTCTTGTTTTCGCCAGGCCGATTTCTGCTCGGACACGAGGTAATCGTGAATGGCGTCAGCGTCTTCCTCCGTCAAGATATCAGACCAATTTGCCATACCATTGAATTCATACAATCCTTCAAGAAGAATCTGATTGAATTGCTCGTGCGTGTTGGATGCCATTCGAATAAGACTCGGGTACAAAGAAATTCGCTCTCCGCCTATCCCTCCATGACATACCGCGCAAAATTCTCCATATAGATTGCCCCCCTTTGTAACCGATTCGTCTGAAAGCGACCTCGCGGGTGGCTCGGAGATATCCGGAAGAACACGTTTCGGTGGTAGCGGGACTTCGGAACCGTTTAGTTTGAAGGCCAGGATGCGACCGTAATTTTCGTACGTGGCCGCTGCATTTTCCTCGATAAAGTAGTCCAGTAATGCCCCACCGAAACCTGCCATGACCGCCACATACTGTTCACCTTCTATCACGTACGTGATCGGGGCCGCCATAATTCCGGTACCGGTCGGAATCTGATGGAGAATTTCACCCGTGTCCGCTCGGTGGGCTACGAAATTGCCATTCGCATTTCCCTGGAATACCAGATTACCTCCGGTCGAAAGCACACCTCCGTTTCCAACGCCCTCTAAATCAACGCTCCAGATTTCCTCTTGAGTGACTGGATCTCTGGCGACCAACAACTCCGACTTCAGCGAATCTGCCAGATAATAGATTCCGACGTTCCACTCACCGGGTCGAAACGAGTATTCATCGAAGGAGGTGTAGAGCATGCCAGCATCTATTGCAGGGATATACACCAGCTCCGTCTGCGGGCTATAGCTCATCTGTTGCCAACTGTGCGCTCCGATATCCCACGGAAATACCCATTTGGGTTCGTCCTCATAGTTCCCTTGTTCTGTGAGCACGGGCCTGCCCGAGTCCATGTCAATATGAGTCGCCCAGGTTACTCGAACGAAGTTGTCGGCCGTGAGTAGCTCGCCAGTTTCGCGATCCAGCACGTAGAGGAACCCATTTTTTGGCGCTACCATGAGAACCTGTCTTGACGACCCGTCGATTTCCAGGTCGGCCAGCACAAGGTTCTGCGTGACGGTGTAGTCCCAAATTTCTCCAGGGGTTGTCTGGTAATACCAGACCAACGTGCCTGTGTCAGGATTTATGGCGAGAATGGATGCGAGAAACAGGTTATCTCCCCCCGACGGACTTCTGAACCAGATCGGGTAGGGGGTGGAATTTCCCGTGCCTACATAGAGCAGATTCAAATGAGGATCGTAGGCAAATTGTCCCCATGCCGTTCCGCCTCCACCCGATTCCCAGTCTGAATCCGGATCCCATGTCTCGGCGGCGAATTCCATTTCGGGGTGTTCATAGCCGTTCTCAGGATCTCCGGGAACCATAAAAAATCGCCATTCCTCGACTCCCGTAGTTAGATCGTAGGCGGTTATGTAGCCTCGAACGCCAAAATCGGCTCCGCCATTGCCGATCACGATGACATTCCCTGCTATTTGGGGCGCACCGGTAATACTGTAACCGCGCGTCCGGTCGACGAACGTGTCGACTCGCCAGAGCACGAGGCCGCTTCCTGCGTCCATCGACACGAGATACCCGTCAAAAGTGGCTACGTAGACGCGGCCCTTCCACACCTGCACGCCTCTGTTTACGATGTCGCAACATTCAGCGCGGGCAAACGCCCCGTCCACTTCGGGGTCATACGTCCAGATCTCTTCACCGGTCTTTGCATCAATAGCGTAGACGATGCTCCAAGGACCGGACGTGTACATGATGCCGTCAACGACAATCGGGACGGCTTCGAATCCTCTATTCACTCGACCTCTCGGCGTGCGTGCATCATATTCCCATGCCAGTCCGAGTTCGCTGACATTCGCGGTATTAATCTGATCAGCCGGGGAATAGTGCTGCTGTTGAAAGTCGCGGCCCAACGACATCCAGTTTTCCAGCTCGTTATCCGAGTTCAGGAGTCGTTCTAAATCTATCCACCCCGGATCTCCGGACCCGGGCTCATTCGATCCACATCCTGCAATGAAGGTGAGAAAGACGAAGACAGTCAGCACGGCAGGTAATAAAGCCCATTTTTTTACATCCATGGCTCGTTTGAGGTCGTTCCGGAATAGGTGGGAAGGGAAGTATACGGATTACTCCTCCTTTTTTAGATCTCCGTAGAGTGTATACGTCCGAAGTTTGTTGGCCACTTCGAGCGCACGTTTTATACGAGTATCCGCTCTTTTCGCACTGTCCACATAATCGTTGAGTCCGCGCCGGTGACTGGGCACAAGCGTCTCGAATCTCGTAAAGGCTTCGTCATCCTGCTTCAGTGCAGATGCGAATTCGTCGCACAGTTCAATGCGATCGGGCTCCGGATCGGGAGTGATTGAGACCATCACGGTGTCACCGTAATTCGCTCCGATGTCCCTCAGTATGGTTCGGCCGAGCATGAGAACTTTTTCGCCATCCTTCCGCCCCTGGATTCCCCGGCTGAGAGTGTAGCCGTTAAGTGTCGCCAGAACGCGGCGTACTCCGGCTTCTTTTAGCGCGTCCGCCATCTCCATTGGGATAGGCACATAATGCTGCTTCATTCCGGTTTCCAGTCTCAAGACTGGCGCCGCAAAGTGATATTCCATTTCAGAATCGGACAATCGGTCGTTCATCCTTTCTTTATTGGATCACGGGTACGGTGTTCTGGGTTACTCATTCAACCCGGTAGAATTTACGTGGAGAATATCATGGCTGACATCTATCACGATTTTCAGATTAAAGCATCACCTGAAAAGGTGTTTGACGGAATCACATCTCCCGAAGGCGTAAGTGCCTGGTGGTCACTAAACGCAAGAGGCACGCCGAGAGAAGGGGAAATTTACGATTTGGACTTTGGACCAGGTTATCAGTGGAAAGCCAGGGTCACGTATTCGGTTTTACCTTCAGAATTCGAATGGGAAATGATCGAAACGGACGACGAATGGATGGGAACCCAGATCGGATTTCGGCTCGAGGGAGACGGCGAAAAAACGAGTGTACGTTTTCATCACAAAGGCTGGCCACATGAAAATGACCACTATCGAATTTCCTGTTACTGCTGGGCCATGTACCTCCGCATTCTGAAGCGTCATATCGAGTTTGGAGAGGAAGTCCCATACGCCGATCGTTTGAATGTCTAGATCGAATTCACTCTTCGACTCGTTCAAGCGTGAATGCGGACGGTAGGTTTTTGCCGTCTTCCCTCCAGGTCCAGAGCTGCCTCAGGTGGGATGGGTCGTCGAAGTCGAATCGGAGTCCATACATGTGCCCCTCGTTTTCCGAAGAGAGTCCAGTAACATCGATCATCGAGAATTCGATCGTGCCGGGCGACGTAAGATCGGCCTTCATGCGCGGCTGATTTCCTACCGAACAATAGTGCGTCATCATCAGCTCATCATTGTCGAGGTGAAAAATGCTGACCATGCTCGGTTCACCTTTTGGTACGCGGGTTTCGACAACGGCTTGTCCACCAGAAACCAATTCGTAGGTCACAACCAGAGTTAAACCACTGGGCCCTACTCCAGTCCATTTTCCGACCAGGGATTTCAGTTTTTCAAACGCTTCTTCGGAAGAATCTTGAGCCCTCACAGGCGCTGAAAAAAGGACGAGGAGAACAAATGCGCTCGAAATCTTAAGCATTTTTTTGGACCGGTTGCTTGAATGGGTCGGTGGAAGAGTCGTACGCGATTCTGGTTCCGGAGGTCCGAATGATAATACGATCGAATTCACCCTTATGGCATGACGAATTTTTCGCGCGTCAGTTCAAAACGGATAACGCCTTCCTCGAATCCGTCACCGATGAACTGAAATCCCGCTTTTCGCAAGACTCCGATCGATGGCTCGAGGGTAGGGAGAGTTTCGGCGATGACCCGGACTACCGACGCATTCAAAAAGGCATTCCGAACGAGACCGAGCCTGGCCTCCGTGGCATACCCGTTCCGCTGGTGATCTCCCGCGATTCCATAACCGAGTTCAACCGTGCCATCGGACTGAGAGGGCCCTTTGTATCCTGTGCATCCGACGAGGATCTCTGGATTTCCATCCGCTCGGAGACAGGCGAAGTACAACAACCAGTCCGATTGACTCTCACGCTCGCGGAGCCGACCGATGGTAAATCGAAGCGCGTCATCGTCGAGCAGATCCGGTGGCCAGGACATGGGGACTTCAAATCCCAGGGAGGATTGCACGGCATCGTGCCCCTGGATAGCTGGTTCCAGGTGGCCAACCGTAGCAGGTAGAAGGACGAGTCGTTCGGTGTGGATCACTCCGTCCAATCTTTAGATGACTTGCCCGTTTTACCAAACGACGAGGTTTGGGACAACTTAAAGTCCCGTTCTACAATCATTCTATGTAATCTGCTCCTACAACGTCCTCTTCAACCATCGACCGTTTCTCAGCTTTCCAGGTCATGCCGATCAGGAGAGCTGCGACCACGCATGCAGCCGCGATTAGGATAAAACCAGCATCCCAGCCATAAGCATCCACGAGAGCGCCTATTGCAATATTTGCACTGACGGCGCCACCTACATAACCGAATAATCCCGTAAATCCAGCCGCGGTACCCGCTGCCTTCTTTGGAGCAAGATCCAAGGCGTGCACGCCGATCAACATGACCGGACCATAAATTAGAAAGCCAATAGAAATCAACATCGCAACATCAATGCCCGGATGACCGACAGGATTAAGCCAGTAAATCACCACACAAACCAGTGTCAAGGTCAAATAGATAATGCTGACGGGAGCACGTCGTCCGGCAAAGATTCTGTCTGACATCCACCCTGCAAGCAGGGTACCTGGGATGCCAGCCCACTCGTAGAACGCATAGGCCCAGCCGGAGTCCTCAAATGAAAAGTCTTTGACTTCACTCAGATAGGTTGGTGCCCAATCCAAAACCCCATAACGTACGAGATAGACGAAAGCATTCGCCACAGCGATCGTCCATAGTAATTTGTTGTTGAGGACATTCTGTAAGAAGATCTCCTTGGACGTAAACTCTCGTTCGTGCGATTTTTGGTATTTGAAGGCCTTCGGATAATCGTTCTTATACTCTTCGATACTTGGAAGCCCCTCTGATTGCGGAGTATCACGAACCATAATCCATATAAGAAGGGCAACGGCGAGGGCAAATAGGCCGTGCACGTAGAGCACGGCATGCCAATCGACAAAAATCGCCATCGCCAGTATGGCAATGGGCCCCACAAGGCCTCCTCCCACGTTATGGGCGACATTCCAGATCGCCATCTTGGTTCCTCGCTCACTGGCGGAAAACCAGTGTACCATGGTTCGACCACTTGGCGGCCAACCCATCCCCTGAAACCAACCATTGGCCATCAGCAGCACGAACATGATGCCGACCGAGCTCGTAGCGACGGGAAGAGTGCCCATGACGATCATGAACACTGCACTCATCAGAAGACCCATCATCATAAACGAGCGCGCACTACTGCGATCGGACACGCTTCCCATGAGAAACTTTGACAAGCCGTATGCAATGGCAACACCGGAGAGGGCAAATCCAAGTTCGGTCTTCGAAAATCCTTCCTCGATCAGGTAGGGCATCGCCAGCGTGAAGTTTTTCCGGACCAGGTAGTAGCCTGCGTATCCAAAAAAAATGCCTAGAAATACCTGTCGACGGAGACGGGAATAGGCGGTGTCAATTTTCTCGTCCGGCAGTCGGCCCCGGTGTTTCGGGGGTTTGAAGAATGCTATCATCTGGGTGGACGGCGTGATTCGCTACTCGAAAAGTGTCGCCAGCAGAGCCACTCCTCGATCCGGATAATCCGTGATCAATCCGTCAACACCCGCTGCGATCAGATCCTTCATCCTCTCCTCGCCGTTGATGGTCCAGGGAATGACCTTAATATCCAGGCGATGAGCCTCTTCTACGAGTGATTTATCTACGAGGCGATGATGAGGACTGTAGGTTTCAGGAATAAAGCTGAGCCGATCAAGATTGTCGCTGAAACTCATGTTATTGTCGACCAGGAATACGAGCGGAACGGCAGGATCAATATTCTTCACGGCCTCCAGGGCTCTCGGATCGAAGGACTGGATCGTTGTGCGCGACAAAATATCTTGATCAGCCAGTACGTCATACAAAAGTTGAGCATACTCGCTTACAGTCGAGTAATAAACACCGTCTCTTTCGGGAGTCGATTTGATTTCGATATTGTAGAACACCGACGGTCCGCCTGTTGAAGCCGCATGCGCCTCGACATTCTGGATGACCTCCGTCAGGAGGGGTTTGGCCGCGGCCATCGCCTCCTGCTCCAGAAAGCCTGGATGACCACGACTTCCGCAGTCGAATCTTGCTATGTCCTCATATCGCATCTCAAAGATGATGAGATCCCTTTCTTCGTCTTCGCTGACCGGGTGTCCATCCGGATGTGAGCAGATTCGGGAAGAAAACCATGGCTCGTGAGATACAATCACCTCCTCCTCAGCGCCTATCACTACGTCGAGCTCCAATGTTTTGACACCCAGATTCAGTGCAAGGATAAAGGCTGGAATGGTATTCTCAGGAGCGAGACCTCGTGCACCTCGATGCCCTTGCAGATCAAAATGTGTTGAGGTCCAGGTATCCGCCGGTTTCGCGCATCCGGCCAGAGTTGAAAAAAGTACCGCACACAGTATGATTGGTATTCGAAGTCGGTCCACACCCGTAATCTCAGAACCATTTCTCGGGACGAAATGATAGAGATGGTTAGCTACGCCGAAGATCACTTTTCTCACGGTAAATCACGGTTTTTTTCGATCTCAGTTACGTATATACGTCCTTGGGATTGTCGTATGATTGAAGTAGGCCTCCGTAAAAAGCCCGTATTGAAGCGCGATTCAGACCGAACATACAAAGACTCTCGCGATAAAGAACTCGGCCAGAGAGTCAGTACTGGCGATCGAGATGCGTTCGCCGAAGTATTTCGGCAGCTTAGTTCTGCGCTCGTACGCTACGCTCGCTCTATCACGGGTGATGAAGCGTTGGCTTATGATGTCTTACAAGATGTATTTCTCAAATTTTGGGAGAATCGGGAATCGTTGACACCCCATACGTCCTTGAAAGCAATGCTATACACCATGGTGCGAAATCGATCACTCAATGCCATCCGAGAGCGCGAGAGACGATCTCCAGCCAACCATGCCGCCTCCCTAACGGAGCGTGCGATCTCAGATTCGGGAGAGCCACCGTTATCGGTGAAGGATTTAGACTCGCACATTCAGTCATGGATTGACGAGTTACCCAAGCGACGGGCAGAGGCCTTTCGGCTCAGCAGATTCGCCGGTCTGTCGCATCATGAAATTGGCCGTGTGATGGAAGTCTCAGAACGCACGGTTGGAACGCACATTCTTCTGGCTCTTCGATTCCTCAGAGTTCGCTTGGACGAATACCAACAATGATCTATACCCGATGAATGCCTGACATCAACGAACACATACCGTCAGAGGAGCTGGAGCATCTGTTAGGGGACGAGACCCCTGAAGATGCTGCCCGGTTACGGGAGGTCTGGAAAGTCGCGAATTCCAGCGTGTCTGAATCATTTCCTGACTCAGCTCGCATTAAGGCGGTCTGGGTGCGGGTTGAGTCGCAAATCAAACCAGAATCCGGGGATCGGAGACCTGTCTCGCATGGACCTCGATTGCGAAGAGTACCCAGGTTCGTTCTTTCTGCCGCCGCTGTACTTTTGGTCTTAGCGGTCGGAATGGGTTATTGGACAAGAACGGACACCTACTTCGCACCCAATGGCGAAAGACTGAGCGTCGGCCTCAGAGACGGGTCCGCCGTCGAATTGAATAGCGGTTCGGAAGTGCGTTTTCGTCGAAGCTTGACCGGCAGTCGGGTCGTCAGCCTGAACGGCGAGGCTTTTTTCAACGTCGAACAGGGCACCGGCTCATTTATCGTGAACACATTCAATGGGGTCATCGAAGTGGTCGGGACCGAATTCAATGTGCGGGCGTGGCGCGAGGGCCCGGGAAATCGAACATCCGTTTCGCTTCTTTCCGGACGCTTGCGTCTCTCGAATAGATCTTATCCAGAAAGTGGGGTCTTCTTGCAGCCAGGCGAAACACGTCACGTGTTGAGCGGCGAATCCGTTCCCACGTCCGCCGACGCTACATTGACCGCGCACGCAACCGCGTGGAGAGATGGAGATCTCATATTTAAGGACACCATGGTTCAGATCGCCCTGGATGAGATAGAGCGTAGATTTGATCTTGAAATTGAACTATCGGCTGCATCCTATCGTCAAAAGATGGTAAGCGTGGCATTTAGAAGTCCGGCGAGTGCAGAGGGTGTGATTAATGACCTCGCACAAGCATTGGGATTGAATTACCGTCAAATCTCAAATGGTTTTGAGATTTACGAGCCGGGCAATTAGGATCAGTGCCCGAATCGTCGTTTCGGGTGAATTTTCCCTTACCGATTGCACTCCACCACACACCTTCTCCTTGATTGCGAATGAGATACCCAGTCAGGCGAACGGCAAAGTTATGGCGGGCATTGGCACTTGCTGCGTTCGTCTTTGGGTTTTTTGGGGGCAGCCCCGTATCCGCTCAGGAACGAGAACAGGAACGTGACCGGCGTTATTCGTTCGTCTTTTCAGGAACCCGTCTCTCGGATGCTCTCAACGTTCTGATCGATGACACGGAGATCAATCTGATTTTTGAAACGGATATGGTAGCCGGCCAGACATCGTTTTGTCGCGCAAGTCAAGAACTGATTGATCGTGTTCTGAAATGTATCCTTCGCGGAACAGGATTGGATTACATACTGCTTTCGTCGGGTACGTATATCATCGTCCGATCTGTGAGAGGTGAAACACAATTTGGAGCGGTTGCGGGATCGGTCCTGGATCTCGAGTCAGGTGAACCGATTGAGAACGCGAATATCATACTCTCGACTGAGAACGTAGGTACGGCTTCAAACCGTTCGGGTCGATTCGTGTTTACTTCGGTCGCCCCAGGTCTCCACATTATGACGGTATCGCACGTGGCTTACGGAAGCCGCGTCGATACGGTCATTGTTTCCCCCAATGAAGAGGAAAAGCTACTCATCTCACTGGAAAAGCGGACTTTTCTCGCTGATGCTTTGGTGATCACGGATTCAGAGGCGAGGCCTTCTTCCGTTCGAAGAGGGTCCGACGTGATTCAGGACATCGAACTGCTCGACCTGAATCCACTGGCATCGATAAATGTACTGCAGACCCTCGATCTGATCGAGGGTATTCATCAGGGTGAATCACTGTCAGCCATTCACATGCAGGGCAGCGATTCCGGTGAGCACATCTATAGACTCGATGGTGTGCCGGTGTTTATCCCCGTCAGACTGGGAGGGTTGATCGGACCATTCAGTCCGTTCGCTGTGAGCGAAATTAGAATTCGAAAAGCCGGATTTGGCGCCTCCCACGGGAGTCAACTTGCAGGCATCGTTGATATCAAACAACAAATTGCTCCCCCTTCCAGGCGTCGAGTCGAGGTGTTGATCGATCCTGTAAGTCTGAATGCGAGGGTAAGCGGTCGGTCCGGTGATCCTTCGGGTTTCCGGGCCTCCTGGACGATCGCCGCTCGCCAGGATCTCCAGTATAGCCCGTACTTCAAACAGATCGATGATATCATGCAATCTTGGAGCCAGCCGGATTTTTTCTTGCTGGATCTTCTGAGAAAGGAAAGCGGCCTCGATGAGCTGGACCCGGCCATCAAGGAGATAATCAGATCGGAAAGGAATGATTTCAACGTGGGATTCTCAGATGTTCATGCGGCTGTCAGGCTAAATTTCGGTCTCTTTCATACCATTCAAGCGTCGATTTACCGGAATCGAAATCTTTTTGGGGAAAACCAGGATAGCCTGGGCGAACTCATTCCTAATGAACCTTCTTCGGAAGACCGTTTCAAGTGGGAAAACACGGTGCTTCAAGTCAGGTACGAGGGAATCCTTTCGGGTCGGTTGTTGGCTGATGCCTCTTTCTGGTTGAGCGGCTATAGGCTTCTCGATACATTCGGCGATTTCCCCCTGGGTCTTACGACAGATTCTTTGTGCGACAGCTCGTGCGCTGAACCGGTGCTTACGGATGACTTCAATGAAGTGAATGAAATAGGGATCAGTGCAGGCGCGAGCTACGCACTTTCTCTCAGGCACTCAGCTCTGGCCCGAATAGAAGTCGTGAAGTCCGAGAACGATTTTACGATCACACTCAGTCCGTTTCTGAATTCTATCAGTTCGTCAGGTACAAGAAAACCGAACAGGTGGCGGATTGGCGGCTTCGTTGAGGAGATCTGGTCCCTCGGAACAGCGACTACGCTTAGATCTGGGCTACGCTTCACGTATTTACCCGAACAGCAGTCGGTGTACGCTGAGCCACGATTCTCCATCAACTACGACGAATCGGTTCGGAGCACCGGATTTCTTGCCGCCAGCATTTCTGCAGGACTCTATAGGCAGTTCACCCATCAGGTGGATGTATCGACCTACAATATAAACGCACTTTTTCCGAGTGTCCGATTCTGGTTCCCATTGGACCGTAGGGAAAATCCACCCAAGGCCCTTCACTTAGCTGGAAAGATCGTGATTCAGCCTTCGGTCAACTGGTCATTCACCGCAGGCACGTATTTCAAACACCAGCCTCATCTACTCGTCCTGAACTATGGCGACCATGTTTCGGTCCGGACGACAGGCTCTGGTACACTGAAAATCCCACTCATGCAAAAGGCATCTGGAAACGCAGCCGGGTTCTCAATAGCGGCCAATCATCGGTCTCGCCGGCACAGTCTGATGATTCGGTACGAATACGGGCACGCGACACGGCGAATAAGAAACCGCTTCAAGAATGCGAGGCTGGTCGTACCATGGAATATTCCTCATAGCGTCTTTAGCCTCCTCGAAATTGTGCCTTCGAATCAGGTGGTCCTCAGTATTCGAGGACACGCAATGTTTGGTCGAGCCTGGGGATTTAGAAGTGCGTACTACGACTATGTCGAACCATCCTCAATCTCCTCACAGTTTGGCTCATTTGATTTCTCGACTCCAGAATCTCATGAAATGTCGGAATTCATCCAGTTTGATGCTGGAATTACGTATTCGGCCCCGGTTGGAGCGGTTGATCTGCAGGTTCGCATCTACGCAATAAATATTCTCGGCCGCAGGAATGTCAGAGATTGGAGTCTGGTCGAGCGGGAGCCCCGCGGTGCGTTTGAACTAGCCACTCGATCCGGGATTCCGTTCCTGCCGATGTTGTCGATCAGGCTCGGTGTTTAGCGCGGGCTAGGGTTGAGGTGTCGCAAACAGTACGAGCTCGTCGCGAAGGTTGTTGGCCTTCAAATCGATCGTCAATACGGTACCGACTCCCGGACAAAAGTATTTGTGCTCCAAAACGTCCGGTTGCAGTGGGGTCGTATCTCGAATCTGTACGCATTCCATGAACGAGCCGGACGGTACGGTCACGGATTGATTGATCGCAAGCACCTCCCCGACGTCCTCCGCTTCTCCTTCGAAGTATTCCTGGTAGTACAAGTCGCCGACTTTAGGGCTTGCGTACATGTAGATACCGGCTCTGGCGCCGGATACGCCCGATTCCCATGATCCAGCCGTGCTCACGACCACGCCATTTCGGTATTCTTTCGAGTCCTCGCCCACGTACCACACATTGCCGCTTTTGTCCTGGGCGTACCAGTCGAAAGTGTCTTCAATGAGCTCACCTTCCAGAAAAACCTGGTCTCGTACCACCATCGCGGACACGCCTTGAACGATCCGTCGATCCGACAACACTTCGACCTCGGTTACCTCGAGACCATCGATTGTATTGGATTCGTATCGCCACGTCATTCCGACCAAGAGTGGCCATAGAGGATGGTCGACGTTCTGAACAAAGTTTGAAGCGTCAATCACCTTCGGAATGTCGGGAGACTTGAGCTCAAACACCGAGCCTGCTGAATCGCATCCGGAAATCAATGCGAACGATCCCACCAGTAGAACCGTGCCTATTGACATAATCGATTGCAACGTATTCATTTAACCACATGTTTTGAGAAGAAATATCCACTAAAGGGCATCTTCTGGAAAGATGAACTCGACGACCGGCGATCGATTCATCGCTCCAAAAACGCCGATGAGGCCGTCAATAGATGAGCTGAGAAAGACCGGTTCGATAAAAGGATTGACGTTCGCCTCACGTTGGCGATCAAGACGATCGTAATAGTCCGCTGCCGCTCGATCCAGGCTCTGGATGTAGAGAAACGCCACGTCACCTTTTCGGTGAGTGTGGGCCGGCTCAACCACAAATCGAACCGGTGCACCATCCAAACGATCATCGAAGTAGATAAACCTGCCGATATCACGCACTTCGATGATTTCTCCATCTGGAAGGCAAGCACTTGAGTATTCCCGTTCGTCAACGGTCTCGTGGGTATTGTCCAACAGGCGAGTCATCTCAAACCGATACTGATCCGCACGACCCGGGATGTCGTCGAAGTCCACGATCACACCCTCGTGCCCACCGTAGATATCCACGAACTCAGACACATATTCCGTATGGGTAATCGTTACGGCAGGGATGTTGGTGACTGTACTGGCCTCATAAAGCCGTTCCGAATGGGTCAACCGGAGGTGATACGTGGCATCGAATCGGATCGGAATACTCCCCCTATAAAACGGCTCATACCGGCAGTAAAACTGATTGTACGTAGAGTCAACGACCAGCAGGTCGACGCCATCCGGTCCTTCGATCGAAAGGTCTGCATCTCGAACGAAGAGTGTTGAAGGGGTCTGGTCGGACGTGAAAAAAGGAACTGTTTTGGTTAAAAAAATCTGGGGGGTCGAACCCGGCATCAGCAATCCTTCGAGAGCAAGTCGAGACTCGTAGGGTTGCTGTTCGACGTTTATCGTCTTTGTGCAACCAACGGCAACAGTCGCAAAAAGCAGGACCAGCAATAGTCGGATCATCTGACGCTTCATGGTAGGTCGCAGTAATAAGGTTAGAATCGAACGTTGTAGCTCACACTCGGAACGATGGGCAAGAGCGAAACCTGTTTGCCAACCGGTTCGCCAGAGGTCGTGTCTAGATCCAGAAAGACGTAATACGGATTTAACCGGCTGTAAATGTTGTACACGCTGATGACTAATTCGCCCTCTTTCACCCAGCGAGGATGTGTCTTGAAGGTGGCCGCGACATCCAATCGATGGTAGGATCCCAACCGGTAGTTGTTAAACCGGTCGTAGTCATAGAAGAGGCCCTGATAAAGATCGCCTCCCAGATTGGAAAAGAGTCTTCCTACAGGAAGTGTATAGGCCGGTCCGGTCTGAAAAATGAAATTTGACGACAAAGACCACCGACGATTAAGTCGGTACGTGCCCACGACTGCCAGATTGTGTCGGCGATCATACTTGAAGGGGAAGGAGGCACCACGGTTAAGGGCATCAAACTTTTGCCGCGTCCAAGACAGGGTATAGGATAACCAACCCGTTAGGCGACCAAGTTGCCGTCTTATAAACAGCTCCGCTCCGTAGGACCATCCACGGCCGAATGTCAAAACGTCATCAATATCCTCGTAAGCAAGAAGCTGTGTTCCTTCGCGAAACAGTACCTGTCGCTCCATCTCTTTGTAGTAAAGCTCCAGGCTGGTTTCATATTTGCCTTCTTTGAAATTTCTGAAATATCCCAGTGCATACTGAGTGGCAACCTGGGGCTTGGTGATCTTACTCGACGGGGTCCAAATGTCGGTTGGGAGAGATGCGGTGGAGCTGGGCACAAGATGAACGAACTGGTTCATCCGCGTGTACGAAGCCTTGATTGAAGACGCGGAATCGACCGCCACACGAACAGAAATGCGGGGCTCAAGCGCGCTGTAGTTTGCGTCGGACGCCACGTAAAAGGGGACTCTCAAACCCGCACTGATTCCCGCGCGGTCATTCACATTCCAGTCATCCTGGATGAAAAACGCGTATTCCGACGTCTTTCGTTCGGGAATTCGCTCTGGATCGATGGTGGTTACCACCTGTCCGGTAGGCAGCTGACCACCCGTCCCTGTCGACTTGAACACGTGCTTTGTTGCGACACCACCTAGCTGAATCGTGTGTCGCGGAGACGGATAATACTCGAGTGTCGTTTTGGCGGTTGCATCTCGAATTCCGGAGTAGTTCTGCGAGTAAAACTGACCCTGAATCGTATTCACCCGGATAAAATACTGATTGAATATGAGAGACATGTTTGAGAACAGCTTCGGACCGAAGAGGTGGTTCCACCGAAACGTACCTGTTGAATTCCCAAACCGAATGCCATAACCCAGTCCGCCGGAATCCACGTACTCTGCGTTGTCGCGCCCGGTAAAAAAGCTTCCGTAGAGACGATCGTTCGCGGACAATTGGTGATTGACCTTCGCATTCAGGTCATAGAAGAAGTATGTATTGTCGTTTTGTCCCGTTTGAAACGGCTTCGCAACAATATCGATATAGCTTCTTCGCCCCGAGATGATATACGACGTCCGATTCTTGATCAGCGGGCCTTCAAGTGACAACTGTGCCGAGATGAGGCCAACGCCGGCGCGGCCCACGAACTCTTTTCGGTTTCCCTCACGCATACTTATCCGTACAACGGAGGAAAGTCGGCCCCCGTATTGGGCCGGGAAACCTCCCTTCACGAGTTCAATATGGTTGAGCGCTCGCGAGTTGAATGTGCTGAACAGACCAAAGAGGTGATTCGGGTTATAAACCGTGGCCTCATCAAGTTCAACCAGGTTCTGATCCAGGTTTCCCCCGCGAACGTGAAATCCGGTTGTGCCTTCCTGGGCGGATTGAACACCGGGTAACAGCTGGATGACTTTCAAGACATCCTGTTCTCCGAGAATGGCGGGTAATGCCTCAACAAATCGGATCGGGACGTCAACTACACTCATTCGTGTGCTTCGAACATTTCTTTCAGCCATGTTTTCAGCGGCGGATTCGGCCGTCACGACGATGCCGTCCAAAAGCGTGGCCGTCGAGATTAATTCGATATCCAGTCGAAGGTTTTCATCCAGATATACCTTTTTCACCTGAGGCTCAAATCCGATGAACGTATATGCGATGGTCGTACTGTCCGCTTGAGGGAGGGTCAGTGAGTAGAAGCCATATCGATTGGAGACGGTCCCGGTTCCGAAAGAAAGCGCGTGGATATTCGCTCCAATGAGTACTTCACCCGAATCAGCGTCACGGACAATTCCGCTAATCGTGAACGCTTGTCCCAGCGAATCGGTAGCAAGGAATAAAATGACCGGAATCATGGCTGGAATAACGCACAGGGCGGCGCGCACGGATAGATATCGGGAGATCATTTCGGAGTGCGAATGCTATACGTCATGGGCTTTATTGGGCTCAAACGTGTGACACTTCGGACTGAAGAGGTGCGTAATCAGGAGCCAAAAAAAGGGAATTCCGAAAAATGCCCCGTCCGGTCAACCGGACGGGGCATTTACCCGACGAGCGCTATCCGCTCTTATTCCGATGAATTCGGGTTTTATTACTGATCTTGAGTCGTGGTTGAATCTGACTGAGCCGTGAACACGGCGGAAGAATCCTGGACCACTATGGCGACCGGAATCTCGCGGGCAATCGCTTCATCACTCCACGACGCGATCTCAGCTACAAAATCCTCAGCCATCGCTAGCATGTCGACATCCACGACGTCCGTGAGCTGTTCTACCATCTCGATTCGGGCAAGGTTGGCGAGTGCTTTTCCGTACGACGCATCGACGTTCAGCGCTGAGGAGTACGCAGTTTCCGCTTCTCGAAACTGCCCCGTGTGTTCGAGGGCCATGCCGAGGTTGTTTAAAAACGTCGCCACGTTTGGATTCAGCTCTACGGCTCGGGCAAGCGGCGGAACGGCCAGGTTGTGATACCCCTCATCGATCAACACCAGCGCCAGATTGTTCATGGACCAGACATCCTGGTTGTCAATCCGAATGGCTTCTCGATAGGCGTCCTCAGCTTCGGTGAGTTGACCGAGAGCATGAAGAGCTCGCCCCTCTAACCGGTATACGTCCGGTCTCGTCCGGTCGATTTCCCTGGCCGCTTCAATCAGGCCAAGCGCCTCGTCGGCTCTATCCGTGCTGAGAAAAACGCGAGCCAGGTTCAGAAGGCTTTTCTGATGGTTCGGATCCAGTTCGAGTGATCGCTTGAGTGCGTCTTCAGACAGGTCGAATTCCCCGATCTTGAACGCCGATAACCCCAGCATGTACTGTCCCCACGGATTTTCCGGTTTCTGTTCGGAATACAGAGCAAAAAGCTCGACGGCTTCGGAATAGCGGCCCTTTTTGTACGCGGTTTCTGCCTCCTCGTACGTAACGACTCGCGGTTCGGGTAGTGGCGTGACGACGGTTGCTGTTGACGTTTCGACCCCCGGAGTTGCTAGCGCGACCGGATCCGATTCAGGATCAATGGTGTTCAGCTGCCCGGTGTCGCTGCTACATCCCACAAAGAGACTAACAGACAGTAGGATGAACAGAGCAAAGAGTTTTCCGGCGATAAGGATGAATGATGAACTGATTCTTGAATGCATGGCGACCCTCCCATTAAGATCTAGACCCATTGGCCATATGAATGCTTGATTAACATGTATATGACCCGACAACAGGCGATCAGTTGTCGTACGAAATGGGAGAAAATGCTGGAATCTGCCTAAGTGTGACAAAACAGGAGTTTTAGCGGCCCCATCCGTATTTGCTTCGAAAATGAGGCACCGACTGTTCAACCAGCTCGCTCAGGACATCCAAATCAACATTTTCGAGACGAATCAGGTACAGACAGGCCTTTCCGTTCCGGTATTTCCCGAGCTTCAGCATCAGGTCATCATACCTCGTCAATCCCGGCATGATGTACAGGGACAAGTCCTTTATTCAGGGAGCGAATCCGGTGTTGAACCCGTCCCCTTCGCGCCCGCTATCGTACTTGTAAGGCTAACTCCCGAACCCCCCATGCCGGGATCCAACATCCGCGGTTCGTCTCCGGTGACTTTCTTCATGAGGTTGAGGATCGCAAAGCAATCCGCGCGTTTTTCTTCGTCATTAACGCTCTTAAAAAAGACCTCAACGCTGGAATGGGTGGGCGTTGTTTTCAGATCGGACATGAACACGGGTTATGTCTGAGGAACCATAAATCGTTTGAAGGAACGACAAACCCGATCGTCACTCAAAGATTATTCGTATCGCAGCGCTTCGACGGGGTTCGTGAGGGCTGAACGGATCGGTTGATAGCTGACTGAAAGGAGGGCGATACCGAGGACAACTCCTCCCGACAAAAGGTATAGATCGATTCCAATCGGAGCCTGGAAAGCAAAATTCTCCATCCACATCTTGGCGCCGAGAAATACGAGTGGAGAGCCGAGGACAATCGCTAAACTGACCAGTCTCGCGATGTCTGTGACGAAAAGAAGAACGATTTGAACAATACTTGCCCCTAACACTTTGCGAACACCGATTTCTTTCGTTCGGACCATGGTCAAATGAGTGGCCAGTCCATAGAGGCCCAGGCAGGCAATGAGCATGGCTAGAGCGGCAAAGAAGCTGAGCAGCATCATCAACCGATTTTCGTTCTCATAAAACCGCGCGAAGCTTTCATCGAGAAACATGTACGTGAACGGATAGAGCGACTCGAATGATTTCCAGGTCGACTCCAGGTGTTCGATGGCTTCGGTAGTGGTTCCGGCAGCAATGCGTATGGTTAGAAATTCCCCTCTTGGCGCGAAGTAGAATGCAAGCGGGTCGATGGCCCGGTGCATGGACTGAAAATGAAAATCCTTGACGACTCCGATAACCACACCTTCCTGCAACTCTCCGCTGATGTCCAGTCGCCGGCCAACCGCTTCCTGCCATCCCAGTGAACGCATCATCGATTCATTGATGACAATGCCGTTGGTCGCGTCCATTGGCCGATTCTCTTCAAAAAACCGACCGTCAGCAAGTTCGAATCCGTAGGTATCCAGGAGTGAGTAGTCTTCCAGCCGAACGATATTGGCGATATATGTGGCTTCGGTCTTAACCCCGTCTGGGATCACTTCCGTAGTCATGGTCGCCGTACCGGGGACGGCGTTGCTACCCGCAGCACTGAGAATCGCTGGATGGCGCACTACTTCAGCCGAGAAGGCGCTGAAACGATTCTGAATACTCGTATCGTCCGTCGAAAGAACGATCAATTGGTCCTGATTAAATCCCTTGTCTCGGGACTGGATGTAATCCAATTGTCGAAGTACCACCATCGTCCCAGCGACAAGGATCATTGAAATCACAAACTGCACCAGTACGAAGACATTTCGAGAAAGCACGGGACTGCTACCGGATGTGTTCCTCGTTAGCTGACGGGTGAGATGATATCGAGACAGTGACACGGCAGGGTAGGCGCCAGAGAGTACACCGAGCGCGCCGGCAATGAGTAGTATCTGTCCGATCGGCAATTCACTGAAAGACAACGACTCGAAAGCGGCGACACCTGAGATGTCTCCAAGAACGGGTATGATGCCTACGACCAATAGCAAGGCAATGATCAACGCAAGCAGACTGTAGGCAACAGACTCCAGTAGAAACTGCCGACTGAGCTGTTGTCGCTGGGCTCCCAGAGCTTTTCGAATGCCCACTTCCTTCGATCGAATGGATCCCCGAGCCGTCGACAGATTCATAAAGTTGATTCCGGCGATGAGAAGAATGAGGTATCGAAGTACGGAAAACGTCGAGACATTCCTGGCGCTTCCTCGATTCGTACTTCCAGCATAGAGGAGATCCGTCGAGTCCAGATAAGTCTCGTGTATCGGTTGCAGGTACAGCTTGTAACGTGAAGCTCTTTCCGGGTCATTTGCAGCGTAGAACCCAGGCAGCTTCGATTCAAAAGCATCCAGATTCGTGCCCCGGACCAGCCTCGTGTAGGTAAACGGAGCTTGAGTGATCCAGCGATTTAGCCACGCAAAATCAAGACCGCCTCCGCCCGGCACGGTCGAGGACCAGGAGATGAGGGCCGTAAATCGAAGATGCGATCTGGGATCTGGATCAGCGGCAATTCCCGTGACCACATATTCAAGGTTTTCCAGGGCGAGCACGGGTAGCCCGATGGGATCTGTCTCGCCGAACAAACGAGCGGCAACGGATTCCGTGAGCACAATCGATAAAGGGTTAGAGAGAACGGATTCTTTTTCTCCCCGAAGCAACTCGAATCCAAAGATGTTAAAGAAATTCGAGTCGACAATGGCGACGTCTGATGTCATGAACGCCCTGTTCTCATAGGAGAGAAGAATGTCGTCAAACCAGGGTTGTACGCGAGTGATGGCTTCAATCTCTGGAAAAGCATCAGACAATGAAGGCGCCAGAAGTCCCGGCGTAAGCGCATGACGCTCTAGACGACCGTCTGCTGTCGTAACAACCTTGTTTATTCGGTAAAGTCGATCTGAGCCCTCGTGAATTCGGTCAAATCCCTGTTCGTGCGACAGGTAGACGGTGATGAGCGTAAAGCAGGCAAATCCTAAAGCCAATCCCAGGATATTGATAGAGGAAAACCCTTTCTGCCTGACCAGATTCCGAAAGAAGACCGAAAGATAGCTTCGTAACATTTAACTGCTAATTTATTAGCATATACATGTCCCTGACCCAAAAGATTCGGAAGTGCTATAAGCGGAGTTAATCTCGAATGGAAACGAGGTGTACGGCAGAGTGGCGATTCTTGATATTTCACTCGCGAAGGTCTTCCAGTTTCGCCTTTGCATTATCATTATCGGGATTCAGCTCAAGCGACTTGGAATAATATTGGATCGCCGATTCGCTATCTCCTGCTACCATGTCCGCTAGCGCAGAATGCACCCAGGTTGGTCTTAGGGGCTACCATGTCTCAGTGAATTGGGAATTCGCGCTGCGCGTTGGCCGGATGACAAGTTGCTAGTTGACCTTCACCACCGTGCCACGATACTCATTCTTGCCATCGGACAGACGGAAAAAGTAAAGCCCTGGTGCAATCTCATAGATCGCAGAACGACTATTCCAGGTTAATTGAAACGGGCCGGCCGATTGACCCGGGAAGGATTGGTGGCCCATTCGCCGTCCAAGAAGATCATAGACTTCCAGTTCAATATCTGCTGGGTGCTGGAGATTCACGGAAATCGAGAACGAATCTCGGAATGGATTTGGAAAGCTCTTGACGTCAGAAAACACGTATTCGTTCTCATAAGGCAACTCCGTATCCGTGACCAACGGGCCACCTGCCTGGATCCATGCGATGGCGGCCTGGACGACCGTATCTATTCCGTTGGCGACATCGACTTTCTCCAACCACACTGGATAATCCGGTTCGATGGATTTATGAATCATGTATTCGTGTCCTTCAACCCGGTACAAGCTCCCAGAAGTGAGTGATGAGAACCAATTTGCGTCTCCCAACCCCTGATTGTATGAAGGAGAGTTCCCGCCAGCCGTGCCTTTTCCAAACAATCTCGCTCTCGGGTGCATACGCAAGCGAATCGTTTCCAACTCACCCGCGCTAATGGCGCCCGGCCCGATTAACCCGGCAATGGGTTTATCGAAGTAAGAGTTGGGATTACCGATGATGAACAAATTCTCTTCGCGCCGCAATGGGTCCGGCTGCATAGCCAGGTGATCCTCCACGTTGGCCTCGCTACGAATATCGAATCCGATGGTTGGGAAGGACGTGTTGAAAAGAATCGACCACCCTCCCGAGCCCAGGGCGCCACCACCCGTGTTGAAACGCTGATCGATAATGAGGCCGTCGACGTTTCGCTGATTAACCAGTTCGTCGATCGCCTGTCTGAACTGACTAAATACGTTGTATTGGGCATTGAAACTCCACGAGGTTACGAAGACGTAGCCTATATTTGTACCGTCCACCACGCCCCATCCGACCCTGGCATTCGCCGATCGATTTGGCCAGGTTACACCCGGCACATTGACATGATCGGATCCCCAGATCGTCGTGGTCTGACCAGCTAGGGCATTTGTACTGAAGTGTTGGACCTGTCCCGTCGAATATCTTAGGATATCTATGGTGTCGAAGAGATGCCAGTTCAGTCCGGCGGCCTGTAGCAAGTAATATTCGTTGGTAGCCTCGTTGCTGCCACTGACGATATTAAGAAACAGAGGCAGCTCTGCTTCTATTAGCGTTGGGTAGATATCTTTCCACAGCACACCGTCATAGCCAAGAACGACGTCACCGGGTACAAGGCCCAGGGGATGATTCGGCTTAGAGCGATATACCACAAGTGTTGAATCCGGTAGAGGTGAGAGAACGGCACCAAAGCGACGGTTTACCCCATACTGACCAATGACAAGCATGGGTACACCCTTGACGAGAGCCGAATTTCGAACCGGTGTGTCCCAGATATACGTATGAAGATCCTGCAGCTGGTACCCGAAATGATTCATGATTGCTGCAAATCGACCTCGGCTCACACCGGCTTCTATTTCTGGTCGATATCGATCACGAATCGCGTCAATGTCAATATCCGCGTTGGTAAAGACCCCTGACTTTTCGTCGACCGCACGCCACCATATATCGAAGATCTTAAGGTTGTCTTCTGTAGAGAGCCCTGCTCCCCAACGGGTGTCTATAACATTTAGCCAATCCTGGGCTGTAAAGTCAACGGTTTTCTTTCCATACTTCGCCTCCCAAGAAAAAATGGATCCAGGGGTAGACGTCAGAATTTGAGCCGCGCAGGGAACGAAAAGGACAAAAGAGAGGGTAATTAGAGCAATTTGAGTGCGGCGCATTCAATCCCAGTAAGTAAGTAGACGAGTGTCCTAGAGCCGTAAAAATCGGATCGTTGCCGGCACCCACGCAATCCAATTCCTAATGCACTCGATTCAGCGCGCCATTTTCTCGTGGGAAGCGCCGTTGCTCTCTTGCATCGAATATCCTCAATATCGCTTCGAGGGGATCCATCACTCAACATGTTCGCAGTAGTGCACACACTGTTCTCCGAAATTGGAACGAAAAAGAACCTCCTCATAACCCATGATCAATGCGCTCACGACAACGAAAAACACTCCCGTTTAAATCAGCAGTGTGGTGGACCCAAAAAACAGGCATTCGGAAAGCTGGATGAGCACCCTACCGACGTACAAAGGGTTGCGAACAATCAGTACAGACCGTTGATGACGAGTAATCCGGGTTCATCAAACGGCGCGAGAGTTCCGCGACCGCGATGTTCAAATTCCCGGATACTCCCTATCAGAATTGCCAGGCCTGTGATTCCCAGGAGGAGGGCAAGGATGTGTTCCGGAGTCGACACCGCCGGTCCGGGAATTTCACCGGGAGTCAAGAGCTGATACGGGAGATATCCCGTAACCGTCCCCGGAAACAGAACCGTCATAGCTATGCTTTTAAGTCTGAGCGAATTTTTTTGAAACACGCCTGTTACGGACAGCCGTTCAAATGAACCATAAGGGTTTCACCCAACAGATTCAGAACACATTACCGCGGCTTGATCGGTAACTTAATCTCTTTAATGACCTTTTTAGAGACTTTTGTGATCCTTTCGGACTTAGCCTCCAACCATAGCCATGGACGCATACGACCTTAGTGCGATTGTTCAGATGGTTGTCCGCTGGGTCCATGTCTTTGCGGCGATTCTATGGATAGGACAAACCTATCTGTTCAATTTCATGGAACGAAGCCTCGAGGCGACCGATGAAGAGAACGTCGTCGGGAATCTCTGGATGGTGCATGGAGGAGGATTTTATTTCGTTCAAAAACAAAAACTTCCAGAAATCCTTCCGCTAAAGCTCCATTGGTTCAAGTGGGAAGCCGCCACTACGTGGATAAGCGGCGCCATTCTTCTTGGCCTGGCCTATTACGTGGATGGTCTCCTGGTCACTCCTGAATTGAGTTTTGGTCTCGCGGCATCCGTCGGTATTGGCTCTCTAATTATCACTTGGTTTGTTTATGATGGGTTGGTTCGCTCACCGCTTGGGAAGCATCCCATTCTGTTTGCGCTGGTTACGCTCCTCCTGATTCTTGCACTTCATTACGGTTTTTCCGTTGTTATGAGTAGTCGCGCCGCGTGGATTCATGTAGGGGCCGTACTCGGTACCATCATGGCCGCAAATGTTTGGATACGAATATTGCCGGTGCAGCGCCAGATGTTGGTAGCGGCAAAAAAAGGAGAGGCATTCGACGCAGGGGTCGCAGACATGGGTCCCATGCGTTCGAAGCACAACTCGTACACAGTTATCGCGCTGGTGCTGATCATGATTGGCAATCACTATCCTACTATTTCATACGGTAGTCGGTACAGCACCCTTATTTTGGGATTGGTTGTGGTAATCGGGTGGATTGCGGCTAGAATGTTTAGTGGCCCGTTAAGAAAGTAGTTCGGAAGAGAATTCCCGACTGGTTATCGCCCATGGTAACGGATCTTCATTTTATTCTGAACGATAGCGAGATACAGGTATCCGCTCGCCCGGGTTTGCTCGTTCTCGATTTTCTAAGAGAATCGAAGCGACTGACCGGAACCAAGGAAGGCTGCCGGGAGGGAGATTGTGGCGCCTGTGCCGTACTGATTGGTGAACTCGTGGGGGATGAAGTTCACTACAAGTCAATCACGTCGTGTCTGATGCCTGTTGGTGAGTTACAAGGCAAGCACCTCGTGTCCATCGAAGGTTTGAATATGGCCGCGCTTTCAGCCGTGCAGCAAGCGATCGTCGACGAGGGCGCATCGCAGTGCGGTTTCTGTACCCCAGGGATTGTCGTATCGCTGACCGGATACTTAATGGAGAGAGAGGGCGATATCGACATCGAGGGGGTTAAGGAGGCACTTGGTGGCCACCTGTGTAGATGCACCGGATATCGTTCTCTGAAAGCCTGCCATCACCACTTGAATCGGGATGCCGGATCAGCGTCGGGTGTAAATGAACTGGTCGACTGCGGAATTCTTCCAGACTATTTTTCGAACATCCGTCGGGAACTCCAAGCCATTCATCTCACGAGCGCTCCATCTTTGCCATCCGGTACGAACGTTATCGTTGCCGGAGGTACGGACATTTACGTGCAGCAGGGGGATGAAATACCGGATTCCAATGCCGTACTTCTCAATCGGTACCCTGAGCTTCGAGGCATACGAGATCTGGAAACGCACCTGAGTATTGGTGCGCTCACGACGTTCGAGGAGTTCTCGAACAGCCCCTCGGTTCTGAAATATATTCCTGAGATCCGGGAGTACATGATGGAAATCGCCTCGATACAGATCCGAAATCGTGCCACGTTGGCCGGGAATCTTATTAACGCATCTCCGGTCGGGGATATGACCATTCTTCTTCTGGCTCTACGTGCCGAGCTGCTCTTGAAGGAAGGCGAGATCGAGCGAACCGTCCTGCTATCTGAATTTTACGACGGGTACAAAGAGCTCGCAAAAACACCCGGGGAAATTCTGACTGAGATCCGTATTCCCGCTCTACCGTCCACTTCAAAAATCAATTGGGAGAAGGTCTCCAAACGGAAATATCTGGATATTGCTTCTGTGAACAGTGCGGCCGTTATCCGCACGGAAGGGGAACAGATTTGTGACGTGACGTTGACCGCGGGAGGCGTGGCTCCCGTTCCTCTCATTCTTGACGCGACTGGGTCATTTCTAACGGGAAAGAACATTTCCGCAGAGGTCATTCGGAATGCGGCTGCCGTCGCGCAGGACGAAATCGCTCCCATCAGTGATGTTCGAGGAAGTGCCGAATACAAGCGATTGCTGCTCCGGCAACTGATATTTGCACATTTCGTGCGCCTGTATCCGGAATTTATATCGGCGGAGATACTCTATGCATAATATTGATGCTTTCCATCATACGCGTGGATCCGCCGAATTTGTCGACGATGTAAACAGGCAGGACGGCATGCTCTTCGCAACCGTTTTTTCATCTCACGTTGCTCACGCACGGGTGATTTCACTCGATGTTTCGGTAGCTCGTACGACTCCCGGTGTTGAATCGGTTCTGACGGCCTCAGACATACCGGGTGAAAATGAGCTCGGTCCGATCATTCAGGATGAACCTCTGCTCGCCGACGACACGGTTCACTTTCAGGGGCAGCCGGTGGCGATTGTAATCGCAAATTCCGCGCAGAGGGCGCGTGATGCCGCCCTGTCCATTCGGCTGGACGTAGAAGAACTTCCAGTCGTCACAGATCCGCGGGAGGCGTTTGCAAACGGCCAGATTATCGGGCCGACGCGGACGTTTGCGATGGGTGATGTTGATGCTGCCTGGGAAGAATGCGACGTCGTGCTCGAGGGGGTGTGTGACATGGGTGGGCAGGATCACGTTTATCTGGAAACGCAGCGGGCCCGGGCCATTCCGTTGGAGGGTCGACGTATACGGATTTTCAGCTCAACCCAGAGTCCGTATGCCGTGCAGAAACATGTGGCCAAAATCCTGGGCATCCAGAATCACGATGTGGAGGTAGACGTCAAGCGCCTGGGAGGTGGATTCGGTGGCAAGGAAGATCAGGCCACTCACTGGGCGTGCATCGCGGCACTGGGAGCATGGTATACCGGAAGGGCCGTTGAAATCGTGCTCCGGCGTGGAGAAGACATGCGAATGACCGGGAAGCGCCACCCATACGTCGCGGACTTTAAGATTGGTGCAAAATCGGACGGTCAAATACTCGCGTACGAATCCAATCTGTATCAGAATGCGGGCGCGGTTGCTGATTTGTCCCCGGCGGTGCTTGAGCGTACACTTTTTCACGCCACGAACAGCTATTTCATTCCAAATGTTAAAATATTCGCCGCCTCGTGCAGGACCAACCTGCCCCCGAATACAGCTTTTCGGGGGTTTGGGGGACCACAGGGGATGTTCGTGATCGAGAGCGCCATCGCCAAAATCGCAGATGAGTTGGATCTGGATCGGCATGTGGTTCAGGAACGAAACCTTCTATCCGAAGGTGATCTATTTCCATACGGCCAAAAGGTTACGAACTCTCGTTCCAGGCAGACCTGGGAGCAGGCTCGATCTCAATACGATTTAGAAAGAATTATTTCGGAGATCGCAGCATTCAATAATTCCAACTTCCTTCGTAAGAAAGGGATGGCCATGATGCCCATCTGTTTCGGCATTTCATTTACAAACACGTTTATGAATCAGGCCGGCGCGCTGGTCCACGTGTATACCGACGGTTCGGTCAGTGTCTCGACCGGTGGAATCGAGATGGGTCAGGGCCTATCGACAAACATTGCGAAAATTGTAGCCGATACGTTCGGGATAGGCACTGACCGGGTCAACGTAGAGAGCACGAATACAACTCGGGTGGCGAACATGTCTCCAACCGCTGCCAGTTCCTCGACGCTTCTAAACGGGAATGCTGCCATGTTGGCTTCCCGGCAAATCCGAAATCGACTGTTGGCCGTAGCTGCAGTGGAAGTTGGCGCAGTTGAACCGGATGAAATCACTATCAGGGACAATGAGGTCCTCAAGAACGGCAAGGAGACAGGGCTTTCCTGGAACGATCTCGTACTAAAAGCCCACGTGGGACGGGTTGACTTATCCGGACACGGATTTTTCGCGACACCCGATATTCATTTCGATAAGGATCAAGAGAAGGGGAGGCCGTTTGCCTATCACTCGTGCGGTACAGCGGTCGTGGAAGTCACACTTGATTGTCTTCGCGGACGGTATGACGTTGACTCAGTAAAGATTGTACACGACGTGGGAAGGTCTCTCAACCGCGACGTGGATCTTGGACAAGTCGAAGGAGGCCTGGCCCAGGGACTCGGTTGGATGACGATGGAAGACCTCCAGTATGATCCTGCTGGTAAGCTGCTGTCGTCAGCGTTGGCATCGTACAAGGTGCCGGACACGTATTTCATGCCAGACGATATACAAGTGGAATTTCTGGAAAATGCAGATGAGGAACTGGGCCCATACGGCAGCAAGGCGGTGGGAGAGCCTCCGCTCATGTACGGGATCGGCGTTTTCTTCGCGATTCGGCATGCCATGCAGGCGTTTCGACCAGATTCGGATCTACCCTTTGAGTCGCCGCTGACGCCTGAACGGGTTCTTCTCGGGTTGTACTCTGATATCAAGAAAGATTTCAGGCAAGATTTCAGTAGCGAAACAGAAGATATGGTGCCTTTGAGCGCCGAGACTCAGGAATCTGTTCGAGGTATGTCGTGAAATTCTTCTGGCGTCGCGTGCACGAGAGATTGCGTTCAGGTGAGAATGTATTTGTCGCTCTTGTCGTAAAACACACCATTCATTCACCGGGGACGACGGGTGCAAGATTGGCGGTTTTCGAGTCGGAGGAGATCATCGGGACCATCGGCGGAGGGGTGATGGAACGCAATCTTGTGGGCGTGGCGGCCGAAGCTCTTCGGACGGGCCGCTACGAACCGACACTTCGTGCGTTGGTCCATCGCGAAGATGGGGAAGGCGAGAAATCCGGAATGATGTGCGCTGGTGAACAGACAAATCTATACTACTTATTCGATCCTCGGACGCATCTGAACGTGTTTCAAGCTGTTGCCGAGTCAGAGGAAAAAGGGCATGCCGGTGTGCTCCGATTTTCTTCGTCGAATATTGAGTTCGAACCGGGCTTCATGGACTCGCAAATCGGTCAGTATCATCTAAACACTTCATCCGACGCTTGGATCTACTCCGAACAGCTTTTAAATCTCCGGCGTGTCGGAATTCTGGGTGGTGGTCACTGTGGTTTGGCACTATCCAGAACGCTCGGTCAACTGGGTTATCATGTGAGCATTGTAGACGACCGGGTTGAACTCACGACGATGGAACGTAATACATTTGCGGATAAAAAGGTGACTGTATCTGATATGGAAGAGGCAGCGTCTCGGCTCGACTATCCTGAAATTACACAGGTGTTCGTGATGACGACCGATGTAAGATCGGACCTTCTTGCTTTGAAAGGAGCCCTGGCCAGACCGTTTCCGTTTATTGGAATTATGGGCAGTAAGGCGAAGATCGGAAATATCAAGAAAGCCCTTCGAGGCGAAGGAATTTTGGATGATCAACTCGCTAGACTCACCGGACCTATCGGTCTTCCTATTCAAAGTCAAACGCCCGACGAGATAGCGATCAGCGTGGCGGCGCAGCTTCTTGAAAGACGTGGACGTAGCGCATGACTCCAACTCGCCCGATCAACGCGATAAAGAGCCGACGAATTGTCACACCCTCAGGCGTTGTAGACGGCTGCGTGATTTTCGAGAAGGGGAAAATCGTCGCGATCGTGAATTCAGGAGAAATGGATTCCGATCGAGAAAAGGAATTCGATCGAGAGATGGAGGACGTCGGAGATTGGGTCGTCATGCCTGGACTGGTCGACTCACATGTGCACATCAATGAGCCGGGGCGGACTGAATGGGAGGGGTTCAGGGCGGCAACCCAGGCCGCCGCCGCCGGAGGGGTGACCACGCTCGTAGACATGCCCCTCAATTCTTCTCCGGTCACGACATCCGTTGAGGCGCTCGAACAAAAACTGGAGGCGGCGAAGGATCAGCTGTTCGTTGATTGCGGGTTTTACGGGGGTCTGGTACCGGACAATCAAGACCATCTCGAAGCGCTTATCGAACGGGGTGTTCTGGGGATCAAGGCATTTCTTATCGATTCGGGCATCGACGAATTCCGGCCCGTCGGCAAAGATGAACTTCAGCTTGCGATGCCCATCCTGGCAAGGCACGGAGTGCATCTTCTTGTCCACGCCGAGTTGCCTACGAATTCCTCAACACCGGCCGTCGTGGATGTCCGGAGCCCCGCTCAATTTGCCCGATCACGCCCCGCAGAGTGGGAAGCCAATGCGATTGATCTTCTCGTGGCATTGTGCTTGGTCCACTCGTGCCCTGTTCATATTGTACATCTTGCGGCGTCTGTCTGTCTTGAAAAGCTACATGATGCCAGGGCCTCGGGTTTGCCCATTACCGTGGAAACGTGCCCACACTATTTGTATTTCGATCTGGATTCGATTTCTGATGGAAGTACGATCCATAAATGTGCTCCCCCCATTCGGGACCGGGAGAATGCCGAGGCATTGTGGCAGGGGCTCGTTGATGGACAGATTGACTTCGTTGTGAGTGATCACTCTCCTTCGCTCCCTGCATTAAAATGCCTGGACGAGGGTAATTTTTCAAAGGCCTGGGGAGGTATTTCTTCGTTACAGTTGGGATTGTCCGTTGTGTGGACTCTCGCGCAACGACGCGGATATACGATTGAGGACGTTACGCGATGGATGTGTACCCATCCGGCGCGGTTCCTGGGTCTTGAATCGTCAAAGGGCTCGATCGCTCCCGGCCTTGATGCAGATCTGGTGGTCTTCAACCCGGATGCGACAAAAGAAGTCAGGACAGACGAACTCTTCTCGCGACACAAACTGACCCCATACACCGGTCATATGCTTTCAGGAGAGGTGAAAATTACGTTTCTTGGTGGCCACAGGGTCTACGAAGACCATTCTTTCAGCGATGCTCCTCGCGGAAGCATCCTGCTGAGACACGACGATTGAATCGTTCCGCTCGATGAATGATCATAACGGCACGCCTGCCTATACGCATCTGATAGATCTAGCCTCCGAAGTACTCGGCGGGAAAGTCCTTGAGGCCAACGACGAATTCTTTGCTCGAAAGGAGGGGCTGATATCAACCCGTGATCCGATCTTCAAACCCGATGAGTATACGGATCGAGGCAAGTGGATGGATGGTTGGGAGACGAGGCGGCGGCGAAGTCCGGGGCACGATTGGTGCATCCTTCAGCTGGCTGTTCCAGGCGTGATAAGGGGCGTGGATGTCGATACCAGCCACTTCATTGGCAATCATCCGCCGCATATTTCCATCGAAGCGGCTCAAGCGGCAGACGTACGAGAATCGGATTGGACTGAGATCATCCCGAAGACGCCTATCGATGAGAACAGCCACAACTATTTGTCTGTGGCGAGCGAAGAGTGTTGGGAGTACGTTCGACTCAATATTTATCCGGATGGCGGCGTGGCAAGGCTCCGAGTCTTCGGAACCGTCGTACCTGAAACGTCGGCCGAGGCCGATTCGGGGGCCGGCGGTGATGTCGAGTTGAGCGCAATTCGGAATGGGGGGAGAGTCGTTGCCTGCTCCGATCAACATTTTGGAAGCGTCGGGAATCTCCTTCTTCCAGATGCCCCGGAGAATATGGGCGGTGGCTGGGAAACGAAGCGTCGACGCGGACCCGGACACGATTGGGTTATTCTACAGCTTGGATCCGTCGGAATTCTCACACGCATGGAGTTGGATACGACACACTTCAAAGGAAACTATCCGGATCGATGCTCGATGGATGGATGCCTTGACTACGACGAGGCGAAGTCAGAGGACACGAACTGGAGTGAAGTTCTTCCGGAGCAAAAACTTCGGCCTGATTCCAGCCATTCTTTCACAGATTTCGTCGAAGAGGGCCCGTTTTCTCACGTACGAATGAATATTATACCCGATGGTGGCGTGGCCAGAGTTCGGATTTTCGGTAGGAAACCAGCGGAAGAAACCCATGAGTGAAACGGGACTTCGGGCCATCAACGATATGCGCTCCGAAGAGGCGCAGGGCGCTTTCAATGAGTGTTGTGGATCGATCCGGTGGGCCTCATCGATGACGCGAGAGCGGCCTTTCCTGGAAGCAGCCGAGTTACATCACTCCGCAGATCGTCTCTGGGGGCGGGTTAGAGATGAGGATCGTTTGGAGGCATTCGCTGCACATCCCAAGATTGGTGACAGCGGTTCCGTTCGATCTGGTTTAACGGGAACCGAGTGGGCTTCTGAAGAGCAGAGCGCGGCCAGTACGGCTTCGGAGGACGTTCTGCGTGCCCTGGCTGAAGGGAATTCTGCCTACGAAGAGCGATTCGGGTACATATTTATTATTTGTGCCTCAGGGAAAAACGCCGACGAGATGGTTCAGGAGTTGAACCGACGGATAGCGAATGATCCCATTGTCGAGCTGCGTGAGGCGAGTGAACAACAGCGACAGATTATGCATCTACGCCTGGCCAAGATGCTCACAAAATTGGGAGCCAATGACAGACGTTTTAAACCGTAAGAAGATTTCCGGCATACTGGGGCCTCTAAACGAGGCGAATCGAATCTTCGAAAACGAACGTCCAGGACCTCGTCTGAACCGGCAACCCGTCCACACGGTGTACGGAGGGGCTCAGCTATTCGCATCCGATTCTGCCCAAAAGATGGGTCGCGTTGCTCTCAAATACATAGACGCGTATGCGCGTGATTATATTGAATTTGCGCATGCCTTTGAGCTCGCGGGTTTCGAAACTCTTCCCCGAAATGGCCCGGAAGCAGAGCTTCTTCTTAACACAACTCCGAATCGCAATGAAAACCGGGCCGCTTGGCTGGCTTCAACGGTTTACGAACGCGTCGTAGCAAAGCTGAAGAACGAGCCAGTCGAGGATTTTCGAATTGACTTCGAAGACGGGTTCGGGATTCGCCCCAAAGAGGAAGAGACTCAGACCGCCGTCAAGACCGCCAAAGAGGTCGCTGAGGGAATGCGGAAAAAAACGCTCCCTCCATTTATCGGGATTCGAATAAAGGCGCTGAATGAGATAAACGGAGAACGCGCACTCGATACGCTCAATCAGTTCGTGAGCACGCTGCTGGTACACAGTCATGGAAAACTACCTGAAAATTTTGTTGTCACGCTTCCCAAGGTGACGATCCCGGAACAGGTGGCAGCCCTATCCAACATTCTCGATTCTATCGAAGACCGCGCAGGTCTTGAAAGAGGGATTATTGGTCTGGAGCTTATGATCGAGACACCCACTTCGATTCTCGACGGAACAGGAGGCGTGGCCTTATCCGGCCTGGTCAACGCGGCGCGAGATCGTTGTACTGGAGTTCACTTTGGCGTTTATGATTACACGGCATCCCTTGAAATCACGGCCGAACACCAACGGATGCAGCATCCTGCTTGTGATTTTGCCCGCCACATGATGCAGGTGGCCCTGGCAGGGACAGGAATATGGTTGTCGGACGGCGCCACCAATATTCTTCCCGTACCGGTTCACAGGGTGAAGCCCGGGGGTACTCCCCTAACGGCCGAGCAGGAAACCGAAAACCAAGCTGCCGTTCATCGAGCGTGGCGAATTGGCTTTTACGATAATATGCATTCCCTGAAGCATGGATATTACCAGGGATGGGACCTTCATCCGGGTCAACTACCTACTCGATATGCGGCGATCTACTCGTTTTTTCTGAATGCGTTTGATGTGGCGGCCCTTCGACTACGGACCTTCGTGGAAAAAGCGGCTCAGGCCACACTGGTTGGTGATATATTTGACGATGCCGCAACCGGACAAGGCCTATTGAATTTCTTCCTCCGGGGCATAAATTGTGGAGCAATAAGTGAGGATGAGGTTGCAGAAACAGGCCTGAGTATCGAAGAAATCAGTAGTCGTTCGTTCGTTCATATTTTAGAGCAACGTGCCAACGGAGGATCGTCCCCATGAGCAGCCCTATTACCACTCACGTCCTGGACACAGCCCAAGGGCATCCGGCAGCGGGCGTGTATGCGACACTCGAATTTCAATCCCCTGATCATGGTTGGCAGCCCATCGGAGTGGGGACAACGGACTCGGACGGCCGTATTGGCGATCTCATGTCGTCCGACGTCAAGCTTGAGATCGGTACGTATCGACTTGTATTCGATACTGGGACGTACCACGCATCAACCGGCCGGAAGACTCTTCATCCCAGTGTTACGATCGTTTTTTCAGTCGACGATGAAAACCAGCACTATCACGTCCCGCTTCTGCTGAATCCCTTCGGGTACACCACGTATCGGGGAAGCTGAGTTCGTTTCGCGAGTGAGCCGATCACTCCGCGTTCAACCATTTCAGCCCTCCAGATATCGCCGAATCCCTGCAAACGTATCTGTCCATCCCTGTTGGCAAGCGGCATAATATTCGTCGGCCATTGAATCCGCGGGGAATCCTTCCTGAGTGACCCGAAGCGTTGTACCATTATCTCCGGGCGTAATTAAAAATTCGGTTACGAAATTCGCCTGAAAGGGTAGATCACCGAACTTTGACGTGTATCGATAATCGATCAATGTCAGGCGAACAGGAGGTTCAAAATCCCTGATGGTCGCCGTGGTAACATAGTCTGGATCATCTTCGTCTTCTCCCCAGGTCGCCGACCAACTTCCTCCAGGCACTGCCATGATGATGGCTTGTGCGGCACCCCACCAGGCTCGAATAGCGCTGGGTGTGTGCAGAAGCTTGAATACCGTCTCAGGTGACGCTGTAAATTGTTCTTCGTGGATGTGGGATCGGGTCTCCATATCTGAGTAGCTTTTTATATTTCCTAATTGTGACAGGCCGCCAAAACTTCGCTGCCGTTCTCAATCCGGCGCGGCCAATACGTATATCGTTCTGTCTTATCGCAGGGTTCGACTATGAGTCCGGGCCGCACGATCGTAGCTCTTCCCGGAAACGCTGTGCTTGCAATATCTTCGTTCAGCCGCTTTATGAGACCGTAGTGGGCTTCGTCTCCATTATTCCAATTTGGACCAGGCGAGAATCGCGTGTATTCCCCGTCAACTTTCGGCTTCTCAATAACGGTAGACGTATCCGTTTTGGTCTCCGAAGAAGTGTCGTATGCCGAAATAGACGAAACGAAAATGCATTGGCCGGCTGCGTTTTTCAGCAGGTCCGTGCTCCGTTCAACCCATCTATAATCATAGGTGTTGTGGTCTAGCACCACGTCCCACGTGCGTCCTTCGAGAGCACTCAAGTTTTCGTTTCGATCGCCGACGAGGCGTTCAACACTTTCTGGAAGATCCGCCTCAGTTCTTCCACTTGTAAATATGGGCACGTGGTGTCCGCGTGCGACTGCGTATCGAACCAGGTTAGGCCCAATGAACCCCGTGCCACCGAGTGCGAACCTATTCTTGCCCAAGGATTGCGCGGCTGTAGGTGTCTGAGAGTTGGTCACGGATTCAGCGGCGACGATAGCCGCGGCCCGACGCACGGTGAATCCAGCTCCGATTACGCCCGATGTTCGAATAAATTCTCGCCCTGTAAGGTCCATGCCTGTCTCAGATTCGGCGTTCTGGTCCATGACATCACTCCGTTGCTCATAAACGGTACCCGTTCGCATGATACAAAATCGCCTGAATCGCAGAGAGCGAATCACATATGGACTCTGGATTTGACCCGTAAAGAAGCCCGATAGACGAACGGTGTTCTATTCGTATCTAAGACTTTTAACCGGGTCAGCCGCGGCCGAGCGAAGAGATTGTAGACTCACCGTCAACAAGGAGACCATCAACACAATTAGGCCGGCTGCAACAAACGAAAGCAGATTGATCTCTGTTGCATAAGTAAAACTCTGAAGCCATTTCCCGATCGCGAAGTACGCGATCGGTGAGAAAAGGATGAACGAGATGAACACGAGTAACGCCGATTCCTTCGAGAGTAGAGAGACGATTCCTAGAATTGATGCACCCATTACTTTCCGAATTCCAATCTCTTTTGTTCTTCGTTCTGCGCTAAATGACGCCATACCAAATAGACCAAGGCACGCGACAAAGATTGCGAGGATTGAAAAAGAGGTTGCTATTCTTCCGAGCGTAGCCTCCGACTCATACAGTGCATCGAGCTCGTCGTCAAGAAAGAGGTATTGAAACTCCCGATCTGGTACAAACTGTCCCCATAAGTTCTCAATAGAAGCAAGCGTTCCCGATACGTCGTCGGAGGGAATTCGGACGGCGACATATCTAGCGAAAAAGTTAAGGTTGAAAAATCTTTCTATTACAAAAGGTCCGATTGAATGGTGAAGCGAGGCGTAGTGAAAATTCTTTGTCACTCCAATGATTTCTCTTTCCTGCCTGCGAAAGATGATTTTAGTCCCCAGCGCTTCTTCCGCGGTTGCAAGGTTCATCATCGGAAGCATTGCCTCGTTGATCATTATTGCTGTAGCGGAATCGGACGGAAACTCCTCTGAAAAATCTCGGCCGGCAGCTAGTTCCAATCCGAGTGTTGCCACGAAGTCATCATGAGCTGCGAGCTTTGGAAACTGCTGTGCTTCCGGTTGGCCGGCAAGTTGAAAACTATCCGTTTGATACTTACTGCCGGGGACATCTTCTAGTGCCGTCACATTTGAAATACGGGCGTCCTGCAACAACTGCCTTTTGAAGGCCGGGTACTGCGCAGTCATAGGAGTTCCGAGAATTGAGACGAGTATTACTTGCTCTTTATTGAATCCGAGGTCTTTGTTACGCAGGTAGTCGAGCTGACTGTATGCCACAAATGTGCCAACAATCAGCATGATCGAGATTCCGAACTGAGTAATCACAAGGCTCTTTCTCAAATACGCTGCGATATCCGTTTTACCGACCGTCAGCGTGCCCTTCAGGATTTTGACCGGCTGGAACGCCGAAAGAAAAATGGCCGGGTACAGTCCTGCGACAACACCCACAAATATCCCAATTCCCAATAGTCCACCAAACAGGATCGGATTTGTCGCGACGTGAAAGGACAATTCTTTTCCGGAGAAGGTATTCAGAACCGGCAACGTCATATAAACCAACGGCAAAGCCACGATAACTGAGGTAAAGGCCGTCAGCACTGACTCGCTCAAAAACTGTCGGATGAGTTGTGGCCGAGCTGCGCCCAGTACTTTCCGCATGCCCACTTCCCGCGAACGCTGTCCCGATTGCGCGATTGCGAGATTCATGAAATTGATGCACGCAATGATCAGAATGAAGATCGCAATCCCGGAGAATATGTAGACATACGCGATATCACTATTCGGTCCGATCTCAAAATCCAGATGCGACGTGAGGTGGATATCAGTCAGGCGCTGCAGGTACATTTCCGACTGATCTTTGACTTGCGGAGGCCAATACTTCTCAACAAAGTCAGGAAAAAAGCTCTTAAACGTCTCAACGTTAGCATTTTCGTGCAAGAGGATATAGGTCCAGCACGGATTCCAATACCAGCCACTAAGAAAATTAGCGTTTGGAAATGCTGCAAATACGGAGCTCATAGACGCCAGAAAGTCGAACTCGAAATGAGAATTCTTTGGTGTGTCGGCGAGAATACCCACGATCTCAAAGTCGATGGTTAACCCGTTCTCAAATCGGATTGACTTCCCAATCGGATCCTGAGCGCCAAAATATTTGGTCGCAGTAGACTCCGTGATCAATAGCGAATTGGGCCTTGATAGCGCTGTCGCCTTGTCGCCTACCAGGAGCTCGAAATCGAATACGTCAAAAAGAGTCGAGTCCGTAAAGAAGAATTGAGGTTCATTATACCTGACCATGTCACCACCATCGGGGAGGTACGAAATCGCAACAGTAGGCGCTTGAAAATTGAAAAATCGAACGGATGCCTCAACAAAATTATCGTAATCCGATACCAGCGTTTCGCCGACCGGGAACGCCATACTGGATGAATATTCTGCGCCCTTTACATCTGAATTGACACGGTAAATTCGGTCGGATTTGGCGTGGTACTGGTCATATGACACTTCATCCTGGACATACAAAAATATGAGGATGAAAGAGGCAAGACCGATTGCCAAACCTGTTATGTTGATAAATGAGTGAACCTTTCGTTTTGAAAGATTTCGAAGCGCGACGAACAGATAATTTTTCAGCATTGAACAGACGAATTCGGCCTAGCCAATCCGGTAGTACGGAGATTGAGAAGAAGGCGACACTGATTGATGGAAGAACGGATTAAACGTCGATCCGAAAAGAATACTGGGAAGGGCGTCAATTTTCCGATTCAGGAGGTACGGGGAAGGAGGTAGAGAGTTACGCCTGGAGTTAAGCAGAAAATTGAGCAGAAAGTTGAGCAGAAAGTTGAGCTGAGATAATTTCAGGTTGGTTGGCGGGAAAAATATTAATTGGATTTGGACTTTGGAATCGTTGTAATTATATTAGTCGTCAGTACAACAAACGTATATACATCAAACATTCTTTTCGGTCGTTATCAAACTCGAAGACGAAATAAAACAGGAGCGGTTCAAAGACGAATTCGGAAAGGCTGTAATTAATATTCTGGTGACCGCTGACCGACTTTCGAGTGCTGTCAACACCATTTTTAAACCTTTCGGGATCTCAAAGGAGCAATACAATGTGCTCCGGATTTTACGCGGTCAATACCCGAAACCGTCGACTCTTTCACTGATTGCTGATCGCATGATCAGCAAAACATCAAACGCGACGCGGCTCGTTGAGAAACTGCGGCAGAAAAAAATGGTGGAGAGAAATCAGTGCGAAGAGAACCGGAGGCGGGTAGATATTTTAATAACAAAGCAAGGGCTCGCTTTATTAGAGGAACTGGATCCGATTATGGACGCATCCAACCATCAAATGAGAAACCTTACCGTCAAGGAAACGAAAGAACTGAATCGTCTCCTCGATAAGATGCGCGGATAAATATTTATTCTCACCATACACTAAAAGGAAAAGATCATGTCTATTGAAGGAACAACAAAAAGAAAGGTGCTCGTAACGGGCGCATCAGGCCAACAAGGGGGTGCTGTACTGAACGCACTCCTGGCTCGCGGTCATCAGGTTCGAGCACTGACTCGAAAACCCGACTCTGAATGGGCTGCATCAGTTGCATCAAGAGGGGTGGAGGTCGTCGCCGGTGATTTTACCGATCAGGAATCTTTAGTTCGCGCGGCCACCGGCGTTGATACAATTTTTCTCATGACGACATTTATGGAAGCGGGAATCGACGCGGAGATCGAGCAGGGTCTGGCTATGGTTGAGGCGGCCAATCAGGCGAACGTCGGCCATCTGGTTTTCACTTCGGTCGCCAGCGCGGACAAGGCGACGGGAATTCCCCACTTTGATAGCAAATTTAAAGTGGAAGAAGCCATTACTGCGTCAGGAATTTCTTACACCATCGTCGCTCCGGTTTTTTTCATGGAGAACATTACGAGCCCATGGTATCTACCTGGAATTCTTGACGGCACGTTGGCGATGCCCATGCCCGCTGATACCGCTCTTCAACAAATCGCTGTCGAAACCATTGGTCAATTTGTGGCGTCAATCATCGAGCGGAGGGAATCAGTTTTCGGTCAGCGATTTGATATTGCCTCCGACGAGAAGACAGGAGAGGAAGTCGCACAAATTCTATCGGAGAAATTGGGCCGAACCATCGGCTATGCAGGCTTTTCGCCGGATGCGCTCCGAGAGGAAAATGAAGATTTTGCCATCATGTTCGACTGGTTTATTGAAACCGGGTATTCAACAGACACCTCTGCGTTGAGAGATGAATTCCCAGACGTGTCCTGGGTGGATCTGAAATCATGGGTGGATGCCCAGACGATCGAACAGAAAGTCTCCGTCTAGCGCATAGAATGGAATTACCGATAACGCAGAGCGCTCGACTTTGCACCCATTCGCCCATCACACCGCCTGCGATGGGCAAAATTGCTATTGGCTGTCATTGTCCTTTGATTGAGATCGGAAGACCTCCCATTGACCGTCAAACATGATGAACTCTTTAATGAACAGGTGTGCGATTGTAGCTGGCTTGATCGTCGTGTTCGCGGCGTGTGAGAATGCGGATTACTCGGCTCAAACAGATTCGTCCGATCATCAGATCGCTTTTCAGACCAGGCGTGACGGGAATTCGGAGATCTATCTGGTGAATCCGGATGGATCCGGGCTCGAAAACCTGACGCGTCACGACTCTCTCGACTACCATCCAACGGGGTCGATGGATGGATCGATGATCGCGTATGTCAGCCGGAGATCTGAATTTCGGGAAATATGGGTGATGGACCGGGATGGATCGAATCAGCGGCAAGTGACCGACGGCCCGGGCAACAATATCGATCCCTCGTTCTCACCCGACGGAGCAACGATCATTTACGACGGAACGGGAGAAGACGGAAATACGGAGATATTTACGATCTCGCTTGAGGGTGGAGAGCCGACAAATATTTCCAATCACGAAGCGATCGACAGTCACCCGTTTTGGTCGCCGGTAGAGGACCGCATCGTGTTCTACTCCAATCGGGCCAACATGGAAAGTGACTCGATGGATGTCTACGTCATGAATGCAGACGGAACGAACATCGTTCGGTTGACTGAACATGAAGCGGATGACCGGTATCCGTCGTGGTCTCCGGATGGCTCGCAGATCGCTTTTAGTTCTACCCGCTCGGGGGACGCTGAAATCTATATCATGAGTGCAGTCGACGGATCGGACGTACGACGCATCACTGAATCGGCCGAAGACGATCTGGCTCCCGCTTGGTCTCCCGACGGATCAATGATCGCTTTCGTATCGGCCAGACACGGTGCGTTCGAGGTCTACGTGATCAACATCGACGGGAGCGGAGAAAGAAATCTGAGTAACCATGAAACCGCGGACAGTAACCCGAGATGGGTTCCGGCAAGAGAGTAATGGTCACGCGCGTCTTGAGGTCATGTTACTGCCCAATGTGTGCTCGTACGAAAACAGTTTTACCTCCGGCTCGCCATTTGCCAGAACGACCCGCTTTTTGAACTGAAATCCAATTTTCTCTAACAAGCCAATCGAGGGATGATTATCGGGAGATGTGATCGCGTCGATCCGGTCAAGGGCCAGTTCGTTTCTTCCAAATTTCAGGACGGCGGATGCAGATTCAGACGCATATCCATTTCCCCAGAAGCGCTCGAGCAGGGCGAATCCCATGTCAGGGTATTCCAGCGTATCTCGTTGGAGCAGTCCGCACATTCCAATCGGTTCTCCCGTTTCTTTCAAATCGACGCGATAGAGCCCAAACCCGTGTTCGTTGTAACTCGCTTGAGGACCTCTTTGGATGTAGGTACGCGCGTCTTCGAGCGTTCGAACGCCCTTGTCACCGACATACCGTAGAAATGCTTCCTCGTTTAGGAGCTCAAGGATGAATTCGCAATCCTCATCGGTGAATGGGTGCAGTACGAGACGTGTTGTTTCCAGAATTTGCATTTGAGCTTGATTGTGCTCGAATGGGCTTGATTGGGGTCAATGCCACGCCGATTCAAAAATCCGCGGGTCAGGGAAATGATTCGGGTAAAGATAAGTTAGGACGAAAGACCGCAACGAGACCCGGTTATTAGTAACGAATCCGACTCCCCCCGGAGGAGGAGCCGGATTACGAGGAATAAAACAACAACCTGTTCTAATTATTCCATCTACGACTTCTTGTTGCAACCCGGAATTTCTTCGCGTTCGCTCGCCGACGCTTGTGCTGAAATACCCGCCGTTTTCGGTTCAATCTATGATTAAATGCCCTACGATACGTTTTATGGGCATGAGAATACTGAACCATTAAACCCATTCCGAAGTAAACTCCGGGAACGCCCAAACCACGCCGGTATGTAGTCCGACTCCAAGGTGGTGCGACTACTCTGTATCCCTTCCTCACCTTGACGTAAAAGACGCCGTTGTGGCGAAAGTACCTTCCATTCCACGTGTGGAAAACTTTATGTCTACGGGGAAGCTTGTGAATGACGGCGCCAATCGGAGCGTGAACAATGGCATATCCACCTTTCGATCTCCCGTAAAAAACGCCCTTATTGTAGAAGTACCGTTCATCTTTAGCGCGAAGCTTTGCCTGTCCTCGCGGTAGATTCTTGACCACTTTCGAGCGAACCATCTTCCCGCCGCCTCTTCGAGGCTGGGCATTTGAAGTATTCGCGCCCGCCATCATCAGTATGGCGATCAGCCCTGCAATCAGTAATGTTTCAATACATTGGATTAATGCTTTCATGACTATGTACCCGTTTGTTCAATAGGAATGGACCCTATTGTGGCTTGTTCAAACGGAAGTACGGGAGTCAGAATCAGATGATGTCACGAAACTGTGATAATGATATCGGGAAAGTGTGCAACCTCCGATTCGGGGTCGAAATCGCCGATTAGTAATGCGCAGTGCATCCGGTCCGTTGCTGGGTATCCGCGATCGCGATGATTTTCCAACCGTCAGCGCTTCGGAACAGTTGAAAATTGTCTGTTCCGCAATGGTCGATCGTATCGCCGACCCACAGATTGTATTCGACCCAGGCCGACGCCAGATTGTCCTCGACTCTGATTTCCGGATTCCAGAAGGTCTCTTTGATGGGTTGTTCTCTTGCTCCGGACATCATCCTGACAAATTGCTCCATCCCAAATGTTTGCATCCCTGGATTTCCGTCCGCATCATTGAACGTAAGGACAAGTCGTGCACCGCTATCTACCTGGGAATACATTTTGGTTGAATCGCCTTCAGCAAAACCGTCAAAAAACGTGGTGAGCGTTTCGACGATTGCATCGTGGTCCGAGTCCTGAGCTGAAACCGGTTCAGGGTGCACCGTTATCGTCAGGATCAGAGCTGAAAAAAGAACGAGTCCTGCTGTCTTCATGATCGTTTGGAGCGGTAGTTTGGTTTTGTGGTTTGGTTTCTGGTTGGTGGTGTCACGGTAGGAGGTGGACTCGGTTATGTTCCAGCCTTCCTCATGGTCCTTTCTCATTGTCCTTTTTCATTGTCCGATTCTATACACATATTGACACCGTCTCCCTTTGAACATATGTTGCACATACTTTGGATGAGAAGAACTGCAGCTGCGAGGGATATGAAACGTCGATTCGAACCGGTGGAAGTGGAAGTAACGCGCGGATGGCCAGTCGTTGTGCATTGGAACGGAAAGAAGCACCGCGTGCAAAACCTGGTGGATGCGTGGGTGGTTCAGGGCCGGTGGTGGGCCGAGGAAGAGCGACGTGTTTGTTTCCGCGTTGCGACCAGCGGTGGAACGCTGGACATCTATCGATCGGGGGATGAGTGGGTGCTGGCCAAGACTCACGATTGAACAGCGGGCGACAGCTTAGTCCGTGACGGTAGCCATAACCTTGAGCTGATTCCTATGCTGACCACTCATATAACGAAGCAAAGCGTAAAGAAAAAGGACGACACCAATCATCTCCATGCCTTCTTCCCACAGCGTCATCAGATAGTACTGAAGACTGTCGACCCGAAGTGGAGCCGCGAGTAGCTCTACACCAATCGCCCCACCGACGTAAATCACACCCGAAAGCACAAACAGCTTTGCCGTTTGGCGTTCGAGGCTTAGCAAGAAAGGCATAAACAGAAAACCGATCACGACTGCGAGAAGACCGCCGGGTATCGCCCAATTGATCTCTACAACACTGTTAAACGTCTCATGCATCCCGGCGACTTCATCAATCGATAGAACAAAGAATCCGAGGGCCAGGATTTTCCAGTGCCTTTTCCACAGATCATCCGTTGCCTGCTTTTCTAGTGCGCAGAGCCACAGAAAGATCGAAGCGATAAATAGAGCAAGGCTCGAATACCAAGTGGGTAGATTATTCTCTTCATCGAGATCAAAGAGTTGTCGTAACAGCCACGGTAGTCGATGGAACTCGTAGTGGATGATGGACAATATGGCGTGAGCTGCGAGGAGTCCGATGCCTACAAAAAACAATGTTCGTGGCAGAGAACCGGATTCAAATGTGACCGGGTAGCTGACTGGCCGGCGGGACGGCTTGGTCGAATCTTTCCCGGTGCGTCGAGGCAGCGTGGATTCCGGCCGATCCGAACGGAGAGGACGATTCCTCGACGTGGATGGTCGACGAGTCCAAATCGAGCGTAATATGCTGCGTGGAGAGGAAGTATCTCTCATAAGAGCGGGAAGATGGACCTTGGACAGTTACCATTATCGCCGGTTTAGGCCCGATTCTAAAACAAAATGAGAATCAGTTTGAAGGTTTCGTCGATTTGACTGCTAAATCGCTTTATTCGTACCTGAGCGCATGTACGGGGTTCGTCGTGGCAACCCGAAGGGACTGAAAACTCACCGATATCCATGCAATGACGAGCGCGAGGCCGCCTGCTATCGCAAAAATCCACCAGGCCAGATCGATCCGGAACGCGAATCCTTCTAGCCACGTCGTCATGGTCCACCACGCCAAAGGAACGGCTATTGCAAATCCGATCAGTACGAGTATCGTGAAATCTTTATTGAGCATGGCGATCAGCCCAGGCACGTTGGCGCCCATGACTTTGCGAATACCGATCTCTTTTGTGCGCTGTTCGGCTGTGAACGAAGCCAGACCGAATAGGCCGAGACATGCGATCAGGACAGCCAGGAGCGCCGCGCCCCCAAAAATCTGACCGAGGCGTTGTTCTGTTTGATAAAACGCAGCGTAATCATCGTCCAGAAAAGTATAGCTGAAGGGGCTGCCAGCGTTGATACCATCCCAACTGGATTCAAGAAGACGAAGTGTATTGGGGATGTTCTGAGTTGAAATTTTAACAAGGAGTACGGTCCACGACGGTTCGATGAAAAGCGCCAACGGATGCATTTCGTCTCGAAGCGTCAGGAAATTGTAGTCTCGAATTACGCCGACCACTTCTCCCATTCTGCCGTTACCGGATACGCTCTAAACCCGTTGGCGAGGCATCATCCCAAGTGGGAGATTATCGGCGCAGTCAGATTCGAGAAGATCGGATGCAAGCTCAAGGTCCTCCCCGTGGAAGAGAATCTGTAGTCGCTTTCTAGTCCCTTTGCTCAGTTCTACCGCCATTTTGACCTACACCTGTTTTTCCGTGTCCCATTCAATCTCGTTCATCCAAGTCGTGCAAATTGGCATGACCTCCGTACTATTTCGTATCGTTAGTACGAACTAGTACTAATTCTGCGAATGCGATATGAAAAGAATTCTCAAGTGGATCGGAATCATTATCGGGGGCATCATCCTGCTCCTGCTGATTATTGGACTGACCATATTCATGAATGGAAAGTCAAAACTCGGCGGTTCGTTCGACGTCGGCCACTCATTGGGTACCATAGCCGCGGATTCATCGCAATTGGTCAGGGGAGAATACCTCGCGCATATCGTGAGTCGTTGTACCGGGTGTCACAGCGATCAATTTGAAGGAATAATACTCATTGATGATGCCGCCTTCGGAGTGATTCCCGCACCCAATCTCACATCCGGAAAGGGTGGAATCGGAGGACATTATCAGGATGCTGACTGGGAACGAGCCATTCGACATGGCGTGGGAATGGACGATAGAGTCCTCGTGGGAATGCCATCCGAATTTTTTACGGTATACGGAGACAAGGATCTTAAATCTTTGATTGCTTTCCTGAAGACGCTTCCTGCAGTTGAAAACGAACTCCCTCAGAGAGAACTGGGGCCAATGGCTTATTTGCTCATCGGAACGGGTATGTACGAACCGCCCGCGATAACGCTCGACCATGAAGCGGTACACGACTCAGCCCCAGAAGCTGCCGTCGATGCTGCCTACGGAGAATACTTGGTCAACCTGGTTGCATGCGGCGAGTGTCACGGTGCCACTCTGCATGGGCCAGAATTCACCGGGCCACCGCCGGGCCCCGACCTTTCGCCCGAAGGCAATCTAGGGGAATGGACCGAAGACGATTTCGTACTCACACTTCGAAGCGGAACCACGCCTGACGGTAGAATACTCGACTCGGAGATCATGCCGTGGCCGAGAATGTCGAGAATGAGTGACCTCGAACTGAAAGCGATCTGGCGTTATCTACAACACATTTAACTCTGGCCTGGTCATTCAAGACAAGCCGAGGTGCTCCAATGCATCCTGTGGGCACCCGTCCCATGATGCCCGTGCTGTATTTCCTGAATAACCCAGATCGTTCACGCCAATCCGACTCGACCAGAATCCGGATGCCGTAAGATCGCGGAGCCCGATCGTGAGTTGCCCTTTCACGACCAGAAAGAGTTCGTCTTTGTCTTCGTGGTGATGCCATTCGAATTCGCCTTCGACTTTAGCCAGTTTTACCTGTTGACCATTCAGTTCAGCCACGATTTTTGGTGACCACGTTTCGTGAAAGAGATCAAACTTCTCAGCGAGATTTACTTTTTTTAATGGCTGCATGTTAAACGTCTGAATTCTTTGCGTGTGACCACGACTTTCGATCAAGGCTTTGCGCGGGTCTATCGAGAGCATAGATCCAACTCTCTTTCCTTAACCAGACAGGCGCTTGTTTTCGTGACTGCAAGGCTCTCGATCCATAACGCGAGATTACGACCACGGCGGAGACCAGAACGATCATGGCGAATACAATTCGCCCACTCAGTAACTCTCCAGCAAGTAGCCAACCAAGTAACACTGCTACTACCGGGTTTACGTATGCATACGTAGCCACCTTCTCGGACGGCGCATTTTTCATCAGCCAGACGTATGAGCTGAATGCAATGATCGACCCAAAGATAAAGAGATATCCAAGTGCCAGCCACGAGCTACGAGTGATAGCCAACACGTCCAACTGCGCAGCTTCCCCACGAACGAACCCGGCTATCAACAACGACAGTCCTCCCCCGACCATCTGAAGGGCCGTAGACATGAAAGGACTTTTGGGCAGCCTTACGTCTCGTGAGAGCAATGACCCAAATGACCAGGAGAATGAACCCACTAAAATCGCGACCATAGCTAGCGTTTCGTGCCAAGAAGCGGAGCGTACAAAGTCGACTGGGTTGACCAGCAAGACGATTCCTAGAGCGCCGAGCAAAAGACCTCCGAATACCGCGGCGTTTGGGCGCGGTCCTTTCTTCCATTTCCACTGAAGCAAGACCATCCATAGCGGGACGGTGGTGACAAGCAATGCGGCTATTCCGCTCGCAATGTAAAATTCGGCCCAGGCAACGGCGCCTGTTCCAACACCCAGGGTTAGCGCGCCTATCAAAAAGCCACTCTTCCACATGCCTCGATCCGGCTTCTCAACGCCGAGTCCACGCATCACGCAATAGAGAAGGATCCCCGCAAATCCAAATCGGGCCCCAAGCATGATGAGGGGTGGCATCGATTCAATGGCAAATCGGATGGCCAGATACGTCGAACCCCAGATGAGATAGACGGCCGTAAAGGCGCCTATCAACTTCCAGGTACTAGCCGAATGTTGACGCAGATGCTTCATAAACGTCTCAGTAACAGGGTGAAAAAAGTGATTTCTGAGAACTGATAAGGATCATTTATAAATAAGATTCATTTATAATATTGATAATTACTATAAGAAAAGATTATATAGAATGAATACACTCTCTATCGATCAATTGCGGTCATTCATCATGATTGCAGACCAAGGGAGCTACACAAAAGCAGCTGAGAAATTGTTCAGAACACAGCCGGCTATCAGTCTCCAAATGAAGCGCCTTGAAGAACAGGTCGGTGCTCCGTTGTTCGCACGCGTCGGACGAGAGTCCAGATTGACAGAGGCAGGGCGAATGTTAATGGGATACGCCCGCCGAATCATCGATTTAAATCAAGAAGCCATAGGTCGTTTCTCGGTTTTCGAAGCAGCGGGCACGGTGAGAATCGGTGTGCTTGAAGAGGTCACGCTTCGTCCGTTAGTTGGACTCCTTACCCGTTTTGGGCGGCTCTGTACCCGGATTAAAATTGAATTGGAAGTCTCGACCAGCTGGGAGTTGGTCGAACGAATCCAAAAGAACGAACTCTGTCTGGTGGTGGCCAACAGCGCTTATTCTACCATGCCGTCGACGGACCTCTGGACGGAGAAGTACTATTGGGCCATCGGTCAGGGTTTCAAAATGGATGAATACGACGTACTTCCGTTGATTGTAGATCCAATCGATGCTCCCTGCGACGGCTTGCAGGAGGCACTCGCTCAGCTGGACGAGGCTGGAAGACGGTGGGATGTGGCCTTCGCTAGTCACTCTTTACTTGCCACGCAGGCCGCCATACGTGCTGGGCTCGGAGTGGGGATGATCTCTGAATCAGCCCTAGCCGATGACTTGCAAATCGTTGGAATGGAAGAGGGCATGCCAGATATTCCCGATGCGAACATTGTTCTGTACAGGGGGACCGATGCAAAGTCCTCGGCGGTCGATTCACTCGCTGATTTTCTTATCGCACACTTTAATGAGCCCTACTCATAATGTCGGGCACGTGGGGCGCCACTCGGTGTCAGGAAAAACTGTTTTGATCAATTCCGCCAGCCGAGGGTCGTAGTTCTTTAGCTCGGCCCTCGTATCGATTTCATTATGAATGCCCGCTTGGGGGCACTGGTTTGTGTCAAACCAAGACTGGACACCTTTGACCCCCTCCCGCGGATTCATCCCGTCGGAAGTGGAGAATCGGGCACTTGAATAATTCACTACGGCCCTAGTGAGCCGACTGGAATAACAGCAACACCATCGCCTCTCGTATATCCAAATCCGGTTGTGACGATTACACCTAGACCGACATTCGCAGCCATATCAACTCGCTTCTCCACTTGTACTTGCGAATCGTTAGATCACGGCCGCGATGGCCTCCAGCTCAATCAGACAACCGTGATGAAGGTCCCTGCTCGGAACAACAGCTCGTGCCGGGCGATGAGATTCAAAAAATTCGCTATAAACGTCATTGACTGCGCCCCACAGATCTATGTCAGACACATAGACAGTGACTTTTATGACATGATTCTTATCACTGCCGGCAGCGCTCAAAATCGCACTCAAATTCTTTAGGACAAGCCGAGTCTGTTCTTCTATGGGTCCGTTCCGGACTTCTCCGGTTGTAGGATCCACCGCTAGCTGACCTGAGATGAAGATTAGTCCATTGTGCACAATCGCTTGTGAATAGTGGCCGGCCGGAGTGGGTGCGGATGGTGTTGAGATGGATTTCATGATTGCGGGAGTATTTAACTGATGTCCGCCATAATACGCCCCCGTCCGAATTCATTCGGTCGGAAGATCCCGGAAATCGGGATTCTACCAGCGCATACTCCAGGACGTGAGTTCACCAAAATCTACTTCACCCCGCACGTCAAAGCCGTGTCAGATGTAGTACTCAACGTTCTGTGCGGTTTCCGTGGTCAGGGTGACCCCTAAGGAGTGTTCAGAATTACTCATCTCCTTAACTCACTCAAGTAGCCGGGTACCATAACTCTTTCCCTGGTACGCTGGATCAACGGCGAGCATTCCTAGAAAATGGTGCGATGTTTGGGGCAGAGTGGCGTCGGTCACCTGGTCAAAGTGCTTCATCCGTTTCCAGGCAGCTTGACCTACTGCCGAACGCACATTGGACTTAAGTTCTGGCAACGGCTCGGGACGAGTTGCGCTGGACAGCTACACTGAGATAGACCCAGCCCCTGTTTCACCGAGCGCTTCTTTTCAACCTGTTCGTTTTCTCTGGAGTCTCCGAAAAAGATGGCTATCTCATCCCTTCAGTTCGCTACGCTTTCACAGACGCCCTTTGGGGAGAGATCGGCGGAAACATCTTTGTCGGATCCGATGAACATTATCCGAGGTGCGGGAGCTTTGACAAGAACGATAATATTTATTTCTCCGCTTGGAATGTATTCTAAACCGCGACTCGTGGCAGAAAAAGAAATAATCATACGGGGGACAGCGAAATTATTCTTGTGCTCACTGTAAGACGACACTATTGCAACAATCGGGAGAGAGACGATGGAAAATCTTACTGACCTAATAAAATTTCTGCACATCCTCAGCTTTGTTTTCATGTCCGTACCGCTCTTCAACCTGATTGTCGTGAACGAGCGAGCATTGATGGGGACCGATTTCGTCTATGCTACAGACCGCTACATGGAAAATATCATACGCCGTGGAGCAGCACGCTGCTACGTGTTCCAATCCAGTGTACTGGTAACGGGCCTGTTACTACTCGTTTTCGGGCCTCTTGGGATTGAAGCATTATGGCAGAACTGGACCATACTGATCAAAACACTACTGGTGTTCGCTTTGATGGGGCTTCTTTCCTATGTGCATTTAAATCTGCAACCACGCATTGAAGAACGAATCGCCGAAATCGATCCTGATAGCCCCATCCCAGAGGGGTTCAGCGCAGTGTTGAAACCCATGCGTGTGCGGAGAAAGAAATTGGCAACCTTTTGCCTGTTCCTGGTCATCACCGCGATCATTCTCGGTATGCAAGTTTATCGCACGTATAGCCCGGTGATGAACCTGATTCTGATTGCATTTGCAGCACTTTTCGCCTGGCGAGCCAACAAGACGCTAATCCGTTTCGGTTGGGTATAACGAGAGCTCCTGAACGTTATCGGACCTCCGAATTCTGACCTGCATTAGTGGATGTCTGGACTTCGTTATCCCTCAGGGACACCGCCTTGGATCCACGCTAGGAGGGCCTTGTAGTCGTCGCTGGTAATGCTGAAGATCGCGCCGCCGCCGTGGCCGTTCTTACCCGTTCCCTTTAACAGCAACAGACTGTTTTCAGGGTTATCCGCATCGACGACCGAAGTGGCTTGCATGTAGGCGTTCGTGCCGCCGTCGTAGGTCCATCCTCCCGTGCCTCCGGAGTGGCAGCTGGTGCACTTCTTCAGAACGGGTTTAATGTTCGTCGCAAAGGACACGTTTCCACCGGGACCCGGCGTTACCGCCGTCCCGTCGTCAAAGTCTTCGCCCCGATCGAACGGGTTTTCGGTGCCGCAGCCCAACAGGGCCAGAGACAGGATCACGCTATAGAGTATTTGTTTTAACATGGCATTCTCCAGAATCTATTCGCTCTCGTGTACGAAGGTGTTGTAAACGACTAACGCTTTTTTTACCGCAGCAGCCACCAATGTAGACGTCCAGGTGGCCCCGCTGACACCATCGATGTCGCGACCCAGCACAATCTGGTCATCGAGCGTTTTCCCGAGGTACTGCTTCAGATTTCCCCAGGACAGCGCCGGTTTTCCTTTATCTTCGCCGAAGATTGTGAACCCCACGTCGTAGATCTCTCCATCGGGTCGAAGCGCCACGATAATCTGAAGCGGGCCTTCCTTGCCCGGCTCGTTGACAATGACTACCGACCCAATCGCCTCGTCCTCAGCATCGAGTCCCCGGTAAATGGTGTAGGTACCCGTCGTCTCCACCGCCGTATTGCTTTTTGAGAGTGCCGGCCTGCGCCGCGTCTACAGTCACTGTGAGCTTTTTAACTTCACGGCCCCCTCTTGCTGAAGCATTTGCTTCAGCCCTTCTTTCAGGCTTACTACCTCGCTTTTTCTGGCTACCTGTGCAACAGCTTCGCCATCGATGGTGAATAACAGGAACGAACTCACTAGCAGAGCACTGAGGGTTCTCGCAATTGATGATATGAATCGGTTCATGGGTTCAGGCGGTTACTGATTGTTTCTGGAACCACAGTTGGTACATACCGATGGCAAAAACAAAAAAGAATGACACCGCCATCACGGTTCCGGAAATGATCAACATCCAGGAGAAGTTGGGCCCGACGGATCGGGTAAGCAGCATGCTCCAGATGTCTAATACCGAGGCCGCGAACGGGGCCACGATAAGCGTGTTTTTGAACCATCGCGGAAGCTCCGCGAAAATAATAACGAGGCCGCACAGGAAGAAGATTGAGGTGTAGCCAAAGAGATGGAAGTGCCCTTCCGAGATGAGCGTCTCCAGCGTCCTTATCGGAACGAAGGGTTCGTCGGAGATGCCCGCGTCCTGGTCAAGATCGTCAAAGCTGACCGCGTCATCTTCTACGATGCCTCCCTCGGAGTCAACCGCCGCTGCCGCGTCATCTTCTATAGCCTCCAATGCCTGGCGAGAAGCTTCGTTACCGAAGTAATGAAGCGCCACATCGTCTGGTAGGAAGCCGATTTTCAGGGCTACGTTGGAGAGGGCAAAGAGGTAACCCGTCCCCAGGGTGAATAGAACTGCGGTAAGAAGCAGCTTGGCCGGCATTCGCAGCGTGCCCAACTTCAGCTCGTTCAGAGGATTCATGGCAGTATCAGGATTATTTGAACCGCAGAAAAACGGACTCTGAAGACGTCGCGTGGGCGATTGCCGCATTGTCGAACACAGCAACTCCGAACGGATGGTCCTTCGATAAATCATCGAACTGCACGTCGACATTGCTACCGGTCGTCAGTGCCCGCTTGATCTCAACTGTCCAGAAGCCGCTACCGTAAACAGCCTTGGCCACGATGTCGGCCCGATCTCCATCAGGTATACGGATATATACACTCGGTGGTTGAAAGTCGCCCCCACGCTGAAAGTCAGGATCGGAGGCTGAGATGCGTGTGCCGTCGGAGAGGCTGAGGTCACCATTGTCATGGGCAGTTATGACCTGAAGGGCTTCTCCTGTTGTACGCTGTTCCGGTGTGATCCAGAAGTACGGGGCACTCGGGCTTTTCAGTGCGTAGAGAGGCACTGTTTTGCCGTCGAGTGTCTGCTTGTTATTGGCGTATGAATTGACACCAGGGTCGCTGTGGCGGCCACCGTTGCTTGCCGTACTTGTCCAGTTCGTATGCTGGTCGTCTATTGTAGGAATGGAGGTACCGGCGCTGTGGACGAATTTCAGATGCCACATATCCAGAACTTCGTCAAAATTATTGGTGTACTTGAGCGCCGTCTTGCCCTTGTCATTTTCAAATGGAGAGAGGCCGACGTGGCAAGACACAGCACAGCCACTTTGGGCAAATCCTTCCACCGGCGAAGCCTCCCACATCAGAGAAAACTTGTCTTCGTAAAAACCCTGTAGTATCAACTTACCGGTCTCGTCGAATTGAGGATACCGGGACTCTTGCTTCCACGAATCGGTCGCCGGATTAACGTACCAGGGTTCGCGGTCCGTATCGAGGCGAGCATCATTGTAACGCGCCAGGAAGTAGACAAAGCCGTCGTCGTAAACGGCCTTCATTTCGACCTGGTAACGGCGTCCACCGTAGCCCGCAAATGCAGGAATGCCTGCTACGCTGGTTGAGATGAGGATCGACTCCGCCTGATCCCAGGCGGTGTCCAGCCACTCCGTCGATGGCTGGAGGCGTCGATACGTGAGCGGCGATCATGAGGTTTTCGGGACGGGGCGTTTCGTCACCGAGGGCGTCCAACGTGCCGTCACGGTCGCATCCTTGCAGCACGAAGAAGGCCAGGACGACGAGGGCCGTAGTGGTGTAGAATGCTTTTTTCATGGCGTGCCTCTCTAAGATTTGATGTATAGAGGTGATCATTTTTTTAATCGCTAGCGTTAGAATTCGAAGATGACCTGGAATCGGAGGAGGTCGTTGTCGATCTCGTTAACTTCTTCCAGGTTGAACTGGTATTCGGTGAGGAGCATCACTTGACGGCCGAGCCGGGTCATCAGGGCCAGATCCCATGTGTGGGTATCTCGATTCGTGATGCGATCGTCAAAATCGATGATTGTGCCGTAACGTAGACGCGGATGGACATATCGGAAGCCGCGATAAGTCAGTTCGGCATAGTCGCCATAACGTTAGTACCAATAGTCCTTGCTGTCGCGTGGATCGACCAGGATTATATCCCGAATTTCGGCTCGCGCGAAAGCGGTGCGCAAGCGCAGATCGCGTAGCACCGGCAGGTCGACGAGTCCGTAATCGGCCAAAAGATCGCCTCCCCAAAGCAGCACCTCACCGTCGTTGTTTGGACCGAAACGATTGCAGAGCACCGAGCCCCAGAGTGTAAACCGAGACCCGAAACCAACTTTCGTCCGCCCGCCTACCGCGAATACGTCGTCGGCGCCACCTCCTGTAAACTGCAGCACCTCATTCGGATCATTCTGGAAGCCTCGAATGACGTAGGCGTCGGCCTCTGCATGAATTGAACCTCGCGTGAACAGAGGGCCGTTGAGGGTTGCGCCGAATTCGGACCAGACGTTGGGCAAAAGAAGACCCTCAAACGGGTCACCTTGAGCACCGCCGTAGTAGTGGTGGAAAGGTGTAGCACCAAAGGGTACCCAGATTTTACCTGCGCGGACGCTGTATGCTTTTGTGAATTTATATTTGATTTCGTAATAGGACAGATCCAGTACTTCGGCGTCGAGGATAAAACCGTCATCAGCTGTAACCTTTAGAAACAGAAACTTGTGGTAGTTTCGAAATCGAGACTGCCGAACGTCACCATCCTCCATTGGACTTTGGACCTCCATAACGACGTCGAACCGACCACTGAGGTGGATCATGTCAGTCCAACTTGCGGCGGAGATGGTGGAAGGTGCTTCTTCTTCGATGTCATCAAACCCGAAGACATCGGTTGTGTCGGCTTCTTGAGCGAAGAAGTGCCCGACAACAATAACACCGATCAGAAAACTTGCAAGGATTGAGAAAAGCTGTTTGCAACACATGGCTCGATTGGTGTGTGTGCACGTAGTGAAGCCTAAGGGATGGCGTGAATCTGGTGCCTGCTATATGTACGCACAGTGGCGGTTGCTAGTGTTCAGCAATCTCTGCATCCGTGTGTAATCAAAGTCGAGTTCTGGAAGTAATCGACCTCCACACCTACTCGTAGTAGTTTTCCGTACGCGAATTCCGACAGACTGTACGCCTCCTATGAAGAAATTGAATTATCAATTCCCGGCAAATCCGCCGGTATTCTGTCTCGTTATGCACAATGAATGGGCAAAAAAATGGATAGGAAACGGCGCACATTGCATTCCACCTATTCTGCTGTATATTGAATGTTCATGAGCTACAGACGCCATCATAGCACTCGGCATCATCACAGCCACTTCTTACACAGAGGCCTGGCCCGGGTGACTTGTTGATTCAAAGCTCCTGATCCCAGTAGAATACCGGACGCCGGCCTCGATGGTCGGCGTTTCTTGTTTAGGCGAATCCCCATCGAGGTATCGGATCCCCCAACAAACCGAACCTCATGGTAGAAATCATATCAAAAGTAAAGCCGCTCAAGCTCGGCTTGCCGAAAGGTAGAATGGAATCGGGCGTTCTCACGCTTCTGTCCGATGCTGGAATCAATGTCCAGAGCTCCGATCGCGACTATCGTCCACTCGTTTCATTGTCGAACGCTGTTGCCAAATCGATGAAGCCGCAGAATATCATCGAGATGATTGCTCTCGGTAGACGAGACGTCGGATTCGCCGGTGCCGATTGGGTAAAAGAACTTGGTGCAGACGTTGTTGAAATTCTCGACACGCGGCTTGATTCCGTGCGACTGGTTGCAGCAGCTCCACCTGAAATCGCGGCGAGCGGTTCACTTTCGGACGGCCGGCTGATCGTGACGTCCGAATACGTACGAATCGCGCAGACTTGGATTCGCGACAAAAACATCGACGCTAATTTCGTTCGTTCCTACGGGGCAACGGAAGTCTTCCCCCCCGAGGACGCCGACGTCATCATCGACATTACTGCAACAGGAGCGACGCTACGCGCCAATCGTCTCACCGTTATTGACACGATCATGCGCTCCTCCACGCGGTTGTTTGCCAGTCGGGCTGCTATGGCGGACGCCGGGAAACGAGAACGTATAGAAGCGCTCGGACTCGTGCTTCAAAGCGTACTTGAAGCGCGCCGGCGCGTGATGCTCGAAATAAACGCTTCCAGTGACCGACTCCACGCTGTCGTGGCATTATTGCCCTGCATGCGGGAAGCCACGGTAGCGCCCCTATTTGGAGATGCAGGGTTCGCAGTTCGCGCCGCCGTGCCACGATCGGATCTTCCTACTCTTCTTCCGGCCCTGAAAGCTGCCGGAGGTACGGACATCGTGGTGTCATCGGTCGATCAGATTGTCCCATAGCCACGAAAGCGAAGAAACAGATTTACATGAATCTTGGACCTCAACAGATCAACTCTGTCAATCCGAACTGGCGACCCCGGCTGCAGCCTCCTAGCCCCGATGCGATCGTTTTCGATATGGATGGCGTTCTCGCCGATGTGCGCGGTTCGTATCGAGTATGTGTGATTCGAACGGCGGATGTTTTCGGATGCAGGTTGACCAACCAAATGATTTCAAAAGCGAAGGAGCGTGGAAACGCCACCAACGATTGGGAGCTCACGCGTGATTTGCTGGCAGCTGAGGGCATTCGCGTTGAGCTGGAAAAGGTGACGGACGTGTTCCAGGAGTTCTACCTGGGATACGATAATTATCCGGGACTTCGCTTGAAGGAACGACTCCTGATTAAACCTGACTTGTTGAGCAAACTCGCAGAGCGCTACCCACTCGCCATCGTCACCGGTCGACCGCGCGACGAGGCGACCTGGTTCCTGCGTCGATTCCGCATCGATCATTTTTTCAAATGCCTGATAGGTTTGGATGACGCACGAGTAAAACCAGATCCGGAAGGGATACAAAAAGCGATTCAAGAACTGGGCGTAGCCGAGGCCTGGATGATCGGCGATACGCCGGACGATTTGAAAGCTGCCCGTGGCGCCAACGCAGTGCCGCTCGGCATCGCTCCTTCAGGTGAGGAAGCAATGCAGCTCGCCCTCGTCAGCGCTGGAGCTTGCATTGTCCTCACAGACGTGAACGAATTAGAAAGCATTCTACTTGAACGGTTTCCATCATGAATACAAGAACTGCAGAGGTTAATCGCGTTACGTCTGAATCAGATATTTCGGTCCAACTGGTGCTGGACGGACGCGGCAATAGCGACATATCGACTGGAATTGGATTTCTCGATCACATGCTGATCGCTTTTGCTTTGCACGCAAGGATTGATCTCTCGATTTCATGCAAGGGGGACCTGGAAGTTGATGATCATCATACGGTCGAAGATTGCGGTATTGTCTTAGGGAAAGCCGTCGCTCAGGCCTTGGGTAACCGGACCGGTATCGTGCGATTCGGAACCGCTTACGCTGCGCTCGATGAAGCGCTGGCCCGGGCCGTTGTGGACATATCCGGACGGCCGTCCGCGAATATCAACCTTGGTCTGACAAGAGAAAAAATCGGGGCGCTCTCATGCGAAAACATTCCACACTTTTTTCGGTCTGTCGCCACGAGCGCCGGAATCACGCTTCACCTTGACGTGCTGAAAGGGGACAACGACCATCATCGCGTAGAAGCTGCCTTCAAGGCATTCGCGCTCGCTATGCGTGAAGCGACTGCACGCTCCGGATATGGAGACGTTCCATCTACAAAAGGAAAATCGGAAAGCGTAAATGCAGAGGACTTTGCGTCGCCGTATTCATCGACAGAACTCAGCTCCGAGTCGGAAATATCCGGAGGAAATACCACATGAACGTAGCCATTGTAGACTCCGGAGTAGCCAATCTTGCTTCCGTCGAAAATGCCTTCCGGACAATTGGTGTCAATACCGAGCGGGCATACACCCCTGGAGATCTCGAAAAAGCCAGCCATTTAGTGCTACCGGGCGTGGGATCGTTCGAGGCAGGCATGGCTCGAATAAGAGAACTCGGACTGGAACAAACCATTACGGCACTCGCCTCCACCGGAAAACCCCTCTTGGCCATTTGTCTGGGAATGCAGCTGCTCAGCGACTCAAGCGATGAGTCTCCGGGCATCCGCGGGCTCGGAGTCATTCGCGGTCGATGCCGACGACTCCCTGATTCTGTTCGCGTGCCTCAATTAGGGTGGAATTTGGTAAAAGCATCTCCTTCCTGTGCGGTAATTCGAACAGGCATGGCGGCATACGCCAATTCATACGCCTTATTTTCGGCCCCACCGGGATGGAATGAGGCAACAACGGAGTACGGAAGCCGATTTATTGCTGCGCTCGAACGCGACCGCATTCTGGCGTGTCAATTTCATCCCGAGCTTTCAGGCGACTTCGGCCTCGATCTCATTCGTGACTGGCTTTCTCCGTCCGTTACGACCTTGACGGGGCCTTCCAGGAATGGAAATCAAATCGCTCACATTGAGATCGAAACGGTTCGGTCATCACTGGCGGGTGGAGCTGGGGTTCGCATCATTCCATGCCTGGATGTTCGCGACGGTCGCGTGGTGAAAGGGATTCAGTTCCGAAACCTCAGAGATGCGGGCGATCCGGGCGAACTCGCTGCTAGGTACGAGAAGCAGGGGGCCGACGAAATCGTCGTGCTTGATATAGCGGCCGCCCCACGAAAACAGAATACCCGGATTGAGACCGTGCGCCGAGTACGCAGTCGGCTGCATATCCCGTTGACGGTTGGAGGAGGGATAAGAAGTGTGGGGGACGCCCGCCGCATCCTCGAGGCGGGAGCCGACAAGATCAGTGTAAACAGCGCGGCCATCCGAAATCCGATTTTACTGACGGAGCTGGCCGATGCTTTTGGGCGACAGTGTGTCGTATGCGCCATCGACGCCCGACGAACGGATTCGGGCTGGGTATCGCTTATCACCGGTGGTCGCGAACGGACAGCGCTGAACGCCGTGACGTGGTCTCGTCAGGCGGAATCCCTCGGAGCCGGTGAAATTTTGCTCACGAGCTGGGACAGGGATGGAACGCGCGCAGGAGCCGATAGGGAATTGCTCAGCGCCGTTTCCACAGCGGTACGCATTCCCGTTATCGCTTCAGGCGGAATCGGAAACGCGAAAGATGCGGCGGCGGCTCTCAGGTCCGGAGCCTCAGCGATTCTGGCTGCCTCCATTTTTCACGATGAAGACTTTGTGGTGGGAGATCTGAAAAAATATTTGCAACAAGAAGGATTTGAGGTACGCGTGTGATTATTCCAAGCGTAGATATCAGAGGTGGTCGTGCCGTCCAGCTTCGCCAGGGACGCGAGTTTATTTTAGACGGCGGCGACCCCATGGAGCGACTGGAGGAATTTTCAGTTGCCGGTGAAGTGGCCGTGATTGATCTGGATGCCGCACTCGGCACCGGGTCAAACAGAGAGCTCATCCAAACAATGTGTCGGGCTTTTCCGATACGTGTAGGCGGGGGTATACGTAGCCAGGAGGATGCGGAAGAATGGCTGGATGCCGGTGCTGAAAAAGTCATCATCGGAACGATGGCCAGCGAAACCTTCTGCGCGGCACTGCCAAAAGATCGCATCATTGCCGCAGTCGACGCCCTGCGAGGTGAAGTCGTTGTCGACGGGTGGCAGACGCAAACTGGAGAATCCGTGCTTGATCGCATTCGAAGACTTGCTCCGTTTGTCGGTGGTTTTCTTCTTACTCAAGTGGAGTTCGAGGGCGGGCTTTCAGGGTTTGACCAGGAACTCGTCCGTTCGGCACAAGAAGTGGCTTCAGGCGCGCGAATTACCGCAGCAGGAGGCATTCGATCTGCAGAGGACGTCGCCGATCTGGATCACATAGATGTCGACGCCCAGGTTGGGATGGCGCTCTATATGGGTCGTCTCTCTCTTGGAGGAACGATTGCGGCCTGCCTGAACCGACCCATCGATGGCCGTTTCTGGCCCACTGTCGTGTGCGACGAGCAGGGCGGAACGCTGGGCCTGGTTTGGAGCACCGCTGAATCCATTAGCGCTGCAGTCGAGCAGCGTCGTGGTATCTACTGGTCCCGCACGCGTGACGAGTTGTGGATCAAAGGCGAGACATCCGGCAATACGCAGCAACTTCTGCGAGTCGATCTCGACTGCGATCGGGATGCGCTTCGTTATACAATCGAACAACGAGGCGGATTTTGCCACCTGGGAACGAAGTCCTGCTGGTCGGATTCGTTCAGTCTCTCATCGTTAGTGACGACGCTCAGAGATCGAATCGCTTCGCGAGATCCGGATTCAGGAACCGTACGACTCGCTCAAAATCCTTCGCTCCTGAGAGAAAAACTGATCGAAGAGGCTATTGAGCTCGGTGAAGCTACAGAGAGAGATGAAGTGATTCACGAAGCGGCTGATTTGCTCTATTTCCTTTCGGTTGCCATCGCGAACTCGTCTGTCTCGTTGGAGGACGTCATCAGCGAGCTCGAACTGCGAAACAAACGCGTCGTACGCAGGCCCATGCGCTCAAAAGTATCGGCGCCGTCAGAAGCAGCTGTATCCGATGCCTCGTTCACGCAAACAAATGCTTCGTCGTCATGAAAAAGGAGTCCTTGTTCCCCAGACGCGATTCGCTCGAGGCATTCGAACGCCGAAGCGGATCGGCTTTCTATCGAGACGTGGAAGATCAGGTAAGAGAAATCGTCGAATCGGTTCGCAGCGGTGGCGAATCGAGAATTCGCCAATTCGCGCAGACGTTCGATAATCGTTCAAGCTCAGCGCCGCTTTTCTATAGAAAAAGCGAGTTGCTAGAAGCTTTTGAAAAATTGAGCACAGAAGAGCAGGGCCTCTTTCAAGCTGCTGGTGCACGTATTCGTTCGTTTGCCGAAGCCCAGCGTGGGAGTCTCGCTGACCTGGACGTGGCCATAACGGGAGGTCGGGCTGGGCACCGCATCATTGCGGTCGAAAACGCCGGATGCTATGTGCCTGGCGGAAGGTACCCGCTCCCTTCTTCCCTTTTGATGACGGTTATTCCTGCTCGCGTTGCCGGAGTTCATTCCGTTTGGGTAGCAACACCGCGTCCGGATCCCATGATCATGGCTGCTGCCTGGATAGCCGGAGCGGACGGTTTGCTCGCCTCCGGTGGAGCGCATGGAATTGCTGCGCTGGCATTTGGAGTCGGGCCTGTGCCGCCCTCCGACGTGATCGTGGGCCCTGGAAACCGGTATGTCACGGCAGCGAAAAAGGTCCTGGCTGGAGAAATAAGAATTGATATGTTGGCCGGGCCAACCGAACTAATCATCATTGCGGATGACGAAGCAGATCCGAGGCGATTGGCGGCCGATCTTCTGGCACAGGCGGAGCACGATGAAGACGCCTTTCCCGTGCTGATTTCGCTCAGCGAGTCTCTCGTTACTGCGGTCGAAGTGGAACTTGCCATTCAGCTAAACACCCTATCCACTGCAACTACGGCCCGAATCTCACTCAGAAATGGAGGTTCCTTGCTCGCCTCGAATGATCGAGAAGCAGCACATTTCTGCGATAACCTGGCTCCGGAGCACGTACAGGTTTGCACGAAAAATCCGCAGGCTACCGCGGTTCTTCTTCGGCACTACGGTGCCCTCTTTCTCGGTGAACAATCGGCTGAGGTATTCGGAGACTATGGTGCAGGACCAAACCATGTGCTGCCAACGGGCCGAAGTGCACGAACCACTGCGGGCCTTTCTGTTTTCACTTTTCTGCGAGTTCAAACATGGCTCGCCCTGAATGACGTATCATTTGAGCTCGATACACTAGCGGCCGAATCGGCCTGGTTCGCAAGGCTGGAAGGCCTCGAAGCGCATGCGCGGGCGGTGGAACGACGCATCGACCATGGGTCCGTTCAGACGGAAAAATATAGACTCGAGTGACAGCCATCCGAAGGTCGGTCTCTCGCCGCCTTCTTACTCTAAAGAAGCGATGACCGATTCGATCTTCTGGCAGCGAGGGATCACTCGTGTCATGCCTGATTTTCCACTGGCGTCCGTATCGCGCATTTACGACTCCTCCGCTGACTCGATCGTCTTCAGATTTCGGCGCACTTCCAGACTCTTCCACAGAAAGTAAATCGTTGGAAGAACGAGCAGGCTCAGAATGGTGACCGACACCATGCCCCCGATCATTGGAGCAGCGATCCGTTTCATCACCTGAGAGCCCGCACCATGTCCCCACATAATGGGGAGGAGTCCGACGATGATTGCCGTGACGGTCATGATGATTGGGCGTATGCGCATCGCCGTTCCGTTATAAATGGCATCTTTGAGATCCGACAGACTTCTCATTTCCCCTTTAGACACACGATCCCGATAGGCCTGATCGAGATAGGTGAGCATGATTACTCCGATTTCAGCCGCGATGCCAAACAGAGCAATGAATCCGACGCCAACCGCAACACTGAGATTGTAGTCGAGCAGATACAGCAGCCAGATGCCGCCGACAAGAGCGAACGGAAGAGAGAGCATAACGATGAGGCTCTCCTGGACGTTTTTGAAATTGAAGAAGAGCAGGAGGAAGATGATGAGCAGGGTGATTGGAATAACGACCTGAAGGCGCTTGTTTGCCCTCTCCATATACTCGTACTGACCACTCCAAGTGATGCTGTATCCGTCCGGGATATCGACTTCTTCTGCAATCACCTGCTTGGCGTTCTTGACGTACGTTCCCACATCAATACCCCGAAGATCTACATAGATCCAGGCATTGTTGCGTGCGTTTTCGCTCTTGATAAGCGGGGGGCCTTTTACGATTTCGAATGCGGCAACATAGCTTAGCGGAATCTGTGCACCGGAAGGGGTGGGAATCAGGACCCGCTGCAATGCTGGAAGGTTATCTCTTAGTTCACGACTGTATCGCACATTCACGGGATACCTTGCAAGACCTTCCACGGTGTAGGTCACATTCATTCCACCGATGGCCGACATGATGACATCCTGTACGTCGCCGACCGTAAGGCCATACCGAGCAGCTTCTATCCGATTGATGTGGTAGTCAATGTAATTGCCACCGACCGTTTTATCCGGAAACGCACTCAGTGTCCCCGGTACTCCCTGCAAGACGGCGGCGATTCGTTGACCCAGATCAGAAAGGACGTTGAGATCTTGCCCTGCCAGTTTGATGCCGACTGGAGTTTTGATGCCCGTCGAGAGCATGTCGATGCGGGTTTTGATCGGCATGGTCCACGCGTTCGTGAGACCCGGGAAATTGATCGCAGCATCCATCTCCTGAATGAGTTTATCAATGGTCATGCCTTCCCGCCACTCGCTTTCAGGCTTAAGCGTGATGATCGTTTCCATCATGGACAGCGGAGCCGCATCCGTGGCCGTTTCCGCTCTGCCGATCTTTCCGAGTACGTTATCGACTTCGGGAAAGGTTTTAATGATCTTGTCCGTCTGCTGGAGTAGTTCCTTGGCTTTTGTGATGCTGATCCCAGGATCGGTTGTGGGCATATAGAGCAGGTCGCCCTCGTTCAGCGGCGGCATAAATTCCGAGCCGAGGCGCGCTAAGGGGTAAAATGTTACACCCAACACTACCAGCGCGAGCGCGAGCGTGGCCCACTTGAAGCGTAGGACTCCGTGGATAAACGGACTGTATACCCGCCTCAAAATTCGATTGATAGGATTTCGATGTTCGGGGACGATTTTACCTCTGATCAGATAACCCATCAGTACCGGCACTACCGTGATGGCAAGGAGAGCGGAGGCCGCCATTGCGTATGTTTTGGTGAATGCCAGCGGTTGGAACAACCGTCCTTCCTGAGCCTGAAGCGTAAATACCGGTAAAAAAGAAAGAGTAATGATCAAAAGAGAATAGAAAAGAGCTGGTCCTACCTCTTTGGAGGCATCAATTATAATTTGCCAGTGGTCCTTTTTTCCTCGGTCGCGTTCGATGTGCTTGTGGACATTCTCAATCATGACGATGGCGGCATCCACCATGGCGCCTATCGCAATGGCGATCCCGCTCAGCGACATGATGTTGGCACCCAGGCCCTGGAAGTACATCACCAGGAACGCGATCAAGATGCCCATCGGCAGCGTGAAGATGGCCACCAACGCACTTCGAAAATGAAGAAGGAAAAGCATCAAAACGAGTGCAACGATGATACTCTCTACCAGAAGTTTTTCTTTGAGATTATCGATGGCCCGTTTAATAAGTCCAGATCGATCGTAAGCGGTCTTGATGGTTACCCCTTCGGGCAGACCCGCTTTCAACTCTTCCAGTTTTTCCTTGACGGCATCGATCGTCTTAAGCGCATTTTCGCCAAAGCGCATGACGATTATGCCGGCGACGGTTTCTCCCTCTCCGTTCCAGTCGACAAGACCCCGGCGCAGTTCGGGTCCCAAATGCACATCTGCAATGTTCTTGATCAGAATGGGCGTCCCGTTCCTGTCAACTCCTACTGGGACGTTATTGATGTCTTCGATTGATTTTATATATCCCAGACCGCGAACCATGAATTCCGTCTCACCCATTTCAATCAGCCTACCGCCAACATCGTTGTTGCTTCGCTGGATGGCCGTTCGGACTTTGGATAGCGGGATATTGTAGGCGAGTAATTTATTAGGGTCGACTTCTACCTGGTATTGTTTTACGAATCCGCCAATGCTGGCGACTTCCGCAACACCCGGTACGCTCATCAGCTCATACCGCAGATACCAGTCCTGAATGGAGCGCAACTGCTGAAGATCGTAATCATCTCCGCCGTCGAGTACATATTCATATATCCAGCCAACACCCGTAGCATCCGGTCCAAGGGTTGGTGTCACGCCAATCGGCAGGCGTGAAGACACATAGTTCAGATACTCAAGTACCCTGCTCCGGGCCCAGTAGATATCCGTTCCATCGTCGAATATGATATAGACAAAAGACAGGCCGAAGAATGAATATCCCCGCACGACTTTGGCGTACGGCACGGCAAGCATTGCTGTCGTGAGCGGATAAGTTACCTGATCTTCAACGACCTGAGGGGCCTGTCCCGGGAATTCAGTGAAGATGATTACCTGAACGTCGCTGAGGTCGGGAATCGCATCCACGGGCGTCTGCATCATTGCATAAACGCCCCCCATGCCGACTAGCGCAGTAAACAGGAGGACCAGAAACCGATTGTTGATCGAGGCTTCAATGATTCGTTCTAGCATGGGTTTTACGATTCAGAAGCGCAGGGATATAAACGGATCTCCAGACACGGAGCAAATTCACAATACTTGCTGTCCGGAATGGGTGGTATCGGGTTGAGCAGAGTGATCCATGGTTGGCATCGTGTCAGGCGCTGTGGCATCTTCAGTGGCTTCTTCGGGCGGACGCGTTGTGTCGGCTTCCATATCCATGTTCAAAGAGTCACGAGCTGCATCGTCGGAATCCATATCAGGCATTTCCGTGGGTAGATCTCCATTGTTCTCGGAGGATGTTGACGACTGCCTGGCGGCAAGCATTTTTTGAATGGCTTCCTGAAGCCTGCTTTCGCTGTCAAGCATGAATTGAGCAGAAATAACGACGGACTCTCCCTCCAGTAAACCCGATAAAACGCGGATGCTTGCGTTGCCGGCGCCCCCAACTTCACCTATCCGAATCTCACGCGGTTCAAATCGCCCTTGTCCTCGGTCCACGAAAACGATAGCGCGTTCACCGGATCGTATGACTGCCTCTGACGGAATAATGAGGGCATCTGGGATTGTTCGTCCAGTCAGTCTGATGTTTGCATACATGCCCGGCTTCAGATCAAGATTTGGATTTGAAAAAATCAACCGGACGTGCACGTCACGGGCTTTTTCTCGGAGAAATGGATAGATATACGATACCCGGCCTTTGTACGTTTTCCCCGGGATATAGGACAGCTCCATTTCAACGCTCTGTCCTTCGCTAATCCACGGAACTTCGTTGTCATAGAAGCTGGCATGGACCCAGACGGTCCGTAAGTCAGCGATCTGGAAAAGATCCATTCCGGCCTCTATGAAAGCACCTTCGATCGCGTACTTTTGAACCACAATGCCGGTCTCGGGCGCTGGAAGAACGATCGTCTTGCGAACTTCTCTGGTTTCTTCCAGACGCAAGATTTCAGACTCAGGGATGTCCCAGTACTCCAGACGCTTTCGTACTGACGCCAGAAGTTTAGCGGCATCCAAGTGGGCCACAGGATAATCCGTTTCGGAAATCTTCTCGTGATTCCGAACGGCCAGGAGATACTCTTCCTGGGTGGTTACGAGCTCAGGAGAATAGATCTCAAGCAGAGGATCTCCTTCAGTTACCTCGGCTCCTACAAAGTTGACATACAGCTTCTCGATCCAGCCCGATATCTTCGCGTTTACCAGATACAATCTCTCTTCATCGTACTTAACCTCGCCAACGGTGCGAATAACCCGACTGAAATCTTTAATTATTACGTTCTCCGTCCGAATTCCCATATTCTGGACGGTAACAGGGTCGATTGAGACGATTCCTTCCGCGACGCCGGCGGCTCCGTCGTCATACACAGGTATTAGATCCATTCCCATCACTGACGTACCGGGCCGGTCGTAAATCTCTGTTGGGTTCATCGGCGCTTGCCAGTACAGAATTTTTCGTTCCGTCGTTGAAGAAGACAATTCTTGATCCGGAGTCTCGTCTTCGTAGACCGCCACGAGATCCATGCCCATTGTTGATTTTCCCGGGCGATCATAGATCTCCTCCGGGTTCATGGGCGATTGCCAGTAGAGGATCTTTCGCTCAGAGTCAGCACGGGCCGAGGTATCATCCGAGTTGCTGCTTAAGAGCTGACCGAGGAAAAAGCCGCCGCCGGCCGTGATGATGAGGATGAAGATGGTCAGCGGTGTACGCTTTGTATTCATGACCGTTATAAGAAACGTTTAGCCTAATTGTCGATGAGATCGGAGATCGAGATGATTCCCAATTCTCGCTCCAGCACCGCTATGGTTTTGAGATATCGTGCGACGACATCTTCATAGCCTGTATGGACCATGAATAGCACCCGTTCTGCGTCGAGTAAATTGAGGAAATCGGTGCGACCCGTCGTGTAAGCAATCAGTGTGGCTTCCAGCGTGGTTTCAGCCTGGGGAATAAGTGTCTGCTGATAAAGTTCGAACTGTCGTACGTCTTCCCGGGTTCGAGAAACGATGTCGGAAATTCGAGTTCTGAAACCCGTTACCAGAGACTCAATTCCTAGGTCCACGCGGTTTCTTTGCAGACGGGCTTCCTGCAGTCTCGCCTTTAATCGCCCACGCTGTAAGGGCACCTTTACCGAAATTCCGAGAGCGAGTGCATTTTTCCCGTCAGCGTTGGGAGGAATGTCGGATTTGGCCACGTCGAAATACGATACGCTGAATGTGAAATCCGGGAGGAACAATTTCTTCGCCAGATCTATGGACACATCCGCTCTTTCCGCTGATGTATCGAGTGCGTTGGATTCCGGACGATTTTTTAGTGCCATCGAAAGCAAAACGAGCTCGTCCAGGTCAGGCAATTCTGGTACGGTGATTTCAATATTTGTCGGCGTGCTGAGTGAAACCGGACCATTTACAAGTTTGGCAACGGTTTCTGCAGCGGATTTTCGTTGCCAGGCGAGATCGAGAAGTGCTTTGGAGAGCGTATTTCGCTCCAGCTGAGCTTTCAGGATCGCCTGCTGCATTCCGCGTCCGACTTCGTATTGCGCAGCGGCGATGCTCTCAAAATCCCGGAGCTTATTCTGGAACTCATGAATCAGAATTTCATGCCGTTGAAGACGGTAGATTTCATAGAACGCAAATTTCGCCCGCAGAATGAGGTCGTCTTCAAGTACGTCAGTCCCATATGAGCTGATGACTGCGCCGAGATCTGCAATCTCACCTTTGAGACCCAGTTTTCCTGGAAATGGAACGGCCTGTTCAACGCGAAACTGTGAGCGCTGGGTACCGCGTGCCGTGTAGACAGGAAACGGTTGCACATTGAGCATAATCGTGGGATCGGGCAGGGACGATACCTGAATCCCTTTCGTGGCTAATGCATCAGATGCCAGTTTGGAGGCTTTTATGTCTGGATTGGAGACCTGTATGGTTTCGATGATCTGATCCAGGTGAAGTATCCTGAGAGTGTCTGTCGGAGGTGCTTTCTGCCCCAAAGCAAGACCTGGACCCAACCAGATCAGGAAAACCAGACGAAGGTGTGGCGACATAACCCGAGGCTTGATTGTGTATAAAATCTTAACTAAATGGTTTAAGTGAGGGAATATCCTTGACCGGCCTAATATTCGGTGACCAACCTTAAATAGTCCTGAACGCTACCTTAAATTTCGTTAAGAGTTTGGCGTGCGCAGTCTTTTCGCCCTACAATTGCCGGAGTTACTCCTGGTTTCGGTCTGGCTGATGGCACGAATATTAATAGTTGAAGATGAAGCCCGTCTGGCGGCTCTCCTCCGACGCGGTCTTGAGGCTGAAGGCTACGTGACAGATGTGGCAAAGGACGGTTTTGAAGGCGAACTGCTGGCCGATGAGAATACCTACGATGCGCTTATTGTCGACTGGCGGTTACCGAAGCAAGACGGAAAAACTCTTATTGAACATCATAGAGCCTCTGGGAAATCCACGCCCGTACTTATGTTGACTGCGCTCGATGACGTTGAACACCGCGTTGCCGGTCTCGATGCCGGAGCCGACGACTATCTTACCAAGCCTTTCTCGTTCGAAGAGCTACTCGCCCGACTTCGAGCGCTACTTCGACGTCCGCAGGGCTTCGAGCGATCTACCCTATATCGAGAAGGGGAATTGGTGATGAACCGTGAGCGCAGGGAAGTGACGTGGAAGGGCGAAATACTCCGGCTTCGTCCGAAGGAATATGCACTGCTCGAACTGCTTCTTAGCAATAAGGATTTGGTTATATCGCGAACCACCATAGCAGAAAAAGTGTGGGGAAGTATTGTTTACGTAACCGACAACGTTATTGACGTCACCGTGTCGAGTCTGAGACAAAAAATTAAGGATATCGTAACCGGCGATACTACGGGGATCACTATCGATACAGTTCGAGGAGTAGGCTACCGGTTACGAGGTGCAGATTCTGAATAAATAAAACCGTGATTCTGCACCGGTATAGAGTTAAAGAACTGTTTCCTGAAAGCGCAATGAAAATTCCACGTCATTCATTCGTTTTTAAAGATTGGTCGATTTCTCGTCGGCTCTCTCTTTGGTACAGTTTGTCTATTCTAATTCTTCTTTTTGTGTTCGCAGTGATTACCTATGCCCAATTTCATCGGAGTATTCATGCCGACTTTGATCAGCATCTGAAGCACGAGACCAGCCTTCTCGAACCTCTGATATCGATTGATAACGACACTCCTGTATTCGAAGTGCCTGAAGCCCTGAATTCGACAGCCTATCAGACGACTGGAATTTATGCCACATATGTGCGCTTGCTGTCCGCAAAGGGCGACGTGTTGTTGAGTAGTCCTAATTTTGACAACATTTCCACGCTGGATGTCGAAATCCCTTCTGACTCAAAGGAAGCGACCCGGAGCATTGAATGGGATGATTCGCCTCTCAGAACATTATATAATCCGTTGACTGATCAGGACGGCTCACTTGTCGGATGGTTGGAAATTTCCGGAATTGAATGGGTGGTCCATCAACAATTAACCTGGCTGATCAGAACCTACCTGGCGGGAATTGTAATCAGTACGTTACTCGCGTTTGGCGGCGGGTACGTGCTTGCCAAAAGGGCGCTCCGTCCCGTGGAGGAGATAACCAATGCGGCAAAGAACATACGGTCAACGAATCTGAGCGCGCGACTACCCACTCGATTTGGCGTTAACGACGAATTAACGCGTCTGGCCGAGACCATCAATGATCTTCTGAGCCGGCTTGAGGACTCCATCGACAGAGAGCAACGATTCATATCCAATGCCACCCATGAATTGATTACGCCTCTGACGACGCTACGGGGCGAGTTGGATCTTGCGCGAGGAATGCAAAACGATCAAGAAACGTTAGACGCACTGAACGTGGCACTCAACGATATCGACAGAATGGAGCACATCATTCGTTCTCTTCTGACCTTGTCGCGGGCGGAAAAGCTGACCGTAGCACCACGTACTTCAGTTGATATAGGTGAGCTATGTCACGAACACATTGATCGATTCCGGGATAGAGCTGAGATACGCGGCATTAATCTGGCATTAACGTGCGAGAGCGATCTTCTCATCGCTGCAGATCCGGTGCACGTCGGTACGGTACTGGACAATCTGTTGGACAACGCACTTAAATACACAACTGATGGGGGCTCGGTTACCGTAAGAGCCGATACAATTGGAAATGTCGTGCGTGTTTGCGTCGAGAATACGGGACATGGATTCACCGCCGAGACAGCCGAACGAATGTTCGATCGGTTTTTCCGAGCAGATGAATCGGAGATACAGAAGGAATCCGGGAGCGGATTGGGATTGTCAATCGCTAGAGCTATTGCGCAAGCCTATGGTGGAGATATTACTGGCAGCTCGCGAGGCTTAGGACAGGGGGCTTCGTTCAGCGTTGTATTTCCTGGAGGAATGACCCTCTAATTTTCTATCGATCAACGAAAACAGTGTGTGAATCATGAAACGTTTTCTGCTCGTGGTATCTCAAACTTTAAATGTGAACAACCACACCGGATACTCGGGTCCAACCGCTAAAATGGTAAGCAGCCGTTGCAGAGCCATAATTATGTTACCGATCACGTTATGGATCTTCTTTTCGATATCACCTACCGCCGCCGGAATGGACCGGATCGTGGATGCGGATACGACAGAAGTATTGGCCGCTTTGGATTCGTTTCACAAGGCACTGGCGCAGGGAGATAGCGTTTCTGTTGCGGCCTTACTCTCCTCAAGCGTTTCAATATCGGAAGGTGGCAAGATCGAGTCCAAGGAAGAGTATCTGTCGGGACATTTCCACGGTGATTCAGCGTACCTCGGAGCGATGACGCGGGAGCCGATCTCAAGCCTAGTCACGATTCGAGGAGAGACTGCATGGGTCGTTTCGAAAACGCGCTTGCACGGAACGTTCCGCGACCGCGAAATCGATTCGAACTCGGTCGAGACCGTCGTGCTGATTCGCTCAGATGGACATTGGGTCATCGCGGCCATTCACTGGTCGTCCGGGCGGCGAGGGTAGATATTTCCCTCTCGCGTGACGAACGTCCTCTTTGGAATCGCCACACTGGCATTCTTCTACAGAGGCCAGCCGTTTTAGACGGGTTTATACGATGAACTGAGCAATCGCGCTCCCGGTAGGCTGACCCTCATTGCGGTCGCGATCAGCGCCAGGATGCCGAAAGTTTAGGATTGAAAGCGGAATCGTCTTGGGCTAGAGATGGAGTTGCTCGACATTTTCCCAGGGAATAAAAATGGAATCGGCCTGGTCTGCAACTGAGCGTCACATCAGGACGTTTAGAAAGAATACTTCTTGACTCTATACTATGGTATAGGGTCTATCTTGGGATTGATCTTGTTGTAATAACCGAACTCAGAAACATGAGGATTTTCAACCTTGGCCACCCTCCGCTCAATTGAGATATTTAGTTCAGGATGTCCACTCTGTGAGAATAGCGTTGAGCAAATCCGCGCGGACGCTTGTCCTTCTTGCGAAGCGAATGTTCTGGATATCCACCTGACGTCGGTAGCTGATTATGCTCGACGCCTCGGCGCTCGCTCGCTCCCTGCAATCGCCATCGATGGTGCACTCGCTCGTTGTTGCTCTACCGGTGGACCAGACTTTATCACGTTACAAGCCGCCGGTTTAGGTCGGGTTTGACCGCAAAGTGAAATGACGATCGGGCAAGTTGCAAAGCGCGCAGGCGTCAATATCCAGACCGTTCGGTTTTACGAACGGAAGGGCTTGGTTCTACCCGAGAGGCGGACGGATTCCGGATATCGTGTTTATACCCCCGAGGCCGTGCGCAGAATCCTTTTCGTTAGACATGCTCAGGAAATGGGCTTCTCGCTTCGCGAGATTGAAGATTTGTTAAATCTAAGGATTGATCCAGGGATGACCTGTGCCGATGTAAAGATCAGGGCGGAAACAAAAAGGACGGAAGTGGAACGGAAGATTGACAAACTCAGTCATATGCAGAAGGCCTTAGAGATGCTTGTGGCGCGATGCGATGGCGACGGCCCTGTGAGCGAATGCCCAATTATCGAGGCGTTGGACAGTGTCAATGACGGCCTCATATCAAGAGAATAACATCATGGAGACCAGAAAAACAGCCAAGCACGAATGGGGGATGATGGGAGCAGTCGGCGCAGCTTTAGCATCCTCGGCCTGTTGCACGATCCCGTTCGTTCTGGTGTCGGCCGGGTTCGGTGGTGCATGGCTGAGCAATCTGACGGCACTAGAACCGTATCGCCCCATCTTTATTCTCGCGGCGCTCCTGTTTCTCGGCATGGCATTTTGGAAGAGATACAAATCTTCAAATGACCCCGATTGTGCATGCGAACCGGCGAAAAATCCCAGATCTGGGAGAGTTCTTCTGCTCGTCGGTACGATCGCGACGTCTGCTCTAATCATTTCGCCATGGTTTCTCTCAGCTGTATCACCAAGTAGCGCGATCGCAACGCATTCGGTGGATCCGTCTGGACATGTTCTCGAGGTCGTGCTGGAAGTGGATGGAATGACCTGTGAAACCTGCCCGGCTACCGTAAAAATGGCGCTTGAGCGGATTAATGGTGTTCTGGAAGCAAACGTTTCCTACGAACCGCCTTTAGCGACGGTCCGGTTCGACGGATTCGCGGTATCGCTTGATGATCTCACTCGGGCGACGTCAAATGTTGGCTTTCCGTCATCACTGCTTCAGCCGGACTCAAAATGATTTCAGAAGTAAAATTGCAGTCGACGATAACTTGTCCGAGTTGTGGACAACTGACGACGGAGACGATGCCTACGGATGCCTGCCAATTCTTCTGGAAGTGTCCCTTGTGCGACGAGATAGCCAAACCCCTTGACGGCGATTGTTGTGTCTTCTGCTCCTATGGCACAGAACCTTGTCCCCCGGTTCAGATGAGCGGAAAAAGCGGCCACGGTGGGGATTGTAGCTAACCGAATATCGACAGCGGGGGCTACGATCTATTGGGATAACCATTCCAGTCGAGAACCGAGTCATCTGAAAAACCGTCCCGCTACGGCTCCATCCCCGCATCACTTAGAAATTGAAAGATCTCCCGCCATGCCTGCTGAAACTGATCGTCGGTAAATCCCATGTGCCGACCGCCTGGCATGGACTGGAGACTGTTTCGAATACCGAGCTCATCCAACTTGGCATGGAACGTGACAGCTTGGTCGTAAGGCACGACAGAATCGTCTTCTCCATGTATGGTGATCACTGGCGGTGATCCCGAATCCACGATGGCTACGGGAGAGTATTGGTTGGAAATGCTCTCAACGCGTTCTTCGTCTCCAATCCAGGCTCGCGCATAGTTTTGATCGGGCATCGTTTGATCAAGAAAAGTATCGACGGCTTCAATGTCGGTGATGCCAAACCAGTTGATCACAGCCCCGACCCGGAAATCATCCTCAACATAGCAGTCATGGCCGGGTCGTGATCCCAGAATTCCCGTCACGAGAGCCAAATGTCCGCCAGCCGATACCCCGCTCACGACAATCTTTTCTCGATCGAATCCGTAGATATGCGAAGCGCTCGCTACCCAGGCAAGTGCACAGACGGCATCATCGACGGCCTCCGGAGCCGTGTCGGCCCCCAGTCGATAGGTCATGTTGACAACATTCCAGCCTTGCTCAATAAAATGCAGGAAGAAGATTTCCATCCCTTCTTTCTGTCCCGCGACCCATCCGCCACCGTGAATGAACAAGAGTGTGGGTCGAGGATCGGGTACCTGCTCGAAATAGTCAGGTTCACCTCTCCACGATCCCTGTAGATAGAGGTCCAGTTTCTGTGACGGATGATCACCATACTCGATATCCGGCTGCATGGAATACCGATGACTCCAAAACTCGTCGTGATCTTCGACGGCGTGATCCGTTGAATCGGTTGCCGAATTGCAAGCCGACAGGGAGATCAGCATTCCACACGCAAGTAGGGTCAGGATGAATCGTTTCATAGGGTTTATAGAAGTCAGCTGAACACCGCTAGCTTTTGCATCAGATCCGCTTTGACCGTCGGCCATTCATCGTTTGTAAACCTGTAACAGACCGTATCACGCAAACGCCCGCTGGCGGTTACAATGTGCTTTCGAAAAATGCCTTCCTTTTTCGCACCCAGGCGTAGAATAGCTGTTCTTGATGGTTCGTTCAGTGTGTTCGTTTTGAACTCGACTCGATTGCACGCCACACTCTCGAAGGCGTGTTGAAGCATCAGCAGTTTCGCCTCCGTGTTGATCGCTGTTCGCTGCCAGGGGCGAACTATCCAGGTCCAACCGACTATCCAGGTCCAACCGACTATCCAGGTCCAGTCGACCATTCGCTAAATCAATATTTCCATACCGTGTGCTACCCACGGCCTCTCCAGTTTCTTTTGAAATCGTTGCAAACGGAAGCATCTTACCTCGTTCTTGCCCGACGAGTGCCGCCTCAATATACCCGGCCATGTCTTCTCGGGACTGGACCGGCTGGGGGACGAGCGTCCAGAGACTCTCGTCAAGTCCGTATTGACAGAGACCATCAAGGTGTTCCATCGAGAGGGGTCGAGGCGAACATATTCACCCTCGAGGATCGTTCGTTCCATCGAATTTTTGACAGATTGTAGCGGTCGAGCCACTTCGCTACGATTTTGAGTGTTCTAACGGAGGTTTCTCGAACCGTCTGGCTGGTAGACGTATCGGAACGTGTAATTGCGAGGCACCCCACTTTGTTCGACGCCGCCAAGGTAGTAGCTCAAAATCTCCAGCTTTGCGTATGTATCGTTTAATGTGTGGACAACGATCGTTCGATCGGGGATTACGCTTACGATATGCGTGGTCGGATCATAGTCAAACCATCCCGAACCACTCGCGGCCGGAACGGCTGGACCATTTGCAATGTCATCTTCTTTGTACCCGCTCTCCGGCGCTCGAGCGATATAGTCAAAGGTCCGATCAAGCAATTGGGCCTCTCCATTTACATATATGGAGGTGCCTTCAAACCGAATATCCCAGAGTCCTGCGTTGGCCTCCAAGGTCGAGACGACTCGATTCTCAATAAAGCTGAAATGCACTGCATCACCTGACACATCGACATCGCTCACTGTGACCGGGTCCAATAAATTCGATTCCTGTGCGTTTGCGGTATAACCGATTCCGACAAGGCATGAGAAGATGAATCGTGCGATAGCTCGACGGCTAATTACGTGCATATCATTTGGTAGCGGTGAATGAATTCGGAATTGGTCTACAAACTACACCGCACAAGGTGCCCGGGCGTCTTTGAGTCAGATGAAGACAAACAATCAGGAGTTCTGAAGGTGGTTCGTCAGGCGAAGAACTATTAAGTGATCCGGGAGATGTTTAGCTCGAAACTACCAGTCACCCAAGACGATGACGAGTTTGAATTCATGGTTCCAATTAAGCTTTTCCTATCGTTCATCCCGGGTAATCAAACTCCCTTGAGTATTTAATGGCAACTTGTCGAGAGGGTGTGATTGATCAACGCTAACTACTGCACCGCCGTTCAACGGTAAAGACACTGCCGGTAAGTGACTCTTTCTGGCCATGAATGAAAGAGATCCGCGCATGGCCATCGCCTTCGAATAAATCAGTGCCTCAGCTCCCAGACGTAGAAATGCGTAGAGGCTGCCGCTTCCAGTACGTAAGCGATCGCCAGAGCCATTCAAGGGGTCCAAAACGGTAATGCTTGAACCACCATTCGGTGGCAAATACGAGGGTGAGCCAAACCCCGACAACGATCAGGAATTGATATTTTCTTTCGACGCTGCCAAAAAGACCAAATCCATGGCCGTAAAAAAGAGTGGTGCAGATGATGGTCTGCATGAGGTAATTGGATAACGCAGCGCGTCCAACACCGCCGAGCAAACCCATTAGACGGCTCTCTGCGGGCTTCCGGCACAAATACATCGTCGCAGCAATGTAGCCGGAGGCAATGAACAGGCTTCCCCAATAATTGAATTGACCGCCGAGAAACATGGAGTATTCGACCGCCCAGTCGGCTGCAAAATTCCTGAAAACACCATACCCAACCATCGGGAAGCCGATACCGAATCCGATGAGCATGGCCTTTTTGTAGAATTTGCTGGATCGCTCGGCGGTGAGTACGTCCCACTTGTAAAGTGCCATCCCAACCAGCATCAGTCCACCTGCGCGCCATAAAAAAAGCACGAGGAAGAGAAATGTTTGCAACGCCAGTGCGGCAGGAACCCGATACGTCATCTGATCGAGCCATCCGCCTCTATATCCAGCCAACTCGGCACGGATCGTTTCTTCGTTAGGTTTCCAACCCGAGCCAATTTGCTGCTGTACCTCGACAGGCCACGTAACCATGGAAAAACCGAAAAGTAGGCTGATGATTGAGGCGACTGAGAACATCAGGAGTCCACCGATCAGTAACTTCTTCGGCGAGGCATTTCGGAAAAGAAATACGAAGAGTGAACACAATGCGTAAATCACAAGGACATCGCCATACCAGAAGAGATAGGCATGTATGGCCCCGATGAGCAGGAGCCAAAAGGTTCGCCGATAGTGTATTCCGGCCTGTTTTAGACCTTTTGCTTTTGCTCTTCCAGACATCATCACAATTCCTGCACCAAAAAGAATCGAGAAGATGGTCAAGAATTTTTGATCGGCAAGAAGGTGACTCAGGATCCAAACGAGTTTGTTCAAACCCGTCAGATCGCCGTATGCCATGGGATTCGTATACGCTGATCCGATCATGGAGAACGACTGGATATTCATGATCAGAATACCCAGAATGGCAATGCCCCTTAGAACATCCAAAGAAACGATGCGCTCGGAGGGAGCGGTGGGGAGTGCTCGTTCAGTCAAACCGTCTACTCAGTGGGCTCCAGCCTAACAATCGACTGTGGGCCGGCATCGCTGTCGATAGCCAGGTAAATGTATCCGTCCGGTCCTTGGCGGATATCTCTGATGCGTCCCAAACCTTTAACGAGTGTCTCTTCGCTGACTACGCGTTGGCCGTCCAGAGTGAGCCGTGCGATTTGCGTCCCGGCCATTCCGCCAACAAAAATATTTCCTTTCCATTCAGGGAATATATCGCCGGTATATATCATTAGGCCCGAGGTAGCAATGGACGGTACCCAGAAATTTGCGGGCTGCTCCATGCCGTCGCGATGGGTGCCTTCATGGATGGCAGTGCCGCTGCGGTAATTCACCCCGTAACCTATTACAGGCCATCCATAATTGAGTCCGGGTCGAATCAGGTTTAGTTCATCTCCACCTTGAGGTCCATGTTCTGTAGCCCAGATATCACCCGATTCCGGGTGAATGGCCAGTCCCTGCTGGTTTCGGTGACCATAACTCCAAATTTCCGGGCGCGCCCCACTCTCGTTCACGAAAGGATTATCGTCCGGAATTCGACCGTCATCATGAATTCGATTGGTCGTGCCATGATGATTCGAGAGGTCTTGTGCGGGATGCGCTTCCAGGTCGCCCCGCGGCGGTGCCTGGCGATCTCCCACCGTTATGAAAAGGAAGCCTTCACTGTCAAAAGCGAGCCGTGAGCCATAGTGACCCCCACCACGGGAGTCAGCTTCGAAGAGCTCTTCAACATCCGTCAGGCGATCGTTTTCAAAGTGCGCGCGCGCAACAACGGTAGTCGCTCCATCTTCGTCTTCGAGCGGCTTTGAATAACTGAGATAAAGCAGTCGATTGGAAGAAAAATTCGGATGCAGAACGACATCAAGAAGGCCTCCCTGGCCCTGTGCGTGGACCTCAGGAACACCAGCGACCGGGTTTTCCGTCAAGACACCGTCTCGAATGATACGGAGCCGGCCGGGGCGTTCGGTAACAAGGATGTCCCCATCTGGCAGGAAGGCAATCGACCATGGGTGCTCTAAACCTCCCGCAACTGTGACGACGCTGAAGTCATAAAGCGCTGAACGGTATTCTTGGGCCTGGCCGGTAACAGCTACGGCAACCGACATCATGAGCAGCAAAGCGGTGAATCTGAATGACGCTCGGATCATCTCGAAATCCTCAGTATGTGGTTGTTGGCGAAGGGGAGGCACCGGTCGAAAGGTACCGACTCAATGGCACTTACCGAACGGTGCAAAAAATCACAAACCCAGCCGGTCCGCGTACGGTTCCAAATCACCTGAACCAATCCAGGTCCAGAACCGGCTTAGATCAGGTTAGGCCATGTGTCGGAAAGTCGATATCCCTCGGGCCAGGGATCGTCGGGGTCTAGAGTATATTCGTGTGTCCCGGTAATCCAGGCTCGGCCGGAAATGGAGGGAAGGATAGCCGGATGACCCCCGACGGTCGTTTCTTCTTCGATTCGGCAGATAAATTCAGAATCTATGATGGATTTCGCCCGATACACGTCACCGATCTTCATTCGTCCCTTCGCGTGTAAGACCGCCATCCGCGCCGAGCATCCGGTCCCGGTCGGGCACCGGTCGATCTTTCCGGGTCTGATTGCTACAGCATTCGACCCAGTTAGCTCACCGTTTTCCTCGGTTAACTCGCCGGCAAATTGGCAAAACGAGATGTGATTCCAGTCCGGATTTTCTGGATGCGTAAACCCCAATTGTTCATTCGCTGCCGCCGTAATTCGAACACCTGTCTCGGCCAGTTCTCTGGCCTCTGAGGGAGCAATCTCAAAGCCAAGATCGGCTGCGCCAACAATAACAAAGCTGTCCCCTCCATAGGCGGTGTCTACCGAAAGCGTACCCAATCCTTGCACTTCGAGTGGAACACCCAGTTTTTCGGCAAAGGATGGTACATTTGTAACGCGGATGCGCTCAGCCTTTCCGTTTCGGCACTCAGCGCGGATTGACACGAGTCCACCCGGCGCCTCAAGAACGAGACGTGTTTCGGGCTCGGTCATGGGTAGAATTCCGGTATTCAAGAGAACGGTGGCAACGCAGATCGAATTCGAGCCTGACATCGGAGGTGTGTCTTCAGGCTCCATAATGATCCACGCCATTTGGGCCTTCGGATTCTTCGCCGGCACGAGCAGGTTTACGTGCCGAAATACCCCGCCACGCGGTTCATTGAGCATGAACCGGCGAAGTGTTTGATCTCGTTCGATAAACGTACGCTGCTCCCAGATCGTATCTCCCGGCGGGGGATCCACGCCGCTTATGATGACATCACCCACCTCTCCCTCGGCGTGGCAGCTCACCACATGAATGATCTTTGAGCCAGGCATTTCCGTGGGATATGATGACGTGTCTGATGCTCTGGTCGGAACGATTCGCCTATAGCGTTTCCTCTCCGATCGCCCGAGCGAAAGCGGCTTGGCCGCCCACCACCGGGAGCGAAAGCGTCGTTCCGTCCAAGTCGACGGTTAACTTCGCGCCCGGCTTGGGCCAAAGTGTAAAATCGCGGTCGCTGGAGAAAATCATCAGACCCAGCTTCTGGCCCGTTTTAATAATCTGGTCGTCCGGTTGAAGGTCGAACGTCATCTCGTAGAGCTGCCCGGGCACCAATGGCTCGCTTTCTCTTAGGGAGTTTCGATTTTGCAGATCGGCCCACCCCCGCGTAACAATACCGCCTCTAGCATTTCGTCCTTCAATCCACGGTAAAGACACGACCCAGATGGACAGATTCACCGCTGGTCTATCTGCTGCCACACGTACGGTAATCGTGGTCACTCCGGACAGGTGGACATCGGCCTGGAGTTCGGCGGTAGTGTATAAAAGGCGATGATCCGTCCATTCCGCCCGAGCCAATGTGGCACCCGAAAATGAAACATTGTCCTCAAGCGTTTCTTCGCCTTGATTTGGGTCCGTCGACAGGGAGAGGCCGCCCATTCCGGTTCCACCCACAGACAGGTGTACCGTTACCGGTTCCGAATCAGGGTTGGGATAATCTGCGTACGGTGTAGGCTCCAGTCGATCGTCCCCCTCTCGCACGATCCAGGCTTTCGGATCATCTTCCACGCCGTTTTCAACACCATATAAATAGCGTGTAAACCAGCGGTTCATGAGTTTGTGCGGCGGAGGGCCACCGTGCCCGCCCTGATGATAGTACATTTGCAGAGGCACGCCCTGGGCTTTGAGTGCCATGGATATACGGTAGCTGTGTTCCGGAACGACGTTCCAATCGTTGAACGCGTGAGACATCAGCGTCGCAGCCTTAACATTTTGCACCACGTTCAGGTAGTCCCGGCCCGCCCAGAAATCGTTGTAGTCGCCCGTAATACGGTCACGGCCCTCAGCCATTTCGCCGTCTCGCACGACCCGGTTGCAGTATTCACGCCTGTCGGAATCTCGCGTGTGGATGAAGTCATACAGAAAGTCGATATCCTCGCCAAGCCACCCGAATGGATGTCGAACAAGGCCATACGAGCGATAGTAGTGCCAGTAGGATGTATTCGGCGAAACCGGAATAATTGCTTCCAGGCCATCAACCCCGGTGGTGGCCGCTGCCAGTGGAAGTGTTCCGTTATACGATGTCCCGGTCATTCCAACCATTCCGGTGGACCACTCTGCAGACACCTCCTCATTCCCGTCAACAGATGTAAAGCCCTTCGCGCGTCCATTTAGCCAGTCTATGACCGCTTTGGGCGCCAGTGATTCGTTGATTCCACCCACCGTTGGACAGCCCTCCGACAAGCCCGTACCTGGTGATTCCGAATGGACGACTGCAAAACCTCGAGGAAGCCAATCGTCTACAAATCCGTTGGTGATATTGGGCCTTATTCTTAATTCGATCTGCGGCTGGTTGGTTCGCGGGGGAGAGGGCTCTCCTAGTTCATGCCGTACGTCCCACAGATACTGCCTGCCTCCGGAGGTACCGGAGTAATACGGACTGGAACCGTAGATGACTGGGACTTTGAGTCCTTCTGTACGGGTCTGTTCTTGACGCACAACCGAGACGTGGACCCGATCCAATTCACCGTCCCCATCGGAGTCGAATTCCGTTTCCACCCAGAGTTCATGCCGAATCCATTTCTCTGAATCACTAAAGGCTTCGACGATCTGGGATTGGCCGTCCTCAAAAACGGGGCCGGCAGGATCGGCATTTTGAGCGTGCACGTCAGGTGATGCAATGGAAGCCAAAAGGGCTGCCGCCGCAACCGCAAGACCGTAATTCAAAGAGGCGAAACGGGATGAATACTGTATCGGTAACATTGGGTTGAATGATTTCACGACGGAGGATGGCAACAAGGAGGTCCCGCAAGCGAACCTCAAAATATAGATCTCATTGACGACAATCGTTTGCGCTTCTACTCGACGGTCGGATGATCGACCATTCCCGCATCCACAATATCAAAAAGGCTGTACGTCTCAACGAGTCGAATGAACTCGGCCCGATACCCGAATTTGTCGTCCCCTTTAGATGCACGAGCAAGGTCCAGAATGGACGAGGCGGACGTCTCTCCAAGGAAAGAAGAATCCCTGAGCAGCATACTGAACATGGCAACCGAAGCCGAAAATCTGAAATCCGAAGACGTATTCTCTGACGTAGCACTCGAAACAATGTGATCCAATTCAATGCTTTCGTCTGAATCGGGGAGCTTATATCTGACCTTTACCGTACCCAGTTCGTCCAAATAGTTCTGGTTTACACCCGATTCCTGATATCTAAGATTCTGAACGTCGGACGCTTCGATATTATCGGCTAGCACGAGTTCGTAGAGGGCGGTTACCGTGTGCCCGGAGCCCATTTCACCGGCGTCCTTTTTGTCATCGACAAAATCTTCGGCATTCAACGCGCGATTTTCATAACCGATGAGGCGGTACCGACCGACAACGGCTGGATTGAACTCCACCTGGATTTTGACATCCTTCGCGACCGTATATAGGGTAGAGCGAAGTTGGTCAACGAAAACCTTTTTCCCCTCCAGAATAGAGTCGATGTAGTAGTAGTTGCCATCTCCCTTGTCTGCGAGCGCTTCCAGTCTTGAGTCTTTGAGATTCCCGCCGCCAAAGCCCAAAACAGTCAGGCCGATACCCTCCTTCTTTCTTTCCTTGAGCAAGCGGACAAGGGCACCGGTATCTGAAACGCCAATATTGAAATCTCCGTCGGTCGCAAGAATGACGCGATTGTTTCCATCTGGAATCAGGTTGTCGCTCGCCACCTGATATGCGAGCTTGATGCCTGCGCCGCCGGCCGTCGATCCGCCGGCTTGAAGCTGTTCGAGAGCCTGCCAAATGGTGTCGGTATGATCCCCACGCGTGGAGGGAAGAACCAGTCCGGCTGCGCCTGCATAGACGACGATCGCGACTCGATCCCGCGCGGTGAGCTCGTTAATGAGCAGCTTGAAGGACTTCTTGAGGAGATGAATTTTGTTTTCACTGTCCATTGACCCGGATACATCGAGCAGAAAGACGAGATTCGATGGCCGGAGCTCCTCATCCGTCAACTGTTTTGCCTGTAATCCTATGTGCATCAATAAGTTATCCGGATTCCACGGAGCCAATCCAACTTCAGAATAAATCGACACAGGATGTTTCTCACCAGGAAGTGGATAGTCGTAGTCGAAGTAGTTCACGAGCTCTTCCGTTCGAATGGCATCCACCGGTGGACGTTGGCCCGTGGTGATAAAACGACGCATATTTGAATATGACGCGGCGTCGACGTCTATCGAAAAGGTTGAGAGGGGACTGATGCGAGGGTTTAGAAAGCCGGCTTCCTCGATGTAGGCATACTCCTCTGTATTGAATGGAGCATGGTTAAATCGCCCATCGAAAAAGCGCCCTTCGACACGATAAAGAGGTGCCTGCACTGCATCCACGGCATTTAGTTCTCGCATCTTCTTCACACCCAGGGCATCCTGGCGTATGAGAGGTCGCTCGTAGTCGATGATGAGTTCTTCATACAGGTCAAGGCCCGCGATTAGTTTGAACTCCAATCGTACCTCGCACTGATTGCAGACCACGACGCTTTTTTTAACAAGACTGTGATAGCCCACGAACGAGCTTTGCAGGTCGTATGTACCGACCGGTATGTTCGTAATCTTGTATTTGCCATTGACATCAGCGATTGCCCCCAGAGTGGTACCTATCACAAGCACCGTCGAACCTGGAAGCGGTCGGTGTGACGTGGAATCACTCACGGTCCCGTAAATGGTGCCGAATTTGATGGGTTGAACGTTAGCCCCGCTGCCTAGCAACAGCAGCGCCGCAAATGCAAATAGTACGATATGTCTGATGCGCGCCTTCATGTTCTTCTCCCTCTTATGTCTTTCCTATCAATACAACAGTACAAACGAACGGAAGTAGCCGGAATATTGTATTGACAAGCGTGAATAATCACATGAATGGTTCAGGCATGGCATACAACGGGATTTATGATTCGCAACCCGCCTCTACATTCACGGATCATCCACCACTATTCGTTATAGCCCCATGAGAAATCGACTGTTAACTACGTTGGTCATGGGATTTATTGCGACTTCATGTGGGTGTGGCGAAACCCGCACTTCGTCCACAAGAGGTCAGGAGATAGCAAAATCGTCCATTATTATCGATACACATATTGACGTACCGTATCGCTTGAACGAAAAGTGAGCTGATATATCTGAAGTAACGGAAGATGGCAATTTTGACTATCCCAGGGCGGTGGAAGGTGGACTGAATGCCCCTTTTATGTCGATCTATACGCCGTCCGTACTCGAAGCTGAAGGGCGTTCAAGAACCGTTGCAGAGCAACTGATCGACCTGGTTGAGGGGATTGTTTCAGATTCCCCTGACAAATTCGCGATCGCCTATTCAACCGATGATGTCAGGCGTCATTTTGACCAGGGGTTGATTTCATTTCCTCTCGGGATGGAGAATGGATCGCCGATCGAAGGAGACATTTCCAATCTCCAGTATTTCTTCGACCGGGGAATCCGATACATCACGCTTGCTCATAATCTTTCGAATCATATTTCTGATTCGTCCAGGGATGATCCACATTGGGACGGCTTAAGTCTTTTCGGTATTGAGCTAGTGATTGAGATGAATAGACTGGGCGTCATGGTCGACGTAAGCCACATCTCGGACGACGCCTTCTGGGATGTGATGGAGATTTCTCAAGTGCCGGTTATTGCATCGCATTCGACCTCACGACACTTCACTCCGGGTTGGCTTCGAAATATGTCAGATGAAATGATCACAACGCTGGCCGCGAATGGGGGCGTAATTATGGTCAATTTCGGATCGAGCTTTCTGAGTAACGAGGCGAATGAATATCGATATGATAGGAGAGACGCGTATCGAACGCATTTATCGGAGAACGAAATAGACGGACTTGATGAAGAGGAGGAAGCGTTCAACAAGGCCTGGGAAAAGGAACATGGTCCCTTTCCATTCGCTGATTTAGAAACCCTCCTTGATCATTACGACCATATCATTAAGCTGGTCGGTATCGACCACGTAGGGATCGGTTCGGATTACGATGGCGTGGGTGACACGCTTCCAATCGGGCTCAAAGACGTAAGCACGTACCCAAATCTGATTGACGGTTTCTTACGGCGCGGCTACAGTGACGAAGACATCCGGAAAATCCTGGCTGAGAATTTGCTCAGAGTTTGGGGCGCAGTGGAGGCATTCGCCGCTGCGAATTCGTAAGGATGACTCGGCTCTTTGTCTGCTCGCGGACGTCGGTCTTTTCCTATCGACCTGCCAGTTCCGTTAGAAGGGTGTGCCAATGCTCCAGTCCGCCAAAAAACGACCGGACAGGAACCCGCTCATTCAATCCATGGGCGAATACATCTTCCGCTCTGATAAACAACCCGACTACACCATACGTTGGAATCCCTTCCGCACGGATTACCTTTCCGTCCGTGCCATAGGGGGCCATGTACGGTATGATCGGCGTACCCGGAAAGCGTGATTCAACGGCAGCGGTCACCGCAGCGGTTACATCTTCTCGAAGCGGCGATACCGGGCTCGGAGCCGGATTTCCGAGCAGACGAATCTCCAGCGCGTCGTTGCCGGCAGCTTGCTTAAGCGCGGCTTGTACTTCTTCTACTGTCTCACCCGGGAAAATGCGACAATTGACGGTTGCGGTCGCCGACTGGGGCAAGGCATTCTCCGCGTGGCCCGCGCGTAGCATGGTCGCGACACAGGTAGTGCGAGTGATGCCCACTTCAGAGGGTTTTTGGGCCAGAATGTCAGACGCCTCTTCGTCGTTTGGATTCTCGGAAAAACGCGCCATGGCTTCTCCTACTTTACCCGCTGTCACGGCGGCATATTCCCTGAAATATTTACGCGTCGTTTCATTGATTCGCGTTGGGAAGCGGTAGGCCTCAATGTTCTTCAACACCGTTGCCAACTCGTAAATGGCGTTATCAGATCGCGGCATGGAACTATGCCCGCCTGGATTCCGCATCGTCAGCTCGAAAGACGCGTAGGTTTTTTCCGACGTCTGTATAAGGTAGGCGATCACTTCCCCCTCAGGGTCAAGTTTTCCGCCTCCCGCGTCCGCGTTCAAGGCGAACTCCGCATCCGTAAGCTCCCGATGCGTCGTTACCAGGCTGCGGGTGGTCATCATGTCCGTTTCTTCGTCACCCGTAAAGCCGATAATTAAGTCCCTTGTTGGAATAAACCCGTCCGATTTTAGACGAAGAAACGTTGCCGTCAACATCGCGACACCGAATTTGTCGTCCAAGGTGCCTCGACCGAAAAAGAAGCCTTCTTCCTCGATCAAGGAGAAGGGGTCACGCTCCCAATCCTGGGGCAAGGCGTCCACTACGTCCATGTGGGCCAGGAGTAAGATGGGTTTCTTACCGGATGAGCCATCGCCGTGATAACGGACGACCAAACTGGCCGTTTCCTCTCCGCTTTCGAGCGTAAGAGGAAGGATATGGATGTCTTCGTCTGGGAAGCCACCCGCACGGAATTGATTCGCAAGGTAGGCCGCCAACACCGGTACCTGGCCATGGGTTTGCGCGGAGCGGTAGCTGATCGACGTCCTAAATATTTCGAGCGCTTTCTGCTCGTATGATTTGGTATAATCTGCAGATGAGTCCTGTGCGGTAGTTGATGGAGGCAGAAGCAAGAAAATGGCGACAATAGCGATTCGGGTTTGCATAATACCTGGAACGAAGGGTTTTTGGAGTCATGTCGATCGGCGTCGGGACGGGGAAGGTAGGAACAGCCTGCACCACTGGAAAGGAACGTTTTACCGTCGATTGGTTATCGGTACAAGCCATCAGGAATGAGAAAGACGAAAATGGAGGGGCGTTCTATGCACCGCCGTGATTTTTTACAGACCACAAGTATACTGACCACGGGAATGTTTGCCGGAGTGAAATACCCATTCACCCACTCTGCGGAGAATCTTTCCAGCGACGCAAACGGGTGGCGAAAGCTGTTTCCTCGAATGCAGAAGGAAGTGTTTCTGAATGCGGCGGGGGGTACGCCTCTTTCTCGATTTTCGGAGCATGCACTGGATCGCTATCAAGATCTTTGGAAGTACGGACGATCGGAGGGGAGGTCGGACATATTGGGCGACACTCTGCAGTCGATCCGTGCTGAATTCGCGGCTCTCATAAACGCGAATGAAAACGAGATCGCCCTCGTTTCCAGCACGAAAGAGGGAGAGCAAATTGTTCTCGATAGTCTGAATCCATGGAATGACAGGGGACATCTCCTAACCAACGTATTTCATTTCGCTGGTTCGCTGCATAACTACGAAGGGCATCGACGAAACGGCCGAGACGTTCGAATTATTCGAAGTGACGGATGGGAGTTGGATGCTGAGCGCATGGTGGAAGCCATCGATGACAGCACACGTCTCGTGTGCGTGACACTCGTTTCCAACATCAATGGCCGGGTAGAGGACGTACGACCTATCGTCGACAAGGCACATGAGAACGGAGCGCTTGTATTTGCAGACATCATTCAGGCTACCGGAATTTATCCGATCGATGTCGACGAATTAGGCGTTGATTTTGCGGCATGCTCGGCCTATAAATGGCTTTACGGACCGCACGGCACGGGCTTCTTTTACGTTCGAGACGAGTTACAGGGAAACCGATTGTCGGACCGCCTCTATCCGGGCCATTCCCGCCTCCGATTTGCACCATGGACCAAAGAAGGAGCGGATGAAGGCCTCACGTTCACGCCCCCATCAGACGCCCGCCGATACGAACCGGGGCATCATAACTACATCGGGTATGCGTGCACATTGGCAGGCCTACGATTTTTGAAGATGACGGGTGTAGATACAGTCCAGAAGTATAGCTGTGACTTGGCCCGGCAACTGAGAAGTCTTGTGGATCAGGACCGATTTCCGTGTATTTCTCCAGCTGAAATGACATCTCCAATCATCGCGTTCGAAAAAGGAGATATCGACATCATGCCGGCGCTTATGGACGCCAACATCGTTATCTCTGTCTCCGACCGACAGTTCCGTGTATCACCGGCGATATTCAACAATGAAGAAGATATTGATCTACTTGTGCGTGCCCTGAACAGAGTCTAGCCTGTTGTTAGACGGGCGGATGGCCGAGCCTCGGAACCCGTATCCGAGTCATCGACACCGTCATGCCGGTCAGAAAGCGATCCTCTCACATCATTTCCGACATATGCGCGAACAGCGAGGGGACCCGTACCTGTCAGTTACGATGCGCTACTGTTCAGCAGAAAATCGATGACATCGGACGACGAATACGAGGTTTCGCCCGGCTTCATGACCTTGAGAATGCTTGACACCCCGTCTCCACAGGTCAAAAGGGGAACTTCCTCCCCGGTGTTTTTACGGAACTGACCCATGCCGATATTGGCCATGAGTCCGTTGCAGAGACACTTCCGGCCAACCGTGTCTTCAAGCTTTCCTCTTTTACTCACGTATATTTCCTCAACGTCCGCTGAACAGCGCCACCCGATGGTTCCATCTTCTTTTTCGAACGCTTCTCGGAGATAACTTAAATCGCACACCCGTTGTCGATTCTCATACACGTCCGCTTCCGAAGCCGTGCCCGCAATCGAAAGGACCTTAAATGGAAACCCGGTTGGTGAAGCAATCGGATCGGTGAAGACTCTCTGTGTTCCGGCCTGGCATCTTGCGATCGTATCACGCTTGAGATCCTGACGCATGCCCGACTCTTCGCAGAACGCGAAGAGCGTTCCGACCTGAATGCCTGCTGCCCCGGCGGCGCGGGCACGAACGAGTCCGTCAGGGCTTCCATATGAGCCTGCCAGAAAGAAAGGAAGCCCATGCGACCCGATCGCATCAAGATCGATATCATCACGCGGACCGTAAATCGGCTCACCTTCCTCGGTCAGATTCGGTCGCCCGCGCGGTGGGGCGTTGTGGCCGCCGGCCGTAGGACCTTCGATGATCAGACCGTCCACTCCACCCTCACATTTCTTGACCATAAGAGTGGCCAGAGTGACGGAGGACACGATGGGAAAGAAAAAGGGTCGCTTCGCGGGTGGCCGAGTTTCATCGAAAATGAGTTTCGGATCGAAAGTGAGCTTCTCTATGCGCGTACCTTCGGCCGTTCTGACAGGAAATTTCATTTCCACTGGCTCGTGTCGGACGAGGTGATCGATGATGTTGGGGACTTCTAGAGGAATCCCCGCACCGATAATGATGATGTCGACGCCGGCCAACATCGCACCGTAGATGGACGGCATAAGGGGTGTCTGGATTTTATGCAGGTAGTTGATACCCACCAGGCCGGCATGGCCTTCTTTCGCAAGAAATACCTCTACAAAATTGGAGACGACCAGTAATTCCTGGGCACGCCGCCTGGGATTGTGATCTATCACCGGCTTGCTTTTGAAAGGTTGATCCGGCGCTTTGCCACCTTCGATGAAATAGCGATCTGCGATGTAACGGGCGATATCCGGATTTGGGAAAGCGGCTAAAGCACGACGGAGGTGACCGCCCGGGTCCCCCAACTGCAAACGTCTGGTGATGACCAGATCAATTGCTGTTCCAGAAACAACACCGATCTGTCCGCGCAACGATACCGAGAGGGCGAGTTGCCAACCGGAGACGGCGACACCCATTCCGCCTTGAATGATCGGAGGAAATTTCATAGTTGGATTGAATCCTTGTGCCAGGCTAGGTTCCACGGGTAAAAAAAGTCAGTTGTTTTTCGAGGACAGGTCCCATTTCTGCTATTTCGTTGTCTGGATCGGGAAGTGAAAGTCCGCAATCAGTACAGACCTCTGTATTTCGGCGGTGGAAAATAGGAAATCCAGTGACAGGAATTATTTCGTGACAGAATGAATCTCAATATTAACGAATTCGCCACGCCATCTTCGCCTGAATTGCCGGACCGAATTTCCTGATTCCGCACACATTTTAAGGATCTCAATTGGACTTTTGGAGGGTTTGAAGATAGAGGTCAATAGCGATTTTTATACATCTTCTCTTTATGGGTGTACCCATAATATGGAATGCCGAATCACACGGATGATCGAAACGTCGGTGGGATGACAGTATCGATCCGGCTTTGTCACGAAAATAGCCATTCAGCCTACCATTTCTACGACGGTTGCTTAATTCCGAGCGACGACTCGACACTCGCGATTTGGATTGAAGAGATCTTCGTGGCTCTCAGTGAGATGGTAAGAGGTGTTAAAGACGAGAAATAGGTGGCTACCCCGCGTGTGTATCCATTCAATTCGGACGTTGGCGCGAAGGTCGCGGGAGAAATTATCGTACTGAATGAGCGCTTTCGCAAATGACTTCCGGATGACACTTGCCAGAATGTCGAGCGATGCAGTCGTCGCACTGAATGCGCCGTTGTCGATAGGCAGATCCATTTTGCTGTACGATGTACGGCCTTCGATGGTTAGGTTTTTGGACGGTCGGAATCCCACAGATCCGGTTACGTGCCATCGAGTACCGTGAAAGAATGCACCGCGATTGATACTCGTCGAAGAAAAGAATCGGCGACCGGCTTCCATGATGCCTCGAAGTGCGAATCGACTGTATGTATAATCACCAGCCGAAATTTCCGCGTCCGGTCGGATGAGAAAAGATTGCGTCGATCGCTCAAACTGACGTGATCCATTCACCGAAAACTGATTCCGTCGCGGCAATTGAAAACTTATGTTAGGGCTGACCTGCCACCATTGCTTTTCTCCATCCTGGCCCGAGATGTAGGATCCAGAAGACCGAAACCTAATCTGGCGAAATGGTCCCTTCTCAAAGATCGGACTATAGATCGTTGATCCTCCGTGCTGAAGAATGTCTCTTCTTCTCACGAATCCCAGCGCCGCTCGATAATTCTTACCTACGCTGGTGTAGGAATAGCTTGCGCCGTATGCGGCATTTCTGAGACTCAGTCCAACGTTGCCAGCGCGATCGGTAGCGTCTGGGTCCGTGTCTCGCGTTTGCGCCCCTGCCGTGGAGAAAGACGATGCAAAAATAGGGGTTGCTGGACGGGCGCATTCCAATCTGGTCGTCGTGACGAGTCGTGCTCCCACTAAATACGGAGTATCATCTTCGCAAACGCTCCGGCGCGAGCCATAAGACTCGATGAAAATCGGTCGTCAAGCAACAGATATCTCGGCGTAATACTCGCTTTGGCTACTGTCGGCGGCGAGCTCCAGTGCGATCGTGAACTGGGATTTTATTATCACTGAAACTTTCAGCCCAGGCCCACGAATAGATCACGTCAATGCCTCGTTCACTCACTACCATAACGAAATGCTATCCGTTTGGCACGCGTATCGTAAAGTCCACACGCTGTTTGCGCTCGTATTCCTAATGCCCTTGGCATCCGGATGTGGCGGATCCGTCGGGTCCGGTACGATTGACGATATCGAGATCGGCAAGCTGCTCAGGCTCGATCTCGAAAACATTCTTGAAATGGAAGGCGTATTCGAGCGCGACCGTGTTGACCAGGTTCAGGCCCTGTTTTCCGAGCCACCGCCGGGTCTGGAGAGGCTTCGGATCTACTCCGCGACGGCTGAGGTCGATGAAGAAGGACGAATGGATCTGAGGATCGCCATGTTGTCCCAGCCCGCCGGCATGGACGAAGCCTTTCTGGCGATCGCTGTAGGTTCGGATGGTGTTCTGTATCGGTCTCGGCTCTGGGGGATACCCGATCCCGAAAGCGCCTGGGAGAATTACTGGCGGCAGTATCAATTTCCACCGATCAGAACTGTAATAAATCTCTCTTCCGCACCATCTGACTCGCTGGCTGAACATATCTGGATGCGACTTCAATCAGATTCGAGCGCAGAAGGCCAAACACTGCGGGCGCTATACCGAATTCAAATGCTCATGAGAAGCAACAGTTATCTCATTCGCCGCACAATGGCGGTCACCGGAAATGGTGAAGTGCCCGAACCGGAATGGTACCTAGAGTCCAAAGACAACTTTGCCGAACTTGGAAGAATCGCGGATGCCCTACGACCTGTCATCGGCGAGAGCGCCGCGAAACAATTCACAGACGCTACGGACGAATCTAAGGCACTGTTCGAACCGCTCGTGAGTCACGCACGTAATCACGATGCGGGTAAACTTCGGAGGGCTGTGATGGATTTCCGTCGGCATACTTGTGTCGCCTGCCACGGTATCGAAGATCACTTGCTCGGCGAGGGCAATCTCAACCGAGCTCTTATCTCTCGACTGTCTGCACTAGGTGTTCGGAAGGATATCTATCGAGTTGGGTATGATATCTGGCCCGTGCCTGGTGAAGAACAGAAATCGCAGGAGATCGCGAGTACAATCAAGGCGATGTTGATCCTGCTAGGCGGATAGTATTATTGGTAACCTAGTCGAGCGGAGAAACACATTGCAGAAAACTGAACCATTGCCGTGGCTCAGATTCGGATTCTGTTCTGCGTCCGGGTATTCTCCGTGTTTGTTGGCTCGATCTCCGTTGGTTCGGCAAGTGTCGGCTCGGTTTGCATTTCGAGGTCAAGACGGGGAGAAGGCTCAACGTCACGAAGCGCTTTAGCAGTTTTTCCGCCTACCAGTTCGACGGCTCGGGCACCAATCTCCTCCATCTGATGGGCCCTTTCTCTGGCCCAACGCGGAAGTCTAAAAGCTGTAATCCCGGCGCTCCCCAATCCGACCACAGTGAACAGGGTTACGAGCAGCTTATCTGCCAAGTCAAACTCGCCTTTTGCAGCCACCAGCATCAGAAATACCATTCCTAACGCAAACGCGGCAAAACTAATTGCCAGTGCGATCCGGGCAGTGCCCTTTAAGGTATGTAGCCGAAACCGGTGCCCAGAATCGGTTGGCTCAACGAGTGCGTGGAGATGACCGTTCTTCCACTCTCGGAGCGAGCCATCACGCCGAAGCCTTCCGTGCGCCGGCCGTGGAGGCTTTCTACACGCGGTGCCCCAGGCATGGCGCCTTCAAGTGGCGTGCAAGTCCCTTACAATCCAGGCAGGGGGAATTGTTGGCTAATCGAACAGGGATCTCGATAGCGCCATGGCCCAGATGTCCAATCAACGGGAGCTACCGCTTGACGGAGGGTCGCAGGACTATCTTACCAGCAACAACCGTCCCGTATGGCTCACATCGCCGGCTGTGAGGCGATAGAAGTAGAGGCCGCTTGGTGTGCCTTCGGGACGCCACTGCACGCGATGCTGACCTGCGGGCAGCGTCTTCGATACGAGTGTGATCACTTTCCGGCCCAGCACGTCATAGACCACGAGGCTTACAGGGGTCGGCTCGGGAAGGTCGAAGCGCAGCGTTGTTCCGGAGCGGAAGGGATTGGGATAGCCGGGATAGCTTGCAAAGCTGTTGGGTATATCCGACGACCCGGGGGCAACCGTCGTGGCAGTGCCGACGGTAAAATGTCGCACGGCCGACCACGGACTGTCGCCATCGGCGTTTTGGGCACGGACGCGCCAATAGTACCCGGCATCGTCTGGCAGCGGACCGATGGCTACGTCCGTGACCGTCAAATCGGAACGCTCGAAGACCAGGCTGTTAAAATCGGATTCGGTCGATACCTGCACCTCATACGTGTCGGCATCAGAAACAGCATTCCATTCAAGGGTCTGCATCGTCGAGAGGCCTTCAGCCAGGTGCGCCGGCGCTTGTTGCGACGGCGGCAGTGGCAAAGCCAGCCTGGTCTCCGGAGGGTAAATTTCTATTTCCATCCAGGCCACCCACGAAGGGGACTGCGTCGTCAGCACACGCACCCATCGTATGCTCTCCCAGGGTGTTGTGGGCGTTGCTTCCAACCACTCTCCATGCTGCGTCGATCCGCTAAACTCGTGTAACAACTCGTAAGGATCCTGCTCGATCGCGCGTCCCTGGATTTGATGCACGGTTGGACCCGCGGGAAACTGATCGACCCGAAGGGCTATCCGGCCGATGGTCGTTGGTTGCAGCAAATCGATTTCGATCCACTGCACGGGGCCGCTCCCAGCACCCCATCCTTGCTCCAGGTTTCCATCAGTGGCTTGCTCAGGCGGCGCACCCGGCAGGGAGGTAGAGGCTGAAGTTGGCTTGCCGGCAGCCAGGTTGGGGATTATGTCGTCCTCGCAGGGATCTGAATGAAAAACCGGAGCGAGCGCACGGGCAATCTCGCCGGTTCCGTCATGAGGTCCCCATACGTTGTCGCCGACGAGCGGCGAGTTGATCGGATCCCAGTACCATAAGAGAAATCCGTCAAAGCCGGCCGCACATGCCTCGGCTTGCCAGGTTTGCAGCGGTTGGGCGGCCGTCGCCGGGGAGGCATATTGATTCCGAAAGGCCCCCATCTCGCCGAGAATGATCGGTTTGGCTTCATAGCCGACCATGCCGAAGTTCTCCACCTGTTGCGTCATGGTCAGCCCAGCGTCCGAGTAAAGGTGAAAATCCAAAAAGTCGAGGTCCGAGTCTCGCAGCACGCCTCTGGTGAGAACCAGGCGCCGGGCGCCCGGCCGCCACTCATGCGGAAAGTTTGGGGCAAAGAAGCCCGCCGTGACCAAAGCCGTTGGGTCTAAGGCACGGATAGCGGCCCTGGTTTCGTTGGCCCAGTGGATCAATCCCTCTTCTGCCATGCGCGCTTTGTCTTCGGGCAATGCCATATCGTAGGTCTGGCCATTAGCCGTTGTAACCTGGCCCGACGACCAACTCAGGGGCGGTAAAAAATTTTCAAAAAAGGCTTCATTGCGAAGTTGGTAGCCCAGGATGATGTCGAGCGGAGCCTGGCGATCCAGGAGGCCCTGCACAAAATCCTGAAAATAACGCCGGTACGAGGCAACGCCTTCGCTGGACATCAGCAGGCAATTGCCTGCATCAAACGTGGGCGGGCAGGTAACGTGGGCATCGAGGTACCCACCGACATCCGGCAGCCAGTTCGCGGTAAGCAGCACAAAGATCTCGTGGCGGCGCGCGAGATGGAGCAACTCCACGATGTTGTCCATATAGTCGTCTCGGAGGCCACCAGCTACATCTGCGATGCAGTTTACGTCTTTGCATTGATCGATAAATATGCGCGCAGTGTTGTAGCCGAGGGCTTGCATCCTCTCAAAATCGAATGCGATGTCAGCGGCATCGTGGTAGGTGGGAAAAAAGAGGCTGCTGATCAGAAACGAATTTGTCGGGTCTGCCCGGAGTTCGATGTAGTTGTTGCCCCGTGGCACGAACGTTTTGCCGGTCGTTCTGTCATAGAACTCAGCGCGACCCTCGGCTGTTCGAATCGCAATTCGGTGTTCATTCTGCGCATGGGCGTCAAAGGCCAGGAATGCATTGAATCCGACGAGTAGGAAGAGCAGGAGCAGAATGTGGCGGGTCATGCAGCAACTTGGGTTCCTCGTAACGACCATCCGAAGAAAGGTAGAAGCAAGCGCCGAATAAGGCAAGACTGTTTAGCCCGTTATCGGCTGAAGCCGGTAATGAGTGTTTTGGTACTCTTCAATCATTGCTTCTGGTATAGGGGGGAGTACATCGAATAGTCAGACGTTCGTCTGGTCACTGGACGTTGCCCCGTTTCGCTGCTGAGCGGCAACTCTCTGATCTTCTGTTCCTCCCAGGCTGGGATTCCGAGGCCAGGTTGGCGTGCCGAAAACGATCTCGAGGTTGAAAGCGGTCATCGGCATCATGCGCGGAGTATCTGCGAGTCTCATAGTAAAAGATTCAATCGCCGTCGGAGCACATATGGGCTTTCAGTTTTTCTTCCATTCAGGACGCAGGATAACGGTTTTCAGATTTACGAAAGCGAAACCGCACGTCACACGCGTTCTTACACCGAGTTTCTGCTTGCGTTAATATTACCGTAGAGCGAGCGCGTGACGATCTTCTCGTACATCGCCTTTCGATTCGTATTCAATTCAATCTTTTGCAGGGCGTATTGCTGGATAACCAAGAGCGGCATCACGATATCTTCTCGAATCGCAATTGAATTCCTCGATACAGGCTCTTCTTCCATCAATTCCGTGTACCCGGAAACGAGCAAGACCATCTCTTTGGAAAGTTCAAACTCAGCAAGCAGCATACGCCAGAATGCTCCGTATTCGGCGTCATCCGCAATGTAATTCGTAAGTTCGAAATTGCATTTCGAAAGAGACATCATGCTGTTTAGCACCAAGGTCTTAAAAAATGGGACCTCCCGGAACAGGGCCTTCAGGTCGTCCAGTCTTCCGTCATCTACGATGGATTTAAAGGCCGATCCAATGCCAAAATACCCCGGCACATTCTGCTTCAGCTGACTCCAGGAGCCAACAAAAGGGATTGCGCGCAGGTTTTTTAACTCCAGAGTTTCTTGAGTTCCGCGCGTCGCCGGTCGGCTGCCGACATTGGCCCGCGTGTAGTAGCGAAGTGTACTTTTGTTTTCCAGGTAGGGAATGAACATCGGATGGTTTTTGAGAGCGGTGTATTTCTCGTAACTCAGCCGCGCAAGTTCGTCAAACAACGCTCGAGAGCTATTCGAAATAACGTTTTCTTTCTCGAATACATAGTTGTGGATTCCCGCCGCGATCAGTTGCTCGCAATGATGTTTGAAATGCTCCTTCGTTCCATACATACTCGTGATCACCTGACCCTGAATAGTCAGTTCGATCGCATGATTAGAGATGTTTCCACTTTGTGAAGCATAAAATCGGTGCGTTTTACCACCTCCTCTTGCCGGGGGCCCACCTCGGCCGTCAAAAAAAACGGCCTTGATGCCCGACGCGTCGCAGACGGAAGACAGCGCCTCTTTGGTATTATAAATGGACCAATTGGCCTGAAGATAGCCGCCATCCTTTGTGCCATCAGAGAATCCGAGCATCATCGTTTGCCTGTCGCCTCGACGGCGGACGTGGGAACGATAGTTCGGAAAATTGAACAGCGCCTCCATAATAGACCCGGCGCGCTCCATTCCGTCCATGGACTCAAACAGTGGAATGATGTCGATTCGGAAATCCTCCTGCCCCCAGCACCACCTGAAAAGAGCGAAGACAAACAAAACCGAAAAAATGTCTTCTGAGTGACTGATCACATACCGGTTGCATCCTTTCTCTCCGTTCTTGTCCTGTATTCGTCTAACCTGCCTGATGGTCTGGATCGTATCTCGGATCAAGTCATCTTCAAAATCTTCAGCGCGGATCTCGATGTCTCTGTTAAGCAGAACGGCGATCAACTCGTCCGTGTCCAGCTCGTCCAAGGTGCGTGAAATCGCGCCATTTTGTACAAGAATCTGCGATACGACGCGCTTGTGAACATTGTGGTTTTGCCTGATGTCGATCGTGGCGAAGTGCGACTTGAAGATGTTGACCTTGTCGATAAATGAATCAACCTCCTCCAGATAGAGGCCATTGTAGTCTGAGACAAGCTCTTTTCTGATCGTGCGAAGCGGATTGATAATTTGCTCGAACGGCAGTGATGATTCGGGATCAAACATCGCCTCATACACGGCTTGTTTGAGTTGCGAGACTTGGTCTTCGACCTTCCTGAACGTCAATTTGCTCTCAAGGTCTTTTAACTCCTCGTAGTAGCATTTCATCAAGGTCATTCGAAGTTCATCGGCTACCGCAGTCGTCGTTTCAGAGGTGACGTAAGGGTTGCCATCGCGGTCACCACCTGGCCAGAATCCAAGTTGAATGATTTTGGTGTTGTCGAAATCATCATCTCGCGTGGCTCTCTTTATATCAGCAAAGATCTCCCCCACGGCATCGAAATACACGTTCCGAAGGAAATAGATAATATTTCTTGCCTCCTCCAGGGGCGTCGGCTTATGCGACTTTATTAATGATGTGAGTCCGAGTTGCTGAAGCGTACGGTCAATGCTGGAGATGTCGTTGCCAGAGATGAAACGGCGAAGTTTGGCAATTATTTTGATCACCGACGGGGGATAGAATTGCGTCGGATGTGCCGTAAAGACGATGCGCGTACCGAACGACGACAGATGTTCACGCACGCTTTTTCCATCCGAGCTGTCCCCAGACTGACCCTCTGTCAACTGAATGTAATCCTTTAGCGACAAATGCTCGTCGGCGTCCTGCAGCAATGGAAAGGCTGCGTCTTCAACGCTGTCAAACAGTACGACCTGTCTTTCCACGTACTGCACGACGCGGAACAAAAAATCAATTTCGTCATCCTCGGACTCCAGCTCCGAGCGGGAGGCAAAAAATGAGTCCAGTATGTCGACTGGTGAACGCCCGGCGTTCAGCCCTTCGCGGCATTCACTTTGCAATAGTGGAATCAGTACCCCTGTTTTCCGGATCTGCCGGAAGGGGAGACTTAAGAACAAGCTGTTGTAGACGTTAAACTTATTCTGAACGGATCGCCGAAATTCCTGAACCTTGGTACTGCTTCCCATCAGATTTATCCACTTTGGGTATTACACACATCGCGAGACCAGTCTTCGGCGTGTACGCCTCCCGATCCAATTAGTATCAAGCTTCACCGGATCACGATCTTCCCAACTGTCGTTCCGGTCCTCAGAAAGTAAACTCCTGGACCAAGATCGCTGACATCCATGACGGCGGGACCAGACTTCGATAGAAACTCGGTGTTTACTCTGCGGCCGAGTGTATCGTAGACGCCGTGAACTCCGCTTGCCGGAGCAAGATTTGTCTGCTGCAAACGAGGATTATACTCGGCTCGCTGGTCTGTTAATTACACAGCACACCCGGTGTACTTGGCGAAAAAACTCCTCGTTTGTAACGAAGAGCATGATGGCCCTGTTATACACCACGATGCTCGTCGATTCTCCGCCATGTTCGATGATCAAACGGTCGACCTGGAGTGGATCGCCCGCAGTCGGGTCGCCATATACACCGGCTGCCCCAATGACCTGATTGTCGTGAATGACGCGAACCAACTCATGGGTGATAGCGCTACCGTTCAAGACAATTGTATCGAATCGCGAATCCTCCATGATGTCTTCGGTGAACCCGTAGGTATACGTGACCTTGTCTATGCGGGGCAGGCCCACGCGCCCGCCCTTGTCCCAGACGGTATTGTGCCAATTGCAGATGAGGCCCTGATCGTCGCAGACCGGGCAAAACCATAGAATGTTCAGTGTTCCCGGCTCAAAAGAAGCGTGGATTCTGCCTGGGCAGGCTTGTCGCTTGGGACGCCTACGGCACGAAACAGGTATTTCGCGTGCCTTTTCTGATGGATTGGCGGTCAAACCACTGACAATGGATCCTAAGTGATTTCCAATTCTCCTGACGCCGGGCCGAGTGGTAGGTTGACCTCGATCATCCAGAAAATGAGTCAAATCCGAGATCCATGTGTCACCCATTTCCCTATTCTCCGTCCTTGAATCGTGCAGCGGTCGAGTTCAGGCGCAGCAGGCCACACCAAACTCTTCGGCAAGCTACGGAGTCGCGGACGCTCACGAAAGCCAGAACCGTTGCGCCTGCCGTCGCTGGCAACGACGGGTTAGACGGCGCGCCGCGCTTTGAACCCGGACCGATCTCCCAAATGCAGCTTGATCAAACCGACCACTTCACTCTTACCTTTCAACTTCATCCAGCCACTGCCAGTCATCGGATCCATTTCATCTCGTCCTTCCCACGTATAGACGAAGCGCCCTTTGCCGGACCCGTCTTCCATATACCCATCGAGAGAGCCGCTGACGAGACCGAACTGGAAATTGCCGAGATTATCCGGCCTTACCTCAATGTAGGCTTGAACCTCCATATTGAAGTAGCCTTCGTCCCATTGTTCCATCTCGTAAATGTGCCAGGTACCAATGAAGTCATGACCAGGCTTTGGTTTCTCGAATTTGGCTAAGTTCATTCCTGATTTACGAACAATTGGTCGAAGAGCCTCTTTGACTCCTCGATTGCTTCAGGCGTTAACACGACCGATTTTGACTTCGACACGGGATCACTGATCCAGCCTTTCTCATGAAGCCGATTGAGCACGCTCCAGTCATGGCCTTTCCAGGCACGACCACCAAACTCGGTGGTGTCATGAAGCGTCAGCGAGAGCAGTGCCAAGACGGTCTGGTCTATCTTATCAGTATCGTAATCCATAGCGACGTCCTTGATCTAGAGCAACTACCATCGGCGAGAGAGGACTCCTGCGCCAGCAAACGGTTCGCGGATCAGAGGAACGAGCCGCGGAGCAGCGCAAAAAATAAATCGGAATTCGGAGATTTGCCAACGGTTGGACCGCCCGGATCTACACCCTCTTGACTTTGGTGGCCATAAGCGCGTTAGGCTCCTAACAAGCTATTCCCCATTTTTTATCGCAGCCTTAAGGCGTCCCCGATGCCAGGTCGCGAACAACACCAGCCAACATGTGCACTTTCGCTGCCTCGTCTCCTGCGGCAGCGTCAATGAGCTCTGCAGACAATGTGGTGAGTACGTTTCGCCGTGCTCGTCCAGACGCGTTTTCCGCGTTCGTGAGTTCCTGCCGGGTCGAAGCAATTCGACTGGCAGAGAGGCCCTTCGATCGCTCCAGCTGATCCACGTAAGCGCGCGCCAGCACGAATGTGGTTGGCCAAACATATTTTTGCTGACCTTGGGTATTGAGGTAATCAAGTTTGACTGTATTAGCCGCCGCTATTTCGTTTTCTGAAATGAAGCCGCTGGGCAGCAATTCGAATACATCGAGTCCGCGAGCGATCTCCGAACTCACGATAACGCCATTGTACCAGTAAACCGACCAACTCCCACCGTTCCCCATCTCGTCCGCATTCACAGGCCCGCGATCGTGGTAGGCTATCTCGATGGGATTCTCCAAGTCAGTCCAGTCGAAAACGGAAATACCACCCTGGTACCATGACTGTACCATCACTTCGCGCCCCGGGATCGGAATCAGAGAGCCATTGTGTGCTACGCAGTTTTCCACCGAAGTCTGCGCTGCAGGCAGCTTGTAATAGCTTTTGAACTCCATTTTGCCAGATTCAATTGAAAAGAATGCGTTCGCGCCCCACTCTTTTGGATCCGTAGCACGGCATTTGGGCTGGCCGCCACCGCCCCATTCGTCTGTGAAGAGGATCTTGGTGCCATCGTTACTAAACGTTGCGGAGTGCCAGTATGAAAAGTTCGAATCAGCGACGGCGTCCATCCGAGTAGGATGTTCCGGATCTGAGATGTCCAGCAGCATTCCGTAGCCTCCGCACGCACCTCCCGCAAGACCGATCTCAGGATACAGTGTAATATCGTGACACTGGGTAGGTCCTGGGGGTGGACCCGCATCCTCTTCCTCATTCTCGTCGTCGTCTACATTGATACCAAAGCGCTCAGCAATTATTCCTGGAAGCGCCTCGCGAAATGCCAGTGTGTCGGCAGCTGTAGCCTCGCCTTCGCCTCGCTCCTCCATGAAAGAATTGAGCATTGGAGTGACGAATCGCGCGGGCAGTATTCTCTCTTGGCCACCAAGCTTAACAATAAACGCACCACTTGCCCTTGCGGCCTCCATCTCGGCGATATCAGCCGGCGACTGGCCATGCGTGGGAGGTGCCACCAGGTCGTCGAAGATCCGCGGCGAACTCACGATCGCTGCCTGTTCGGGATGATCGAGGGGTACCTTGATCACTTCGATCCTAAAAAGCGCCGAATTTGGATCTTCATCGGGTGAGGCGTCGGAGCAACCAGCGAGTTCGTCCTCAGGGCGAACCGGAGCGGAGCCGGATACATAGATGTAAACATTCTCATCGTCGTTCGGGTCTTTCAGAACGGAATGCGTATGGGAGCCCCGGCAGGTCTGAACATTGGATATATAGACCGGATTCTTGATGTCGTCAATGTTAAAAATGCGGATTCCGCGTAACCGATCATGGCTCACTGCCTCCTTCACGCCTTCAGTCCCGCAATCCAGCCGTCCGCCGAGCCCTTCGCCGGAGACAAACATTAGATTTCCATACACTGATACATCGCTCTGGGACGCAGGGCAGACATATTCGGTAACGAGAGAAGGATTCGAAGGGTTCGATATATCAAAAACCTGAATTCCGTTATAGTTGCCTTGAATGGCATACTTGCCGGTAAACGCAAGATCCGAGTTCGTTACGCCGACGAATGCTTCCGTAGGCGGAGTTGATGAAAGGAGTCTGATGTTCCATGCAGCCTCTTCGGCATCGAAGAGCCCGGCACCGAGGCCGACTCGGGGATCTGGGCTTGGCGCCGTCGTTGTATACGTAGCTTCGGGCTGCGCCGGGGTGGAGGTTGTGGTTATAACAGGTTTCGGCGCGCAGGCGGACACGCCCAGCAAGCCCACAACGAACAGAAATGACCAGAAATAATTGATGCCTGAACGGGTGGCAGGACGATAGTTAGGGGCTGTGGCTTTCATGATTGATTGAGTGTTAGGGATAACGGGTTCGGGGAGACCGGATGTCAAAAGTGTCAATGATCCGGGCTCTTGCCCGACAATATTCTCAGCATTCTTTCCATCCGAGCGATCTCGGTAATTTGGTCTACGTTGATGTCAGAGGCCAGTTTGAAGGCCAGTTCGTCCTGGCCGGCACCATCCTTGCTGAACAGCTCGTCGACCATAACGGTTGCACCACGGTGATGCTGGATCATATAGGTTAAAAATAATCTGTCGAAGTCTGCGCCTTGGGAGTCGTCAAGCTCGTGTATTTGCTTTTCTGTCAGCATTCCAGGCATGCGTGTGACATGCTCGCCCGCACCGTGTACAATCAGCGTCGTTCCAGTGATTTGAACCTCAGGCACCGGCTGTCCGCGTGAGCGAAGCCACTGCTGCATCGTAGCAATTTCGTCTTGCTGAGCGTTAATTATTCGTGCACACAACGTCTGGATTTGCGTGTTCGCTCCGTGCGTTGGAGCGAGCCCCGCCATGATCAGAGCCTGCGCATGATGCCCAATCATACCGGTCATAAATTCAACGTCGGCATCCGTGAATAATGTTCGAGCGCTATCCTTGCGCGCCCAATAAAGCGCTTCCAAGTCAGCGGTTGTGTCGGCTGAGGGTTTGATGGCGGAATCTGTCGTAATGCTTTCTGTGCTGCGACAAGCAGACGTGACCAGCAGAACCAAAAAAACTACGGTATGCAAGAAATAATGTTGCGCTCTGAAATGTCTTTCGCTCACGTGTATCCTCGGTGTTGACTCGCAGGCAAAATAGTTTGTAGCCGTCCCGTTAGGTAACTCAAATCTACGTTTTTACCGTAGTTCCATAATCCAAGCAAACCTCATTTCAACATTTCGTATGTCCGCATCCTTCCCATAATCCGTAATAATAGCAGACATAGGTTTAACTGGCTCGACGATGCATCCTCTTGAGTCAGGTGACCGTCGTTTTAAGGCGGTTCATGAAAATATTGTTTCACATGTGAAGGCAAACCAGAACGCCCCTACTGTTGCACTTTCATCCAGAAATGTTCGTGTTCGCATCACTCGCGGAGGTGCTCACTTCCGGCAGGGGTAGCTCGAGCCGTATAGCCGTGCCGCCGCCGACTCTGGAACTCAAGATGAGGCTGCCTTTGGCAAGGTGAGTTCGTTCCCGCATCGACGTGAGCCCTAATGGCGGAGGATCTGTCTCGATCTGATCGGGGTCGAACCCAACCCCGTCATCATCTACCTGCAACGTAAGTAGACGCGGCTCCCAAACCATTTTCACATCGACGTGTCGTGGCCGACCATGCTTGATCGCATTGGAGATAGCCTCCTGACAGACTCGGTACGCGGTGAGCGCGACGTCGTTGGGTAGCGTATCCTTGTACGGTTTTCCTTCAACCGACAATGTTATGTCGGCAGTCGACCGTCTATCAAGCGTTTCGATATGTTGGTTCAGAGCAGCAGTGAGCCCGAGTAGGTCGAGCTCAAGGGGATGGAGGTCTAAGGCCATACGTCGAAGCGCGTCTCCGGTGCTAGTCGCCAATTCGGCTATGTGGGTTTCCCCCGATTTCACGGAGATTAAGTTAAGCTGCCATTTTTGTTATTTGATGATTGTTGGCGGCCTCAAACTCGACGGGGCTCATGTAGCCAAGTGACGAGTGAAGCCGTTCTCGCTCTTGTCCTTGGAGAAGTCCCCCAAGGAAGGCCTCCTCGCTCGCTCGCTGTGCTCGCTTGACCTCCGTAATTTCTTGTACGGTAAGCGAGATCCCGCGAATCTGGCCGTCGGAGTCGACATATGGGTAGTAGTTGACGATCCATTCCCTCGGAGTTGAGTCGTCCTGAGGAGTCGTCGTTTGAATCTCTACATTCTTGATCGGCTCGCCCGATTTCAGCACCTGGCGATATGCTGGCTCAATGTAAGGTGCCAGTTTCGGAATGACCTCTGCGATAGTTTTACCGATATGCTGGTCCATTGGCGTGTTATTGATGTCCGCTAGTACTTGGTTTATTCGGACGTATCGTAGCTCTGTATCGACAGAGCACATTCCCACTGGCGAGGTTCGATAGATCTGCTCCAGCTGGTCTAGTGCATCTTGAAGAGTATCGCATCGTTGAGGCATATTTCGATTCGATCGTTTATGATTCGAATTGTTCACTTATTCCTCCACACAGATTCCCTTTGGCCAGCGGCCTAACGTCTTGTCCCTACCTAATAGAGCGGAGGAGCAAGTCCAGTTCAGCTTGCATTTCTTTTGGCGACTCATAAAACATGACTCAATCTAGACGGCCTGATAGGAATCTACGGACCGAGCAGATTATAGCACTGTGAGTGCAATAGGTGGGCGCTTGGCGATAGTGTAGCCGACACGTTCGCTTGATGCAAGGCCAGCCGTCTAGAAATTTGGCAGGCAACCAAATGGTCGGTTGAATTGTGGCGAGCATTCGCCGATCGAAATGAATTAGCTATTTCGGTTGCGGATCTGCTGCAAGCATTCGCTCACCTATCAGAAATAGTCTCGATTCGAAGCCTCTTTCGCCTGTGCGAGCCCGTAGAATTCGCTGGATATTGTTCATGGCCACCTCCGGAAGCCTGTTTCGTAGAGGTTGATCTCTCCTCACAAGACATAAGGAGGAATGTCATGAGGTTGTATCAACCGCAGGAGCAATACCGGTACTTCTGCGGCATCGACCCGAACGGGCGAGCTGGACAATTTGAGCTTTGAATTCTGGAGGGTAAGCTGGTCTTGTTCTTGGCATAACTACCTCTTGATTTACAAGTGAAAGGTAGTCCACCAAACCGGGGCAACTCCAAAGCGTGTAACCTTCCACAAGCTGAGGCACAGTTTCGCTACCCATCTGTTGGAGTCCGGGTACGACATACGTACCGTGCAAGAACTTCTAGGTCACAAGGATCTTCGCACAATGATGTTATATACCCACGTCCTCAATAATGGACTACACGTACGGAGTCCGCCTGATATTTAGGCGTGTCAGTAGTGGTATCGATCTTGGAGAAATGTCACCTGATTTTTTTCGACGAAGTACACCAGTCGATCCTCCAGGGTAATACGTCTCGACCAGTAACCAGGGCCAATATTTTTCAGCCCTTCTGGTTTACCGATTCCTTGAAAAGGATCGCGTCTTGTACCTTCTACCAGTTTGAGAACTCGAAGTGCTGTTCTTCGATTTGTTCGAATCCACCATTCAAGATCTTTCAAAAATCGAGGCTGAAATTTATTCTTCAATCGTTCCGCCGGATCTAGTCCTCATAGAGGCCATATTTTTCTCTCAGTTCGTCGACGGTCATTTCGACTCCTTTCCCTTCTCTCATTTCTTGAATCGCCTCGAGTAGTGTTTCACATTTTTCGGAGATCGAAATAAATGGGCTGTTTCCAGCATCCAGGAGAACTCTGACGCCGGAAGCATGACGACATCCTCTTTTTCTCGTCGATGTATGATCGCGGTTTTTCTGTCTTCAATTACTTGATCCCATAGACTGGCGAGATTTGCGCGAGCCTCGGTATAGGTTAGTTCTAATCTTTCCATGATATGTACTGTAGTTCTGTACATGTCTATGACCAACTCTTTATTTGGTTTTGTCATGTCTTCAAGACCACCGGTTTTGATAACGTGACTTTCTTCTCACAAAAAAAGAATCACTTTTACCCTGCTCGCACATATTGACACGGCAATAAATCATACATATGTTGAACACATGTTCGGCACAGTGCTCAGTATCACATCGCTGGATTTGAAGAAAAAACGCTCATTTTCTGTTACGCGATTCCCGTTTTTTGCCACGGGGCATCCGGCAGAGTATCTACTCGCGGCGCATGTTCGCCCAACTTCACTGTCGCAGCTGGTTTTCGTTTCTGGCGGGCGGCTCGGGACCGGAATCCCTCGCCGCCCACGCCCACCTGCAAGGCGTCGACGCCGTGGCGCTGACGGACGTGAATGGGATCTATGGAATCGTTCGTTTCCAGAAAGCCTGCGGCATGCTGGGTATCAAACCCATCTTTGGATCGGAGGTGACAGTCGAGGGCGCGCCACTTGTTTTAATCGCCTCCGACGAAGAGGGCTTATCCAACCTAAATCAGCTGCTCACGATCGCCCACCAGCGCACTAGGGAAGACCCCCGGTCTTCGCTCATCGAACTGATGGATTACGCGGCCGGTCTCTTCTGCCTGACTGGAACGTATGGAAGTCGGCTCTGGGAGCTCATCGACTCGCACCGGCGCGAAGCGGCCTTTCTCTGGGTCCAGCAACTCCACTGCATCTTCGGCGACCGCCTTTCGATCGAAGCGGCTACCCACCTCAAGCCGGGCGACGGGAAACGGATACGCACGCTTGAGGGGCTCTCCCGGGAAACCTACATCCCGCTCGTTGCCACGGGCGACGTTCGACATGCGACACCGGAGGACTACCGGCGCTACGATCTCATGACCTGCATTCGCCTGGGAATCAATGTGTTCGATGCTCATCCGGAGCGGCCCCGAAACGCCGAGGCCTATATGCGGTCTCAGAAGGTGCTCCAGAAACTCATCCCATACCCCGAGGCATTCGCCCGGGCCACGGAGATCGCCGAAGCCTGCACACTCGACCTCATCCCGGGATTCATCACGCCTCCGGCGGCGGCTGTGCCGCCGCCGCATACACCCCGCGAGTATCTGCACGCACGCTGCTGGAAAGCTTTTGAGCGGCGGTACCCGGGTCAGAAACTGGGTGCAGGACTGGGTGTCGGCAAAAAGCCGCAAGGCGGGAGGGAGTCAGATCAGAACAAAATACCGCAAAATGGCAGAAAACCAGTCATTATGGCAGTTTCTGCAGGTGGCCCGGAGAGCGATCAAAAGAGCGAGCGTAACGGGATAGGGGCGAAAAACGATCGCTCGTCTAAGGGCTCGCTGAAGCGTCCGGATGGTCTCCGCGCTGATGATCTACCGGACCCGGCGAGCGGTCCCTATCCACTTCCCGAGGATCCCCAGAGCCAGGGTCCGGATCCTGCGACTCTGCGCAAGAGGGCGGCCGCCCAATTGCAGAAGGAACTGAGCGTGATTGGCAAGCTGGACCTGGATGAGTTTTTCCTCGTCGTCCACGAAATCGTCGAAAAGGCACGGGAGTTGGGCATCCGCAGCGCCGGTCGCGGATCGGCCGCCAACTCCATCGTGGCCTATCTCCTGGGAATTACAGGTGTCGATCCGATCGTTCACAAATTACTCTTCGAACGCTTCCTGCACTCGGGTCGCAAGGGCACGCCCGACATCGACGTGGACTTCGATTCCGAACGCCGAGACGAAATCATCGCCTGGATCGAAGAACGCTTTGGCATGGAGCAGACCGCCATGACAGCCACCGTCATCACCTACCGGGTCCGCTCCGCCATTCGCGACACCGCGAAAGCGCTCGGCTGGCCCATGGAAACCGTCAATCGATTCTCGAAGGCTGTGCCTCCATACGGCGGACGGACGCTCCCCGACTACCGGCTCCGACTCGAACGCATCTGCGGGCAGTCGCCCCTTCTCGACAAGCTCCTGGAAATGACACAGGACCTGCTGGGCGCTCCCCGGCATTTGGGCCTGCACTCGGGCGGTATGGTGCTATCCCGAAAGCCACTCCACCACTTCAGCCCCATCCAGGTCTCGGCGAATGGCGTAAAGGTGCTTCAGTTTGACAAAGACGACGTCGAATCGCTCGGTCTCGTCAAGTTCGACGTGCTCGGCCTGCGCATGCTCGCAACGCTGAGCGAAGCCGATGAGATGATTCAGCGCCACAGGGTCGGGAAGGGGGGAAGCACGCAGGCGCCTCCCACGGAGCCGCCCCTCAACATCGACGAACTTTCGCTCGACGACATTCCGACCTATAACATGATGCGTGCGAGCAAAACGCTCGGCGTCTTCCAGATCGAGTCGCAGGGGCAGCTTCACCTCTTGGCGCAGCACCAGCCCGAAGATTTTGATGACCTCATCAACGAAATCGCACTCTTCAGGCCGGGGCCGCTTCAGAGCGGCATGGTGCACCCTTTTGTGAGCCGGCGGCGGGGTCAAGAGAAAGTGGAATACGATCATCCGCTCCTCGAACCTCTTCTCAAGAGCACCTACGGCGTGATTGTTTACCAGGAACAGGTGCTCGAAGTCGCACACCATTTCGCAAACATGTCGCTCGAGGAAGCCGACGAGTTCCGCCGGTTGATGTCGCACTTTCGCGACCCGGGAGAAATGGAAGGGATGCGCGATCGCTTCGTGGCAGGCGCCATGCGAAACGGCGTCAATTTTGAAACGGCCACGAAAGTCTTTGAGAACGTGGCCAACTTCGTCGGATACGGTTTCTGCCGGAGCCATGCGGCGGCGTTCGCCAAAACCGTCTACCAGTCGGCCTACCTCAAGCGCCACTACTCGGCGGCGTTTATGGCCGCCTTCATGCAGCATAGGCCCGGCATGTACAATCTGATGACGCTCGAGGAAGAGGCCCGGCGCTTTGGTGTGCCGATTCTACTGCCGGACATCAACCGGTCGGGGTTCCGCTACGACATTGAGCTCGTGCGCCAAAACATCGCGGCACAGAAAAGCAGACTGGTGCGAGAGGACGAACTCCGGTACGGGCAAGTCGTGCGCGAGCCCGACGAGAAGTTCGCCATCCGAAAACCCATCAGCGCTATCCAGGGCGTCTCTGCCGAAAATGCACGCGTTATCGTATGGGAGCGGCGGAACGGTCCCTATACGAGTGTGCGCGATTTCTACGAACGCAGTGCGCTTCATATCGACCTTTTCCGAAACATCGCGCGCTCCGGTGCGCTCGACCAACTGGCGGGGGAGAGTCGAAAGGCGCTCTGGGAAGTCGGGCTTTTGCACCGCAGCGTCGGGGAATCCGGGTGCAGACCCAAAGCCGTGCTTTTCGATCTTCCACCCTTCACCGAAAAAGACATTCCGGATCTGCCCTCGCTTACGCTCGACGAACGACTCAGCTGGGACTATCAGACCCACCATGCGGCACGCATCCATCCCATGGTCCTTGCCCGGCGGACACTCAGCGAGCTGGAGATCCGACCCATCTCCCTGTGTTATGGTCTCGGCCGTGTTGTGAAAGACACACGCGACGGTCCCACCATCACGGTCGCCGGGATCGCGATGCTCCGCCAGCGGCCCCGGACCGCCAACGGCGTCATGTTTCTCACGCTCGAGGACGAAACCGGCTTCATCCAGTGCGTCATTTACTCTACCGTGCTCGAGGCCCTCGACCACGTGTTCTCCCAATCCTCGCTCATTGTGCGTGGCAAACTCCAGGTCATGGGTAACTGGCGCGGTCTCATTGTTCAGTACGCCTGGCCCATAAACGGTATCCTGGGCGGGTACGAGGGGCATGCCTCGATGGGAGGCGGCCGCGACAAGATGATCAAGGAAGTAGAAGCGGTGGGCAGATAGCGCCGCCGGATGCTGCCACATCGGTGTCCGGGACGCCCCCACAAAAACAGCGAGGGTAGTGTAGCCGGCCGCGATCAGCAGCCGGCCGAAGGCCGATCCGTCTGAATCGGCGCGTTAGCTCGTCCTTGTTCAATCGCCAATCTTGAGAGCGCCCGCGACGGCTCCAAGGGCCTATTCCTTCGTCCATAGCGTGCACCTTGACAAAAGCGCGGATGCCAGTAGGTGGACGTTTATCCGATCGGGCCCCTTCCCCGCAAGCTTTCGGTCCGCCAAGAGATGCAGCGCCTCTTTGATGGCTCGAGAGTGAGTGGGTGGGAAGGGCGGCCAAACGAGAGAGAATCTCAGCTCGATTCCTCAAGTTTCCGCACGCCAGCTCGCCGATCACAATCGGATGGCACAGCACTACACCCTCGTCCTAGAGTCTTGCAAGCTCTTGGTTGCCCCTTCGCAGACGGTCGATCCAGACCGCGAACTATCTACCAGGATCATGCGGCGCTCGTGCGGCGACGAGGAGCGGGCTTAAGCTTCTTTTCTTTGCCCCCTAGGGCCGCCAACCGACGAGCACTCTCGAGAGTAATCAACGCCTCAAATCCACGGCGAACAAGAGCGGTCTTCTCTTTCACGCCGGTCAGTATTACCGCCTGTTTAAGAAGGCCCTCCTCGATGGTTAGAGTCGTTCTCATATGCGGGAATATGCATCCTCTGTGCAGATACGTCAAGTCCCATTTTATTGAGCTAACGTCTATTCTACGGACCGTCCGAACTGATCGATCTATCAATCGCGCAATCCATTTTCGGCGTAAGTGTAATGCGAATAATCACTTAGTTCAATTGTGCCTTGTGATCATTCTGATATCAACCTTCTGTCTATTACGCACATCTACCTGCACTGTCGCAGCTGGATTTCGTATCTGGAGGGTGGCCGCGATAAGATGAGAGGTGAACCCCAAAGGCTGAATAGCCTGGCGATGGTTTAAGGTGGAATCTTCTGCATCTTACAACAGAACTTAAGGATGCAGATGATGATGTAACAACGAAGAACACACAACGCGGCCTTCAGGGCGACGAGATATTCAGTATGCAGTTGTTCGATCTCCTCGGTGTCGCTTGACACTCAGCCGTCAATATCGGCTTATTTTCCGTTTCGACGGCAGGTGTGTCTGAATCACATCCTGCAAAGAATGGAGCGTGACTCTGTCGGACGGGAGAAAAAAGCAACCACTGCGTGTTGATGACGCGTGGATAACGTGAATCCAAATCAGTTCTTTTTTGATTATACCATTAATCATATAAAACTTGCATCTTAAAACTTTAAATATTAGTCACTTATAACAATTATAATACTATTGATACAACGTAAAACCACAAGAAGCTAGACGTGACAGCAAATCGACGAGCCGTGAATAAGCTGTGGAAATGTTTACAGATATTTTTTTCAGTCTAGGATCACCTCGGCACCATGACGGTCACCGAGCCTACAAAATTGGCTGTCAACAGTAGAATAACAGGGTTGATTTCGGGGACCGTCTGGTACGTAGAATCGTTTCGCTCCAGCACCGATTCCGATAGCCTATGCAAAAGGCTCCTCGCATGCATCGACTGGCAACAGCAGGAGATTCAGATCTATGGTCGCCAGCGTGTACAGCCCTCGCCTATCCGCATGGCACGGTGACGTCGGAGCCATTTATTCCTACTCCGGCGTGGAACTTCATCCCGAACCGGGGTCGGTTGAGCTCACCGAAATTGCGTTGAATCGGTTCTAGAGCTTTCCTTCAACAGCGTACTTCTGAATCTGTGTTTCGGCGGTCAGGACTCCATCGGCCGGCATGCCGACGATGAATCCGAGCTGGGTGTGGAACCGATCGTCGCCTCCGTGTCGCTCGGTGAAACGAGGGTGTTCCGACTGAAGAAGAAGAGACGATATGAATCCAGATCCGAGTGACAGCCGGAGACTTTTCCATCGATCTCTCGCTGGGACTGCTCCTGGTGATCCAGGGCAAGTGCCAGGCCGAGTGGAAACACGCCGTACCGAAGACGACACGAAAGGTAGAGCCGCGAAACAATCTGACTGTTCGCCACATCGTTCCGGCTTGGAAGACCTGATCAGGACAGGACGTTCTGATATGCGTCGAGGTTTTCGAGCACCTCACCGGTGCCACGAACAACGGCGGTGAGCGGATCTTCCGCAACGTAGACAGGAAGGTCGACGCGGCTTCGAATCAATTCATCCAGACCCTTTAGCAACGAACCACCACCGGTGAGCATAATTCCGCGCTCCAGCACGTCAGCACCCAACTCAGGGGGTGTGCGCTCGAGGCAACGAATAACCGCGGCCGCAATCTGGGCAACCGGTTGACGAAGCGCTTCACGCACATCTTCAGACGAAATCGTTCGGATTTTTGGAATACCGCTAACCAGGTCACGACCCTTGACCGAGAGCTCCAGTTCAGGATCGAGTTCGACGGCGGAACCAATCTCCTTTTTGATTCGCTCAGCCGTTCGCGTACCAATAAGCAGATTGTGATTTCGCTTGAAGTAGTGCACGAGAGCGTCATCGAGTTCATTTCCACCCAGCCGGATCGATTCTTCGATCACGATTCCGGAGAGGGCGATCACGGCAATTTCGGTTGTGCCGCCACCGACGTCGACAACCATGTTACCAATAGGCTCCGAAACGTTGAGTCCAATACCGATGGCTGCCGCCATGGGCTCATCAATCAGGTAGACCTGACGGGCGCCGGCATGTTCAGATGAGTCACGAACTGCTCTTTTTTCGACTTCGGTTATTCCACTCGGTACACAGACAACCATGCGACGAATGGCGGACAACCAGTTCGTCTGCACTTTTCGAATGAGCTGCCGGATGAGTTGTTCGGCCACTTCGAAATCGGCGATGACGCCATCCTTGAGGGGCTGGACGGTCTCAATTTCTCGGTGCGTGCGTTCGTGCATCTGCTGGGCCTCGTAGCCCACGGCGATAATGCGTCGATTGGATCTATTCAGAGCCACGATGGACGGCTCATTCAACACGATGCCACGCCCCCTGATGTATATGAGCGTGTTGACCGTGCCCAGATCAATTGCTACATCAGTCGCAAAATTGAACAGGCCCATGAACGATGTGGAGAGCGTGTTTTTGATTTGTTGAGGTCATCTGATATGTAAAAGGAATCGCCGGAGAACAGGGCTCAAATATCAGCAAATTCGGTCGGCAGGAGCTTCTTTTTGATGCGTCGATAATAAGGATGACCGTTTTTGATTCCAACGGTTTCATGTGCAGTTGCATTTTGCACTCAGCGAGAACAGAAAACCCGGCCTGAGGGGGCCGGGTCCGACGTATCCTCGGAAAGCCTTACGGGGCCTCCTTAAACGGAAACGGTGTTCTGGCACCCGCTCCTATCGCAAAGAGTGATCCATATCAATTAAACGGAAATATGGGCGGATGACGACACGTATCGTTCGCAAGAGAGGAAAAAACGTCTGTCCAGGAGGAAAATATCTCCGAATCGAGATTCTGGTGTACGAACAGAAATGCATCGTTCGAAACAATTGGAATCGTCAAAAGTCCGGGTCAGCGCGCTGGTTCGAAAAGCGATAGCACGGCCTCTGCACGATCCTGTACGGCGTAGGAGCGGCCCATAATTCCCATCGAGCGAATCTCTATTGAGCTTTCCGCCAAGCGCCAGGCATCGGGAGACCGACGCGTCAATGTCTTCTACATTCACATAGATCATCCGTACCGGCGAGAGAGGCACATCGCTTCCTCTAGCGTGACAAACGCCCGCCATCGGATCGCCGTGTTCCGGCGAGTTCATGGAGTAATCTTCGTAGCCCCCGATGGGGACAGGTGGCGATTTCCCGCCAATGACGTGGCTGTAAAAGTCGCGTATGGTGTCAGTTTCTGGCACGGTCAGGTCGACCCACTTGACCGAGCCGAAGGGTAGTTTATCGTTACTCGCAGCGTTACTCAGAATGTTACTCAGAATGTTACTCAGAACAGTTCCGGAATGCTAATGATATCTCAAAGAGTCAGTCCGTAATCCGAGGATCGTATGCCGGGTACACGCGCCTGCAGGTGTTGACCAATGAGCTCGACCTGGATTTTGAAACCGGGATCGGTATCAGTCCGGGCCTGAACGGCGCGACATGCATGAATCACAGTCGAATGATCTAGACCCCCAAAACGTCGTCCGATGGATTCGAGCGAGAGCTGTATCGGCCGTTTGCAGAAGAACATGGCCACCCGACACGCATTGGTGGAAGTCGGCCGCGACAAGATGATCAAGGAGATGACGGCCAGAGCATGAAGATGCCGGCTGCGAATACCCCTGCACAAAAGTTCTGACGGATACAGTACGTCAAAACGCGTAGTTTCTCGTTTCTCCGTAAGAAAGCAGCTTCTGGAATTGGCCACCCTCATTGTCACAAACGGAACGGCAGCCGTAGACGCCATTACCCAGGTTCGACCGGCCGACCGCTTTCTTCCATGGGACGACGTGCTGCATGACGGACCGGTCCCAAGTGACCTGACGCTCGAACATCTCTCGTCGATCCGTGCTCGCTTTATCGCAACCAACGGCTGGGGACGTCTTGAAGAGATTCAGTCCCATTTCGAGCTGCGAGATCATCTTCTACTCAGCGCCCGGGAAGAATTCGACGAAATCGTACTCTGGTTCGAACACGATCTCTACGATCAGTTGCAGCTCATTCAGGTCTTATATCTACTGGGTACACAGCCTAGAAATCCGAATGCCCGAGCCACCGTCTCGCTGATCTGTAAAGACAATTTCATTGGAATGAGTGAACCCGAAACACTCTCGATCGACTTTCGAGATCGCGAGCATGTGAAGTCGGATCACTATCAGACCGCGATAGATGTGTGGACAGCCTTTACACACATCACACCGGAAAAACTCCTCCTTCTCGTCCACGACGGCAACTTGTCTGCCCTTCTACACGTGCGTTCGGCTCTCTATCGGTGGTTCGAAGAGTACCCAAATACTATTGACGGCCTAAGTCGCACGGAGCGGACCGTACTGGACCTTGTGAGAGAGGGGGTAGCTGAACCCGTTTCTCTCTTCAAAGCAGTGCAGGATAGGGAAGAGGCGCAATTTCTTGGGGATGCGTCCTTCTGGAAGATATTGGAGAGGATGAATTCCGAACCTCAAGAAATCCTGGCGACCAGCGGAAGCGACCGCTTTGATTCTCAGAACTTGAAGGCAACATCCTTTCAGCTCACGGATTTGGGCGAGAGGACGCTGAACGGTTCCTCAGGTCGTGTGCATACCTGGCACGAGAAGTGGATGGGAGGTGTTCTTCTCGGACCAAGAAATTTCTGGTACTGGGATCCCCAGGCTGAGTCGTTTAATTTAGAAGTCTTTGTACGATGAGCGATCCGTCTCTGAAGCGTTGCGCCTGGTGTGAAGGAGACGAGTGGAATCGAGAGTACCACGACTCCGAGTGGGGCGTCCCCATATTCGACGATCGAACGCTTTTTGAATTCCTTATTCTTGAAGGTGCGCAAGCTGGACTCAGCTGGACGACCATTCTTAAAAAGCGATCGGGCTACCTCGAAGCATTTTACGATTTTGACGTCGAGCGAGTCGCCCAAATTTCAGATGCACGCCAGGAAGAGCTCCGACATTTCGATGGCATCGTTCGCAATCGTTTGAAGATTTCCTCGACCGTAGGTAATGCGCGGGCGTTCATAGATATACAGAAATCACACGGCAGTTTTTGTGCCTATCTCTGGGCATTTGTTGACGGCTCACCGATAGATAATTCGGTCCAGTCGCTATCCGATATTCCGGCGGAAACACCGCTCTCCAAGGACATCAGTCAGGATCTGAAACGTCGCGGATTCCGTTTCGTGGGACCGACGATCGTGTATGCCTACATGCAGGCTGTCGGCATGGTGAATGACCACGAAATGGACTGTTTTCGGCACCCTGTCATCACGGCCAAAAATGCAAGGATTCCGTGTTGATGACGCGTGGATAACGCGACCTTCATTTTGTTTATTTCTGAGTAAGTGTATAAGAATAAGTGATTTAGATCATAAATTATTATTATTTAACGATTTAGATCAATTAAGTGTAATGATATGTAGATTCGTACGTTCGAATTGTACGTGAATAGCCCTAAACGTGTCGTGGATAACCTGTGGAAAAGTTTTGAGTTGAACGGATGATGGACGCTGTTCCTCATATCAGAAAGAACACGCATTGGCCACCAAGTACCGGGGCTGCCAGGGTCATCCCGGATGCCGTCTGGTACGACAAAACGTTCATCTCTGTGGCGTCATCGAAGCGCCTCTTTGTTGAACTCCAGGAAGGGGTGAACTGGGTGCAACACCGGATAAAAATATTCGGAAAAAGCCATCCCTGTCCGCGTCTTTCTGCCTGGTATGGCGACCCGGGCAGTGACTATGCGTATTCGGGCCTCAGCCTGAACCCCATCCCGTGGTCGAAGACGCTTCTTGAGATTAAATCAGTCGTTGAAGAGCGCGTTGGGACGTCCTTCAACAGCGCTCTTCTCAATCTGTACCGGGATGGCAACGATTCCATGGGATGGCACTCAGACGATGAATCCGAATTGGGAGAGCAACCCGTGATTGCCTCTGTTTCATTGGGTGACACCCGTCGATTTCTGCTCCGACTCAGAATAAAGTCATCCGCTCAAAAATTGGTCTCGATCGATCTTCACTCGGGCTCGTTGCTCGTCATGCGCGGGAATTGCCAGAAGGAGTGGAAACACTCCGTGCCAAAAACGAAAAGGGAAGTGGGTCCGAGAATTAACCTGACGTTTCGACGAATCGTCGTGGCGCAGCTTTAAGTCAGCACGTTTTTGTATCCGTGCATGTCTTCCAAGACCTCGCCGGTCCCACGGACGACGGCAGTCAGTGGATCTTCCGCCACATAAACAGGAAGATCAACGCGCATTCGAATCATCTCGTCGAGCCCTTTCAATAGAGAGCCTCCACCGGTAAGCATAATTCCCCGCTCAAGAATATCGGCGCCAAGTTCCGGCGGTGTCCGTTCAAGGCAGCGGATCACTGCGGCCGCGATTTGCGCAACAGGTTCACGAATCGCCTCTCGGACGTCTTCAGAGGATATCTTACGAATCTTTGGAATACCGCTCACCAAGTACCTGCCTTTGACGGAAAGTTCGAGTTCTGGGTCGAGCTCTGTTGCACTTCCCACTTTTTTTTTGATTTGCTCGGCCGTAGAAGAACCGATCAACAAATTGTGATTTCGTTTGAAATACTGAACCATAGCCGCGTCCAGCTCATTTCCACCTACCCGGATTGACTCGTCAACCACGATCCCGGACAGGGCGATGACGGCGATTTCTGTTGTTCCTCCGCCGATGTCGACCACCATGTTCCCGATGGGCTCGGATACATTCAATCCGATTCCGATCGCTGCCGCCATCGGTTCATCGATCAGATAAACTTGCCGTGCACCCGCATGCTCAGCCGCATCCCGAACGGCACGTTTCTCTACTTCTGTGATGCCTCTTGGTACGCAAATAACCATGCGGCGAATCGCAGAGAGCCAGTTCACCTGAACTTTACGTATCAGTTGACGGATCATCTGCTCTGCAACTTCAAAGTCCGCAATGACACCATTCTTGAGGGGACGGATGGTTTCGATATCGCGGGGAGTCCGCTCGTCCATTTGCTGGGCTTCGTACCCGACCGCGATGATTCGACGATTGGACCGATTCAGAGCCACGATCGATGGCTCATTGAGTACGATCCCGCGCCCCTTTATATAGATGAGCGTGTTGACCGTGCCCAGATCAATCGCTAAGTCAGTCGTAAGATTGAACAGGCCCATAAACGAGGTGGACAGCGTGTTTCTGAATGGTCGACGCAGTCTGAAATGAAGAGGGCTCCGCCGGAGTTAAATGCTTAAAAGGCTTCGAAACCGATTGGGTTGCGCATCTTGTCGATGCGTAGATAAGAAGAATGGTTGCTTTTGATTCCAACGGTGTCATCTAAGGCTGTTATCTACAAGTACGAGAATAAAAAACCCGACCTCTCCGGGCCGGGTTAGACGGTTCCTTGGAAGGCTTTACGGAGCCTCCTCAATCGGAAACGGTGTTCTGGCACCCGACCCAATAGCAAAGCGTGATCCGTATCCAATAGGCACAAAAGCACACAAATGACGACAATGCCAGCCCATCGGAAAGGAAAAATCGCCGGATTTAGAGGAAAAAAAGCACCGAACGACGCGACCAACCATTTACGATTCGAGCCGGTTTCTATGCTGGTTCAAACAAGGAGAGCACCGCTCCCGCCGGATCTTCGATGGCGCAATATCGACCATGTGATCCCATCGAGCGAATCTCGCCAATCATCTTTCCTCCAAGCTCGAGACAGCGAGTAACGGAGGCATCGATATCCGCCACATTTACGTAAATCATCCAAACAGGGGGAAGGTGTGCGTTGGAACCCCTGGCGAAGCAGACGCCAGCCACGGGATCTCCTGATTCCGGTGATATCATGCTGTAGTCTTCATAGTCACCCATGGTCACGGATTCAGAATTCCAACCGACTACTTCTTTGTAAAAGTCTCTTGTGTTCTTAGCGTCTGGGACCGTTAGATCGAACCACGTAACCGATCCGACAGGGGGTTTGTCGTTATTCAAGATGCTCTCCGCGTGTTTTCAGGATAGGAACTGAATGCTTAGACGCTTGGAACTCGCGTCTGCAAGCGTTGACCAATGAGTTCAACCTGAACTTGGAACCCCGGATCCGTATCGATCCGTGCCTGAACGGCACGGCAGGCATGAATGACGGTCGAGTGGTCGCGGCCACCAAATCGGCGACCAATTGCTTCAAGCGAGAGCTGGGTCAACTGCTTGCAGAAAAACATCGCTACCTGTCTGGCGTCTACGATGGGACGCTTTCGACTTTTCCCGATCAGGAGATCCGGGTCCAGATCAAAACTCTCGGCAACGATATCCCTGATTCCATCCGCAGAAACGGTCTTCCGCATCCGGGTATCAATAATCTCGTGGAGGGCTTCTTGAACGAAGGCAAGATCGATGGGACGATTCTTTGAAATCTGCTTGATGGCGAGTAGTCTGTTGATGGCACCTTCCAGAATTCGAATATTGTCTTTCACGTTATACGCGATGAAATCAATCACGTCCTCGGACAGCATGAGGCCATACCGCTGAGCATGATTGTGCAAGATCGCAATTCGAGTTTCAAGATCCGGTGGCTGTACGTCCGCCGACAGGCCCCAGCGAAATCTGGACAAAAGTCGCTCCTCAATACCTGCAATCTCGGCGGGACTTCGATCCGCGCAGAGAATTATCTGCTTTCCACGCTGGTGCAGATCATTAAACAGATGGAAGAACTGTTCCTGTGTTTTTTCTTTGCCACCGAAGAACTGAATGTCATCCACGATCAGTACGTCAATGAGTCTGAATGTCTGGGTGAACTCAGTTAACGTGTTCTGCTTGATCGCGTGAACGAAGAAATTTGTGAACGCCTCGCTCGTCATATAGAGAACCCGAAGACTTGGATTATTCTCGACGATATGATTACCAATCGCATGGGCCAGGTGGGTTTTTCCGAGGCCCACTTTTCCGTAAATCAGGTACGGATTAAAGCTGGTTTCGCCCGGACGATTGGCCACCGCAATTCCGGCGCTCCTGGCAAGGCGGTTACAATCTGCTTCGATAAAAGAGTCAAACGTATATCGGGGGTTGAGCGTCCGGGGGATCGGACTCGAAACCGTTTCGCGGCGAACGGTAAGGGGAGAGTTTCCATTGACGTTACTTCGTGAGGGCTTGGAACCGAAGCGCTCCTGAGACGGAGCCGCTTTGTGTTCGTCGGGCGCGGTGCTTTCCGCGCTCGACTCCGGTAACTGAGAGAATAAATCCGGTTCTTGTTTCGTGACTTTGGACTTGACGATCTGATATTTGACACCGGCCTTGTCCCCCGAAATTTCTTCAATGGCCTCCTTGAGAAGATGGCCATAATGACGGTCAATCCAATCCTTGTGAAAGTTGTCTCTTACGCTCAACGTGAGCGTAGGTGAGTCCGCCGACTCAGAGAACTCAAGGAGTTCGACTGGTCTAATCCAGGTATTATATGGTTGGGTTGGAATGCGATCTGCCAGTGCTTTTTTACACTGCTGCCAGAGCCGCTCCGGCGCTACTTCCATTAATAATAAACAGCTTTAAAAACGGTCAGATGGGTAGGTGATGCTGTGACCTTATGGTAGGCAGGATTACACCCATCTAGCAAGGCGTACCCCCCTGGTTTTTTTCCACACTTGCCACTTATTATCAACACACAAATTGTGGAGAAATAACCTGGCGAGACAGTTGATTTTGGCGAGTTGTTTGCCGTATGAATGGCGCGAAAGTTGGGTTAAACTGACCCTCAGTTTTCAAAAGCTTTCAGGATTTCTTCGGCGTGGACGCCAACCTTGGGTTTCTTTATAATATGGATGATCAGGCCGTTTTCGTCGATCAAAAACGTCTTTCTCAGTGTTCCCATATAGGTCCGACCGTACAACTTTTTCTCTCCAAAAGTCCCGTAGGCGTTCAAGGTTTTTTTCTCCGTATCTGCAAGCAGCGGAAAGGGTAGGTCGAATTTGGCCGCAAACGTCGCATGTTTCTCGACCGGGTCGTCTGAGACCCCTAGAATCGCGATCCTGCTCTTAGTCAGCATGGTATAATTGTCTCGTAGATTGCACGCCTGTTTCGTACATCCAGGAGTATGGTCCCTCGGGTAAAAGTAGAGGGCAAGTCGCTTTCCCTTATAGTCATCAAGAGAGACGTGTGCGCCTCCCTGAGTTAATCCTTCGAAGTATGGGGCGGGGTCTCCGATTTGTGGCATCGCATGTTGGTTATTTGTGGATAACGAGTATATGTGCGTACGTGAGAGTCGAGCAACCCCGCACATGAAGACCGGTTGAAAACGTAGCCTTTCAGAGGAACGTTCCCGTATCAGGGTTTCTTCCCGAGAAGACAAGACCTGCCCGGAAAATCGGATTACCACGTGGGAAGAGGACCATGGAAGACATCCAATTGATGAGAATCAAGGGTCGCGGAACGGCGTCAAACCCTCCGAATCGATTCAATAAATTTCACATTGAACGCGATCCAGGCTGTCCAATCGGCCGCGAGACCGAATTCTATCTTGACCATTCCCGATCCCCTTTTTCCAGGAACAGCTCACCTGATCTTCCTTTCACGTTCAGCCTAAATCCGTACCGGGGCTGCGAACACGGATGCATCTATTGCTATGCTCGACCTTCGCATGAATATCTGGGTTTCTCCTCGGGTCTTGATTTCGAGACCAAAATTCTTGTCAAGAAAGACGTGCCTGGATTAATGGCAGAAGAATTCGAACGTCAACGATGGAGTCCGCAGACCGTCGTACTCTCGGGGAATACGGATCCTTATCAACCCGTCGAATCAAAATTGCGACTCACCCGAGCGTGCCTTGACGTTTTTCTCCGCTATAGAAATCCCGTAGGAATCATCACCAAGAATTACAGGATTACGAAAGATCTTGATTTGTTGGCCGAGATGGCGAAATTGAATCTTGTGAGCGTAGCGGTATCGATTACGAGTCTGGATGACAAACTGATCGGCAAGTTGGAGCCGCGAACCTCTCGACCCGCCCGTCGCTTGCAGGTGATCGAAAAGCTGAGCAGTGCTGGAGTGCCCGTCTCTGTGTTTGTTGCGCCAGTTATCCCTGGTCTTACAGACCAAGAATTGCCGGCAATCTTGAAAGCCGCTGTCGACAGCGGTGCAACATCCGCCGCGTATATGTTGCTCCGACTCCCTCGATCTGTTGAAATATTGTTCAGGGAGTGGTTACAAATGCACTATCCGGAGAGAGAGAAGAAAGTGCTGGGTCGTCTCCGCTCAATGCGTGGTGGGGCGCTAACCGACTCGAGGTTTGGAGTGCGAATGCGGGGCGAAGGCGTGTGGGCAGACGTTCTGAATCGCCTGTTCAAATTGTCCGTGCAAAAACTGCATTTGAATGAGGAGAGTATATCCCTGAACACCACACTTTTTCGAAGAATCAGGAACGGCCAGATCAGTCTTTTTGACGAAGCTGTCTAGAACGGATGCCCCGAGGCCAACGTAAGAAACTCGGCGAATCGCCGCCCGCGACCCCACGTCTCGGCCAGATTTACTAAGAAATCGGGCGCCATCGCTTCATCTTTGCTGATGCGGCTCACGGCGATGAAGTCTTTTCGCTTGATTTCGTCGATCAGTGGATGCTCAGCGTCGAATCCTTTCGGAGGTCGCTTCAAGCTGGACCCTTCCAGATTATAAGTGTCGGAGAAGTCCTTTTCGGAAATGATCTCGGTCCACAAATCCGGATCGTCAGCAATAGTCCGCCGGATGTTTGTAAGAACAGACATCTCGGGTTGCCAGAGCCCGAGGGCAATAAACGCTGCCCCCAGTTCTATATGTAGATAAAAACCCGGGGCGTGGGCGTTTTTTCCTGCCTCGTGACGAAAGTGAACGCCGGCATGCGTTTTATACGGATCCTTGTTTTTCGAAAAGCGAACATCCCGATAGATTCTAAATAGCGAGCCGCCGTTTGCTTTCGGGATGGCTAGAAAATGCGGACTGATCGAAGACAGGAGCGGACCGAAGTCTGTAATCAGTTGCAACAGCGGATCGCGTACCGACTCCAGGTACCGAGTTCTATTGGCATTGAACCAATCTCGATCATTGTTCTTTTTCAGGTCCCGAAAAAAAGAAAATAGGCTCGGTGTTATATATGGATTACTCATCTAATTCTTTATCGGGATCTCTCCACAACGCCATCTCGCCCCCAAGGTAAGCCCCTCCAGCAAACGCCACGAGTCCCGCCACGATCATCCATGTAGGGTGGGGAATAGAGAGAAAGTTGATGGCACTAAAACCAATTCCGACGCCTCCAATGATGTACGCGGCCATCATCGTAGTGTACTGTCCGACGCGTGTCGCTACGTAAGCAGCACCGAGTGTTCCGATAAACCAGGCATCACCACCGACAAAAAGCCGCCGAAGGAAATTTCATCCATTATCCGGGCTAACTCCTCCCGATTCATCATATCAATCCCTTCAGGAGGCGGAAAAATGAGGTGACCAAGCTTTTCGAGTAAATAGATAAGAATAAATCCGGTCACTAAACCGGCGACAATACCTAATACTCTACGCATTTGACATCTCGTCTAACGAGCGATGATACTGAGCGAGGCCTACAGGCCTGGACCCTCTAATATGCCCCAGGGCAACTGAGGAAGCAATATGTGTACGTATCGTATTCACCGAAAGATGTAACAAGAATTGACACCGGGCGTAGGGCAATCTCACATCAGCATCCATAATTATGGAGGTCAAAAAATGAAATTAGTGAGATGTGTATTCGTCCTATGGCTGGTTATCCCGCTACTGTCACTAGCTCAGTCGTCGGAAAATGAGGAAGGAGTCAGACGAGCGGTTCTCAATTATGTAGAGGGATTCTATGAAGGGGACTCGACCAAAATTGCTATGGGAGTTTTTTCGGAAGTGAATAAGAGGGGTTTCTATATTCCCAGTCATTCGGATTCGGGAGAATACATGGTGTCTCCCATGTCATTCGAAGAGATGTTCGACTACGTACGAAATGTTCGCCGGCGAAAAAATTACGCACCGGCTTCGGCGCCGAAGGAGATTGAGATTTACGATGTGATGGATCAGACCGCCAGCGTAAAATTAACGGCATTTTGGGGATCGGACTATATGCTTCTTGCGAAACGGGATGGAGAATGGAAGATCTGGCAAGTACTTTGGCAGACGCCTCCACCCAAGGGTCATTAAACTCGCGTCATACGACTTGAAGATGGCGAAATCAGAGAAGTTTATAATCGCCGCTGTTCAGGCTACTCCTGCTATTCATGGATCCGGGTGCGAGTGTCGAGAAAGCGTGTCGCGTGATCGAAGAAAGAGGAGCGTCCGGAGCAAAAATCACCGATTTCCCGGATGGAATTCTACCGGAATATCCACTGTGGACCTGGTTCATTCCTCCGGTGAAGACACATCCACTTTGCGAGATTTATGCGATTCTACGTGAGAATTCTGTCTCCATCCCTGGATCGGCAACTGATTTACTTTTCACGGTCGCGAAAATGCCGGTGTCGTCGTAGCCATTCCCGTCAACGTGAGAAATTCCGAGGCGAGCGACTTAACCATTTTTAGTAGGCTTATTTACATCGGAGCTGATGGTTAAATCCTTGGAAGGCATCGAAAATTGATCCCAACTGCCGCTGAAAGATTGGTCTGGGGGAGAGGTGACGATAGTGATCTCGAGGTAGATTCGCTTCCGTTCGCTCGCTTGAGTGGACTCTTCTGCCGGGAAAATTACATGCTGCTTGCACGGAATGCGCTGACGGCATGGGGTAGGCAGATCATGGCCGCTTCTACGTGGGATCGAAAAGAACTCTGGTAATCAACCCTCAGGCCCATCGCTAAGGAATGCAGATCTTTTGTTATCGGCTGTGGATCCGCCATGCATATGGACGATATTTTGGATTTGTTGTCATTCAAGAGCGAATTTCTCCGAGACATGGACGGTTGGCTGAATCCGGATGAAAGTTTAATCGTTGATCCTGACGGAAAAATGTGGACGGGCCGGCAGTGGAAGAGGAATCCATCTTGCATGCAGAGGTTGCCAAAAGCCAACGGTCTGGACCTAGAGGGCAGTTGGATATTGCCGGTCACTATGCGCGTCTCGATGTTTTCGAACTTCGGGTCCGCCGATCACCCTAGCCCATAATTACAGTCGTTGAAAACCAATCTCCTGAATCTATCAATGAATCCACCTAACCTGCTTCGTACCCTACTGGGACTCTTTTTGCTCTTGTTCGTCGGACCGAGTGCGAATGCTCAGGATGCCATTATTACCGATCGCCCGGACTTTACCGAGAGCGGAGTGTCGGTACCCAAAGGATCGGTCCAGATCGAGGGTGGATTTTCACTGGTCGACGACGGCCCCGTCAGCACATTCTCGCTTCCCGAAACGCTCGTTCGAATCGGCTTCAAGGGCGGCCTCGAGCTTCGAATTGGGATTCCCGACTACGAAGACAGGGAATTTGCCAGCGGAATAGGCGATCTGAAAGTGGGTGCCAAGCTCGAGATTCATGATCTCCTTGACGGGTGGGAAACGGCGGCCATTGCTACGATAGAGTTACCGACGGGGGACGATGACATTGGCAGTGACCATCTGAGCATCGAGACCATTCTGGCCGGAGGCATTGAGCTCAACGATACGTACAGCCTGGGAACTCAAGTCACAGTTTCCCTTGCCGGGAGCGATACTGGTGTTGACCTGGAGGTCGGCGGAACAGTCGTCGTCAGTCGGCCCGTTGCTAAATCGTTGAGTTCGTTTTTGGAAATGGCCGCCTCGATACCGGATATTGGTGAGATGGAACTCATTCTTCACACCGGCCTGGCATACTTGGTACAGGATAATCTTCAGTTGGACGTTCATCTCGGTCTCGGCCTGACACATGAGTCACCGGATACGCTATTCGGAGCGGGACTGTCGATTATCCTCTAGCGCTCCTGTAGAATCGACTTCTTGAAGTGAGCGAGTAAGCGTTCGGTGTGCGCCGTCCCTACTGTATCGACCAGCGAATCGACATCGGCATGTTTAACTCGGTGTACGGAACCGAATTTTCGGATCAGTTTTCTCACGGTTTGAGGTCCAACACCTGGGATCTCGAGCAATTCGCTGTGTAGTGTTTTCTTCGAACGCTGTTTCCTTTGAAACTCCACGGCAAATCGATGCGCCTCATTTCGGACGCGTTGAAGCAGCTGAAGTGAGGAGCTTGTTTTCGGGATGAATCTTGCTTCCTGGTCGCCTGGAAAAAAGACTTCCTCCAGTCGTTTCGCAAGTCCAACAACCGGGAATTTCCCATAGGCTTCAACGTCCTTCAGAGCCGTGACAGCGCTCGAAAGTTGGCCTTTCCCACCATCCACCACGAGCAAGTCCGGCCACGGACCATTTTCTTCTACGACACGAGCGTATCTCCTGGCGATGACTTCTCGCATGGATTGATAGTCGTCCGAACGACCGCTTCCGACCGATCTGACCTTGTATGTTCGATAGTCGCGTTTTTTGGGCTTTCCGTCTGCGAACACGACGCACGAGGCGACGACACCCGTACCGCCGAGATGCGAGACGTCGATACACTCAATCCGTCTGGGGAGTCGAGGCAGGAGCAGGTCTTTCTGAAGTGACGAGATGGCGTGGGGAATTTTCCCTTTATCTCTTTGCTGTTTTTGAAGTTTGTATTCCTCCAGGACAAGGACGGCATTTCGGTGAACCATGCGGGCGAGCGCCGCTTTGTCACCTCGTTTCGGTTCTTTGATGGTGACTTTGTGATCGGCCTGTTCGAGGAGTAATTCCGAGACGGGCGTCAGGTTGTCGCACGCGTTCGAAAGAATAATTTCCTGAGGGAAAAAAGTGGCTTCCGTGTAATACCGTTCGAGAAGCACCTGCATGACCGTCTCGTCGGACTGATCCTCGATTCGATGCAGATACTTTTGTTGCCGACCGATGATTTTGCCTTCTCTCATCTGAAAAATCACCCCGCAGGCGATGTTCTCTTCTCGGTCTACGGCAACTGCAAACATGTCTCTGTCGATGGGGTCCTGGCTCACGACTTTCTGTTTTTCGGCATACTTCTTTAGTGCGGATACTTGGTCTCTAAGCGTCGCCGCTTCTTCGTAGTCCATGTTTTCCGAGAGGCGCGTCATCTCGTCTTTGAGAAGGGCGATCAGCGTCTCGGTTTTTCCGTTCAGAAGTTGTTCAACCTGACGGATGACACTGTCGTACGATTCCTGGCTCTGATACCCCACGCAGGGCGCGTCGCATTTTTTGATGTGGTACTGAAGGCAGACGTCAAATTTTCCCGCGGCTATGGGTTCAGGGGCCAATCTCAATGAACACGTACGCAGGCGGAAAATGGACCGAATCGCATCAAGCAAATTGTTCATCTGTCGAACGTTCGTATACGGTCCAAAATATTTTGAACCATCCCTTTTTATTCTTCGAGTGGAAAAGACGCGAGGAAATCCTTCGTTCTTAATGCAGATGAATGGATACGATTTGTCATCCCGGAGATGGATGTTGTAGCGGGGTCGAAGCTGTTTGATCAGGTTGTTCTCCAGGATCAAAGCTTCGCCTTCGGTATCCGTTTCGATGACTTCGACGTCGCGAATTTTATTGACCAATATTCGAAGGCGACCATCCAAATTCCGGCTCGCATGGAAATAAGAGTTGACTCTAGCCCGCAGATTCTTCGCTTTGCCGACGTAGAGCACTTTTCCGTCTTCGTCCTTGTGTTGGTAGACACCAGGACGCCTCGGAAGTGCAGCAAGCTTACTTAATAACTCGGGGCTCATCGGGCGAAACGAACGGACGGTTAGATCGGGGATACCGGGGTCTCAGAAACGGCCAGTTCTTTTGATTGTTCAGCCCGGTCGTGGCAAAACGGTCTCGCTGGATACAATTCGACCGTCAGGTGCGACTTGACCCGGAAGATCTAATCCCACTTCCAGAAGCGATACTCTTTCGAACAATCGAGCCCGTTCTGCAACCAATTGTTCAATCGATTCCTTTTTTTTTGTTTTTGTGATTTGAACCCGGATTGCTCGATAAGTCTCCTGCGACAGCTCATTATATCTTAATGCAAGAAAGCCGCTGATCATTGCGAAAATGATCGTTAGGACAGCGACAAGGACGGGTACGTCCGGAATAGTCGGAAACATCAGATGAAGTTCCTGGCTTCCTCTCGCAGCCAGAATAGCGGCAACGCCCCACGTCAGTGGGAATAGAACCGCACCGCCGAGCATCTTTACGGTGGCAGCGTCCTTGTATTCCCGTGTATAGAAGCGATCAAGTCCTTTCAGCAGGAAATATGGAATGACATTGATCACGTAACCCACAATGATGATTGGTGGAAGAAAGAGGTACACCGTAGCAAACTGAAGTGTGAGCAAGCCAAACCAGGTCGGGGAGGACAGTTTAATCGGTCCCGTCAGCTCAAAATCTTCGAGTCCGACCGCGCGTATCATCTTATCGTACTCGGCAAGCTCTTTTGTGAGGGCTAAGATCTCATCCGGATGCGTCTTAAGTCGAGCCCGATAACCGTACCAGACTCGGGCAAACCCCAGGTCCCGCTCCGTTATCGAGGGCGCATCCGGTCGGGCACCCGCTCTGTATGAACGTTCGGCACGCATGAGCTTTCTGGCGCGATGCATGAGTTGATGCAGATTCCAATCCTCCGTGGCTCTCACGACCTCAACTAGCGTATGCTCGATCAATTCCGTAAGCTCGCGATATCGAGCTCGATGGACGTTTATGGGCTCGTCTTCACTGGGATTAACGTCCAAATGCGACGGCAGATCGATCGGCTCGTGGAATGTCACGAGTACCCGCGACCGAAAAATGGCCTTTCGATCGTAGTGAAGTCCCACGGGGATGATAACCGGTGGGGGAGCGCTCGGAGAAGATTTGGCACGAGCGCGGTAGTACAATCTGGCGGCTCCGGTCTTAATCTCTGTAAGATGGGGCTCGTCATGGCTGATTCCTTCAGGAAAAAGGGCCGAAAATGAACCGCTGGCCAATTCATCAGCCATGGTATTCAGGCTCTCCTGATTCGCTTTCAAGGCCTCGGCCCGGCTCATCGTTTCGAGGTCCTGAGATCGGTAAATCGGAACCGTACCGATTCGTTTTATGAGCCATCCGAGTATGGGCCAGCTGAAGAGGCCGTGTCTCGCTCCGAAAATGATCTTCCCGGGAAAATTCGAAAGTATAAGCGCCGGATCGACCAATCCATTGGGGTGCCATGCGACAATCAGACCCCCTGCGTCCCGAGGAATACGATCGAGCCCCTCGTAAACGATCTCTCGAAAGAAGACTCGTACGAGTAGTCTGACGAAGCGTCTGACTAGTTGATATCCAGTTGAAAGTTTACTCGACACAGATTTTGACTGTTGGGCTGAAATGGTAATTCATTGCGTACTGTATTGCAATGTTTTTGCCAGATTTGCATGGCCATGGTTGAGGATTAATCCCGGTGGTCTGCCGGTAGAAAGAAGCGAGATGCGTTACTTTTCATGAAAATATTTCTGAAGTGGACCCAGAAGAGAATGGCTGTTCAGAAATTGCTGCGTCTCGGCAATCCAAAACTCTACGAAGTCAGTCGTCCGGTTGAACGACAGGAACTGAGTGAAATGACTCGAGTCGTCACGGACTTGCACGATACGTTGATGCACTTCCGAGACGAGTGGGGACCCGCACGGGCCGTTGCTGCCCCTCAAATCGGTGTGCTGAAAAGACTTGTATACATGTTCACTGACGAACCGACGGTGTTTATCAATCCTGTGCTGAGCAACTTCAGTTCTGAGATGATCGAACTCTGGGATGATTGCATGAGCTTTCCTGAACTACTTGTCCGTGTCCGACGATACAAAAGTTGTACAGTCACCTATCGAGATCTTGATTGGAACGAGCATTCGACGAAGCTCACGTTTCTCTCTGAATTGCTTCAACACGAATGCGATCATTTGGAGGGGATCCTTGCCATTTCGCATGCCATTGACTCGAAATCGATCGTTCTAAAGACCGAGCGTGAATACGCGATCGGTCTTTCGGCCAACTAGCTCTTCACGCGAGAAAAATATTATGCTGAAGCCCGCACCTGATGCAGCCACGGTCGTCGCCGTCCTTCACGAGTGGTATCCCGATGCCAACTGCGCCTTAGTGCACCGCGCGGCGCACGAGCTGCTCTTCGCGACGATCCTGTCGGCCCAAACGACCGATGTGAACGTAAACCGAGTAACCGATTCACTCTTCAAAAAATACGCTACGATCGAAGCGTTCGCCAATGCTGACCCGGCCGTATTCTCGGATGAAATCCGCTCCACGGGCTTTTTCCGAAACAAAACTAGATCGGTGCTGGGAGCCGCAAACATGCTTATGGATGAGTTTGGAGGCGAGGTTCCTCAAACGATGGAAGAGCTGATTCGACTGCCTGGCGTGGCCAGAAAAACAGCCAACGTCGTACTCGGGACGTACTTCGGAATCCCCTCAGGGTTCGTAGTTGATACACATATCAAGCGACTGGCTTTACGGATTGGATTTACCCGGCAGACCGATCCGGTGAAAGTTGAGAAGGATCTCATGCAAGTGTTCCCTCCCGAGGAGTGGATATTTCTGGGGCATGCGATTATTCTACACGGACGCGCCATTTGCCACGCACGGAATCCCGCGTGCGATCGATGCCCGCTGATCGGGACCTGTCAACGGAATGGGTTGGATGTAACGGTCGTCTAGGCCGGGACCAGCGTGTCTGGCCCCTGCTTATTTTGCTGCAGCTCTTCTTGGCCCAGATGTTCTGAACTCAGATGTTCTGAACTCAGATGTTCTGAATTTAGATGTCCTGAACCAAGATCGACGTGGAGACAATCGAGCGCTCGTGCGAGATCCCTGATCAAATCGTCTGCGTTCTCTATTCCGACGGAGAGCCGGATGACGCCATCCGTAATTCCTGACGCTACCCTCTGTTCGGGCCGCATTGAAGCATGGCTCATCGTAGCAGGGTGTTCAATCAGGGATTCGACACCGCCGAGCGATTCTGCGAGGGCGAATATCTTGGTCCCGATGAGTACCCGATTCACGTGTTCGATCGTACCTCTGAGTTCAAAAGACACCATCCCTCCATAGAGATGCTGCTGCCGGCTCGCGGTTTCATGACCGACGTGGTCCTGTAAGCCGGGATAAAAGACCTGCTTCACGGCGCGATGGTGGGTAAGGAAATCGGCCACCGCATGCGCATTCTCTTCGTGCTGCTGCAGACGAAGAAATAGCGTCTTGAGTCCTCTGAGAACCAACCAGCAGTCAAAAGGCTGCGCTATGGTTCCGTGGGCGTTCGCAGTGAACTGAATCTGCTCATTAAGCTTATCCGTGGAGGCTATTATAGCACCTCCAACCATGTCTGAATGCCCATTGATGTATTTCGTGGTCGAATACACGACGTAGTCCGCTCCCAATTCAATCGAATTCTGACCGAGCGGAGAAAGAAAGGTGTTGTCCACGACAACGAGTAGGCTGTTCTGGCGGGCAATCTCGGATACCTCGCGAATGTCGATAATCCTGAGGAGTGGATTCGATGGGGTCTCGATCCAAACGAGTTTTGTACCGGGCTGTATTGCGTCCAGGAGCAGATCTGGATCCGACAGATCGACAAATGACACACTCAACTTGCCCTGCTCGGAGAGTGTTGTCAGGAGTCGTTCCGTTCCCCCGTAACAATCGTGCGAACAGATTACGTGGCAACCTGCCTCGAGCGTTGACAGTAACGTCGAGACCGCACCCATACCGCTGGACGTGGCGACAGCGCCGGCTCCACCGTCGAGATCGGCCAGGATATCTTCGAGCGTTTTGCGAGTTGGATTTCCGGATCGAGTATAGTCGAATCCAGCCGTCTCGCCGATGTCCGTAAAACGGAAAATAGCGGTTTGATATAGAGGCGGGACGATACTGTTATAACAGCGATCGATCTGTTGGCCCGCAAGTACTAAACGTGTTTGATTTTCCATACTGGTATGAGTTAGGATGTACTTTTCTGATTGAATTTTGCGCCTTGAAAGCAGGTCACTGCGCGCGGAGACGGCGTGGTGAAGATTCGGTTATCGGAATGACGAGCGTGTCCGCGCCCTGGGAAAGAAGGGATCGCACCCGAAGCGGAGTTCGCGAGGCCAGGAGCGGTGTAATCGTGTGTTCGTGCATTCCCAATTTGTTTGCATGGTTTAAAATTTCGGCGTCCTCCATCCGGAGAACCTCATATTTTTCGGCTTTCCCGGATTCTTTCGGATCTGCCGAAAAGAGACCGTCCACGTCGGTCCACCTCTCGAGCAGGTTGGCATTCAAGGCGCTGGCCAGAAGCGATGCGGTAAAGTCGCTGCCGCCGCGCCCGAGCGTAACGGTTCGTCCACACGGAGCTCCTGCTATAAAACCGGTCACGATTGGTATTTCACCGGGTTGCAGTGTCTTGTACCAGCGACGGATCTGATCGTAGCTTTTCTTGTGATCGACGTCGCTCTCACTCACACTGTCGACCCGAATCAGCGACGTAGCATCGACCGATCTTGAATTCAGCCCCGCGGTTCGAAGAGCAGCGGCCACAAGGGGTACCGAGAATCGTTCACCGGCGGCGAGTATGTGTGCGGCATCGAGGTGTGTGCTTGCGTGTTGGTTTACCCGGCGAAGAGCCGGGATGATGTTCGAGAGATGATTTCCGAGAGTGGCTCTATACGTTTCCAACTCCGCTTCCGAAAGCAATTCCCTGGCGGAATCAACGTGCCGGCGATACAGGTTCAGCAATTCCTTTGCTCGATCCGGTGCAGGATCTCGAAGCATGGCGTCGAGCGTGTTCGTGACTCGGGCGAGCGCCGAGACGACCACGACAACGCGGTTTTTGGTTGCGCTCGTTTGAACGATGTCGATGACGCGGCAAATGGCGCCGGGATCGCCGACAGATGACCCGCCGAATTTGAGCACGCGTACCGGCAAAGGACGTGATTCAGTTAAAGTAGACATGGTTCGATTAGTTGGATATCAACTCAGATTGAATTGGGAAACACGTTTTTGCGCCATTCAGAGTTTGAATGGTTGATGTACTCCGGGCTACAGCAGACTCCTGTCCGCCCCGTTCTCCGACAACGACCAGGAGTTCAATAAAGGGCCTGATCACACGGTCGATCTGATCAGCCACCACGAGAAAACTATCGTGTCCAAAAGGGGCATCAATAATTTTCAAGTCCGCGTTAGGCAACAGAGAAGCGAGTTCTTTCTGTTCCTCGATCGGATACAGCATATCGCTCGAGACACCAATGACAAGCACCCGTTGGCTTAACTGACCGAGTACTTTTTCGTATTGACCTCTTCCTCTAGAAACGTCATGCGAATTCATCTGCTTCGTGAGGTGGACGTAGCAGTTGGCGTCGAATCGGTCGACCAGCTTCTGTCCATGATGGCGGAGGTAGGATTCGACACTGAAGCCCGGATGGCCATCGGAAGATGGTCGTCGTCCGAAGCGATCTTCGAACTCGATGGGCGATCGATACGAGATTATCGCCATCATACGCGCAACAGCCAGACCGTCCACGGGCGCATCGTCGGGTGGATAATTGCCGTCTTTCCACTTCGGGTCTGCATAGATCGCCTGACGCTGGGCTTCCGTCCACGCAATGCCCCAAGGAGCGTGTTTCCCCCCAACGGCAATTGGGATGAGTGCGTCGACAAAGTCTCCATGGAAGCCCCATTCGAGAACCTGCATTCCGCCCATGGAGCCCCCGATGGCGAGTGCAAGCTTCCGCACTCCGAGAATTCGTAGGGCTTCTCGATGGGCCCGGATGGTATCCCGGTTCGTAACGTCCGGGAACCGGGCACCGTAGCTCGCTCCGGTATCCGGATTGATTGAGAGTGGAGACACCGATCCATAGGGTGAACCCACCGTGTTCAGACAAATCACGAAATAGTGATCCGTGTCGAGAACTCTTTCAGGGCCGATCAAGGAGCTCCACCACGAAGCTGCATCCGAATCGCTGGTTAGCGAGTGGCACACAACGATGACGTTGTCGCCCATTCTATTGAGCGAGCCCCACGAGTGATAGACGATGAAGGCGTTTCGTAGAACACCTCCTCCTTCCAAATGAAAATCAGAAATACAGACCTTTTTCGGCATGGTGCGTCGAGTTTATTCTCGGTTCGCGTGTCCATCCGAAGGCCGAAGAGATGAGATCTGGGTGGGGTGAGCCCTTTTCAGCTACGTTGCAGAGAGGATATAAAAAAACCTCGTCCGCAAGATGCAGCGGAAGAGGCTAAAGCGCTCGAGCCCGAAGCTCGAAGTCTCCCACTCATCTTTCCTCGCTCACTGGCGAGGCAGGAATTGGCACCTTACCTGAACCGATCATGGGAGCAGCGCAGGGGTTGCCAGGACTTCTCAGGGCCTGAACCCTCCGTCCTTCTAGATGAGCACAATGTCAAAGTGCAGATTGACCGGGCACTCGATGCCGGGCATTTCAGCGAGGCCAATAATAGGGACGGAATTAGATCCGTGCAAATCCTCATGAATAATTACGATGAGTCGACCATTGCACGGTCTGTTATGCAGGAAATACAGAATGAACATTTTGGACCATTGGCATTCCGACATAAGCTGCCGTATGTTCGCCAAAATTTCCGAAAGAGTCGCACGGATATGGTCCACTCGACCAGCCATTATTCTTCATGCAGAATGGCCCGGTTAAGATCAACTGGGTACGGTGCGACTCATTTAGAAAGAAGCTCTTCTATTAAGGGGATTGACCGAATTATTAGCGGCGCGGCTCTACTGGTCGCGCTGATAAGCGTTCTAACACTAAGCCTAATTCTAGGCTAAGCGAACGGTCAACCCCAAACTTCTACATCCGTCGGTATAACGGTCTGGAAATCGAATCAAGGGGTTGACCCCAATCTGAGATTCCAGCATGTCAGAAAAGAGACCGATGAGGAGCGACAGCATAAAAAGCGGGTTTGAACGAGCTCCACACCGGAGCCTAGTACGGGCTACCGGTGCGATTCAGTCCGAGTCTGATTTTCAGAAGCCGTTCATCGGGATCTGTAATTCGTACATCGACCTCATTCCCAATTCGTTCGAAACAAAAGAAAAGGAGGGGTAGACTCGGACTTGGCGCTCTAACGAGGCCAGTTTCTTCAAATCCAGCTGTTGATATGGGACAGGAATCATTTAAAATCGTTTTGCTACCGGGAGACGGAATCGGGCCGGAAGTGATCCGTGCCGCCCGACACGTGATCGAGTTGGCTGCAGCCGAGGCGGGGATATCTCTTTCGTTTGAAGAGCATGTTTTCGGCGGTGCAGCCACAGATGAAACGGGCTTTCCGCTCCCCGAAGAAACGCTGAACGCATGTCTTCGCTCAGACGGCATTTTGTTGGGTGCGGTTGGAGGACCCCAATGGGATGTGTGTGCTCGCGAAGAGCGTCCGGAATATGGATTACTCGCGCTGCGTAAAGCGCTTGGATCGTATGCCAATCTCAGACCGGTCACGGTCCCTGATTTTCTCGCAGATGCTTCTCCGCTTCGTCCTTCTGTGGTTGCGGGTACGGATATGCTTATAGTGCGAGAGCTAATCGGTGGAATCTATTTTGGGGAGCCCCGGGGTCGGGCTAGTGACAGCGCTTACAACACGCTGCGATACTCCAAGCCAGAAATTGCGCGGATAGCACAAGTCGCCTTCGAGTGGGCGCGCCGGAGAAATGGGAGTGTGGTGTCGATAGACAAGTCGAATGTGTTGGAAGTCTCTATTCTCTGGCGCGATGTTGTATCTGAGATTCACCAACAGGCTTATTCAGACGTTGAGCTGAGCCATATGTACGTGGACAACGCGGCCATGCAAATCGTTATGAATCCGCGCCAGTTCGACGTTTTGCTCACTGGGAATATGTTTGGAGACATTCTTTCCGATTTGACTTCGACATTGGTGGGCTCATTGGGCATGCTTCCGTCTGCCTGTTTGGGAGGGACGGTTGGTTTATTCGAGCCTGTTCACGGATCGGCACCGGATATCGCCGGCATGGACAAGGCGAATCCGATCGGGGCGATCGTCAGCAGTGCGATGCTGTTTGAAGAACTAAACCAACCCGAACTGGCAACACGAATTCGCAGGGCTGTTGAACAAGCGCTTCTTGACGGATATCGAACCGCTGATATGCTCGCAGAGGATTCAACAGAAGTGGGCACAAAAGAGATGACCAACGTAATCGCAAACCGGCTTTCAGAGGTAGCCGCGTGATGACTAAGAAGAAATCAGGTACGTACCAACCCCCATCCGATCGAGTCGTCATCTTCGACACGACCCTTCGAGACGGCGAACAAGCTCCTGGAGCAGGAATGACCATTCCTGAAAAGATTCAGATCGCGCACAAGTTGGCTGAGCTGGGTGTTGACGTGATCGAAGCGGGATTCCCGATTTCGTCTCCCGGGCAGGCAGAAACCGTTCAGCGGATCGTGACTGAGATCGACGGTCCCGTGATTTGTGCGCTATCCCGGGCGACGCCCGGGGATGTGCAGGCAGCCGGAGAGGCGCTTTTGAACCGTGGGCATACGAGAATCCACACATTTATCGCCACGAGTGACATTCATCTTCAGAGCAAGTTTGGGGAGGATCGCTACGGGAAAACACTCGAAGAAAAGCGAGAGACCGTTCTTAAAATGTCGATCGAAGCGGTTCAACTGGCAAAATCATTCACGGACGACGTTGAATTCAGCGCCGAGGACGCGGGTCGCACCGGGGATGAGTTTCTGTGTGAAGTTATACAAGCGGTCATTGATGCGGGTGCGACGACCATCAATCTTCCCGACACGACGGGGTACTGTTTTCCAAGTGAATACGCAGCCATTTTCGAGACGGTGTTTACCCATTGTACGATTCCAAAGCACGTCGTCTTCTCGACGCATTGCCACGACGATCTTGGATTCGCCGTGGCTAATTCAATTGTTGGTGTCACAGCCGGAGCGCGTCAGATTGAATGCACGATCAACGGAATCGGTGAACGTGCCGGCAATGCTGCCCTTGAAGAAGTAGTCATGGCGCTTCGAGTCCGGGAAGATCGGCTCGGTCTGAAGACGGGTATCAATACCAGGTTGCTTATGCGCACGAGCAAGCTGGTTTCCACCTTCTGTGGATTTGTTGTACCCCCGAACAAAGCGATCGTCGGGTCGAATGCTTTCGGTCATGAGGCTGGTATCCATCAAGATGGTGTTCTGAAGATGCGGGAGACCTATGAAATCATGCGGGCTGAGGATGTGGGGCAGGAGACCGAGTCCATTCGACTGGGTCGTCATTCAGGTCGTCACGGGCTTTTTAACCGCCTCGAAAAATTAGGAATACTGATTCCCGAGAACACCCGGGAAAAAGTATATGGGGACTTCGTCAAGTTGGCTGATCGAAAAAAGGAGATCAACGACATCGACCTGTTCAATCTGGTCAACGAGCATTCCGCACCGGTAAATACGCCCCATTACGAACTGGTTCACATGGAAGTATCCGTTGGAACGGATAAAAAACCAAAGGCCGTGGTTCGGATCAAACACCTGAGAACGGGTCAAGTAGAGGAAAAAACGGGTACCGGCGATGGGCCTATCGATGCACTCTTCCGGGCGATTGATCATGCCGTGAACGAAGCCCACGATTTGATTAATTACTCGATCCGATCGATTTCTGAAGGCGCCGATGCATTCGGCGAAGTCTCGGTCTTGATCACGATCGGGGGCCCTTGTTTTGCCGGAAAAGCAAGCAGTACGGATGTAGTGTTTGCGTCGGCTGAAGCATATCTGAACGCGTTGAACAGCTTGGCATCATTCCGAGCAGACGAGGAGTCCATCCAGTTTGTAAATGATGGCATCATGCAGGCCTTCCAGGGCGGTGTCGCGTAAGAACTGATTCCTGGTATAATCTATAGCGATTCACGGATATGGGACAGACGATCACGGAGAAAATTCTTGCGTCTCACGCTGGGCGTGATCGGATATCGCCTGGGGAGAACATCTGGATTGACGTCGATATCCTGATGACCCACGACGTCTGCGGCCCACCTACGATTGACATTTTTAAGAGGGAATTTGGTGACTCGGCGCGGGTTTGGAATCGGGACAAGCTGGTGATCATGCCGGATCACTTCATTTTCACTGCCGATCCCCATGCGCGACGAAATATTGAGATTCTCAGGGTTTTTGCTGCGGAGCAGGAGCTGCCTCACTATTACGACGTGGGTAGTTCTCGCTACAAAGGCGTCTGCCACGTAGCCCTGGCCGAGGAAGGATTCAATCGTCCGGGGAGCGTACTCTTTGGCACGGATAGCCATACCTGTACGTCCGGTGCGTTTGGTCTTTTCTCCGCCGGTATTGGCAATAGCGACGCGGCCCTCATTATGGGGACTGGAAAAATCTGGGTTCGTATTCCGGAAACCATGCGCTTCGTGTTCGAGGGTGAACTTCCTCCGTATCTAATGGCTAAGGATCTGATTCTCACGGTCATCGGGGACATAGGATTTGACGGAGGTACGTATTGTGCGCTAGAGTTCACGGGAACGGCTGTGTATGACTTGTCCATGGAAGAGCGGATGACGCTCACGAACATGGCGATCGAAGCAGGCGGTAAAAACGGCATCATC
>JADFHF010000030.1 GCA_022567305.1 Bacteroidota bacterium | reverse complement strand
TTCGTTATCAGCTCAGCGAGCCTTCTCATGTCGTGATTAAGGTTTTCAACGCTCTCGGGCAGCGAACTCAAACCCTCGTCGATTCGAACCAGGATGTCGGATGGTATGAGATCAAGTGGGATGGCCGTGACGAAACAGGCCAGTCCGCAGCAAGCGGGATCTATTTTTATCGGCTTCGGGCGGGAGACGTGTCGCTTTCGAGACCCATGATTTTGTTGCGATAATTATGCAGTCGACTTTCACATATCATACTGAGGCTCAGCATCATAGATCAAAGGATTCCCTTCCGCCGTGCGTCGCAATGGCGATGGCCGGCACGCTCTTTTTACTCAGCATCGTTGTCGCTCCACCAACGCTTGCCCGCCAGACTCCGGTGAATTTGACGAGTCGCCAGCAGGGGGTGCAGATATCCATGATGGCCCTCTATCAGAACTACGAAGAGGATGGACTAAGTGTCGACCAGATCAGTTTCCCTCTATCGATTGTTGCTCCTCTCGGACCGAGTATGAACCTGACAGTAAGTGCACGTCATGCGACTGCCTCGGGAGATAGCCTCGAGTCCTTAGCCGGCTTGAGTGATACGCAAGTCTCACTGGGGTACGCGCGATCTATCGGCAACAGCAGTTTGATCTTCAGTCTAGGACTCAATCTTCCAAGCGGGAAGCGAGAATTATCAAGTGACGAGTTCCAGACGCTGGTTCTCATCAGCCAGACGGCGTTCGATTTCCGTGTACCGAGTCTGGGTCAGGGATTTGGAGCATCTCCAGCTGTTACGCTTGCACTCCCGGTCTCGTCAGATCTTGTTCTGGGACTTGGAGCATCGTACCGTGTGAGGGGTGGGTTTAAGCCGATTGAGGGAATGGAGATCGACTATACTCCCGGTAACGAGCTTCTCCTAACGACCGGACTCGATTCACTTCTTGGGCAGGATACGTCGCTGTCCATCGACGCAACCTATACACGCTACGCCGCGGACCAACTCGGAGATGATGAGATCTTCGATGCCGGAAGCAAGATTACAATAACGACGCTCATTCGTCATGTTCGAGGCTTTAACGAATGGCGAATGCTGGGACTTTATCGAGCTAGAGCCAAGACGAGCAGACTAGGAGGCGGAGCACTCGCAACGAGTGCCATTCAGACCATCGCGAATGAGCTCTTATTGCAGGTGTCATATCGAATGCGGATTAATACCAGATTAAGGGCCACGATACTTGCAGAGAGTCATTTTTTTGACGAAACCCCTGTATATCAGGCGCGCAAGGTGTTTGATATCGGTGTCTTGCCCACGTATCGGCTGTCGCACGAAACGACCCTCGTGACGAGATTCATTTTCACTACGGGCACGATTTCCGGAATTGAGGCTGGTGCGGGCCTTGCCGTCCAGCTGTAAGCGGTTGCTCTCGTTAAGACTAAGACATCAACATGAACTTCGACCACGAACCCCGTGGATATGACTTTCTTCGCGATAACCGACTGAACAAGTCTACCGCGTTTACGGCCGATGAGCGCACGCGTTACGGACTTAAAGGATTGCTTCCGCACCGTGTCTTCCCACAAGAGGGACAGCAGATTCGTGTCATGGAGAATCTTCGTCGGAAAGAATCAGATATCGAGCGTTACATTTTTCTCTGCGCACTCCAGGATCGAAACGAACGACTGTTTTACAAAACAGTCATTTCCCATATCGAAGAGGTGATGCCACTTCTCTACACGCCTACGGTCGGCCAGGCGTGCAAAGAATTTTCCCACATATTCCGTCGGGCGACCGGATTCTATATCACTCCTGACGACCGAGGAGAGATTCGTTCGATGTTAGACAATTGGCCACAGGACGACATCCGAGTGATAGTCGTGACAGACGGAGAACGCATTCTTGGCCTAGGTGACCTTGGGGCTAATGGAATGGGAATCCCGATCGGCAAGCTGGCGCTATATGTGGCTTGTGCGGGCATACAGCCCCACTACTGTTTTCCGGTGATGCTTGACGTGGGTACGAATAACGATGAATTACGGGAAGATCCCTTGTACCTGGGATATCCACACACAAGGATTGATGGGCAAGCGTATATGGATCTTGTGGATGAATTTATTACAGCGGTTCAGGACAAATTTCCGAAGGCACTCATTCAGTTTGAAGACTTTCTCACACCCAGAGCGATCAGCCTTCTCGATCATTATCGGGATCTTGTTCTCTGTTTCAACGATGATATCCAGGGAACGGCGGCGGTGGCGCTCGCCGGCCTTTTTGCAGCCAGCCGGATCTCGGGCGTGAAATTGACGGACCAGCGAATCATGTTCGTAGGAGCAGGCTCTGCCGCGACAGGCATTGGAGAATTGATTGTGTCCGCCTTGGTCGAGGAGGGACTGGAACAGAAGGATGCTCGCAAGCACATCTGGTTTGTCGATTCACAAGGACTTGTGGTTGCGAACCGCGAAAATCTGGCGGAGCACAAGATTCCGTTTGCCCATGAATACCAAGAGTTAAACTTTATTGAAGCGATACAATCTGTTGTTCCACACGTACTTATAGGTGTTTCAGGTCGTGGCGGTGCGTTTACAAGAGAAGTCATTCAAATGATGGCCGCCTCACACGAACGCCCGACCATTTTTGCACTCTCCAATCCGACATCTAAGTCTGAGTGCACGGCCGAGCAAGCGTATGAATGGAGTGAGGGGCGAGCCATATTTGCGAGCGGAAGTCCGTTCTCGTCGGTTGAATACGGCGGGAAGACATTCCGGCCTGGCCAAGGCAACAACGCATATATATTTCCGGGCGTTGGGCTCGGAGTGGTTGCTGCCGGAGCGAGCCGAGTCACTGATACTATGTTCATGGCGGCTGCAAAAACGCTTGCAGCGCAAGTCTCAGATGATGATCTGACGGTTGGATCCTTATACCCTCCACTAAAAGACATTCGAGGGGTCTCTTTACAGATTGCAAAAGCGGTTGTCGAAGTCGTTCAGAAGGAGGAGTTAGCGACGGAGGTTATACCTGAGAATCTCGAAGAGTATATCTCAGGGTTGATGTATGATCCGTCGTACTGAGAACAATCAGTCTCCAGAGAAAGTGTAGCACCACGCTTCACCTTTTAACACGATTTCGCCATCCTGTCGTCGGACATCAAATTTGAGCTGGGATACGGGCTTACTCTCGTGAACGCTTTCGACCACCGCCTCGGCGGTAATTGTATCTCCAATGAAAACGGGAGCGGTGAACTTCCAATTTTGACTCAGAAAAACGGTGCCGGGACCGGGCATATCCATGGCCACAAGGGCGTGTAGCAAACCGGTTGTCAGTCCGCCCTGGACAACCAACTTGCCGAACCGGGTTTTAGCCGCAAATTCTTCGTCGAAGTGAAGAGGATTTCGGTCTCCGCTCATCTCGGCGAATTGCTCTACGTGATTAGCCGTAAGGGTGATTGAGCGGGTTGCTTTTTGGCCGACCGTGAGATCCATCATTGCTCACAAATTTCTTAGATATACTACGTTTTTAGGGCTACTCAGCGATCGAGTTTCAAGATACTCCTGAATGATTCTCATAGTTAGCCTGAAGAATTATACTTTTTCTGCAACGACCGTCACACTTTTAACGCCGTACTGCTTGGTTGCTCCCTGTGCGTCAGCGGAAATGAACTGATATTGAGGATTGTCTTCGAGTGTGACTACGCGGAGCCCAGCCGACTCAATCGCAGCGCGATAATCATCGATCTGCATGGCGCCACCAATACAGGCTGCCCAATACGTTGTATTACAGGTAATGCCCTCGGGCAGTTGTTGCTCAGAAACGATGTCGGAAAGCGCGAGTCTTCCACCTTGCTTTAGAACTCGGGCGACTTCTTGAAATACTTTTGGCTTATCGGCGGCAAGATTAAAAACTCCGTTGCTGATGACAACATCGAACGATTCGTCACTACATGGAACGTCCTCAAGGTAGGCCTTCAGATACGATACGTTTGAAACACCAGTCTCCTCTGCAAGTCGCCTCGACTTGGCAAGTTGCTCGTCCGTCATGTCAATACCGACTACGGTTCCTTCTGCACCTACTTTTAGGCCGGCGACGAATGTGTCCATTCCGGATCCGCTTCCAAAGTCGATGACACGTTCGCCTTCGCATATCTTGGCGACGTCGAAATAGCATCCGACGCCCGCGAAAGACTCGATCGATTCGGCAGGAATGCGGTCGAGATCGTCGGGAGAATATCCCAATCGCTCGGCAAGCTGGCGACCCATCTCGAAGTGGTATTCACCATGGGGATCGAGGGCAACATCGCGATACATGTCCTTTACTTTCCGTTCTAATTCGCTTGCGTCGATTGACGCGGCTGTCGTCAAGCTCGAATTTGACATCTTTCTATTCGTTTTGAGTTTCTACAGTGATTCAATCTTACATAAAAGACGAGTACGCTGACGGGCCAGGGTGTCCTTTTTGGGGTTCGTGAAACGTACTCTGACCAAATTCAAAAATCAACCCGTCGACTCTTTCACTCGTGTCAAGACATCCGCCAGAGCGTTATTCAGGATAAAGAGTGTCAGGAAATCGCCCAGCCCTTTCGATGTGTTCACGTCGAGTTGTACTGCGGTAGCCGTATCGGGAAGCGTGCTGAGCGCTATCGTTGGGCGCCGAACACTTGCGTCCAATAGGCCTGATAGGTCGATGTGCTGCTGACAACGACAGCCATACCCACTTCCTTAAAGTCAGGATCCATAATATTTCGGCAGTGTCCGGGGCTATCAAGCCACGCTGTCATTGCGCGCTCGGCTTCGGTAAAACCTGCATAAATATTTTCTCCGACCGTTCGCCAGCTATAGGCTGTCGCGGTGACTCGATTGGCTACTGTTGAGCCATCAGAACCTGTGTGGCTGAAGAAATCCTCGAAGGCCATGTCTTCGGAATGAGACTGTGCTGCCGTTTCAAGTTTGCTGTTCCAGCTGACAGGCGATGTGGCTGCGTGTTGCGAGGCACCGCAGGATCGCGCAATGGTGCGTGCCACGTTGACCAGAGAGACCAAATACAGTTCAGATGGACTGGCTGGCTCTTCTTGCTCTTGTTGGTCGGCCGATTCGACTGGACTGAGTGAATCACAGGCGGTGCACCCGAAAACAAGCAATATGGCTGCTACGAATCGTGTCATTTTTTCGTCGTCAAACGCTTACTCAACGGTTAGTATCGGCAGATGATGTCGTCCTGTATAGACCGTTTGAATTGCGTGGGCCTACGGTCAGCGTGATCCGGCACTGGACTAGTCCGTGACGCCCTGCGCGATCCGTGTGAGTTCTCTGTCAGCTTCGGTGCATGATTTTCGCGCGGAGCCGCCACACGAAATACAGACCTTGATTTTGCTGAGAACTGCATTGATCGATGGTCGCTCCGTGGGGAGAGGCAGAGAACGCCCCTTGGACATGATGGATCTCAATTGTTCCTGGAGCTTTTGCATGCCATTCTGGCATCGGCGAGTCAGCGTTAAGTTACGACTGTTTCGAAGCATCTCCATGGATCGACCCGCCCGAATGATGCGCCTGAGTCCCATAATCAACCATTGAACAGTGACTTCTTCCGAGTCCGTGCTCAGACGAGCGACACCCGGATTCGAGTGGGCTGCTTTCGACACCGAACTGCCTGCGGCTGAAACGTATTCTGAATCAATGGAGTAGCGATCTTGAACCGGTTCTTCGATGTATTCTGTCGGCGAAGGGGAATCTGCCGCTGATACATACGGCGTTTGATCTGACGACACGTTGTCACCCAGTACGAAATAGGCCATTAAGCCCGAAAAGAGGACCAGGATTACAAGAGCAATCTTGGTTTCTTTACTCCAGAAGTCGTTTTTTTCTGTCATTGAGACCAAATGGTCGATTAGTGGGTGGAATACTCAAAAATGCGTCGATCCCTGTCCGTATGGTGAGTATCGCGTCAGACATTGATTCGTATATACGTAGTTCTACGTAATTGTGATACAGATCACTACGTGTAAAATATTATGAATGCTTCGTTTACAATAAATTTTCCGAAGCCCGAATTACTTATCGCAACCAACATTTGAACGAGTTTTCCTCGCTCTTCTCTATTCCGAATAGAAATCAGCCTCGAGAATTCGAGACGACCTTAGAAAGGTGGCAGATTGACCAAAGCATGTGGGCTCGACAAAATCATCTTCGCGTTGCCCGTCGTCAGATGGGTTAATCCATGCTGAGGCTACGAACGATCACGTTAAGGTCTTTCCGAGCAAGATCACAGGCCTTTTTGGCATCTCCTCCGCAGGAAACGCACTTCATGACGTTGCTGAATACTTTACCCAGAGAAAGCGATTGTGTCGCGACTGCGAGGTTTTTTCGACGTGCTTTGATGGCGATGACTTCTGCTTGAAGCCTCTGCATACCGTCATAGCATCGACGCTTAAGAACCTGAATGGGACTGTTTCGGAGGGTTTCCATCGAGCGACCTGCGCGCACAATGCGTCGGAGCTCCAAGGCAAGGCCGTTTGTCGTTTGTAAATCTCTGGACGGATTCAGTTTTTCAACCTCCGTCACCGATTTCACCTGTTTCCCGATCACTTCTGAGGAGACTTGAACTCTGATGGATTCTATTCCGTGGATATCATTGCGCCACGTATCATCAGCCTCATCATCCCACTCAATGGTTGAATCGTCCCAGTATTCGCTCTGGGTCGTGCCAGACGTGCTTTCTGTAAATCCGACCATGGCCGCCACGAGAAGAAATACCGCAGTAAGCAGGACTCCGAGTCTGATTTGCTTGTTGAAGAGGGTTTTCATTTGGACTCGCTTTCGCGAAGGAACCTGTTGAAGAGAAATCGTTTGATTTCGGTCGTGCAGCCTGTTTTCCCCTTATTGGGGGAGGTTCGATGGATTTATTCCTTGGAACAGCAAGGATTGTGCCTGTTTTTCAGGAGTGAATACGTAGAAAAAATCCGAAATCGCGATTTGCAGGGTGTAGGTTCTAACCGATCATGTGCTCGACCATCGGTCTACATTTTACGTATTCGACGATCACCACCCCAGTCACCCCTACGAATGCAATCAGGAGTGTTACCCACGGGAGCGTGCCGGCTACTAGAACAATGGCCGCTCCCGTGACGACAATAACGAAGAGGCGCATTCTCGGCAGAATACCTACGGTTCGCCACTGAGCGTACGCAGCGGCAACCGTAAAAAGAAAAAGGCCGCTCGCCATCGCAACTCGCACCTCGAGTGGCAGGGGTGCAGTCGGATCCAATACCGCCACTTCTATGGCTGATGAGATGGCAATAATCCCGCAGAGAAGCGGGAAATGGCCAAAACTAAACGCGTCTCTCGCCATCGGGCCTTCGTCCGATGCCTCAGTCCGGATCAGCCCGCTCTCCAAAAGTGGTTTTACGTAGGGAAAGTAGCTCCACCAGAGTGCGCACGTGATCATCACTGCCAAGAGCCCGACCGTCAGAAGAGTGAGGGTGAGATCGGAACCTACTAGACCCGCAGCGGCGACAATCAAGGATTCTCCGAGGGCGATGATCACGATGAGTCCGTGTCTCTCGACAAAATGTTCTGGATGCAGATTCCAGCTATCAGATTTTCCCGCTACCTGTGCAGCGAGCGCATCTAAAAGAATAGCGAGTCCCCAGAGCCAGTATTGAGTCGGGCCGCCCATGACGGCGCCCATCACGACCGCGATGAGTCCACCAATTGAAGCCAAAGCAAACAAGCGAACACCCTTCGTGTTGTTTTTCGTTGGTTACCGTGACCTTTGTATAGACGTGGAGCCCGACCAGACGAACCATCACATATGGGATCGCGAACCACAGCGCTTTATTACCGAAGGCGTCTGGAACAGCGATGGCCATAAAAAATGCGATGGCCGTCGCCAAGAGCATAGCAATCTGGATATGCTGATGATCCGTATTTGCAGCATTCAGGGCCCACGTAAACTGAGTCCAGGCCCACCACACCAACCAGAAAACGAGGACTGCACTGCCTGCTGTACTCCAGGAAACTCCATGATGGAAGAACGAAACAACCTGTGTAACCGAGAAGACGAATACCAGATCAAAGAAAAGTTCGACGAATGTTACCGTCTGATCTTCCGGAGAAACGATGCTTGAGTTTGGCATTCGTGAGGTGCTGGTCGTGCGAGCTGAATGAGTGATCGAAGTCTAACAGATTTTCAATCGAGTCGCAATCGGTTAAGGCTGCCGTGGCAAACCCCGTCAAGACACTAGGTTATGAGTAGGGTCTTGGGGGATCCGGTCTACGGACAAGGTAATCTGTCGATTTGAAGCGGTTCATCGATCAAGCAACTGCCAAGCTTTATTCTCAACGATCTCGTAACGTCACGACCACGATTGCGACCACATTTTCTTCATCCTTATGTCCTAGATTGGTCCGGACCTTGGCATGGTTGCCAAGCAATTTAGGGTGAGGCGAGGCTCGACCATGTCGAAATTCCACTTTTCCAGGCGCGGATTCGTCCAGATGACATTTGGAAGCGCGTTGTCTGGGCTCTGGTCAGCTCTGGGAGTTCAGATATCGAAAGCCAGTTCTCGAAGAAATACGAATCCGGGTAACCGCACTCGCCTCAGAGATCTCGGAATCACCATCGGTCGTTTACCGACCGGTCTGCATAATGCAATCACCGACGTCGAAGGTGTTCGGGTTGGTCACACCACCAATATTTCTGGCTCCGGTCGACTGATCGTAGGAGAAGGTCCGATCCGAACTGGAGTGACGGCCATTCTTCCCCGTTCAGGAAATGTATATCGAGAGAAGCTGCCAGTCGGAGGCTTCATACTCAATGGCAACGGAGAGCTGACGGGCCTGCTCAACACGCTGAACGGCGGGCTTCTCGAAACGCCCATCTTTCTAACCGGGACGGCGAATGTGGGGATCGTTTATGATGCTGCACTTACCTATTTGCTTCAGGAACATCCTGAAATAGGCGTCACGGAGCGAGTCCCCGTGCCCGTTGTTGGCGAATGTTGGGATAGCCTCGGTGACATTCAGGGAAGACATCTCTCGGAGGATGACGTTTTAAGAGCGATTGCAAGCGCGGCAGACGGGCCAGTGGAAGAGGGCGCAGTCGGTGGGGGTACGGGAATGCGTTCCTACGGATTTAAATCTGGGATCGGTACGTCCTCTCGCAGGATACCTGCGAATCGAGGCGGATACACCGTGGGGGTTCTTGTTAATGCCAACCACGGATCGCGACATCTTCTCCGCGTTGATGGCGTACCCGTAGGCGAGGAGCTCCTTCGATATCCGGAAGACGAGGTAGAGAAATCCAAATCGATTATTATCGTTGCAGCGACAGATGCTCCTCTTCTTCCCATTCAGTTGAATCGGTTGTGCAAGCGTCTCGCAATGGGCCTCGCAAAGACTGGATCCGTCTCGACGCATGGAAGTGGTGATGTCTTTATCGCCTTTTCGACTGTTCCTCGCAGCTCGGATGAAAATGTGTCATGGACCGGTGATAACGGAGTCAGCAGCCTCTGGGAAGCAGCTTCGGAAGCGACGGAAGAAGCGATCCTCAATGCGCTGACGGCGGCGCCTACCATGGATGGCGCGAATGGCTCGATCCGGCATGCCTTGCCACTCGACCGACTCACTGAGATCATGAAGAAGTATAATCGACTGTAGCCGGAGTATGAGCACCCAGGCAAATCATATTGGGAGGGCTCGCGAGCGCGGCATCGTGATCGGAACGCTTCCGAGCGGCGAGAACAATTCCATTACGGATGTGAGCGGAGTTCATGTTGGGCACGAATCGATTTCGGAGGGGGAGATTCAGACGGGCATCACAGTCGTATCCCCACATGCGGTAACCGACGAAAACGCACTCTATTTCTATGGAAAATACACCGATGGTTCCGGTGGTGAGATGACGGGCTATTCGGTGATGGACGATTTTGGGCTTCTCGCCTCTCCGGTGTTCATGGCGAATCTACTTAGTGTGGGAAGAATATATAATGGCGCCATCACGTACGGATTCATAAGGAGTAGCGGGCTTTCGACAAGTGGCGGCTGGCCGCCCATCGTAATGGGATTCGACGATCGAGTCCTTAACGACATGACAGCTCGCCGACTGACCGAAGACCACGCGCTGAAAGCACTCAACGGTGCCTCATCTGATAACGCTGAGGAGGGGAACGTAGGCGCGGGTGTCGGCGCTGTTTCCTTCGGGTTTAAAGGGGGTATCGGCACGTCGTCGCGAGTAATAGAAAGGGGAGGAAAAACGTATACCGTCGGTTCGCTGGTCCTGGCAAACTATGGTTCATACGCCGAATTCCTGGACGAATCTGAAGCGAATCCCCCCGAGAATCTGTATCCGTCGTTACTCGGAGTGGTCGCGACAAATGCCGCGCTTCCGTCTCCAGTACTCGACACCCTGGCCGCTGGCGCCGCATACGGCGCCGCTGATATCGGCTCCGTTAGGAAGCCTGCCGGCTCCTACCAAATTGTATCATTCTCGACGGGTATTGCCGTTCGAGAACCGAACCGTGCCGGGATCTACGATCTGGAATTCGCTCCCAATGTCTCACACGCTGAACTCCGCCAGGGCGCTCGCGAGGCCACCACAGAGGCTGTTCTCAGTGCGCTCTCCGCGGCCACGACGCTCACCGGTTCGGGGGGAAGAACAGCCCATTCCATGTCCGATGAAATGATCGGGAAATTGATACGGGTGGCGAATGGCTGAGGTCTACATAGGCATCGCGGTCTACTTGCTGGCCATGTTGGGCATTGGTTACATCGCGAGTCGGCGAGTCACGAATGCGGCTGACTTTCTTGTCGCGGGGCGTAGCCTTCCACTTTGGTTGACTGTTGGAACGCTGTCTGCGACATGGTTCGGCGGGGGAACGGTTCTAGGGGCCGCTGGCGTAGCCTATGAAAAGGGTTTTATCGGGGTTATTGCGGATCCGTTTGGAGCGGCTCTCTGTCTTCTGTTGGCGGGCCTCTTCTTCGCTCGGATGCTTCGACGAATGTCCGTGATGACGGTGGTCGACGTGTTTAATTCTCGGTATGACAAGAGAACCGGGTTCCTTGCCGCCGTTGCAACGATCATCATTTACGTAGGATGGACAGGTGCCCTTCTCGTATCGTTCGGATTCGTTCTTCAAACGATCACAGGTATTTCTACGGAGTGGGCGATCGGAATCGGCACAGCGATCACACTCATCTACACCATGATCGGGGGGATGTGGGCTGTTGCCTGGACGGACTTCCTGCAAATCATTCTGGTTGTAGTGGGCCTGTTGATTGCGTTTCCGGTTCTGATCAAGGAAGCCGGTGGTCTGGAAGCCATTCTTTCGCGCCTTCCCGAAGGCAGCTTTTCGATGACTCCGGAAGAGGGAGGATTTTCGAATTGGTTGTTCTACATACGAGCCTGGATCGTGATTGGGCTTGGAAATATTGCGGGACAGGACTTGATGCAGCGTTGTCTGGCGGCCAAGGATGAGAAGACGGCTCAAACCGGATTGTACATTTCAAGTGGCGTTTATCTGACGTTCGGCTTAATCCCGATTTGTATGGGACTGATTGGGACCATTTTGATGCCGGATATCGAAAATGCTGAATTGATTGTGCCCATGCTCGTAATGGAGTATCTGCCGACGACCGTTGTCGTCATCTTCGTCAGCGCACTTCTTGCAGCCGTGATGAGCAGCGCGGACAGCGCTATTCTGGCAACCTCGAGCGTTATCGGAAAGAACTTGATTCCTTTTGCCAAGCCGGATGCGACAGACGCGAATATTCTGAAGTGGTCTCGGTGGAGCGTACCCGTCGTGACGATCCTTGCACTCATGGTGGCGCTGTATTTCCAAAACATATATAACCTCCTGGTCAATGCATTTTCGATAGCCCTGGTTTCGCTTTTTGTGCCTTTGACGGCCGCTATCTGGTGGAAAAAGGCCAATATTCCTGGCGCTTTAGCTTCTATGATCGTGGGTCTCGTCTGCTGGATTGTCGTTCCGTTCTTTACGATTGCTATACCGTCGGACCTCTTTGGGCTGGCCATGGGGATCATTGCCCTCGTCGTCGTAAGCCTCGCCACTCAGCGCTCAAATGAGCCCCGGCCTCTTCGAAATGCAGAAGGTGTCGAACTCGCACTGGCGGGCCGTTTTGGAAACTTAAGTCCTTTCGGAACGGAGGCCACTGACTGATGTCCCCCAGGTATCCCACATCCAACGTGTTTTATCGACGTTTAACGGAGGAAATGTCGACGGCCGTCCGGGGGGAGGGGATCTACCTCTATGATCAGGATGGGAACGAGTTTATCGATGGTTCCGGTGGCGCATTAGTGGTTAACGTTGGACACGGTGTCGCCGAGATCGCGAACTCGATGGCCAATCAGGCGCATAAACTCGCGTACGTGAACGGGCTCCACTTTACGAATGAGCCCGTTGAAGCGTTGGCGAGAGAAGTTGCCGCATTCACTCCGGAGGGGCTGAATCATGTTTATTTCCTGAGCAGTGGATCGGCAGCAACCGAAGCAGCTATTAAACTGGCGAGGCAATACTGGTGTGAAAAAGGTCGTGACCAGAAGTATAGAATTATCGCGCGGACCCCGGGTTATCACGGCAATACGTTGGCTGCCCTCTCCGTTTCCGGCCGGCCTTCGTCGAGGGAAATATTCGAACCCCTTCTGCAGGATTTCTCTTTCGTACCGGCACCGATGGAGTATCGTTGTCCGACAGATCTTTCGTTCGAAGAATTCGGGGATCAGTGCGCTTCTCATCTTGAAGCGACTATCGAGAAGGAGGGTCCGGAATTGGTTGCGGCCTTCATTGCCGAACCGGTAATCGGCGCATCCGCAGGGGGCGTTGTATCACCACCCGGTTACTTCGCCAAGATTCGTGAGATCTGCGATCGACACGATGTTCTTTTCATTGTGGACGAAGTGTTGACGGGCATGGGGAGAACGGGGAAATGGCTGGCGGTCGACCGAGAAGATGTAGCGCCCGATATCCTGACTCTGGGAAAAGGGCTGAGCGGGGGCTACGCACCCCTCAGTGCGCTGGTCGTGCGCGATGAGATTGTCGATACCATTGCCCAAAAGAGTGGAGCTTTCAGTTTTAATCAGACTTTTTCACACACACCCGTGGCCGCTGCCGCTGGCTTATCTACGATTCAATATCTAAAAGATCATGAACTTGTAGCAAGATCTGCGCAAATGGGAGTGTACTTTCTCGAGCAGCTTCAAACGTTGAGGTCGAGCGAAATAGTTGGCGACGTACGGGGAATTGGTCTACTTGCAGGTGTGGAGTATGTGGAAAATCGAGACACAAAAGAGCCGTTTCCACCGGAATTTAAAATCGCGGAACGGATTCGAAAAGCAGCGTTTGAAGAACGGTTGATCCTATGGTCCACAACTAGATATCTTCCTTCAAATAATGGGGATCTTTCAGTCCTTGGACCCCCATTCGTTATCACGAAAGATCAGGTGGACGAATTGGTAAAGCGGCTCAAGTCTGCGATCGAAACGATTGAGGAAAACCTATGATGGGCGTTCAAGGTGTTATGCAAAAGACGCCGGAAACGTATAGCTTCTTTTTCACCATTCCACGATCTATGGTCAGGTCGATATGCAAGCGGAACAGACGGACTTCAAATTCACTTATTCGACGATGGGACAGGGAGATTCCGACGCCTTTCACGGTGACTTTGATGCGGGTGTAGAGGAAGCCAGGCAAAAAGCGGGAGCAACGTATCCTAATTTTATTGCTGACGAAGCGCGAGAAGCGAATTCCTATAATGACGATATTTCTCCGACGGATAGAAACCTGATCCTCGGGTACTTTGCAAACGGTACGGCTGACGATACACGTGACGCCATTCAAGCGGCGAAGAGTGCCTATCGCACCTGGTCGGAGGACTGGCACGAGCGTGTTCGAATTCTTCGTGCGGCCGCGGATCTGATCAGCGAACGGAAGTATTTTTTTGCGGCCGTTATGTGTCTGGAAGTCGGCAAAAGTCGCCTCGAAGCGATGGGTGATACCGAAGAGGCTGCAGACCTCATTCGTTATTACTGCCAGCAGATGGAGGATGCCAACGGCTTTTTCAAGCGGATGGGTCAGCTCTCTCCTGATGAGCACGTGGTGAGCGTGCTTCGGCCATTCGGAGTATGGGCCGTCATCGCCCCCTTTAATTTTCCCCTGGCTCTTTCAGCCGGTATGTCAGCCGGAGCGCTCGTTGCAGGAAACACGGTCGTTTACAAACCGTCCTCGGATGCTCCGTGGACCGGCTTACTGCTGTACGATGTGTTCAGGGAAGCCGGACTTCCTGCCGGAGTTTTTAATTACGTCAATGGCCCAGGCTCTGTCGTTGGGGAAGAATTGGTTACTAACCCGGATGTTGACGGCATCGTGTTTACGGGTTCCAAAGAGGTAGGAATGAGTGCGTATCACCGGTTCTCCCCTGAATATCCGAAGCCGTGTGTGACCGAAATGGGAGGAAAAAACCCCGCAATCGTTACCGTAAACGCCGACGCCGAACTAGCGGCGGAGGGAGTCATGAGATCGGTCGTCGGGCTTAGCGGCCAGAAATGTAGCGCCTGCTCCCGGGTGTACGTTCATCCATCCCTTGAGGTCGAATTTTTAGACCGTCTCGTTGAAAAGACTAGGGCGGTTGTGATCGGTGATCCCAGTGAGCGGGGAGTCTTCCTGGGACCCCTGGTCAACGAGAGCGCTTATCAGACCTATCAGGGGGCCGTAGAGGTTGCGAGGCGGGACGGTACGATTTTAAGCGGAGGAAATACTCTTAGTGATCCGCCCTTTGATCGAGGATATTTCGTTGAGCCGACGATCGTTACGGGATTACCCACGGACCACGAACTCTTTTACAAAGAACTGTTTGTGCCCTTCGTTACCGTGGGGGTCGTCGAAACCCTGGAGGAAGCCGTGGACCTGTCCAATCGTTCAGAGTATGGGTTGACCGCAGGTGTTTATAGCAGCGATCCCGACGAGGTGGAGTGGTTCTTCAACCATATTGAATCAGGCGTGTGCTACGCCAATCGTAGGTCGGGAGCGACTACAGGCGCGTGGCCGGGTGTTCAAGCGTTTTGCGGATGGAAGGGAAGTGGATCGACAGGAAAAGGGGGTTGTGGTCCGTATTACGTTCAGCAATTCATGCGTGAGCAAAGCCGAACGGTTGTGGAGGCTTCGATCTGAACTATCCCGAGATAAAAACGGAATTGCCGGGACCGAAAGCGCGGGCCCTGATTGAACGCGACTCGCTCGTGGCCTCACGATCACTCATTAAAGAGTATCCGCTCGCCGTTGATCATGCACAGGGCATCGTGGTTACGGATGTGGATGGCAATCGATTTATTGATTTCATGTCCGGAATCGCTGTTTCTTTGACCGGACATTGTCATCCCCGAGTCGTGAGTCGAATCAAGGACCAGGTGGATCGACTGCTACACATCTGTGGGACCGACTTCTATTACTCGGTCTATACTGAGCTATGTCAGAAGCTCGCGGACCTCGCGCCCGGGCCCGACTCCTGGCGGGTGTACTTGGGAAATTCCGGCGCAGAGGCCGTTGAAGGCGCCATAAAGCTGGCTCGGTATTATACAGGGCGTCAACAGATTATTTCATTTTATGGGGGATTCCATGGCCGAACGTACGGAGCCCTCAGTCTGACAGCCAGCAAAATCAAGCAGCGTGCAGGTTTTGGTCCGCTGCTACCCGGAGTCACGCACATGCCGTACGGGAATTGCAGGTCCTGTGCGTACCATCTGACGTACCCTGAATGCAACGTGCACTGTGTCGATGGTTGGAGGGATACCATTTTCCAGAGAACGATTTCTCCGGATGAAGTTGCGGCCGTGGTGGTCGAACCCATTCAGGGAGAAGGAGGGCATATCATCCCGCCTCCAAAATACTTCCCGCAGCTGAGAAAGCTATGTGACGAGTTTGGCATTCTGCTCATTGCCGACGAAATCCAGAGTGGGATGGGTCGAACCGGAAAGTTTTTTGCCATGGAGCATTGGGACGTCGTGCCGGACATTATCACGCTCGCCAAAGGACTCGGATCAGGACTTCCCATCAGTGCCGTTATTGCCCGGGATGAGATCATGTCCTGGCCTCCGGGTAGTCATGGAAGTACGTTCGGCGGCAATCCGGTTGCCTGCGCGGCTGCTTTGGAGACGATCAACCTCGTGGAAGAGGGGCTCATGACCAATGCGATAGAAATCGGCGGCTACCTCATGGAGGGACTATCCGAGTTGCAATCCAGACATCCGTTCATTTCTGATGTTCGAGGAAAAGGACTGATGCTTGCGATCGAGTTTACATCTGGAGAGATGGCTGCCTCGTTTGAATATTCTTGCTTCGGAAAGGGACTTCTCGTACTGACCTGCGGAGAGAATTCTGTACGATTTGCTCCACCGATGATTCTCGAAAGAGCCGATGCAGATAAGGCACTCGAAATAGTGGCGAACGTGTTGTCCGAGCTATCTCTGTCCTGAGGAACGCGAATGGAGAGCAAAGTCACGACCATGGCAGATGCGATTTCTCGCTTTGTGGAAGATGGCTTCACGATTGTAATCGATGGATTCACTCACCTCATCTGCTTTGCTGCGGCGCATGAAATCATCCGTCAGAGAAAGCGGAATCTTACACTCTGCCGAATGACTCCGGACCTGATTTACGATCAGATGATCGCCGCCGGTTGTGCGTCAAAGCTCATTTTCAGTTGGGCCGGAAATCCTGGCGCCGGTTCACTATTTGGCCTCAGACGGGCGATTGAGGGGCAGATCCCAAGTCCGCTCGAAATCGAGGAATACTCACATTTCGGGCTTGCGGCCCGACTGATAGCAGGAGCCGCAAACCTACCTTTTTATCCCGTTCAAAGTTATCTCGGAAGCGATCTTCCGACCGTAAATCCCCAAATTCGATCGGTGACCTGTCCGTATACGGAACGGTCGATCGCAACCGTTCCGGCGCTGAATCCTGACATCGCTATCGTTCACGCTCAGCGAGCTGACGCAGACGGCAATGCACAGGTTTGGGGTATTACGGGAATCCAAAAGGAAACCGCGTTCGCTGCAAAGAACGTTATTGTCGTGGTAGAGGAGTTGGTGGATTCAACCGTGATTCGATCCGATCCTAATAGAACCTTGATACCCGGCATGGTGGTCGATGCGGTCGTAGTGGAACCTTTCGGTTGTCATCCTTCCTATGTTCAGGGTTATTACGACCGGGACAACGATTTTTATGTCGCCTGGGGAGATATTTCGAGAGACCCATCGTCTCTTGATCGATATCTGGATGAATGGATATATGGGGTAGGATCCCGTACGGACTACGTCGAAAAGTTAGGTCCCGATGAGGTGAGCCGTCTGAAGGCCGAGCTCGTTCTGTCGACGCCTGTGAATTATGGATATTGATTGATGGCAGCCTCGTATTCAACATCGGAATTGATGGTTGTCCGAGCGGCACGCGAGCTTCTGGATGGTGAAGTCGTTTTTGTCGGTATCGGGCTTCCCAATCTAGCGTGCAATCTGGCTCGTCACACCCATGCTCCAAATCTAACGCTAATCTATGAATCCGGAGCGGTCGGATCGGTACCCGATCGACTTCCGCTTTCGATTGGTGATCCGTGTCTGGTAAAGGGTGCCGCCGCGGTCTGTTCGATCTTTGATGTCTTCCAGTATTACCTGGTGAATGAAAAGATCGACGTCGGATTCCTGGGCGCGGCGCAGATGGATCGATACGGGAATATCAATACGACGGTAATCGGTAATTACAAAAATCCCAAAGTGCGACTTCCCGGTAGTGGCGGAGCCTGCGAAATGGCGATTCACGCCAAAAGAGTCGTTATCATCGCGACGCAAAATCTGAAGACGTTTCCCGAAACCGTGGATTTCATTACGAGTCCGGGCCAAAAAGCAAATGGTAAAACGAGAAAGGATTGGGGTCTTCCGGGAGGAGGGCCAACACTGCTCATTACGAACCTGGGTGTGTTCAAATTTGATTCCGAGTCGGGAGAAATCTTCCTGACTGAGATCCATCCGGGAGTCGAGCGAAGCGATGTAGTTAGCACCATCGGCTGGAATCTACAGATGGCCGGGGATGTCACTGAAACCCCGGAGCCTACGGCAGATGAACTCCGAATCATTCGGGAAGAACTGGACCCCGATCATCTCTATATCTGAGGTGTGGTCATGCGTGAAGTTGTCATCATTGATGCCGTCCGAACCCCCATTGGTCGTTTAGGCGGAGTGCTTTCTAGCGTACGTCCAGACGACCTGCTAGCCCTTGTGCTTTCGGAGCTCGTCAAGCGAACAGAGATTGATCCAGCAATCATCGACGATGTGTTTGCAGGTTGTGCCAACCAAGCCGGTGAAGACAATCGAAATGTGGCCCGGATGGGCGTACTTCTGGCCGGATATCCTGATAGCGTTTCCGGCGTTACGGTAAACCGGTTGTGTGCCTCGGGACTAGAAGCCGTGAATCAGGCTGCGAAAGCTATTCTCGTGGGCGAGGGAGATGTCTTCATTGGAAGCGGCGTTGAAAGCATGAGCCGGGCGCCGTGGATCCTCCCAAAATCTGAACAAGCATTTGCTGTCGGCCATCCGGAGATGTTCGACTCAACATTGGGTTGGCGGATGATCAATTCGAAGCTGGAGGCGATGAAAGTCACTGTGCAGCTCGGTGAGACGGCCGAAATCATTGCTGAAAGGATGGGAATTACACGCACGGAGCAGGATGCATTTGCCCTGGAAAGTCACCGCCGAGCCGTGTCTGCGATTGCGGAAGGTAGGTTTGAGGACGAAATTGTTCCGGTCCAGATTTCTGAGAAAAAAATGGGCAATAGGCTCATCGAGACGGATGAACATCCCAGATTCCGTCACGCAAACGGCAAAGTCATTCTTGATACGGACCTTGAGAGACTTTCTACGCTGCGTCCCGCGTTTCGCGAGAATGGGACCGTAACGGCCGGAAATTCCAGCGGGCTGAATGATGGTGCGGCGGCGGTGCTATTGATGACGGCCGAGAAGGCGAAGCAACTCGGACTTCGTCCAATGGCAAGATGGATAGGTAGTTCTACAGCAGGTGTAGATCCAAAGGTCATGGGTTTTGGTCCGGTTCCGGCAACCAAAAGGCTCATGGCACGACTCGGCCTGGACATTCGTCAGTTCGGTCTTGTCGAAGTGAACGAAGCATTCGCAGCCCAGGCAATCGGTGTGATGCGAGAACTCGAGTTGGATTCTGAAACCACCAATGTCAATGGCGGGGCCGTGGCTCTTGGTCATCCGCTGGGTTGTTCGGGCGCGAGAATTCTTACGACGCTATTGCACGAAATGAATCGACGATCACCGACTGAAACTGTCCCTTATTATGGTCTCGTAACTCTATGCGTTGGTGTGGGGCAAGGCGTTTCGACCGCCGTGGAGTGGATCGGGAATTAATACCGGGTGTAGTGCATACACATTTTGATGAACGATCGTGAGACAGGCATGTCAAGAACCCGATGCGTTCGAGGCCTCAGGATGAAACACAGTTATAATTAGCACATATAATTCATTGAACGGTGCGTACTCTTGACATAGTTACGGATTGCCGTCGAGACAGAAAACCGTATCCACTGCGCGAATACACTAAGCTCATCGAGAACCGCGGGACGCTGAAGTTGACGATTTTCAGTCCCGAACGAGACGATTCCTACGGTGCGCTGACCGTTGTCGAGATGACGATCGATCTTTCCTACATACCGCTTTCGGCTGCATTATGAGCACCCGTCCGATAGAATAGCAAAACACGATGGCACTATATACTCATAAGGACGCCTCACTGAATAACATCGATGGAATGGGATATGCTTTTTTGATCCAGACTTCGATCAATGATACGTACCAGGGTGTTTTCATCTGTGAAACTGAGAACACAGCTGGCCTAGAATCCCTCTTGAATCATTCCGAGGTACAGTTTTCCGGCATTGTGTACCGAAAAACACGAGGGGGAGAGGTCAGAGGTCAGACCAAGTCGTTTCTCGTCGATGTGAAGAACGTATTTACTGTTTCAGCCGGTGTACGGGCTGATTTCGAGGTTCTCAAAGAGGTCAGAGAATCGTCCTGAACGGAATCGACAACGACGGCGCCCGAAAAGAAAGGGCGCACGGAATTTAACAGATTTAGCACCAGATAGACGCTGAATCCGCAGGCGACTAGGAATAGGGTAGCGTGATCGTTTCGAGCGGTCCCCTATTCGTATCTCAAGCTATCGACGGGATCAGCGGTCGCCGCTCTAAGGGTTTGATAACTCACCGTCACCAGACCAACAAGGACGGCGAGCCCTAATGTGATCAGGAAAATTCCGATATCAAGAGGGGTTCTATACGCAAATCCATCCAGCCATTTGGACATCAATAAATAGCTGGGCGGGACGGCGAGTGCAAACGAGATGATGATCAACAGCAGGATATCCTTCGAAAGTAGAATAATAATGCTGTGTACAGAGGCGCCAAGAACCTTTCTCACGCCGATCTCTTTGGTCCGCTGCGAGGTCATGAATGCGGTCAGTCCGAACAAACCGAGACAAGCAATAAGTACGGCGAGTATAGTCGCAAGATTGAAAACGTGTCCCAGTTGGGTTTCCGCCCTATAAAAGTCTGCGATACGCTCGTCGAGGAAGTTGTATTCGAACGGGTGTCTCGGATCATATTTCTGACCGACCGACGTCAGATGCTCCAGAGATGTCTCGATGTTTTGTCCGTCGAGTCGAATGGTGAAATAGTCAATGAGATCCACGGGATTGCTATGATAGCCCATCACCATAGGCCCAAGATCCTCATGAAGCGATTTGAAGTGGAAGTCTTCTACTATGCCGACCACCATCGGCTCAAAAACCTGATCACGATACCTCCGAGCGAGAGATGGGCCCGGGATGCGTATCCGATCTCCAACTTCAATTTCAAGCCGAGACGCCACGGTCTCATTCACAAGAACAGCCAGCGAATCGGTGAGCGATGTATCCGAAATATTCCTGCCGTCGAGCAATAAAATTTCAAACGTGGTGAGAAAGTCGGCGTCGATCCCCAGAAAATGAGATGTGATGACTTGATCTGGATGGTGATCAGGCGAAGCAATATCGATCTGTGTGATATTTTTCCAGTCTCCGGGGACATTGGAGGAAACCGACACCGCTTGTACCGAAGAATGACGGGCGAGATCGTTTTTCATTGAAACGAAATTCGACCGAGCGTTGCCGTCGTTGATGTCTACGACCACAAGTTGATCCTCATTAAATCCCAATTTCTTGTCCTGCACATAATCGAGTTGATCGGCTACAACCAGGCTCGCGATGATAAGACCGATCGACAGTGTAAACTGTGCGACGACGAGACCTTGGCGAAGACGGTTGGCGCCAGACGTTTGTATAGTTTTTCCTTTGAGGACAATGGCCGGTTGGAAGCGGGAGAGAAGAAGAGCAGGATAACTTCCCGACAGAATACCGACTAGAAACAATAATCCGATCAAACTGACGGATATCCACGGATTCGCGAACAGGCTAAACGTTAGCTGCTTTCCGACAACCTGGTTGAAAAATGGCAATGCCATACGAGCCAACAATAGCGCAAAGATCAAAGCACTGAACGTGGTGACGATCGATTCGGCGAGAAATTGTCTAACGAGCTGACCTCTCTGGGCACCTACCGTTTTTCGCAACCCCACCTCTTTAGCCCGCTGTAACGAGCGAGCGGTGGCCATATTTGTATAGTTAATACTCGCGATCAGTAGGATGAACAGAGCAATCGCAGAAAACATGTAAACGGTGGCCGCCTGGGCTTGAGATCGATTTTCATCGAAGTCGATATGGGATGATTCGAAGTGAATGTCAGCGAGACGCTGCAGATAAGGAGTTCTGGATCGCAAAATATCCTCGTTCAGATTCCTTTCCAGAATCGACCTCATTCCTGACGACACCGCTTCCAGGTCAGCATTTTTCGCCAGACGGAGATAAGTTAAAAAGCCAAACGAATCCCAGCTCGTCATACGCGCGACCAACCGCTCATTGGTTCGATAGGTATCCAGAGATAGGATCATACTGAAATCGAAATGCGAGTTAGTCGGTGGGTCCTGAATCAGCCCGACCACCGTAAAATCACCATCTCTCTCAATATTCAATGACTTCCCGATCGGATCGAGCTCGCCGAAATACTTCTGCGCGGCGGTCACCGTCAGCACGGCGCGCAAGGGTCCGTTGAGTGCTTCGGCCGGATTTCCAGCCAGCCAGTCGAAATCAAAGATGTCGAAAAATGCGCCGTCGGTATAGAGATATTCGGATTCGTAGAATCGATTGTCTTCGTATTGGACAGTCTGACGACCGATGCTCCATCGCGTCAGACCAACAACAGACTCCTCGACACCAGGAAGTTCGTCCTTCATTACAGCACCGAGCGGAGCGAAGGAATAGGCAAAATGTTGCTCACCACCATCCGGAGTTGACCGCGCTTCCAGGATGCGGACGATCCGATCGGAGTCCGTGTGAAACCGATCAAACGAAAGCTCATCTTGAACGAACAGCACGATCAGTATACAGGCAGCCAGTCCAACCGAGAGACCACCAATATTGATGGCCGCGTACCATTTGTGCCGCCTGAGTGTCCGAATCGCCACTTTTAGATGGCTGAAAAACATGATCATGCTCCATAGTAATTTTTCGAAGAGTCGTTCGGGGAGAAGTAGAAATACTTGGCGCCGATACCACCGATCTGCTATTTTCCCTTCTTCGGATTCGACTATCTGATTATAGAATTCCTCGAAGTCACCCGCGGGTGTTTCCCAATCGTCTTTCAGCAACCAGGAGAGGAGTTTCGACGCGAACCGTGGTGGCGTATTCACTGATTGGGTCATGACCGGATGAGGATTTCGGTAAGACCGGACCACATCGCTTTTTCCACTCTGTGGATCCGAATCAAGGCCTTTTTCCCGTCAGGAGTGAGGCTGTAAATCCGTTTTTTACGACCTCCTCGTTCGGGTGTGGATCCGCTCAGGATGCTCGTGAGCAGTCGCCGTCTGGTCAGTCTCTCGAGCGGGGTGAAAATGGACCCGAGAGACCACTCTACTGAGGTAATCTCGGAGATTCGTTCGCGAATGTTCAATGTGTAGGCATCCTGTTGCAATCGCCACACGGCTAGGAGTACAAATTCTTCCGATCGAGTAAGAAGTTTCATCGATAGTGTCCAATGGTTGGAATCGAATTCCAGAATTTGGAACTCGTGTACGTCTTCAGTTCGATTTGTTTCATTTTCTGGAAATCGACTCGTCACTTCTTTGATTCTGACATCGTCGAGCTTATTCTCCGCGCACCCAAATCAAACGTCAGGTGCGATGATTTCGGAGCCACTGGCCATTCTCGCGGTTCTTCTCTTCGCAATTTATCTCTCGCTCAAGATGGTCAAGCGCTATGTCTGGGCCGAAAGAATGTCCACGATTCTCTGGGTAATTTTCATCAGCGCGATCTTCTCGAATGTTGGACTGATTCCAACCGACGCGGCACTTTACGGCTCCATTATCGGCTTCACGGTTCCCTTCGCGGTATGCGTCATACTCCTTACGGTTAGCCTGAAAGAAATTTTGAAAGCGGGTCGCGCGATGCTCTCGGCGTTCGTGCTGGCTTCGATTGGAACTGTCCTAGGAGTTGTGATTGCCACGCTCACATTGGACTCGTTTCTGGCTGATATCCTTGCGGGTGAGGGGTGGAAACTCGCCGGACCGTATACAGGAACCTTTATCGGCGGGAGCCTCAATTTTTTTGCTCTCTGGGAGGGTCTGCAAATCGGGAACCCCGATTTGCTCGCCGCCGCCAATGCCGTCGACAACCTGTCGCTCTTTCCACTATACGCCCTGTGGGTAGCGGTTCCGACTGCGCTGGCTGGCAAATGGGTGGTTTCCAAAAAGTGGGAAGTAAAGAAGAGCGATTTTGAAAGTGCAAATGAGGTAGAGCATAAACCCACTCTTGATCCGCTACATGTGGTGACGCTCTTCCTTCTTGCCATTGCCGTCATGGCTGTAAGCCATTGGATCAAGGTGGAAATCGTTGATCAATATTTTCCAGCGATGCCGAGCATACTAATCGTCACAACCCTCGCTCTGATACTTGCCCAAATTGGGCCCATCCGGCGGCTGAAGGGAGCGTGGGAAATTGGAGATCTCGCATTCTTTCTCTTCTTTGCCGCCGTGGGTGCGCTCATCAATTTTTATCAGGCCATTATTCTCTCCCCGATTCTCTTCCTCTACGTGATGATCATAATGGTTGTCCACTTTGCCTTTCTGTTCGGAACGGGTATGCTGTTCAAAATGGATCTGGGTGTGCTAACGATTGCGTCCGTTGCCACGAAAGGGGGACCTGCAGTCGTTCTGCCTGTAGCCGAGATGAAGGGCTGGCGCCACCTTGTACTTTCCGGGATTATCATTGCCATGCTTGGCTATGCCGTCGGGAATTACATTGGCTATGCAGTAGCCCAGGGATTGAGACTGGTCCTGGGCGGATAGCAGAAAAAACGACTCCGGCAATGGGTGTACCGCCTCCCCGAAGGTGTATCATCTTAGTACGACTCGATCGTATTGCCTATTTCATCTCTAGTAGCGGTTGCTCGCTCAGCCAGGCAGCTCTCTACATAGGGGCAGGCTGGTCCAATCCTGTCTCGCAAGTCGTACCAGAATGCGGCCACTTCTTTATTTCGCGTACGGGTCTAATATGTGCATTTCGCGCTTTCAGCGGCGCGTACCCAACGCCGAGGCGGTGTCGGTCGGTCGACTATCCCGGCATCAACTCGTCTTCCACAAGCTCGGCGCGGACGGATCGGGCAAATGCACGATCTGGAAAAACGAATCCAGCGAACACCAGGTTTTCGGCGTTTTGTATCTCATGAATGAAGCTGAGAAGACACAGTTGGATGTGGAAGAAGGCGTAGGAAGCGGGTACGATCGCAAAATGGTGGAAATTATCACCGCAGAAGGGAGGATGACCGCCCACACCTACATCGCATCAAAGTCGCATCACGACGCAGCATTAACTCCGTATCAGTGGTACCTGGACTACGTGCTCATGGGGGCATATGAGCATAGGTTACCAGAGTATTACATCTCGAAAATCCGCGAAGTGGCTTCCATTAAGGACCCAGACCGTGAGCGAGCATTCAAGAACGGAGTGATACTTCGTGCGGCGTAACCATGTTGCCTACTCGTACCTGAGCGCATCGACTGGATTTGAAAGCGCCGCGCGGATTGACTGAATAGTAATCGTAGCAGCCGCGATCGTGGCCAGAATGACGGCCGAGTAAAGGAATACGTCAAGGCCAATACCCGTTCGGTACGCGAAGTTTTCAAGCCACGCTTTGGCAGCGAACCATGTCACAGGGATCCCGAGCAGAATAGCAAGACCCACGAGTTTCATGAAGTTGGCGGTAAACATCGCAGCTATTCCGTACGTGGTCGCACCTAAAGCCTTGCGAATTCCGATCTCCTTCATTCGTTGCTCCGCGGCAAGTGTAGCAAGTCCGAAGAGGCCAAGGCAAGCGATCAGAATAGCAAGCCCTCCAAACACCGTGAATATTCTGGCCAGGCGTTCGTCCTCCCGGTACTGTCGATCGTAATCTTCGTTTAGGAAAAAATATTCGAACGGTTTGTTGGGGAGCATGTTTTTCCATTCAGATTCGAGTGCGGAAGTCGTCTCGGCCATGTTTGCTCCAGTCAAACGAATGGAGAGAAACAAAGGCGCGCTTCCGTACGCGATCGGCGTCGACAGAAACGCCATCGGTTCAACTTCGTTGTGTAGTGATCTGTAGTTAAAGTCCTTCAGGACACCCACGATCGTGGTGCCTCCGCGTCTCAAGAAAAACTCTCTTCCGATTGCTTCCGCGGGCTTCCAACCGATAGAAGCGACGGCGGCTTCATTGAGCATAATGCTTCCACTAGAATCCGCTCGATAATCCCAAGAAAAATCCCGCCCTGCCGCGAGTTCAACATCGAACACTTCCATGAAATCGGCATCGGTAAAGAGCACAGGAATAACCTGCCATTCCGATTCTTCCATCGACGGAACTCGAAATGAATACCCGATCGTCTCGCGTCCGGGTACCGCATTGGACATCGTGGTACTCTCGACAGATGCCAAATTCGAAATCTGATGGGCGTACGCACTTGCTGCGGTGTGGTCTCGCGCGCTCAGACTACTGATGACAAACACCTGTTCTGGCTCAAATCCCTTGTCGGCGGACCGCATAAACGAAAGTTGATCGAGTACAATGCCGGTTCCGGCAATCAGAAAGATCGAAACGGCGAATTGAAACACAACGAGTGATTTGCGGAGCGTTGATCCACTACGATGGCCGGTCTGAGAACTTGCCCACCCTTTGAGAGCCGATATAGGTCGGAACCCGGATAGAAAGAAGGCCGGGTAGGCCCCTGCTAATAGGCCGACAAGAAGAATGGCTAGGAGAATGGATATAAGGAACGGACCCTGCAAAAGAGAAGCTGCGGATATCGTGGTCCCGGCAACTGAATTGAACCATGTAAGGCCGAGAATCACAATTCCGACCGAGACCAGTACGGCCAGCACCGTGAATAGATAAGCTTCTCCGAGGAACTGTCCAACCAGCTGAGCGCGCCGTGCGCCCAAGACTTTTCGCATTCCGATTTCTCTTGTCCGCATCGATGACCGCGCGGTGGAGAGATTCATGAAATTGACGCAAGCGACAGCGAGAATGAATACCGCGATGATTCCGAACAGGTACAACGAATCGACGCTTCTATTGACGTCGAGCTCAGCAATGCGATGAGACGTTAAATGGATGTCCGTAAGAGGCGTAAATTGAAAGTTGAACCACCAGCCATCGCCGAGCTGGACGTTCTCTCTGATCAGTTGGTCGAGCGTCGCCTTCATAGATTCGACGTTTGCAGCAGGTGAGGCTAGAGCGTATGTATGAAACATGTGGGGAGACCACCGGGTGTCCGTAGCCGGCATTACCCGTTTCCACGTATCCATGGAAATCAGAACGTCAAATTGAAAATGACTGTTCGAAGGGAAGGATTGGACGATGCCCGTAACCTCCACGGTCAAGGAATCGGCGACCAGGAGCGTCTGGCCGACAACCGCGTCACTTTTGAAGTACTTCGTCGCCGCTTCCTCTGTAAGTACCATTCCGTTTGGTCTGGATAACCCCGACAGATCTCCGCGGAGAACAACCAGGTCGAATACGTCTGCAAGAGCTGGATCGGCGAAGAAGGTTTTAGTTTCTTTGTAGGTGTCAGTCTCGGTGGCAATCGTAATCTGAGAGGGCCGAAACAGGCGAGTAGACACCTCGATCTCAGGGAGTGAGCGGTTTAAGAGAGGGGAGAGGGCGCCTGGCGATGTAGCTAGTTCATTCGTACCCATTGGATTCTCAAGATCCAATTCAACTCGATAAATTCTGTCCGAACCGGAGTGAAATCGATCGTAAGACCGCTCATGCTGGATAAAGAGGGCGATAAACAGGAAGCAGGAGAGTCCGGCGGCAAGCCCCGTAACGTTAATGAATGAGTATCCTTTGTGCTTGCGAATCGTTCGTAACGCGACCAGGATGTAATTGTGTAGCATCGTTAGTCCCCAAAAAATGGATCGGTGAAAGATGAACGGGATCGAACGGATTACCTGGCTGCGGTACCAGCGAGCTGCCTCTCGACATCCGTAATGCTCCCGAAGGGCACTATACGTTTCGTGCAGGTCGCCCAGCACTGCTGCTCGGTCGACATCGTGAAGCACGAGCCGCACTAAAAACTCACAGATTCGCGGAGGACGGTGCATTTCAGGCGTTTCTCAGATTCAAAATCGGTAAATCAGACCAGAGTGAATTCTGAACTGTACGAATGCGTTCGAGTGACTCGACCCCTTCAGCAGTAAGGTGGAAGTAGCGTTTGGCTCGCCCTCCACGTTCAGGAGTTGGATCGCCCAGACTGGTTCGGACGAATCCTTTTCTTGCCAATCGATCCAGTGTGTTATAAACCACTCCAATGGACCAATCTTCATTTGTGGCTTCGACGAGATAGTCGCGAAGCATCGCTCCATAGGACTGGTCCTGCAATGTCCAAATCGCGAGTAAGAGAAGTTCTTCCGCTCTAGATATGAGGTTCATTTTAAATAGTGGTTCATGAATCAAACCGATGAAAGTCCGTATTCGAACATATATATTATTTGTTTCGGAAGAAATACAAAAATTTGTCAGATAGACCGGAACGACGAGGTTTTCGATCGTGCTGGGAATTGTGACGGCAAAATAAATTCGGACAGCCGAAAGGAGCGAGGCTCAAAAAGGTGAATGTATCGCCGCAGTTTCGGACCGGCGCCATCATCTCCAAATACCTCGCCGGTCTCGCCTCCAGTGAATAGAGTTCCAAAGAGGCAGAGTAAGTCAGCCGTTCAGCCAGGACTTTTTGTGCAGATTTGGACATGCTCCGGAGCCCAATGCGTTACACAGGCGGGCAGCATGGTCGATCGTTTTTCGATGCGAAGTCCCTAATACGAAACATGATATCCCCGCTCGACGCGCTGAACGATTTTGCGAACAGAAAAAAAATCAAGCAGCCAAACAGAGGGCAACTTTGTGCCTTCAATCCGTATCGCGCTGCCATGTAGGTTAGGGGATCGATTATTCAATCAAGTCACACATTCGTGCTTTTACGTCAATTATTATTTACCGCACTCTGCGCCACCACACTCTTCGGTTGCGATAGTCAGAACTCTGATGATTCTGACCCATTTCCCCAAGAAGAATGCACTCCGCCTGGACCCAGCGGGTGCTGGATTGAAAAAACCGCCACCCCAAGTAAACGCCAGGAGCTTCAACCGGCCAAGCTAGGAACCAAGATTTATGTGGTAGGCGGAATGAACGGGACGAGCTTTCAAGACATGGAAGTATTGTCTTCGGTGGAAGTCTATGATACCGTGACGGATTCATGGACAGCAGTAGCGTCCATCCCCAACGCACGCCATCATATTGCAACGGCGAGTACAGGAGGTAAAATTTACGCGTCGGGCGGTATGACCGGTCAGTTTTCGTCGGAGTGGAAGGAGAGAGATTATCTTCATGAATATGATCCTGATACCAACGTCTGGACAGAATTGGCGTCCATGCCAACAGCGCGAGGTGAACACCTAGCCGTTGCCTTCGGAGGGAAAATCTATTTCATCGGAGGTCGATTTGATCTTGGACGGGACAGCAACGCGAACGAGGTTTACGATCCGGCAACCGATAGCTGGGATACACGAGCAAGCATGCCAACGGCCCGACGTAGTTTTGCCGTTGCTGTTCTTGATTCACTCATCTATGTCATTGGCGGTAGACACCTCGACGGCCCAAGCCTCTCGGATCTGGCAACTGTCGAGGCATATTCCCCTGCTTCAGATACGTGGTACTCGCGAGCCGAATTACCTTTTCCTCGCGGAGCACTGGCGCTTGGTGTTCTGCATGATAAATTATACGCGATTGGCGGAGAATATTTTACGGGTCAGGGTGGTGTCTATGAACACAATCAGCAATACGATCCAGTCGCTGATCATTGGTCCGATGTTGAATCGATGCCCCGGCCTGCCCATGGTACGGGAGCGGTAACCATAAACAATACCATCTACGTTGCCGGTGGCGGTGTGCAAGTAGCTGTATTTTCAAGTGGATTCATGCAGGCCTTTACGATCGATCCCTGAGGGAGCGTCGAGCGTGAATCTTCCTTAAGGCAATTATTTCTCGCCTGGTAAACATCAAGAGACACGGATCGAATGGAAGAGGTCACCTGGAATATTAGCCCTGAAGCTGCGTCTCTTCATCATGAGGCGCTTGTCTGGGACAACCACACCTGTATGCCGCTTCGCCCGGACGACTCTTTTCTTCCGCAACTCCAACGGTTTCGTGATGCAGGAGTGAATGTCGCCTCGGTGAATGTCTACTTCGATAACTTTATCGAATGGCATGATGGCCTTAAAGTGCTGGCCTTCATGCGCAGGTGGATTCTCGAGAGACCGGGTGACTACGTTCTCATTGTCTCGGTTGAAGACATACTCGGTGCTAAAAGGGACGGTAAACTTGCGGTTCACTTCGACATCGAGGGTATGGAGGCGCTGGATGGAGAGGCTAGTCTGGTCAAGACCTATTATGATCTTGGCGTCCGCTGGATGCTTGTCGCCTACAATCGCAATAATCGGGCAGGCGGCGGATGCATGGATGACGATAGCGGTCTCACCGATTTTGGAAGGCGGGTGATTGAGGAGGCGGCTCGTGTCGGAATGCTCATCTGCTGTAGTCATACGGGCGAGCAAACCAGCATGGACGTGTTCGAACATTCTCGCAATCCGGTATTGCTCTCTCATTCCAATCCAAAATCACTTTGCGATCACCCGCGAAACGTCTCGGACTCTGTAATGAAAGCATGTGCCGAAACGGGTGGTTTAGTCGGTATTACAGGATATGGCCTGTTTTTAGAAAACGGTGATACAAATCCGGATAACATAGTACGGCACATTGACTATGCGGTTAACTTGGTTGGACCGGAGCATGTAGCGCTTGGTATGGATTACGTTTTCGACAAAGAAGAATTGAAGACCTTTTTGGCAGACAAAGAGATCTTCCCATTCGATGCCTCCGACATGGCCATGACGTCGCCGGAAGCGATGCCTGCTCTCACGGAGTCCATGGTGAGAATGGGCTACCCGGAGGAGACGATTCGGAGAATTCTTGGCGAGAACTTGTTGCGGGTCGCCCGCCAAGTTTGGAAATAGGCTTTATTCGTTGGTCAGCACTAACTTTGGCCCGTCGAATTCCCGTATCGACATTCACCAACCGTCGGATCGAATCGTAGCATTCACACCACTACAGTGGTATACGCCGACAAACACTGAAGGAAAATATTATGCGTCTTCTGCGTAGCTCTCTTCTTCTGGGCGTTGGCCTGACCCTCTTTGGATGCGAGTCAACCTATGACGGTTCAACAACGGAAAGCTCAGGATCTAACACTGCAAACATGGCATCAATGGAACCGCCCGTCGCCAAGACGGAGCCCGTAACACTCGAAATTCACGGCGATGTCCGTACGGACGACTACTTCTGGTTGAGGGAGCGCGAAGACCCGGAAGTCATTGCCTATCTCGAGGCGGAGAACGAGTACATGGAAGCCATGACCGCGCATACGAACGATCTGCAGGAGACGCTATTCGCAGAGATCGTCGGGCGTATTAAGCAAGACGATTCATCGGTGCCGTATAAGGACGGCGCCTACTGGTACTATACCCGTTACGAGGAGGGGAATGACTATCCCATTGTCGCGAGAAAGAGCGGTTCACTCGAAGCGCAGGAAGAGATCATGATTAACGCGAATGAGCTGGCGGAAGGTCATGAATTCTATTCCATCGGTGGTATCGACGTGAGCTCAGGCGACAACATTCTGGCTTACTCGCAGGACACGGTGGGTCGACGATTCTACACCGTTCGGTTCAAGAATCTGGATACGGGAAAATTGCTTGACGATGTCATTCCAGATGTCACAGGAAACGTCGCGTGGGCAAACGATAACAAAACCATTTTTTACACGAAACAGGACGGAGAAACACTTCTTTGGAACAAAATATTTCGGCACGAGCTGGGTACGGATATCTCTGAGGATGTTCTTGTGTACGAAGAGCCTGACGACACATTCTCTGCATTTGTTTTCAAAACCAAGTCAAAGGACTTCGTGATTATCGGCTCGAATCAGACGCTCAGTTCCGAATACCGATTTCTGGATGCCACGGATCCAACAGGATCTTTCGAAGTCATTCAACCCCGCGAGGAAAATCACGAATACTCGGTGGATCATTACGGGAATTACTTTTATGTGCGAACGAACTGGAATGCGACGAATTTTCGCCTCATGCGCGCGCCAATCGTGATCACGGACAAGACGCATTGGGAGGAAGTGATTCCGCACCGCGACGACGTATTTCTTCAGGGGTTTGAGATTTTCAAAGACCATTTGGTCCTATTGGAGCGCTTCGATGGGCTTCGTCAGCTTCGGATTCGTCCATGGGATGGAAGCGCAGAGCATTATCTCGATTTCGGTGAACCCGCCTACCGGGCGGGTATCAGTATCAATCCAGAATTCGACACGCAGATTCTGCGTTATAGTTATACGTCTATGACGACGCCCAATTCTACGTATGACTATGACATGGTCACGAGGCAGAAGACGCTTCTCAAAGAGCAGGAAATCCTGGGTGGATTCGACAAGTCGGACTATGTGACGGAGCGAATATTTGCAACAGCCCGGGACGGTGCAAGAGTGCCTGTTTCAATTGTTTATAGGGAAGGAACACCGCTTGATGGTACGTCGCCATTGCTGCTAAACGGATACGGTTCCTATGGCTCCAGTCGGGAGGCCACGTTTAGTTCGCCACGCTTGAGCCTTTTGGACCGTGGAGTCGTATTTGCTATCGCCCATATTCGAGGCGGCCAGGAGATGGGCCGCTATTGGTACGAGGATGGGAAGCTGCTCAAGAAGAAAAACACGTTCACAGACTTTATCGACGTAGCTGAGCATCTCATCGATGAGAAATATGCCGATCCGGAGCGACTTTTTGCGGAGGGCGGGAGCGCAGGCGGATTGCTGATGGGCGCTGTCACGAACATGCGGCCTGACTTGTGGAGAGGCGTTTTCGCTTACGTTCCCTGGGTGGATGTAGTAACCACCATGCTCGACGACAGCATACCCCTTACAACAAGTGAGTACGATGAGTGGGGGGATCCGAACGTGAAGGAGTACTACGACTACATGCTCTCCTACTCACCGTATGATAATGTGGAGGCGAAGGACTATCCGAATATGCTGGTGACGACGGGCCTACACGACTCCCAGGTTCAGTACTGGGAACCGGCAAAATGGGTAGCCAAAATTCGGGCATTGAGAACCAACGACAAGCGGCTGATTCTCAAGACGAATATGGAAGCCGGTCACGGGGGGGCCACCGGTCGGCTCAAACGTCACAAAGAAACCGCCTTTGAGTATGCCTTTCTTATGGACCTCGCAGGAATACACTCGATCCATGCGGATACGGATTAGACTTGCTAGTGTGATCTAGCCATGTCGACACTGCTCGTCGTCTATAGCGCTGATTACCTGAAGTACGATTTCGGTCCAGGTCATCCTTTCACGCCAGGCCGGTGGGAAGCTCTTCATGATCTGGTCTCAAGTCTCGACTTGAAAATCGAATGGGTCGAATCGACGCCGTGTGCGGACGACGACCTTCTCCGAGTACACGACGGCGAATTTGTAGAAGCGGTAATTAACGCCTCGTCGAATCTCACCGTGCCGTATGCGGGATTTATGGGTTTGGCTACGGGAGATGTACCCACCTTCAAAGGGATGCACGACGCCTCGAAAATGGTCTGCGGTGGTTCCTTGCTCGCGGGTGAATTGGCAGTAAGCGGCCGTCAAAAACGTGTTCTGCAACTGGGTGGAGGCTTGCATCACGCGATGAGCGACAGGGCTTCTGGTTTTTGCGTTTATAACGATCTTGCGGTCATGATCTCAGGGCTCCGGGCAAAGGGCTGCCGCGTAGCGTACGTGGACATAGACGTTCACCACGGGGACGGTGTGCAGGCAATATTCTACACCGATCCGGACGTGCTGACCGTCAGCTTGCATGAGTCGGGGCAGTACTTATTCCCGGGGACCGGATTTGTAGACGAAATCGGGGAGGGTGAAGCCGAGGGGCTGAGCGTCAATGTTCCTCTTTTTCCCGGTACGACAGACGACAGCTATCTGGAGTGTTTTGAGGCCGTGGTGCCCGAAGTATTGGCGCAGTTTGAACCGGACATTCTGGTCGTACAATCGGGAGCGGATGCACATGTCATGGATCCGTTGGCCCATCTCTGCCTCTCGACCCACGCATACGACAAGATATTTGATCGACTTATTGAACTTGCCGAATCGATCACCGGCGGTTGTATTGTCTGTACGCTTGGAGGCGGTTATGCCTTTGACAGCACGCTCAGGATTTGGTCGATGCTCGCTCACAAGCTTGCTGGTGAGGATCTTCCGGAAAATTTGCCCCACGCCTGGCTCAAAAGGTGGAGGCAACATATCCGAAGTTCGCGATGGCATTCATGGCACGATCTATCGTCTGCGCCCGAATCTCCAGATAGGAACCTGCACATTCGCGACGCAAATCGGTCGACCATCGAACGATTGAACTCGCATCTGATCAGGGCGAACTGATCACGACGAAATACTCTGTCCTCATGATTACTGCCGAAACGAAAAGGAGCAGAGATAAAAAAAGCCCTGAGAAAACAATCTCAGGGCCTTTCTAATTTGGCAGGCCTTCTTTATTTACTTCTCGACTAGCGCGACTGAAGACCAACGTAATCCGTTGCTTCGACCGACGCCTGTCGGATGTTTAACAACTGGATTTCCGTGGGTCCGCTAGTCTGTATTGAATTTAGAACGGGAATTCGGTCGAGTGCCATTGAACTGTAGTAAAGCCCTGCATTTCCCCTGATGTTAAAGCTCATTGGTGAGCCCGTTTTTTCTTGCTCCGTGATCGACTCAAGAATCAATGCGCCGTAAATCGTTGGATTTCCTCTGAGCTCATGTACGCCGCCGTCGGTGGAGGCAAATATGAGTCCTTCCCAGCGAGGTGTTCCCGTGACGGTGGAAAATTGTCCCTTTACACGAAGTATACCATAGCCTGTCACGTTTCCTTTGAATTCACAGTCGCCATTTACGATCACAATTACGGGCTCTGCCGGCGAGCCGAAGGTGTCGTTTCCGGTGAAGCTTTGATCGTCGGAATAGACGATGCACCGCTCCGGATAATCACCGCAGAGTTTATGGTTTTCGATGTCCCATGACAAATCACTCAGCTTAAGTGCGAATTCATTGTAAAAACTGTTGTCGCCTCCTTTTCCGGTTACCTGGTCGTAATCCAATCCACTTTGCATAGCCTCCATGGCACCGTATTCCGTGGTGTTAATTCCGTAGGTTGCGTATGCGCCGCCTGAGCCGACTTCACCCCCTGGATTCGTATCATATCCTGTAATCAGGAATGAATTCCCGTTTCCGAGACTCGTCGAAACGGGTCCGTTAATATTCAGCGCCGAGAGGGGAGAGGACCCATCCTGGACCAGATCGCCAACGATCGTGTAGCTGGCGCGGCCAACTGATCCCGTTGCAAGCACTGTAACCGTGTCGCTGGACAGACCGATCGCCGAAATCGAGAAACTGCCATCGCGATAGGATCTACTCTGAAGTTCTAAGCGGAAATTGTCGAAGTCGTTTTCCGTGTCGGTCACAACCACGTTAAATCCGGAAATGGCACGCTCACGTGCGAGCACCTTTTCCTGATAAAAGGCTTGTTCGTCTTCTCTTTCGAGGTATGATCTACTCTGACTGGAAGAATTGAGAGACCAACTATAGATGAGGACGAGGACGAGAAGTATGGCGCTCTTTCCCATGTTGACTTACCGTCTTCTAAAGACTTACTGCGTGGCCGAGACCACTGTGGCGAATACATGCACGTGTTCACTAAATACAACGTGCATCTCACTGTATCGGCGCTTTCCTCGTAGACTTAAGAGATCCACTCAAAACTCCGGCTGTACGCTCTGTCCCTGACTGGAATCGTATCTACGAAGCCTAATCTGACTGGTCGTCATCGGGGAGGCTGCTGGTTTAATGATTCATCTGGGAAGCGCCGGCAGCCTGCCGAATGTTTCGGAGTTCAATTCCTCCTGTTCCCGCTGACACGAAGTCCATCAGAATATTAAACGGCTCAGCAACGTATTCGTCGAGTGCCATTTGGCTGTAATGGAAAGTGGGCTCGCCCCGAACTGTAAAACTCAGGGGATCGTAAAGCGACTTATCTAGATCTGGATCCGGATCTTCCGAGCGCAAGACAACGGCACCATATATATGGGGCATGCCGCGGAGTTCGTGCGTTCCTCCTTGAGTGGAGGCGAAAATCAGTCCTTCCCAACGAGGTTCGCCAACTTCCGTCTTGAAATTGCCCTTCACATATAGGACACCGTAACCACGAACATTCCCTCTGAACGTTGCATTCCCGTCAACGATCAAAATCGTTGGATGAGATGGATCGCCAAACACGTCGTTTCCGGCAAAGACCTGGTTACCCGAATAAAAGTCACAAGCTGGATTTGGAGTGAAGTTGTCCGCTTCACTCGGCTCAGCGGCCTCACATAATCCTAAAATACTCGATGAGAGTGCATCAAAATCAGGGACATCGTCCGGATCATTAAAAAGGCCTTCTTGACCTTCATAGGCGAAGCTACCCGGATCACCATATTCACCCCCCGTTACAAGCTCCTCACGAAACCCCTGCTGCATTTCTACGTGTGCCTGCCACAACGTTGAATAGACACCGAATGCATTCGGACCTCCGGGCTCGCTGTCATCAGGATTGGTGTTGACTCCGTTGATAAGGTATGAGCCGCCGATACCGCGTGCGTTCGAAACAGGTCCGTCAATATTCAGGGCTGCCAATTTTGCTCCTGAGACAGACGTCATGTCGCCCACGATCGTGTACTGCGCGCGCCCAACTCTACCCGTCGCCGTTACCTGGACGGTGTTATCGGGGCCGGTAACAGCAGAAATGGAGAATTCACCATCTCCATATAGGCTGCTCTCGAGATCAATCCGGTAGCTCACAAAGTCGTTTTTCGTGTTCGAAACGACCATATTGAATCCAGACAACGCCTGCTCACGTGCGAGGACTTTTTCTTCGTAAAAAGCTTGTTCGTCCTCGAGCTCCAGTAGGATACTGTTCTGACTGGAGCTGGTCATCGTCCAGGAATAAATGCTTACAATGGCAAGAAGAATTGCGCTCTTACCCATGATGGTTCCTCTCTCTGTGTTGTTGTTCTGTTCAACAAATTTTACAGTCTCAATCCGTTCATTTTTGCGCGGACGGTAACTGTACGAGGGAACGATGGGGTCGTGCGTCAGTCTGAAATATCGACGCTGATCGCACAAACAAGTATCGTCAACAAGTAACGGGGCTAAAGGACACTTGCCGGGGGGCGTCATTTTTGCAGAAATCGTTTTCCGCAAAGTTATTCTACCCAATTGGTACTAATCCGTACTAATCGAGCATTTTAGGTACTCTTCCGTACTGATCGTGCGATACCGACGCAAGTTAGAGATTTTCCGGGCGAACCGTCATCCCCCAAAAAGAGTGACCGATATGCATATCATCAGGGTCTACCAGGGGATAGGTGTCTCTGATCTTGGCTCGAACTAGTACAGCGGCTGCCGGTGCAACGACGTTTCCGAAAGCGTCAAGGGGCTCAATCACGAAATCTCGTAGCGTAGGAGCACTCCCACCTCTGTAAACGTCGTTTTCGAACCGGTCCATTCGGTATCTCTGCACTTCAACGCCATTTATGAATATGCTGTCCGTAGGAATAAGTCGATACTCAACTTTGATATCCTCAATTCCGTTGTTTCGCCAGAAGATGAAACTCGTTGTTTGTCCATCTGCATTCTGGACGGCCTCATCGATTTTATTGGTCGTTCCTTGTCCGATCAATTTCAGCTCTAGCTCGAGCGTAGCTCCTAGTTCCAGCGTTTGCTTTTTTGACATATAGGAGACGGTTGACTCGATGGTCGACTGTGAGGAATTGAACTGTGTAACGACGACAGCCATAGCTACAGCCGAAAAAATGAGAGTTGCCGATATGTTGTCAAGAATGAATTGCATGGTCTATTCGGAAACTAAACGAGCGTGCGTGACCAGAGGTAGTACATATCGGTCGTTCATTGCGCTAATGGCAACCTCCTTTATGGTTGTAGGCACGATCGACGGATTGCCAAAACCGTCTACGAATTGAATGGACACGCCTATCTGGAAGGACTCCTGAAATCCGGTGAATGTAAAATTTTTCGTAGAGACGCTGTCGTCCCAATTTTCAAGGTCTTCCCATGCCGTGCTTCCGATTACGATTTCCATTTGTTCGATGGCTAGCGCGTTGGCCATTATTTCGAACTCGTTCTCTACCAGAGACTCGTGGGATCTGATATCCGTCCTACGCTGGCTCAACGTGATCATCATCACGATGGTCATAGCGAGAAACGCAAGCATTGACTGTGGCATAGTCTTCAGCGGAATGAGAAGTGGGACGGTCGCGCAGAATAGGTGCAACTCACGCAGGTTGTATCGGCAATGAGGGGTAATATTTAAGCCTATCGATCTGATTGTAGCGCTTCAACGCGGCTGAAATCGGAGATTCGTTGCGATTCTCCTCAGAACCCCTTTTATTCGACTTCACGCGACCGAAGATCATGATCACAGCCCACGCATTGTAAATCGACTCGCGAAGTAGTTTTTCAGCGGTGTATTCAACACCGTCTTTACACAAGCATATTTCAGCTTTTGAGAGCCGGAAGATCGCCCCATCCACATGTTGAAATCCGCTCGCTTATTAGCACGAATTGCAGCCCTGCGTCGCCGCGAAGCGTATTTGAGAATTAGTTGCTCTCGCCTATTGGGCGCAGCCAGAGCATCTTGAATCACATGGGCAGCATCCCAGGCATCCAACCATCCTAGATTCATTCCCTGTCCTCCAATTGGACTAACCACGTGGGCTGCATCTCCGGCCAGAAGAACTCGGCCGAGGGCCATTTTTTCAGCAAGATGATGGCTGGTGGAAAAAGCGCTAATCATTGAGCATGTTTCTGTGGGAATGATCTCGCCCGTTCGCTCGAGGACCAGTTTACTGAGTTGAAACGGCTGGGGATCTGACAGGAATTCGTCTGTTTTTACAACCCAACGCCGGATGCCTTCTGGGAGTGGAAAAGACTCTACAACACCCCCGTCAGTCAAGTAAATACCTGCTCGCTTTCCGAGGCTTGTCTGATCGGTAAAGTCGCCCATCACGAAAACGTCATCGTATTCCCCCCCAGGAAATCCAATGCTCAGGCTTTCTCGAACAAAACTGTCCTGACCGTCGCACCCAACCACAAAACGTGATTGAAATTCACCGGCGTTCGTCTCCGTAGTGACACCATTATCGTCCTCATTCAGATCGCGTACCTCTGCTCCGCTGATCAATGCAGAGTCATCCGACACAGATAGCTGCTTAGACAAGACTTCTTCCGTGAAGGACTGCGGGATGGCAAGAATGAACCGAAAGGGAGGGGGACAGGACTCAAAGGTCAGCCGGCCGATCTCCTTAGAATTGGCAAATGCTACACCTTCGGGTACGACGACGCTTCTATCAATTAGCTCGTCCGCGACACCCACATCCGCTAACCGTTCGAGGGCCGGGGGATGGATGCCGATTGATCGAGAGTGGGCTGTGGGTTCCGTTCGCTTCTCGATCACGCGACACGAGATCCCCCTTTGAACGAGGAGACATCCCAGAAATAGGCCCACCGGTCCCCCTCCGACTACGACCACATCGACTTCTGTCATGGCTCCCAGACAAGTAGATTTCTGAATATTGCCATCGGTATCACACGCCATTCGGGGGGGATCAATTGCCGAAGCTCGTCCGGAAGGTAAGATCTTCGAATCGAAGTCAGTCCGTCTTCGGTGATAAACGATTTCCTGAATACGAGTCTCGTCGGAGCGAACCCGACGTACGCAAGGTCATCTCGACGGATATCATTATGAATCGCCAGTTTTGATGCGAGTATCGTGGAATCGTTCAGCAACTCTCCTAGCTCCGCCCTCGACAAATGGTGAATCAGATGATTCGAAATGACGACGTCAAAGTTGCGTCCTTCCGAAACGAGATCGCTTGATGTGGCCCGTCGAAACGAGATGTTCTCCGGAAGCTCTTGCGTCCGTAAATACTTAATTGCGCGTTCGTCGGGTTCGATGGCCGTGATATCTAGCGGCAATCCATCGGTTCGCGCCCATTTTGCGATCATCGACACCAGGTCGCCTCCTCCACATCCAATATCCAAGAGGGTGGGGGAGTTTCCATACAGCTTGGGTAGCAACCACTTCCTATAGACCCTGCGCCAACCAGCGATCGCTCGATTCACGTAAGTAAACTGCCTGTACGTATTGAAAAGTTTGGCCTCGTCACAATTTGGGTCCTCCATCTTTTCTGTGAGGGACGGATCCCGATGTCGAAGGAAATGCGTGACCATTTACACTCGTGTAAAAAGGGCGCTCTCAACGGTGAGACCAGGTCCGAATGCCATGGCGAAAATCTTCTCGTCTGTCTGGGCGGCTTCTGACTCGAGAATCTCTTTCAGGACAAAGAGAATCGTCGCGCTGCTCATGTTTCCAAAGTCTCGAAGCACACGGCGGGATTCCGAAAGAGAGTCCTCATTCAGATCGAGAGCTTGCGCGGTTTTGTCAAGAATGGCTCTCCCGCCGGGGTGAATGGCCCAGCGGTCGATATCGGCTCGTTCCAAACCAACTTCTTTCAGCAATGTGGTCACGATCGATCCTACATTCGCCTCTAGAATACGGGGTATATACGTTGAAAGAACCATGTCGAACCCATGATCTCCGATGCTCCATGCCATGTCTTCTTCGCTATTCGGGGCAATGGTGGAGAGGAGTTTTATGAATTTGAGGGAGGTATTCTCGCCTGAAGGCGGGCGAGCACTCACGATTGCGGAAGAAGCTCCATCCGCAAAAACGGATGTGGCCACGATGCCATCAATTTCTTCGGAAGGATGGAGGTGCAATGTGCAGAGCTCAAGGCATGCGATTAGCACGACCGCTTCCGGATCCGCTATACAAAAAGCTTCCGCCATCTTCAGGGCAGGGAAGGCGGCGTAACACCCCATAAATCCTAGATGAAATCGCTGGGTGGAAGGGTCGAGCTCCAGGTCCTTCACGATATAGAAGTCCGGGCCAGGGGCAAAAAATCCGGTACACGAGACGGTGATGACGTGCGTAATATCATTCGTGTCCATTCCAGGACATCCTTCGATTACGCGTCGGCTAACCTCCAAGAAGAGTTTGCGTGCTTCTATTGAATACAGATCATTACGATCTCTGGTTGAGGGGGACTTGTAAGAATCGGAGGTTGCGTCGAAAAAGAGGCCATCGTGGTCGTAGTCCACATAGTCACGAATGACACTGTGCCTCTTTTCGATGCCAGAATGTTTGTACACGCGACGCAAGAGCCGGGCGCCCTTACTCTCTGGATCGATCTGCTCGAGCATGACCGAACCGATCTGCTCCTGAGGATAGGAGATCTCGGGGACAGCTGTGTCAATATGATGTATGTAGATAGCGGACACTTGGATTTCTCTGTGTTAGCCAAATGATACGGGACGACAATCTATGTGATTCTTGCTGTAACCCCGTTTCAAAATATTGATCTAGCGCTCGAGTCCATTGGAAGTTGACTTTTTTCGAAGTTGAAATTGACATTCCAACCCCGTTTCGACATCTTTAATCAAATTCCCACCCATCAAATCATCTAATCCCAAAATGAAAAAACTAATTCTTGTTCTCGCTCTCGCAGTGGGTACTTGGGCCCCCGTTCAAGCGCAAGGCACGTATTCCAGCGAGGGTGAAGTGGTAGACAATGTTAAAGCTGCTGTTGCCGCATACCTCAACCAAGACTGGGATGCCTATCGAGCCGCTTTTGCGGATACGGCGGCGTTTTATCCCAATCAGATGGAACCGCTCACGATGGACCAATACATTGAACAGCACATAGAGGCTTACAGTCTGGTCGAAGACGTCAACTTCGTGAATCCTGTTTATGGCGAGGTGGAGAACGAAGGAGAGACCTGGGGCCTGATGTGGGCCACATGGAATGCAAAGGTAAAAGGAACTGGAGAAGAGTTGTCGATCCCCGTGCACGTGGCCATACGACACGAGTCTGGCAAAGGTGTAGTCGAATACGGTTTCTGGGACAATGCTCCGTTAGAAAGAGTCGCGGCTGCTGCCGAAGCAGACATGTAGTCGTGTTATCGATCAGCGATTTCCAAAACTGCCCCGGTCTCTCCTCGGAGGCCGGGTTTTTTTCTGGTCCAGTTTTTTATTCGTCCTTCAACGACTCTGCCGGATTCAATAGCGCAGCACGAATCGACTGAAAACCGACCGTTAGGAACGTTACCATAAGAATGGCAGCACTCGCAATAAGAAAGACTCCGTATCCTGATTCTACATGGAATGCGAATTGGCTGAGCCAATTGGATGAAAGGCGTTGTGCAATCGGAACCGCAATGGCCAATGCGAGAACAACGAGCAGTACGAACTCTTTCGATAGCATCATGACGATGTTCGAAATCGTCGCCCCCAACACCTTTCGAATTCCGATCTCTTTTGTCCGTCGCTCGGCGGTGTAGGATGCAAGTCCGAATAAACCAAGACAGGCAATGAAGAGGGCCAATACAGCAAAAATATTCGCAAGTTTTCCAAACGTGATTTCGCTCTGGTAGTTTGCGGCGTAGTCGTCGTCCGCGAACGTAAACTGGAATGGAAACTCTGGATTGTATTGCTTAAACGTGGCTTCCAAAGAAGCAATGCCGTTAGAAGTCTGTCCGGGTATCAACCGGACGAAGAGAAGAAAGGTGTTTTCGGGGTCATATCGAACGATTGCCGGGCGGATGGGCTCGTAAAGCGACTGCCCGTGAAAGTTTTTCATCACGCCGATGATCTGACCTTCATCACTCCAGAACGAAAGAGTTTGGCCGAGCGGGTCATCAAATCCCATCACGTCGACGGCAGCTTCGTTCACCAGATAATTCATGGAGTCTGCGCCGAAGGACTCGGAGAAAAATCGCCCAGCAACAAGCTCGAAACCCATGATCTCTGCATAGTCAGCCTGACCATTGATAATCATAAATGAAGTATTGTCGTCGGGGTCCTTTCCTTCCCACTCTGGATCGCTGGTCCAGGTACCGATATTGAATGCAAGTTGACTCGCCGACGTTACCTGAGCGACACCCGGTTTTGATAGCAATTCGTTTTTAAAGCTCTCGAACTGCGATTTGACATTTCCTTCAAAAGGTATCTGAACAAGATTGGACTTGTCCATTCCGAGGTCCTTCGACATGATATATTGAACCTGTCGATACACGGTGATTGTTGCGGCGATCAGTACAATTGACAGCGCGAACTGAAAAACGACAAGACCCTTTCGAAGACGGTTGCCACCAATCTTCCGCATATGTTCGCCCCTCAAGACGCCGATCACGTTAAAAGCGGATAGATAAAAGGCGGGATAAGATCCGGCGAGGAGCCCCGTGATCGCCGCAATCGCCAAAAAGGCCAACCAGATGGATGCCGGCTGAGTCAAAATCTCAATCTCTTTCCCCGTAAGTGTATTGAATACTGGGAGCAAGAGAATGACCGCTGCAATCGCCGCTGCAAAGGCCATGAGTGCCATCAGAACCGATTCGCTCAGGAATTGCTGAACAATACTACTCCTGTTTCCACCCATCGCCTTTCTAACACCAATCTCGCGAGCGCGTTGAGTGCTCCGAGCCGTAGCCAGATTCATAAAATTGATCGACCCAATCAGCAGTAGAAAAAGGCCGACAATCGAGAATATTCTTACATATTCGATTCTTCCGCCCGCCAACTTCCCGTCCTCGTACTCAGAAAGGAGATGCATATCGGCATAGGATTGAAGAAAGAGTTCTGTGGCGGCCGTAGGGTGATTGTCGACGACTACATTCTTGATCTTCTCCGAAACAACGGTAGCGTCGACACCTTCTTGAAGACGCACGAACATCCGGAGCCCCGAATTTCCCCAATGATGAACCCAGGAGTTGGTACGAATGAATTCCTCGACATTGATGATAAACTCGAAGGTATATGTGGAATTAGCGGGTACGTTCGAGAACACGCCTGAGACGACCAGATCAACCTCGTTGTCCATGGTCAAGATGGACCCGACGATGTTCTTGGATTGCCAATCGAGGCCGTAGTATTTCTCCGCCAGATTCTCCGAGAGTACGATGGCATTCGGTAGTGCAAGAACGGATTCTGGCGAACCTTCGAGAAGTCCCCAGGAAAACATTTCGAAGAAATCAGCACCGGCGTAGCGTCCCGTTTCACGAAAAACAATATTTTCCGACGTCAGC
>JADFHF010000061.1 GCA_022567305.1 Bacteroidota bacterium | reverse complement strand
AGGCGCCACCACCGAACAGTATCGATCTGGATTCATTGGGCTATATAGACAAGCCGTATCGGAGTGCCAGTTCCATCGGTCTAGAATCTGTGCATCCCATCATTCACGGATACAAGGACGAAATTGCCGTCGGAATGAAGCTGAATTTGTCGGACCCGCTCGGCATGCATCGTTTTTCCGTATCTGCATTGGTGACGCCAGTGGCGTCTTCTGATTCCACGGCTCGTCTTCCAGACGACGAGTTGTTGCACATAGGGATCGACTATAGTTACCTGAACTGGACGCTGGCGGCATCGCTGAACCGATCCGACTTTTATGATCTATTTGGACCGACCAAGCGAAGCAGAAAAGGGTATGCAGTCAGTCTGACTTATACGAATTCCCTTTCATATGACGGCCCAAAGAAAAATTTTGGCTACGAGATTGGTGCCGCGGGATACTTCGATCTTGAAAATCTGCCATCGTTTCAAAACGTCGCCGCGCCATTTACAGAATTAGGACAGGCCCATGTGTCCCTGACATACAAAAACCTTCGGTCTTCACTCGGTGCTGTGGATACCGAATCGGGGCTGATTTGGAAACTAACTGCCAGTTCCAATTATGTAAACGATGAGTTCTTTCCGAGGGCATCCATAAATCTGGATGTCGGGACACTCCTTCCCATATCTCACACGTCATTCTGGCTCCGCGGCTCCGCGGGTATCTCATCCGGCGAGGCGGATAACCCGTTTGCTAATTTCTACTTCGGAGGATTTCGTAATAACTGGGTGGATAAGCGTGAAGAGAAGCAGTACCACACACAACTATCACTCCCCGGACTCGAAATTGATGACGTGAGCGGAAACAATTACACAAAACTCATCGCTGAACTTATCCTGCCTCCTATCCGGATAAAGCATGTGGGCGGACCGATGCTGTACCTGAAGTGGCTTCGGGTATCTTTGTTCTCCATGGGACTAATGACCAATCTTCAGAACGATTACATTGATGATAGTCCGCTTTCGAGGCGGCGGGCTGTCAACGTCGGCGGTCAAATTGACCTACGGATTCGGCTCTTTTCCTATCTTCGGTCAACCCTGTCCGTTGGATACGCCTTAGCTCGCGAAAAGGATGGAAAAAACCAATACGAAACGATGGTCTCGCTGAAGATCCTATAGCGACCACCGAACGAGAGGAAGACGATCGTGACGATTGTTCATGTTGCTGTAAGCCTTCTTCCGGTCGTCTTTTTTCTGGCTATTCTTATTCTGATCGACAGCTACAAGCTGGTCCGACCTCGATGGGTATTGTTTGCACTCATCGCCGGGTCAATCGCCGCGGGATTCAGCTATTTTACCAACACGTGGGTTCAATCGTTCGAAATTGATCAGCAGATATTCCATCGTTATCTCGCCCCGTCGGTCGAAGAATTCTTCAAAGCAGCATTTGTTACGTATTTAGTTGTCGCGAATCGCGTCGGTTTCACGGTCGACGCTGCCATTCAGGGGTTTGCTGTCGGGGCTGGGTTCGCTGTAATCGAAAACATCTATTTTCTCACGGAAATAGGAGACGCAACATTAAGCGTCTGGGTGATTCGTGGATTGGGGACGGCGATCATGCACGGTGGATCGATGGCCGTATTTGCCATTCTGGCAAAATCTTTCAGGGACCGCAAGAATCGATCGCAGGTTACCCCTTATTTGTTCGCCTACGCGGCTGCTTTTGTACTGCACTCTTCGTTCAACCATTTTCTTCTTCCGGCTCAAATAATCACGATCATTCAACTTCTCGTCTTTTCGCTGATTATCGCGGTCCTGTTCCAGGAAAGCGAAAAACTGACCCGGTCGTGGCTGGGGACCGGATTCGACACTGATCAGGAGCTCTTGCGCACGATCATTTCTGGAGAAGTATCGGACACTCACGTGGGAGAATACTTGAGTATGCTCAAGAGAAAATTTGACGGCCCGATCGTTGTTGACATGCTCTGTTTGGTTCGAATCCGCGTCGAGCTTTCGGTTCGGGCGAAAGGCATTTTGATGATGCGAAAGGCGGGTTTCAAAGTCGCTCCGGATCCGGATACCCGCTACAAATTTGCCGAAATGAAGTACTTGGAGAAGAGTATCGGAAGAGTGGGGCTCATCGCGATCGAACCCGTTCATCTATGGACACGCAGGGATCTCTGGCAGTTGAATGTGATCGACGTATCAGGGTCAAGTACGGACGCCCACGCTCGAAAGTCCCGGTCAACTCATGTCTCCCAAAGCGACGAAACCGCCTCGTCGTAAGAGGATAACTGATCCTCGGCCACGAACATACGAAAATTCTTGAAGTCGCCACTCGTAAGGTCGCGTTCGAGTTGTTCGTCGACCCACTCCTGTTCGAGAAGGTGCATTACCTGCAAACCATACTCCTCTTCAAAATAGCGGAGAAGCTGCGTCTGGCTGCTTTTTGTATCGTCGTACGTTACGCCAGCATTCTTGAGAAACGACTGGATCTTTAGATTGAGACCGTCCACTGGGACAACTGACATGTTAATTAGAGTTTAGTACACCCTACTTATCGGTCGAAATGGCAATTATTTTAACGCGAGAGGCTGCCGGGCTGCTTCACTCCTTATTGCGGTTCCCGGGCTTTCTGTGTGAGCAACGCGTCGATTCGATCGCGGGCGTACTGAACCTGAGGCTGGACGTCGGCGTCTGCGTCCTTCCACATATCAACGAACTTCGAATAATTCTCAATCGCTTCGTCGATGTCACCACGCTCGGAGTAGAGCTCTCCCAAACGAAAATGAGATACCGGAATTTCTTCACCCCAGAACCAATAAATAGATGCGAATGAGTTGTTGGTCTGGGCGAGGTGAACTTCGATGGCTTGATCAAGGCTATCGATCTGCTCGAGTACTCGTGCCTCGTCATAAACCCTACATATGCCACAATGGTCTTCTAATTGCAGCTGTCGAAGAGACGTAAGCGCCTCATTTGGTCGCTCCTCCGTCATTGAAATATTAGCTATTGCTTCCCACCGCCGAAAGTCAGATCGTTGGACTTCAATTGGAATGACTGCCTCGTACTCGACGCGTAACGCGTTTGCTCTTTCAAGATCTCCCAGCTTCGCCAGGAGACCTATAATATCGCTGTACGGTCTGGAAATGGGAGGGATTGAATCCAAGGGAACTCGTAGCAACCCTTCTTCCAAGACCCTTCGGGCGTCGTTGGGTTTGCCTTGACGGTCCAAATAATTGAAGGCAATGTCTAGGTAGTTGACCAGAGCCGCATCAGGAGAGCCCCGTGCCATATTTAGATCTGCAGAGCGGCGATTTCGCGCTTCGGCTTCATCGAAGCGTCCGCGGAATCCGTAATACCGGGCCTTCAACACCTCGTCAGTAATGTGCCACACCGGAGCATCACTCAGAGAGGTCGATTTGAGAAGTGTATCCGCGGACTCATAGTTGCGGCTAGCCATCGCCTCGAAGAAACGGAAATAATACCGGGCAGGATGATCCGGCTGATTGGCTTCGAATTGATTCAGCAGTTCGCTCACTTCATCCCATTTCTTCAGGTTCGTTAGCGCGTCGAGGAGATTGTCGTAGAAAGACTGGCCATCGGCGACTTCTAACGCATGCCGGAGAAGCGGAACCGCCTTCTCCGATTCGCCCCGAACGTTGTACAAGAGAGCAAGGTTGTTAAGGCCCGGCATATCGTCTGGATACTGTTCCAGAAGGCTCTCGTACGCTGCAATCTCCCGCTCATTTTTTCTATCCACTCGGGCGAAGTAGAACGCAATTGCAGCCCATCGCTCTCTTTCCGGAAGGCGGTCTCTTAACTCATATGCACGAGTTATCGCTTCGACCTGCAAGTGAACGGGCGCGCCCATGTTGGAATACGTCGCGCCAAGCTTTCGATAAGCCATGGCAAACGATGAATCGAGCTCGATCGCGTCAAGAAGAAGATCGCGCGCACGCTCCAACTGGCCTCTATCGAAGGCGACTTTTGCTTCAGAATAGTAACGCAGCGCTTCGAGCGACGTGGTGCTTACATAGTCCAGGTTTTTATTCGCACGGATGGTCTTGATGGACTCTCCGATCGCCTCTCGAAGACGCTCCGACAGGCGGTCGATTGCATCGATGATGGCCCCGTCGTCTTTCGCATTTTCACGAATCGCAACGAGTTCGGCACCATCAGTGGCAGCAAGAAGTCGTGCTGACAGTACGAATCCCCGACCTACCGGTCTGATCTCACCAGTTACGACGGCCTCGGCGCCTTCACGCGTCGCAATCTCCATGGCCGTGTTCAGATCGATACGTGCGTCCTGTTCTCGGCCCATCCGCGCAAGGACGTCGACAATGTTCGCTCCCTCCATCAGGTGAATCGCCGTAGACTGGGAGAGGTCAATGCGGAGCGCTTCAGTGACGGATTCTCCAAGCGTCTTGTCCTCGGTGAGGTTCTCAAATTCTGCAACGATCAATTGCGCGTTTTCTTCGAGGGCACCGGATGTGACCAGTGTGGCAGCAGGGCCGATCCCTACGGCACGCATGATCATAAATGCTGCGGAAAATATCGTGAGCGCAGACATAGACAGTACCCCACCAAGCGCAGCCTTCTTGAGCGTAAGCCATGAACCGCCATCGCCTTTCCGTTCGGTATGCGCAGCGAATAGTGTAATGGGTAAACCCACAACCATCAGTACGATACCGGTAGCAAACACCCAGTCGGGTAAACCGAAGCCGATCATCCCAGCATACACAACACCTAAGACAACAATCGATACACCGACAAACACAGCTGCAACCCCGGCAAGCGATGGCGGGCTGGAACTAGCGACTGCCTCACGCACACCCGTCGTGGACGTAGCTCGCATGAGCCCCGAGGAACTTATAAAGGCCTCTAGCTCCCGGGCCAGATCCGTCGCACTTTGATAGCGGTCCTCAGGTGCCTTGCTTAGACACTTTAGCACAATCTCTTCTATGCCAACGGGCAAATGATCAGGAAGAGGATTTGGGTCCTGGTTGATAATCGAATACAGAAGTGCTGCCTCATATCCACCTTCGAACGGCCTCGAACCCGAAAGCATTTCGTAGAGCAGAATTCCGACCGACCATATGTCGGCTCGATAATCGACAGGTTCACTGCGCGCCTGTTCAGGGCTCATGTACACGGCGGTTCCTACTGTCGCCCCAGATTTCGTGAGGTCCGCCGTTTCACTCAGTTTGGCCACACCAAAGTCGAGGATTTTAACCTCTCCTTTCTGCGTGACCATGATGTTGGCTGGCTTGATGTCGCGGTGAACGATTCCAGCCTCATGCGACGTTGCCAGGCCGAGTGCAATCTGATATCCGATCGTGATCGCGTCGTTGAACGGCAGTGCGCCTTCATCAAGTCGATACTTGAGCGTCTGGCCTTCATAAAAGGACATGACGATGAAAAGCTGCCCATCGTCATCTTCACCGATATCGTGAATCGTACAAATGTTGGCGTGATCGAGCGCCGAGGCCGCTCGTGCCTCTTGAATGAATCGTTGCTTGGCGTTTTCGTCCGAACTGAGATGGGAAGGGAGAAACTTGAGCGCGACCGTGCGGCCGAGCTTTACGTCATGGGCTTTATACACGACGCCCATTCCGCCCGCGCCGAGCTGATCTTGAATTTCATACTGCCCAACGGTGCGTCCCTTCATGGATATCAGTGCAGGAGTTCTCTAGGTTCTACTCGTTTCGCCCGGTTTGGGTAAGGTTCGGCCGGGTTACGCAGTCAGAATATGTAAAATCGACAATTTGTATCTGAGACCTTGCGAACCCGCTTTCGAATCCGGTGAAAAAGCGTCACCTTGAGCGTCACCTATTCTCCGGATCCACCGTTCCCCTCGCGTGGCCAAAGTAAGTATCGTCCTTTGGAGCTCCAAGAAAGCTGCAGACGGGAGCGGCCCTTTCTACCTTGTCATTCGCCACAAGAAAAAGCGGTCGACGATCGCGATCGAAAGAATTCGTCTGCACCCTCGCCACTGGAAGCGCGGTACACGGAATGGGGTGGGTTGCAACCTTTCGGAAATGTACGATATCGAGTGATGAATCTTATATTCACCCTCGACGATTCAAATAGGTCAATGCAACATCTTTTCTACTGAATTCAAATAGCAGACAGAGGCTTAAGAACGATGAGAAAACGCCCAGTTTATGTCATTGCTCGCACAGCGTTAGTCCTGATTCTTATGATCTTTTTGGTTTCAACTGCTGCCGCCCAACGGCTGCAGGAAGTGAGCGACCATGGACCCGGTCTTGCTGAACACGACGGACGCGTCTTCATAGGTTGGACGGGAGACGATGACCGCATCAATATTATCCAATCCAGTGATGGGGTTGATTGGAGTACCAAGATTCGAACTGAGGAAGAGTCTGACCACCCACCAGCGCTGGCATCCCATGGCGACTATTTGTACATGGTATGGACGGGTAAGGATCACAAGCTGAACGTCATGCGCTCGGAGAATGGAGTTGACTGGAAAACGAAAATCCGGCTGGATGAAGAAAGCGGTCTGGAGCCTTCGATCACGAGCGATGGAGAGTATTTGTACCTATTGTGGCGAGGCCGAGGAAATAGAAAGTTAAATTTAATGAGATCAGAGGACGGTATTGATTGGGAAGATAAAACTCGATTGGATGAGGAAACCCGAGACAGACCCGTAATCGTCGCCCACAATGAACGTATTTTCATAGCGTGGACGGGTGAAAAAGACCGCAAGCTAAATATCATGCGATCCCGTAATGGAATTGATTGGGGGGCAAAAATTCGACTTGACGAAGAAAGCGATGATGGACCAGCACTCTGTTCTTTTGGCGACAAACTCGTTTTGGCGTGGATAGGAAAGGGAAATCCTAAGCTAAACGTGATGCGTTCTGATGATGGGATCGACTGGGGTACGAAGATACGTTTAGATCAGGAGTCAGATAAATCTCCAACATTAGTCGCAGTTAACGACGGGGTGCTCATCAGTTGGATTGGCCTTAGAGACAGGAAAATAAACGTCGGTCTATCTGACAGTGGCGTTGATTTTTAGATTCTCGAGCATCGAAACCGGGTAACTGTCAATCTTTCTTGCGAGAGACGATCTCTTAGACAATAGAACCGGCCTCCCCGAGGGGAAGCGGGTCTTCGGAATGAACTCGCCACTTTGGCGGGTTGTTTTCTGGTCTGCTTCTCTTCGCTCTTGCCGACATTGATTCCGTTCCGATACGACTCGAGAACTTTCTCGTTGACAAATCGGATGGTTGCCTCGTCGTCTCCTTCGGCTAGCAGCCTTTGGAGCTCCATGTCGAGGATATTACCACCGGAGTTACATTCAGCGAGACAGAACCGTGCGCTCGTATCGTCTTCGATGGTGATACGAAAAGGGTTACCGTGTTCAGTTTCGCAAATATTCACTTCTTGCTGCGATACCACGGCAAGAATCGGATATTGTGCTGTGAGAATAAGTGTTGTCTAACAACTTTATACGCCATTGATAGGCATATCTTACCTCTTAAACGGCGGTCAAGCGATCACTCGATTAGACTAACGCTCTCTCCTTTTCCGTTTATAACGTGTGCATTCCGGATGTCCGACGACTTCATGAGCGGTTCTTTGCGAACCACTATGATAGGCGTGTCCGTTACGAATGGTCGAATGTTAGAGATGGGGTGCTGTCAGACCTTGACACCTGCTACCGTGTGATATCCCACAACAGACACATCGTCGCTCGAGTGCGTACGCGCTTGATGACGGGGGTCGAGTGTCATCTTCCATTGATACAACGACGAAAGGAGGGGCCGAAGAATTGAAAACAGTTCGTTGAACTTACCAGAACGCTCGTATACGTCTGCGTAGTCCTTGTTTTCCCAGATCGTCACGGAAACGGCGTCTCCGCTCTCTTCGTCATCCGAACCGATCAGAAAGGCCGCGCGACATCCGGGCACCTTCAGGATCTGCGGTGTCGTCACCTCATCGTACAGGCGTCTGAACTCAGCACGATTGGCCGGGTCCACCTTTAACGAAAGAATTCGTACATACGGATGTTCACCAATTTTCTGGGTTGGATCGTCTTCCATCGTACCCGCGACGACAGGCATGCCTTTAACCGTTGGTTTTTCCTTAACGGGAGCATAATCCAATGTCATATCATCGTTCAGGCTAATTTTCCACTCGGTAGAGTCTTCCGTAAAGGGATCGAGTTCACCGACCAGTTCGTCGTAGTAACCGCTGTTCTCGTACGCCTCTGCGGCTTCGTGAGATGTCCATACTGTAAATGAAATGAAATCGGATTCTGATTTGTCGCTTTGAATAAGATGTGCAAAGAGGCACCCATCGACCTCAAGCAGCGCTTTCGCCGATCTGAAGTTGTAGAAACGCTCGAACGCTTGCTCCGAGTTCCGCTTGATCTTCAATTGTACAAAGCGCATGAACATGGCAGTCCCTCACGGTGGGGTTACTGTGATTATAATATTTCAACGGGTACTTCTCAATCCCAAATTCAAATACAAGCTAATTAGGCGACTCCTCCAGCTTCTCGCCCGTTACAATATGGTATCCTGCAACGGATAAATCGTCGCTCGTTTGAGTGGTGGATTGTTTTTCAGAATCCAGGGACATTTTCCATTGATAGAGTGACGAAAGGTAGGGTGCGGCCATTTCCAAGAACTCAGAGAACTTGCCGCTGGACTCATACACATCTGCATATGACTTTGTCTCCCAAATCGTTATCGATAATATATCATCAGACTCATCAGATCCGATCAAATAAAGTCCATGACACCCGCTTGTAGCGAGTAGCTGTGGAATGAAGACATCATCGTATAGCTTCTTCAGGCCTTGAAATCCATCTGCCCTAACACGGGCCGACACGATTCTCACGTACATGTCGGATCCGATCTCTTCTGTGGGATCGGACTGGTCACCGCCGGCTGCAAGCGGCATACCCTGAACGGTCGGTTTCTCCTTTACAGGTTTGTACTCGAGTGTATTGTCTTCAGAAAGTTGGATTTTCCACTCGGTTGTGTCTTCGAGGAACGGCTCATTCTCTTCCAAGATATCGTCGAAATGGCCGCTCGATTCATAAGCCTCGGCGTCGGCATGCGATTTCCACAACGTAAAAGAAAGAAACTCATTCGAACTGGAATCGCTCTGAATGAGACGCGCGAAAATACAGCCCGGTTCTTCGAGTAGAAAAGGGGCGAGGCGGAACTCGTAAAAGCGTTCGAAGGCCTCTACGGATTCAGGTTTTACCTTCAGTTTTACAAATCTGATGAACATGGCGGTACCTCGTATGGGGTGGTACAGGCGCGTTCCCTATTGCGGCTCTCTAACGGTTTGTGTAACTAGTTCGTGGATACGGTTTCGGGCGAATTCAGCGTGAGGCTGAAGGACCGCGTTCGCATCTTTCCATATATCAACAAAATTTGTTTAAGCGTCAACTGCTTCGGCATTATTTCCAATCATTAATTTTCACGTGCCGATTGGTCCAGGAGGCGGCCGATTCGGTCTCGAGCGTAGGCAACCTGCGGTTGCAGTTCACTGTCGGCGTTTATCCAGATATCTACGAATTTGGAATAGGCTTCGATGGCTTCGTCCGTATTTCCAAGGCGCGAGTGGAGTTCACCCAATCGGAAATAGGCGGGAGCCTTGTCAGAGCCCGAACGAAGAATATAACTGGGTATGGTCACCTCCGTAAAGTCCGTAAAGGTGCTCACAGCTGCCTCCAGACTATCCATCTGTTCCAGGATTTGCCCTTCTCGAAAAAGAAAACACCCTCTGCACTTGTCGATCGTGCGTACTTGACGCATGGTTTCGAGTCCTGCTGCAAGTTGGCCGCGAGCGAACATTATCTCGGCCTCGGCAAGATGTCTTCCGAAGTCACCGTTCCTAATCCCTTCTGGCACGACTTCGTGATATTCCTCGAGAAGTTGTTCGGCGTGTTCAATCTCACTAAGTCGGGCATAAATTACTATCAGGGAGGAGTACGGTCTAGCAAATGCGTGCAATGACTCAAGCGGAATAGCGCTTAATCCATCTTCAACGATTTGCAAAGCTCGCTTTGGGTCGCTCAGAAGATCCAATGTTATTCGAGCTTGTAAAGCGTAGCCCTCCAGCGCCCATGCCGGAACACCTCTTTCGATGTTGGCGGCAATCGTTCTTGCTGCCTCAGCTTCCCAATTGGATAGCTCGCCACGAAAGCTCTTGTAAACGGCTCTGAACCTTGAATCCAGCCACTTCCAGACCAGGTCATTGCTGAAAGCGGTGGCTCTTATCAGCGTGTCCGCGCCTTCATATTGATTCTGTGCCATGGCGGCCCTGAACCTGTGAATGGTACCTACAGGGTGATTAGGGTGGGTAGACACAAACTCTGAGATTACATCTTCTAGTTCGTCCCACTTCTTCTGCGCGGACAGTGCGGCAATGAGCTTTTGGAAATAGACATCCCGATTGCCGATAGCGAGCACCCGACGTCCGTTTTGCTCTGCTCTCTCAAATTCCCAATTGATCATGTAGTCTATGGCGACATTGTTTATCGCAGCCGTTTCGTCCGGGAATTGTTCGATCAGGTTTTCATACGCTTCGACCCGTTTTTCGCGGTCAATTTCTACGTCTGCATAGTAATATGCCGTTGCGAGGCCTCGCTCTCTCGCCGGTAGCCGATCGCGCAGCCGATATGCATTCGCTGCTGCTTCAATCTGAAGCTCGGGGGAGGCCCCCGAATTAGAGTAGACTACTGCAAGCTTTCGGTACGCCATCGCAAACGTGGAATCACGTTCAACAGCCTGCCTAAGAAGTTCAAGAGATCGTCCATAATTACCGGCGTCAGTTGCAGCCACCCCTTGCGAATACAATCTCAAAGCATCGAGTGAGCTTGTCGTAACGCGGTCCAAGTCATCTGCAGACCGGATCGTTTTAATAGATTCTCCTATCCGCTCACGGAGATCCGCAGAAAGGCGATCCATAGCGGCGATAATCTCCCCATCGTCCTTGGCCGATTCCCTCAGCGCTAGGAGCTCAGACCCGTCGTGCGAGGCGAGCAAGCGAGCAGACAATACATAGCCCGATCCCAGTTGGCTTATCTCACCTGCTACAACAGCTTCGGCGCCCTCGCGTGCGGCAATCTCCATAGCCGTATTCAGGTCAATCTTGGCATTCGCCTCACGATTCATGCGGCTGAGTACGGACAGGATGTCAGATCCGTCCATGACATTGATCGCCGCAGATTGAGACAAATCAATCCTCAGTAGCTCAGATACGGACTCCGAAAGCCCCGGATCGCTCGTACTGTTTTCAAACTCCGCCACGATGAGCTTTGCATTTTCTTCCAGCACACCCGATGACAGAAGCGTCGCTGCCGGTCCAATTCCCATGATCCGCATGATCATGAAACCGGCGGTGACGAGCGACAGCCCTGAAATCGAAATCACTCCGCC
>JADFHF010000060.1 GCA_022567305.1 Bacteroidota bacterium | reverse complement strand
CAAAGTGGTGACAGAGTACGGATGGTTTGCCGCACGCCCTTCGGGGACCGAAGATATTTACAAGATTTATGCTGAGAGCTTCAGAGGAGAGGATCACCTGGGCAAAATTCAGGAGGAAGCTCGATTGTTAATTGACCGCGTATTTGCGGGTCTCCATCGCTAACTAGGCTTTCAAAGCAGCTACGCGCTTGAGATAGGCTTCTCGAACGATCGCAGCATCGTCCAGAAACAACCCCAATTCGTTCATTCGAAGAGCCTGAGGGCCGTCAACCAGTGCTTCGTTCGGAGCAGGGTGAAAATCAACTAGGACCATGTTTGCACCGGCGATGATTCCCTGTGCCGTAACGTGCATGGTATCCAGCAGGCCGTCGGGAGACCGATCGCGGGAACCCACGGAATGAGACGGATCAATGCAAACAGGCATTCGTGTCAGGCGCTTGATGGTCGGAACATGAGCAAAGTCAACGAGATTGCGATGGGGATCTCCCATATTCGTTTTCATCCCGCGTAGTGCGAAAATGACCATCCGATTTCCCTCGCTGGCCAGATACTCTGCGGCGTTCAGCGATTCATCGAGTGTAATTCCAAATCCGCGTTTGAAAAGGACCGGATAGGTCACTTGTCTTCCAACGGCCTTCAGGAGTTCAAAATTCTGTGTATTGCGTGTCCCGATTTGAAGCATGACCCCGGTTGGTCGACCGGCTTCGTCAAGGGCTCGGTTGATCTCGTCGATATGCGACTCGTGGGTCACCTCCATGGCAATAACTTTAATCCCGTACTTACCGGCCACCTCGAATACGAAAGGGAGGCACTCTCGACCGTGCCCCTGAAACGAGTATGGGCTTGTTCTTGGTTTGTAGGCGCCCATCCTTGTGCACACCTGGCCTCGCTCGTTGAGCGCTTTCAGCATCATCTCAACATGTTCTCGTGTATCTACAGCGCATAATCCTGCAAATACATGAAACGTATCCTGCCCAAATCGCAACCCGTTATAGTCGAAACCGGTTGGTCGATGATCGTCTTCATGGCGACCAAGAATCCGATACGATTCCGAAACCAAAACGACTCGTTCGACGGTAGGCAGGCTCCGCATATGGTCTCGGGAGAGCGCTTTGGTGTTGCCAATCAGATACACTTCCGTAATGCGAATCTCGGACCCTTGTATGTCATGTATCCGGTATTCGATATCCGAGAGGGATTCGAGGTAGCTCAGGAGCTGCTCGTACGATTGCGACTCCTTATCGACGTTGGGCTCAAGAATGAGGATCACGAAATAAGAGGGCATTTGGCGAAAGACAACGATCGATCACTCCACATCAGTGGGCGCGAAAGATAGGGGTTGTGTAACTCGAAATGCCAAATGGGAGTCTTTCGGGCCCCTTTTGAGTGTTTGTCTCGTCCAACGCGACTGCGAATAGCCCATCTCAGCCCGAATTGGAGCCTTGGACAGCGCAAATATCAAATTTTAACACGTTGTCGTATTTGTCAGGGATTTCGGCAGGAGGTCCATCAGCTGAGGAACCGCTGTACGGAACGACTCTTCCAAATTCCCACGAATACTGTCCGCTTCTGAAATCCCGTGTGATTAAGCCGGGAGTACTCAGCGGGTGATCGATGGAAGTTGAGGGCTATCGGTCTCCGAAGAGGAAAGAGGAGGCAGTGAATACGGGGCGGATCGCCGAAAGGGGATTCGCCCTGTTTCGTTGAATGGCCTACGGTAGGAGCTAAGAAATAACCCCGTGTTTCCGTCCAATCCTGGCGAACGCATCTACACATTTGTCCAGATGCTCACGCGAATGTGCAGCCGACAGCTGGACTCGAATTCGGGCCTCTCCCTTGGGCACAACTGGAAAACTGAAACCAATCACGTAAATCCCTTCGTTGAGCATGTCAGATGCCATGTCTGAGGCAAGACGAGCCTCATGCAACATGATCGGAACGATTGGATGGACTCCGGGGCGAATATCAAAGCCAAGCGCGGACAGCTGATCCCGGAAATAAGTTGAGTTCTTTTCGAGTCGATCACGAAGGGAAGTGGACTCCGTGAGCATCTCCAGCACCTTCAGGCTGGTATACGCGATCGCGGGCGCAACCGAATTAGAGAAGAGGTAGGGTCGCGAACGCTGGCGAAGTAGTTCCACGATCTCTTTCCGCCCGGACGTAAATCCACCTGAGGCGCCCCCGAGTGCTTTGCCAAGCGTACTGGTTACCACGTCAACCCGGTCGATGACATTACAATGTTCGATCGATCCTCGACCAGTCGGCCCGAAAAAACCGGTTGCATGGCTGTCATCAACCATGACAAGAGCGTCATATCGATCAGCCAGATCGCAGATAGCCTCAAGATTAGCGATATCGCCGTCCATGCTAAAGACACCGTCTGTTGCAATCATACGACGTTTGGCATCGCTACTCTCCCGAAGGCAGCGTTCGAGATCTTCCATATCGGCATGGGTGAATCGAAACCGCTTCGCCTTGCAGAGACGAATCCCATCAATAATGCTTGCATGATTGAGTGCGTCTGAGATAATTGCACACTCACTATCCAAAATCGTCTCGAATAGTCCCCCGTTCGCGTCGAAGCAAGACGTATAAAGGATGGTGTCTTCTGCCTGAAGAAACTCGGAAAGCCTTGCTTCGAGCTCCTTGTGAACCGTTTGCGTTCCGCAGATAAATCGGACGGATGACAATCCGAAACCGTATTTTGCCACGCCCTCCTGTGCAGATTGGATCAGTTCAGGATGGTTCGCCAGTCCGAGGTAATTGTTTGCACAGAAATTAATAACCTCGGCGCCTCCCGAGATCACAATCTCCGCTGCTTGCGGAGAGGAGAGCACTCGTTCCTCCTTGTACAACCCAGATTCACGAATCTCTTCGATGATCTCGTTGAGCTGGGGGGCTACCGAATCGTACATTTCTGGTCTCGTTTCTGATCTTGTCTGTTACTCGACCTTGGATATGTCCACGGGAACGCCCAGAGACTGGCCGATGTGGGTCAACATATCTCGAACCATGCGGTCCAAATCAAATTCCGGAATCCAATTCCAGTCGGCTCGGGCAACCGAATCGTCGATACTTCCAGGCCAAGTATCTGCGATTTCTTGTCTGAAATCCGGATGGAAGGTACACGTAAAGTCAGGAACGTATTTTTGGATCGCCTCTGCCAATTCTCCCGCTGAAAAGCTAAACGCGGCAACATTGTAGCTCGTTCGAACAGATAGAGCATCAGAGTCCGCTCCCATCAAATCGAGAACGGACTTCACGGCGTCCGGCATATACATCATCGGGAGTCGCGTATCCGCGCTCACGAAACAGTCGTACGCGCCATCTTTTATCGCCCCAAAGAACATCTCTACGGCGAAATCGGTGGTGCCTCCGCCAGGGGGAGCAGAATAACTGATCACCCCCGGAAATCGAATACTTCGAACATCGAGTGCATGGTGGCTCGCATAATATCGGCATAATCGCTCTCCTGTAGCCTTGGTGATACCGTATATCGTGTCGGGATCAGTTCGGGCCGACTGCGGGGCTTCCTCTCGTACGGTGTGGGGTCCGAACACGGCAATTGAGCTCGGCCAGAATACCCTGAGTGATCGCTCGTTCGCGGCTCGCAAGACGTTTCTTAAACCGCCGATATTTACATCCCAGCAAAGATCCGGATTCTGTTCGCCGCTGGCAGACAAGATCCCTGCGAGGTGATAAATGGTGTCAATTGGGTTTGTTGTCAGTAATTCTTCGACGCGATCGACGCTGCGGACATCCAGCGGCTCGAAACGAACATCAGGGGGTGTGCGAGAATTCGATCCCTCCAAATCCGCAGCTACAATGTGCATTCCTCCGTAACGGTCAGCCAGGGCTTGCAGCAGATCGACTCCAATTTGACCATTTGATCCCGTAACTAAGATCATCTGCGATTTGATAGTGGTAAATGACGACGTTCGATGGGATTTCGCCGATGGGAATTCAATCCTGGCGGGCTAAAGATAGACGCCGCACGGACTAGAAGAGCCGGCCGTCAGCGATGTTTAACGAATGTTCACATGGACCTGTTCGAGACAGGAATTCACTCATTTTGGTCAATAACGTTCTAAAATCGCCATCGATTTCGTCACAAGACGAGCAAGCCTGAATCCCGAACTGGATTTCGATCGGAGTCGGATAGGATCGAAGTGAACCTTTTCCAAGATTTGTACGTTGAGCAACGCTTTATTCGAATCGCGTAGAACGAATAAATATGCAGACGTTTGTCGATGCTGAGCCAAGTCTCCTCACTCGAGTGGAGAATGATCAAATCGTTGTTTGGTAAATCCCATTTCGCGATAGCATCCACGACGATCTTAACACTCCATCGGAACATTTGATAATTGAGTCTGAAATGAAACGTCCAATTGTATTTCTGTGTCTTCTTTCACTTTTTACATGGTCTTCTGTTACGGCGCAATCGATGCGTTCCGCAAGCGATCGCGCTTCGCAGCTGGCGGGATTCTCAAACTCTGTTGCCGTGAATGGCGGTACGGTATTCGTCGGAGAATCGTCCAACACCATGACGTCTGGGTTTGTATATGTTTACAACAAGAATAGCGAAGGGGAGTGGGTTGAGACCGCGCGACTGACTTCCGATGACGCACGAGAGAGTGACAACTTTGGAACCGCTCTTACGGCGAACGATCATCGGTTGATCGTTTCCGCTGCGGGACAGAATGAGGGAAGCGGCGCCGTTTATGTTTTTCAGAAAGATGACGGCGGCTCTTACACCCAGGTCGTGAGGCTAACCGCTTCAGATGCTACCGAGGGAGATGGCTTGGGATCTGCCTTGGCCGTAGACGGGTCTACTCTACTGGTTGGTGCGTCGAACCAAAATTCAAATGCTGGTGCTGTTTATGTATTTACGGAAGACGCTTCGGGGAACTGGAGTCAAGTAGCAAAACTGGTCGCCGAAGACACGGAGGAGAATGATCTTTTTGGGGCTTCTCTTGCAATTGTCGAGGGTACCGCGTTCGTCGGCGCACCAGGTAAGAGCAAACGGGAAGGTGTTGTGTATCTGTTCGAAAATGTTAATGGTTCATGGCAGGAACGAACGGCACTCAGCGCTTTTGGTCTAGAACGGAACAGTCGATTCGGTTTTTCAGTCGCTGTAGAGGGAGAGTCACTGATTGTGGGAGCAGCTCGACATCAACGAAATACGGGAGCCGCGTATCTTTTTAGTCTCGAAGACGGAGAGTGGAATCAAAGTGGATCATTGTCGCCATTCGACGGTGCGCCCAACACTCGATTTGGAACGACCGTTACTTTCGTTGGCGGAAATGTTTGGATCGGAGCTCCAGGCGCCAATAGTTTTACAGGGGCCATTTATTCGCTCGAAGCGGATGAGGAAGGCAGCTGGTTGAGTTCCACAAAGATTACTTCTAAAGAGGGAGGAAGACGCACGAGCTTTGGAACGTCAGTGGATGTTGATGGGGACGTCGCCGTTGTCGGTCAACCCAATGCAGACGGTGGATCGGGATCGGCGTTGATTTTTGAGATGCTCGATGGCCGTTGGACAGAAGTGGCCCAATTGGAGGGCGCCATCGAGGCCATGGACTCGATCACGGGTGATCAGGTCAGTTGTGAGGAAGGCAAAGCCGCACGTTTCGATTGCGACTCCGTAGATATGGTCGCCTTCCTGTCGATCAAGGACGTTGGCGGAGGACGCGGTGTAAGCCTGAATGATATTTGGGGTTGGACGGATCCGGAGACGGGTAAGGAATGGGCGCTTCTAGGACGCTCGAACGGTACCGTTTTTATTGACGTGAGCGATCCAAATAACCCGACGTATGTGGGCGAACTGATGCTGACAGAAGGAGCCAACCCCGCTGCCTGGAGGGATATCAAGGTCTACAAAAACCACGCCTTCATCGTATCTGACGGCTCAGGGTCTCATGGAATGCAGGTGTTTGATCTAACTCGTCTTCGCACCGTTTCGGATATGCCATACACATTCGAGGCGGATGCCGTATACGACGGTGTGCATTCCGTTCACAACATTGTGATCAATGAAGACACCGGATTTGCCTATGCCGTTGGAAGTAGTTCTGGCGGAGAAACCTGTGGTGGCGGCCTCCACATGATCAACATCCAGGATCCGCTAAACCCGAAATTTGCCGGTTGTTTTTCGGATACGGCCACCGGTCGTTCCGGTACGGGATACTCTCACGACGCCATGTGCATCGTTTATCATGGTCCGGATGCGGACCACCAGGGCAAAGAAATTTGCTTTGGTGCGAACGAAACAGCTTTGAGCATTGCCGACGTGTCGGACAAGACCAGTCCTGTTGCGCTGTCGAGCGCTTCCTATCCCAACGTGTCTTACGCACACCAAGGGTGGATTACAGAGGACCATAAGTACTTCTACCTGGACGACGAGCTGGATGAGTTGCAGGGCCACATAAGTTCGACACGCACCATGGTCTGGGACGTGACCGATCTCGATGATCCTCAACTGGTAACGGAATATCTGTCGGCATCCAAATCATCAGATCACAATCTGTATATCCGTGGAAACTACATGTATCAGTCCAATTACGCGGCCGGGCTACGTGTCCTGGACATCAGCGATCCAGCAAATCCGATCGAGGTCGGGTATTTTGATACCATGCCGTTTGGAGAAAATGAGCCTGGATTCAGCGGGTCCTGGAGTAACTATCCCTACTTTGAAAGTGGTATCATCATCGTTTCGAGCATGGGAGAAGGGATGTTCATCCTGAAGCGACGAGACGTCGATATCTAGTTTGACCGAGCGGGTCCCGCCAATCAAATTCGCGGGACCCTCCTGTCTTTTATATCTTCCCAGCCGCCAACCCAGGATCGACCCACGACGTGCCCGAATTTCTGGAGGTCCGCGCAGAGAGACCTTATTCGTCATTCTCATAACGAACCAGCCCGCGAAAGAGCCATGAAACCGTTGACTCGCAACGGAGCGATCGTTCTCGTTCTAACGCTCTCGATTCTTCCCGCCTGCGCACAGTCGAGCTCAGTCACTAACTCAACCACTAACTCCATCACCATCTCGACGACGAACTCTGGCCAGAGCGTGTATTCAGATGTCATTCAGCCGATTTTCACTGCGAAATGTTCCTTCTGTCATGGGGGAAGCAGCTTGGATGCCGGATTATCGCTCGAATCGTGGGGGCAGGTGATGGCAGGTTCGAGTAGAGGCGCAGCGGTTATCGCCTTTGATGCTGAAAACAGCCTTCTCGTAGAACTTGCCACGAAGTATCAGGCAGGAAGCCATCCGGAAGAGCTTTCTTCAGCGTCGCTCATTGATGCTGAGATTCAACAGATTAAAGACTGGATAAATTCCGGTGCACCCGGCCCCGCCGAGCAGATCCCCTTCGCCGATTCGAATGATTTCATTTACGTCACGAACCAAGGCGAAGGAACGGTAAATGTCATTGACACGGGTTCCAACACGGTCGTTCGAAGAGTTGACTTGACCGCTCTGGGTTTTGCTGTGATGTCGAAACCTCATCACATCGCGGTGGAGGAGGACGGCTCCTACTGGTACGTATCCATGATTGCGGAGAACCGGGTTCTCAAGTTTTCGCGCGACAACGAGTTGGTCGGACAGGCTGAGTTTCAGGTACCCGGATTAATGGCGCTGGATCCAGCGAGTGATCTATTGTTCGTCGGACGATCCATGGCTGCCGTCAATCCACCCCAAAGTATCGGATTCATCGAGCGTTCGTCCATGGATATTGAAGAAGTAGAGGTTTTTCATCCACGACCACACGCCATTGCAGTGAGCTCGACCGGTGATTACGTATTCTCTGGAAGCCTGGGTGAGAATCGTATCATCGCAGTCAACGTGGAGAGCAGAGATGGGACGAGACACTCTGTTGAAGGTCCAATCCATACACTTGTTCAATTCGGTGTTACCCCCGACGGTCAGACGATGATTGTAGGCGGTCAGCTGACAGGCAAGTTGTTCTTCTACGATATCTCCAACGCACCCGAGCTTACCCTGCTCAAAACCATCGATGTTAACGCAGCGCCTTGGCATCCCGTTTTCTCTCCTGATGGAAAGTTTGCCTATCTGGCAAACAAAATGGCCAATACGGTCACCGTTATCGATATGGAGAGCCAGTCGATCGCCAAAGTGATTGAAGGAGAAGGGCTTTCTCAGCCGCACGGAGCCGCTCTTTCTGCGAGTGGAAAATTTCTTTACGTCTCCAATAACAACCTGAATGGCCATTACACTCCACACTTCGATCTCGGTGACAACGAACTCGCTGGTACTGTCGTCATCATCGATACCCATTCAATGGAAATCGTAAAGGTTCTTGAAGTCGGGGCCTATCCGTCGGGTGCTGGAAGTCGACGCGCCCAATGACACATCTATATCCATTAGAAAATAATTAGTATGCCAGGCAGACTATCCCGCCTACTTAGTCTTTTCGCCGTACTTCCTGTCCTAGCGGGTTGTGCATCGTCTGGAAATCTCGTCTCAGAATCGAGTCGGCAGTACGTTCGAGAGATAGAATCCTTTGTGATCGAGGATGAAAGCGGGCTTCCGTATGATCTGCCTCTGCTGGGGGGCCTCAATGTCCCTCGTCCACAGATGCATGACATCGATGCGGATGGCGACATAGATTTGTTCGTTCAGGAGGAGACGGGTAGCGTCATTTTTCTCGAAAACACAGGAACGGCTTCCGAACCTCGATATGTATGGCGGACGGACCGATATCAGGATCTGGATGTCGGCGAGTGGTATCGCATGCTGGACTTGGATGGCGACGGAGATATTGATATGCTCGCCGAGGAGCGATTCAGCCATATCCGGTATTTCCGCAACGAGGGTACCGTAGAAAAGGCGAAGTTTGTTCTCGTTGTGGATACACTCCGTGACGCGAACGGGGTACCCATATTCGCGGATCGTCAGAACATACCCAATCTGACCGACATCGATTGTGATGGCCTGGTCGACTTGTTCATAGGGAGAATAACAGGGACCATTACGCGATACGAGTCGATTGGGATGGACGCGAATAACGTCCCGCAATTCAAATTCGTCACGGACAATTTCGAAGACATCGAAATCATCGGTGAGCTGCAAACGCGCCACGGCGCGAACACGATGGAGTTCGGGGACCTTGACGGTGACGGCGACGATGATCTTTTGTGGGGCGACTTCTTTGAACCGGGGCTTTTGTTCATCAGAAATCTTGGATCCTGCGGTTTGCCGTCGATGCGCGGAGAGCCGGAACCCTTTCCAGGTCGGAATCCCGTCGAGACGAGTGGTTACAACGCTCCGATCATGGTAGACGTCGACATGGACGGCGATTTGGATGTGCTCTTTGGCGTTTTGGGAGGCGCCTTCAATGCCAATTTTACTACGTCAGATAATTTTTATTACCTGGAGCAGACGGACAAAAACGTTTTCGAACATCGGACAAGCCGATATCTCCGGACGGTGGATGTGGGCAGCGAGAGCGTCGTGAAATTCGCCGATTTTGACGCAGACGGTGATCAGGATCTGTTGATTGCGAATAAGATCGCACCTGCGGACCATAACGTGTCAACGGTGTATTATTTCGAAAATATCGGGTCTGCCTCGGCTCCCCACTTCAGGGCTATGGGTACCATGGATCTTCTGGCTACCTATCATCAGAATCCGGCCATTGCGGACTTGGATGCGGACGGTGATCTGGACATGCTCATCGGGAAGTGGAATCGTGAGATCGCCTATTTCCGAAATGAGGGCACAGCGTCGAACCCGAATTTTATTTTGGTCGATCCCGTCTATATCAGCTTGACACGTGGCAGTAACTCGGCTCCTACGCTCGGAGACATTGACGGGGACGGCGACTACGATCTGTTTGTGGGAGAGGCGTCGGGGACTATAAATTACTACAGAAATGACGGGACACCTGAGGAGCCGAATTTTGTCCTGGTTTCAGACGAATTCGACGGAATCGATATCGGGAGGCGGAGTTATCCTACGCTGGTTGATATTGATGATGACGGGGATCTCGACTTGGTTATCGGTAGTGAGCTGGAAGGTCTTCGTCTGTTTCGAAATAACGGTTCTCGTACCGAAGCAATGTTCGAAGATGACGGTATCATTGACGTCCACGTCCCTGTGTTGGCGACGCCGGAATTCGTAGATATTGACGGCGACGGCGACCTCGATTTATTTATGGGCGGCGTATCCGGGGGAATTATTTTTTATCGGAACCGGTAGCCGGTGAACCAAACAGTCCAGGTCGCAGCGATTCCTATGGACTGATGTTCCTCCAGAATACCCGTCGGTGACGACTCCGTCGTGGTCATACGGAAGCGCAGGAAGCGAAAAGTAATCCATTTAGCTTTTAGGGGTGGTTTTGGCCTCCTTGATCGTAGCCACGGCTAGCGTAAGTTTTTGGGCGCTAAGGGCGGCTTTATCAAATCCGGTGGACGCGCTCCGAAACGAGTCGTAGGCTACCGGAGCAGTCGTATTACTTCTGGATCTACTCGTATTTCCAATAGATTTCCGTGAGCGAAGATCTCTCCACTAATTTCCACCGGATGCGCTACATAAGGCAAGACTTCTAGGTTAATCGCCTCACCGTTCGGGCCCGTCAGCAGGAGCTGAGTGACGGATCTATCTTCGTCTCGAAGGACAAAAAGCGGCGGGATACCGCCTCTGATGCAAAGCTCTGCGCAAGCTCGATGAACCGTTTTTTCTCCCGGGTTCATCACGCCCAGATAGCACTTGCTGTCGACAATTTCGCCCTTGAGCACAGCGTTTCCCATGTGCATGGGCCGAGCCCTTTCGACATCGGGTATCTCGGTGACGTCGAGGATCGATGAGGTCTTTATTTCCAGCATCTGGAGCTTGCCTCGGTAGATCTTTGTGCCCTCAATACTGATAGCGCCTCCGTCATAATTCTCAAGCGCATCTCGAGCGCCGTGTTTTCCCTCCAAGACGAGCAAGTATGTAGAGGGTTGTTCTCCGTTATCCGAAGCCACGGTAAGCATCGGAACCGGCCTGGCGGTATACCAACCCTCGTACCTCTGTACCGTGCCAAACTCGAAAACGCTTTTCTCAAACGAATCCTGGCTCCGAACGAGCAGGAATCCGACGAATAGGGAAATGGCGAGAAGAAACGCGCTGGTCGATATCAACCACTTGGCGAGCTGCCGCGGCGCTCGCTCCAGGTACCCGATGTAAAACGTGTCTTTCATGGGATTGAGCTTGAGTCGTCCGATGACGAGGATTCGAATTGTCCCTCTTCTCCGAGTTGATTCGGATGGTCGGATACGAAGACAGAATTCCCCTCTACCCGGACGTCGAACGTCGGAATCCTCTCGGTGAATGGCTCGGGCGACTTTCCGGTAAGAGGACAGTACTGGTATCCATGCCACGGACACGTAATGTACCCGTCAATGATTCGTCCCTCACCGAGCGGTCCATTCTGGTGCTGACAGACGTTGGATACGGCTGAAAACCGATTTCCGTGCTTGAAAACAGCGACACGTTCTCCG
>JADFHF010000029.1 GCA_022567305.1 Bacteroidota bacterium | reverse complement strand
TTTGGGATATAGACAAAGAGGATTATCAGAAGGTCAGGCAGGTCTGGTTCTGCGGCATGCACACCGACGTTGGTGGCGGTTACAAGGAGCAGAAATTATCTGATATCGCTCTACAGTGGATGATTGACAATTCCGTAAAACAGGGCCTTCGCATCTATCAGGGTCACAACATGACAATCAATCCCGATGCGAATGGACCGATGCACGACTCTCGCGGCAGCTGGTTAACTAGATTGTTTCGCCGAAAGGTGCGGAGTTGGAACACCGAGACACATGGCAAGCCAGTTGTCCACAGTAGCGTGCTGGAACGCACTCTTAACCGGCACAATGATCCGCACCCTCCCTACCGTCCGTGGATTCTTGATATGGAGTATGAAATTGACAATCGTTCTGACGGCAGCAACCATCCTGACACGACTAGCGGACTAAGGACTGTTCGCCATTAATCTTACGTGCGAGTTAACCAAACTCACTGAATCAATATTTCTCGGAGGAAAGGCATGAGGCCTACAGTACTTCTTTTATTAACAGGATCGCTCGTTATTGCCGATCTCGCAAGTGCTCAAACCTGCGGCTGTGACATTTCTACTCGATTTGTTGCAGCCTATAACGAACTCCTAGAGCTTTCTGATGCTGAGAAGGCTGACGCTGAGGCACGCCACATGCCGTGGGGTGTCCCGGAGACCGTAACTGCTAACGAGAGGTTGTTGCATCAAGACGGATACGTGATCAACCATGACGGAGACCTACGGACGGCCACGTGGGTAGCGTATCGTTTGACGGCGGAGGATCTCAGTTCGGACAGAGAAAGAACAGAGTGCTTTCGGCCAGACCCACGACTACCTGATGAGGCCGCTGGAATCTGCAACGACTACGAAGAGCCCACGTACGACCGCGGCCATCTCGTACCAAATGCGGACATGGAACGCTCGGAAGCGGCCATGATCACCACTTACATGTTCAGCAACATGGCGCCCCAACACGCAGGATTCAATCGCGGCATTTGGCAGCGACTAGAGAGGTATGTTCGCAAGTGGGCAAGATTAAAGGGCGAAATCCATGTGATCACTGGGGCCGTGTTCGATCAAAACGCTGACAGCCTTCGCGATAACGACTCGGATGCAAAGATGATGAAGCCCAAAGAAGGTGTAGCGCGAGTTGCGATACCAACCCACTTCTATAAGATCATTCTACATGAGCGCTCAGATACCTTCATTGAAAACATGGCCTTTGTTCTCCCGCACGATGAGGCTCCACCCACAGGCGATAAGGCTAATCAATTCTTGACGGATCAGCTTACGAGCATCGATGTGATCGAAAGGATGACTGGCGTCGATTTTCTATCTGATCTTCCCAGTAACAAAGAGCTTGCTGTTGAAGCACACGTGGCCTCGAAAATGTGGCCGCGATAGCGAAGTGCCCGACACTTTCAATCTGCAAAGTCTCAGTGCGACCGGCCTCACTCTCCTACCACCCCAACACCAGCAACCCATACGCCCAGAAGAGCGCCGCCGCCGTGATGATCTGCCAGCCTCCGTGGAGGTAGTCATGGGCCGCCGTGGCGCCTCGTTTCTGTGCGTCCGCTCCCAGTTTCCACAGCGCGATGGCTACGGCAAAGAGCGCCACGACGCCGAGGGCCGGCAGCCAGCCTTTGATCTGCAAGATGAAGTACGCGATTACCAGCACAACGATAACCAGCACCACCTTCACCGATAGGGGCTTATGAAAGACTGCCAAAACAAACGCTAGCCCGGCCCAAGCATAGATAAACCATGTTTGTGGCGCGACTCCTGCCGCCCCGACGAATGCCATGGCCGTTCCTACGAGGTAGATAAGGTCGTACACTGCGACGAAGCCGTTTTTTTACCCCCAAAGATGAGTAACCAGGGCAAGGAGTTGACGTGGGAAATGCATTTGTGGAGGCCGAAGATGTGGTTCAACCTAAATCCTAAATCTGTCCTCCGGGCCACGAGAGATCTCAGCTATATGGAGTCAAATCCTAGTCACAACGAGCAAGTTGTTGTACCTATGTTGTGCCTATACTATATAAAACGTTGTAGTACAAGAATATAGATCATGTATTAGTGGGTGAGCGTGATTTGCAAGAACACCTACCTCAATTTCGTTACCCGCCGAAAATATGTGACGACCCTGGATTGGAAGTCGGACGAGACCGTCGATCAGTTCGAGATGGGAAATTCAGAGGATTCCGGAGCTCTTTTTCTAGTCGCAATAACGTTTTATTCTCGGGGCAAGGCTTCCGGTAATCCTCAATTATCGGGAGTCATACCGCTACGCTTTGGGCGGTAGCATCTCTATGGAATTGGCGCGGTACAATGGCGTACTCAATTGGCTGGTAAGCCAATATGCAGGGCGGCAGAAGCGTGACGGCTTCCTGCCGTCACACGCACGATAATCAGCCTCCAAATAGTTGGTTTTGCTGAATAGACACCAAAAACCTTAACCCTGGCCTTAACCGTCGATAATAGTAACGTACTTAAACCTTTAAACTATAATAGTTTATATGAAGTATGATGAACTCGTAAAGCGACTTTACTTTTCGACTACGGGTTCTGTCACCAGGAATGGTTTTTCGTCATCCTCCGGTTCGGGTAGGCTGCAGTAGACCAGAACAGCCATCAGCAGAAGGGCTACGGCACCGGCAAGTGTATTGCTGAGGTAGCCGAAATCCGTATAGGCGAGACCGGCTAGAGCTCCCCCTATCCCAATTCCAATCTGGCCAAGCGCAACGGTCAGACTTAGAAGAGCGCCCCTACGATTTTCGGTCACCAGCGCGGTGAGGAGAGACTGAAGTGGACTGATCCGGAGGGCGACCATCAGCATCGCGCAACCAAACAGGACGTACGCCCACGTCATATTCGTTACGAGAAAGGTGGTCAACACCATTACAATGCCAAATCCGATACATGATATAATGATGAGTGGTTTGCGACCCACCGTATCCGAAACTCGACCAGCTATCGGACCGAAAATGAGATTTGTGATCCCTCCGACCAGGAATAGAGTAGCGATTTCAATGCCGGAAACTCTGAGCGTGGTTTCCAGCCAAATCGGTAAATAGATCAAATAGAGGCCGATCGCGAAGAACATCAGGAAATACACGGCCGATGCGGCTACAACGACTCGGCGACGGAGAAGCTCACCATAGTTTTTAATAGCGCGTTTCAGCGTTAGCCGTTCTTTATCGCGAAAGATGTCCGGTTGAGGTACATACAGCCAGACGAGCACCGTTGCGAAAAGCATCGTGGCGGCGAACATCAGAAAAGCAATTTTAAATCCATATGCCCCGGCCAATAGCGTCCCCATAGGAATTCCCACAATCTGACCGAAAGCCACCCCGCTCATCACCCAGCCGTTTGCCCAACCTCGCCGGTTGTAAGGAAAAAAATCTCCGACGTACGAAACAGCTGCGCCGCTGAGCATACCGCCGGCTGCGCCGGCAATTGCCCTTACGATGAGAAGTGCTCCAAAGGAGTCGGCGACCGCATGAAGCGCGAGCGCAACAGCCATCGAACCGCATCCCAAAAGAAGCACAAGTCGGCGTCCGAACTTGTCTGAAATCGGACCAATAATGAGCGCAAATATGCTCAGAAACACCGCGTAGGATGTGACCAACCACCCTAATAACGATGAGGCCACGTTCAGTTCTTCGCCAATACGAGGCAAAAGCGGAGCGATGATGATGACCTGGCTACTCGCCGAGAACACCATCAACCAAAGGGCAAACAGAATTAGATAAGGGTGGGTCTTGCTCGCCCGCATGCGTGCTCAATCTTGATTGGACCGCCGTAGTACAGGCTCCTTTGGCGCACAGTTCCCCCCGGGATTTGGATTTGAAAAGTGAGACCGATTGGTTTCGGTCCATCCGCAATTCTACTTTAAATCAGCGTTCGTCGACGTGGCAGCCTCCATGAGCTGCGTCATACGCGTCACATAGTCTACCGGTTTTTCGAGGGCTCCATCGAGAAGGAGCGCCCCTTCAAACAACTGCAGAATGGCCTGCTCGATGAGTTCATCCTTTCCAGATGTCTCCCGGAGTTTCGACAAATTCTGAATCAGCTCATGCTTCGGATTGATCTCGAGCACCTTTTTTGAGCCGGTGAAATTCCGATCCATCATCCGCATCATCCGTTCGGTCTGCACATCCACGCCCGCTTTACCGACTACGAGAGTTGCAGCAGAATCAACCAGCCTCTTTGAAGTGACTACGTCCTCAACGCGCTCGCCCAACACCGACTTGAATCTCTCAATCAGTTTTTTCTGTGCGTGTTTGGAAAGAGCAGTCTCGTCTGCCTCGGATTCTGATTCAAGATTCAGATCCGCCTTTTCAATGCTCTTGATCTCATGGTCCTTGTACTTGCTCAGACTTGAAATCGTGAATACATCTACGGGTTCGATCAGCAGTAGCACTTCCAGATCATTCGACTTAAAGTATTCCAAGTTTGGACTGTTTTCGGCGCTTATTCGGTCGCTACCCAACAGGAAGAATATTTCCTTCTGACCACTCTGCATCCGATCGACATACTGCGAGAGTGATGTGGTCTTTCCGGCCTCCGTGGCTGTTGATTCATAACGGAGCAGCTCAATGATCTCATCTCTGTTCGTGAAATCAGATCCGAGACCCGTCTTAAACAGTGTTCCGAATTCCTTAAAGAACGTGTCGTATTTCTCCGTGTCATCCAGTGCCCATTCCGTGAGCATTCCGAGGACCTTACTCGTAATGATCTTCTGTAGCTTGACCATGACGGGGCTGCTTTGAGTGACCTCTCTTGATACATTCAAAGGCAGGTCTTCGGTGTCTACCACACCGCGAATAAAGCGCAGATAGTCCGGAAGCAGGTTCTTGCAATCATCCTGAATGAAGACATTGCTGGAGTAGAGATGGAGTCCGAGTTCGTAGTCTTCTCTAAACAACCCCGCGGGCGCGCGCGACGGCACGAACAGAATTGAACGAAAGCTAACCCGTCCTTCCAGGTGTAGATGCAGGTGGTCCAGAGGATCATCGAAATCATTCGAAATAAATTTGTAAAACTCGTTGAGCTCATCCTCTTTCAACTCGTCCTTGTTCCTGTGCCAGAGTGCCTTGACCGTGTTAACCTGCTTATCATCCACGTATATCGGGAAGTCAACGAAGTTGGAATATTTGCGGATGATTTCCTTCAGTCGCCACGTTTCGGCGAATTCGGTTTCGTCATCCTTCAAATGAAGAATGACGGAGGTCCCGCGATCCCCCCTCTCGATTTCCTCGACGGTAAAGGACCCGCCGCCGTCCGACCTCCACCGGAAACCGACGCTATCGACATCTGAGGAACGTGTCTCGATCGTCACCCGGTCAGCGACCATAAATGCTGAATAAAATCCGACACCAAACTGACCGATTAGGTGAGCATCGATGGGCTTCCCTGATTTCTGCATCTCCTCGACAAACGCCGTCGTTCCAGAACCGGCTACCGTACCGATACGCTCAACCAGATCATCTTTTGTCATTCCGACTCCGGCATCCGTAATCGTCAGGGTATTCTCATTCTTGTCGCCACGAATATCGATTCTGCGGGTTGCTTCCGGTTGCAACACGGCCGTGTCCGTCAACAGCCTGAATTGAATCTTATTCAGCGCATCGGATGCATTGGAGACCAGCTCCCGAAGGAATATTTCTTTGTGCGTATAGAGGGAGTGGACGATCAGGTGAAGCAATTGCTTCATCTCCGCGCGATACTCAAACGTTTCGGCTTTTTTTGTGGTTTTCGAAGGCATAGGATCAGTTAAATCGTTCGGCTGAACGGGTCACGTTTCGCCGGAATCCAGGCGGTTTGGCCCTGCTATTCTGTTGAAAAGATAGTTGGATCGGGAATCAGAGTCGCCTTTCGACTCGAAAAGAGTTTGTAGGTCGCGCGAGGTTCGCCCGAGTAGTCCAGCGCAAGTTCAGTGTCGAGCTCCGTAAACGCGAAGGTCAAAGATTCTCCCGTCGACAGAACCAATTCCACCACATACTCGACGGAATCCTCTTCCGGTACGGTTGAGATAAATCCGTCCGCCCGGAAACGGTTGAAATTTCGAAGGTATCGGTCAACAGCGGCCGAATCCGCAGCGGTTTCGCGTCCGTCCAACGACAGGCGCCACCCGGAGTCGCCCTTTGAGAGTGAGAAAGTGTTATCCGGTGTCGTCACGTTGACTGCCGTCAATATCTGACTCGGAATCATCGCGATCATTTTGTCACGCCATCGGTCGGCATCGGTTGGAATTGAAATTCGTGGTCTCGCGATGAATACGCGCTCATCGTCTTCCAACCGAATATATGTGGTCATGAAATCTGACCCTTTCGAAGAAATCGTCAATTTCTGAACGTCTTCGCCCGACGTCACGGTTACCACTGAAGCCGTGGAATCGACTCCATATCGAGAGTAGCGTTCCGGATTGGTAGAAACGACAGACTCAAGTTTCAGGTCGGCGAGATTCCGTGCGAACGAGTTGATCGATACGGAATCTGCCATCCAGGCAATTGGCTCCAAGACCTGCCAGATACCGTTCATTTTTTGTACCCGGATACTAAACTCTGGACTGTTCACTTCGATTTCGTCGATTCCCCCGGCTTCGATTTCTATCGCGGGCACGTCCACGGTGGAAGGGGCCGCGTCAAACGTCCCGGTTGCATAGGCGATAATCACCAACAATACGAGTAGTCCGATCAGGAGGGGGATTCGCTTGTTCTTTTCCATCGTATCAATCATTGCAGCCTTTAGTCAGGCCTGTCGTTCGTTTTTGATGAGCCTTAAAATAGTCCGGAATGAGTCCGAAGCGGGTCCATAATGAGCCAGAAGCGAGCCTAAACAGCTATCGGGAAATGATGATTTGGCGGTTTTTCTTTCCGCGCCAACGAATGAGCCCGAACAGCACTACGAACAAGACTGGAGCCAGCATATTTCCGTATTTGATCCATGGCTTGAGTCTTGGGGAGACTTCCTGCAAGCGGCGGGGTGCAATTTTTTTTGCTCGGATACTCAACAGGGCCTCGTCCTGGACGAGCCAGTCGACGATATTGAGCGCAAATTCGACATTTCCCGGAATGCGACCAACCAACGATTCGTTAATGAAGTCACCGTCTCCAACGAGTACCATTCGAGTTGAGAGGCCGCGTCTTCCCGGTTCAAAGGCGCTCGGAAACTCTCCCCTATATGCCGACGCCATTACAAATGGACCCCCGGAAAATCGGGCTTGCTCGAGCATCGGCTGGATGAAAAAGAAACCCTGCTGCAAACTGCTTCGCGAACTGGAGTAGACCAAATGTTCGCTTTGGACTCCTTCTGGAAGTACGAGCGAAGTGTCAATCGTACTCACGAAATAGAAAACCACATCCCGGAGGCGGTTGACCATCATGTTCTCCTTACTGAATCTGTTGGTCACTGGAAAGAAGGGATACGGAATCTGCTGCTGTATGTTGAAGAATCCCTGTCGCCTTTGCGTGGTCACCATGGAGCTCTGCTGATCCATCACGAGGTTTTCCAAAAGTCCCATTCCGTACGAAACCAGAATCGAGTCGAGCCCGGTATGAAACGTGGACGCCTGGCCATTTCGTAAATCGGCTGTGATACGATTCAGTAGAAATCCTACCCGCCCACCATTCAAGATATACGAGTCAATTGCGATTAGATCAGCAGTGGGAATCGTATCTGTGGGCGCAACAATCATCAGTGCCGTAGGAGGATTGGACGCAATTTCAGCAGCCGCAATCGTCTCCACCGAGTAGTTTCGACTTAAGCGCTGGCTGTAATTCTGCATATGTTCCTCAGGGACCGATTCGCCATGCCCGGAAAGGAATCCAATTCGCGGCGTCGTTTCGCGCGTGAGGCGTTGGATAGCGCTCGTGATGTCATACTCCAGCGAGGACAGATCCTGGACAACAGGAATACTTTCCCGCTCCCCCCCGTATTCGATGACCACGCCCATGAATGCATTCTTGAGCTGGACGTTGTCGCTCTCGATCACTTGAATCTGAACGGGCGGTATCTGATACGACATCGCCTCATTGCGTAGTTCTTCGCTGTCTTTCGGATCAATGAATCGATATTGAAAATTTCCTCCCCCGTAAGCTCCGTAATCATCGAGTTTGTCTTTCAGAAACCGACTATTGCTGCTATATGGTGCTGGGAGATCGGCCGTGAAGAACGCCGTTACCGTCACCGGGTCGTCCAGGTTGCGGACCAAATCGATCGACGCATCCGATAAAGAATACACTCCGTCGTCCGTCAGATCGGCACGTGCGAAGAGATTGAGACCGATCAGATTGACGACAACAAGGATCAACCCGAGAAGCAATATGGATGATCGAGATGTCCAGTCCCGTTTCATATGATTATAGTTGGATGTAAAACATTCGTTTGAACGCTGTCGGCTACTCGGGCCGGCGAGACATTGAATAAGACGTCAGCACACAGGCAAAAATCGTCAATGAAATATAGTAGAGTACGTCTCGACTGTCGATGACTCCTCTTAGAAGGTTGCGGTAATGGAAGTCGGTCCCCATGTACTGTAAAATTCCAGCCAGGGAACTCGGTACGAAGGCGGTCACCTTGTCCAGCAGAAACAGGGCAAATATGATCGCAAAGCCCAAAATGAAAGAAACAATCTGGTTGCGCGTCAGACTCGAAGCGAAGATGCCGACCGAAGCACATGCCGAACCCAGAAGAATGAGCCCCACGTATCCACCTATCGTTGCACCGGCGTCAAGGTCTCCAATAGAAGCAATCGTGAGTGCATAGATAACCGTCAGTGAGACCGATGCCATTAAAAACAGTATAACGGCAAGTAACTTACCGACGATGACTTGCCAATCCTTTACCGGCATCGTCAATAACAATTCGAGCGTCCCGGACCTCCTTTCTTCGGCGAACGTTCCCATCGTTATTGCCGGAATAAAGAAAAGGAAAATGAAAGGCACGAGGTCAAACAAGGACCTCAGTGAGGCACTGTTTTCAAGAAAAAGTGTCGTGCCGAAAAACCAGCCCGTGAAGAGTAAGAAAACACTCATGACCACATATGCGGCCGGGCTGTCGAAATAGGAATGGAGCTCCCGTTTGGTAAGGGTCCACGTCTCACGCATGGATTCGATATGGATAGTTTGTTCGCTCGATGAATATGTACTTCAGAAAACGATACGGAAATCGATTCGAGGATCGTCTCGGTGTCGTCAATCAGTCGTTAAGTGCCGGAAAACGTCTTCCAAATTGGCCTGATCTCTTCCAAGCTCGGTCAAGACCCAGCCTTCGTCCACTGCAAGGCGAAAGAGTTCGGGTCGTAAATCATCCTTACGTTCCGTTGTAATCGTGAACAGCGTCTCGGCATCTCCAGTACGTACCGTTTCCTTGATCTGAATTCCGTTCCAACCGGAAAGGACAGATAGAACAGGATCAGGGGGGGTCTGTACGCCGAAACGAATCTGCTGTCCCGACGAAAAGCTTTCCTGAAGATCTTTCGGTGTGCCATCAGCCACAAGTTTTCCTTTGTGAATGATCAGCACTCGATCGCAGGACAATTGAACCTCTGAAAGAATATGGGTAGAAAGAATGACCGTCTTCTCCTTTCCAATCTTCTTAATGAGCTCTCGAATTTCGACAATCTGATTCGGATCGAGTCCCGTGGTGGGCTCATCAAGAATGAGAATCGGCGGGTCGTGGATCATGGCCTGAGCCAGACCGACGCGCTGACGAAATCCTTTAGACAAGGCCTCGATTCTTTTTCCTAGAACCGTTTCCAATCCACACACATCGGCCATCTCTGCTATTCGGCTCGCGTGCTGCGTCGAATCGACACCTCGCATGGCTGCCACGAAAGTCAGGTAATCGTAAACCGTCATTTCTTGATATAGGGGCGTATTCTCTGGCAAATACCCGATTTTACGCTTCACATCCAGTGAATGAGTCCTTACGTCCAAGCCATCCACCCATACGGTTCCTTCCGAGGGAGGGAGATAACAGGTAATTACCTTCATCGTCGTGGTTTTCCCGGCACCATTGGGACCTAAAAATCCTAACACTTCCCCGGTCTGGACCTGAAAGGAAATGTCATCAACAGCTCTTTCCGAGCCGTATCTCTTGACTAAGCCATCAACTTCTATCATGTCTGAATTAACCCGTCCGTTAACACTTTCTTTCCGGTTCACGTGCCACACGCGGGCTGCTCGATGGTTGCACCGCCGCTATGATACAGTTGGCGGGCCATAGTTGGTCTTTGGAGTCATTTTGTTCCGGATCGGAGAAAATTTCACGCACCAAATAACGATCAGTGGCCGGAAATATTATGTGCTTAGCGACTCAAGCGGGCAAAGAACTAGACGGGCCCGCTCGGTTTGTTTGGATCGGAGTTGAATAATAAGAATAAGCGGCTCTCGTCTAAAACGGGAGCCGCTTTTCGCGGGTCGGAAGACTTCACATTCACAGCGTCTATTTTTGGAGCCTTCCCTTCTAAATGTATGAATCTTTCGATTCGAACTCCGTCCGGGTCAGATGGCTCTACGAATCTTACTGGAAGATGGAACGGAATGCCGGTCGCCGCTCAGCCTGTTCGGCATCGCGTGTTCATTCGTTTCGATAAGACGCATTTTCGGGCCTTGAGAATTTTCGTCTTCTGCAGCGGCCAGAGCTTCGGTTGCTAATTTCAGCCATTCGCGAAGGCTGCCGTCGCGGACGAGCTCTAGAGTTACAGCAGCTCGTTCTTCTTCAGATAGTTCACCAGCGAGATAGCCGGCAAGTATATGTTCATCAATACGCATAGAGATCGCCAATGAAGGGTGATGGATGTACACGTCTCGGTCGGCCGTTAAACCGAATCAACACGCCCACTCTGTATCGGCAGAATAAAACTCAACTTAATTCCGGATCCGAGATTTCCACGCGTCAGGTGGCTGCCTGTCGGCTATCGCTCACGCCGAGGCGGTCTTTTCTTCTTATTTCGCGACGGGGAGTCGTGTCTGCGTTGCGGGTCGCCACGTTTAGCTTTGGGCACACCCTGTTCGTCCTGACTCTGATGCAATTGCGCATGATACAAATCGTCCAGCATCATCGCCAGCAAAGCGGGCTCTTCGTCCGCCAATTCCTCCGCGAGAGGCAGAAATCGCTTTAATCGTTCTCTCTCCAGGTTCGTCTTGTTTCGAAGCGTCGATTCCAACACAACCGTAAGCCTTTCAGTTACGCGTTTGGTAACGTCTTCTTCTGCTGGTACTTCTGATTCTGTCATAGTTATTCCATATAGCTGCCCGATGGCAAGCAGATCTCGATAATCTTCGATGGTAGTGAGGACCAGAGAAGTTCCGGATTTCCCCGCCCGAGCCGTTCGCCCGGAACGATGAACATAGTACTCTCTGTGCTGGGGGACATCATACATAAAGACGTGGCTCAAGTCCGTGATGTCAATGCCTCGTGCTGCCACATCCGTTGCGACCAGGAATTTTAACGATCCCTTGCGGATCCGTGCCATGACATCTTCTCTGGCCCGCTGAGTCAAGTCTCCTGAGATGATGGCAGCGTCATATCCGTAGTTCTGGAGAAACTGGCCCAGATACTCAACCTCTCTTTTCGTATTGGCGAAAATGATGGCGCTTTCCGGATTCTCGAGCTCGATCAGTCGCACTAGAATTCGGTCTTTTTGCATCGGATCGACGCGGAAATATCGATGTTCAATTTCCTCAACGCTCACATTACCCTCACTCAGCGAAAGAAATCCCGGGTGGTTGAGAAACTCGTTTGCGAGACTGCGAACTCGAGATGGCATGGTCGCACTGAACATACAGGATTGGCGATCGCGCGAAAGAAACTGCCGCAATTTCTTCATGTCAGGATAAAATCCCATCGACAGCAATTCGTCTGCCTCGTCAATGATGAGCATACGGATGTCCATGAGATTGAGATTGCCCTGTTCAAGGTGGTCCAAGATGCGACCCGGGGTTCCTACCACAAGCTGAACACCGTCGCGTAACGCTTTCAACTGCGGACCGTATCGCACGCCTCCATAAATCAACGCTGCTTTCATGTCGTGATCGACCCGGATTCGGCCAAACTCTTCGAAAATCTGCCTGGCAAGTTCTCGCGTTGGCGACAATACGAGCGCCTGTACGGATCGACTGGAGGAGTCGATCAGTTCGAACAGTGGCAGGAGAAAAGCGCCCGTCTTTCCGGACCCCGTCTGCGATTGAACGATCAGGTCCTGTCCATCCAGCAAGTACGGGATGGCCATCTCTTGAACGGGCATGAGTTCTGTCCAGCCGGCCGTTCGAATCGCCATTTGAATTTCGTGCGATAAGTCACCGAGCTCAGCAGGTAACAGGGGCGGATCCGGTTCGGTGAAAGAGCTCTGCACCCTAGAGGTCCTTCTTTCGGCCTGCGCTTTCGACGTCAGGTCAATCAGGTTGGTATATGGCTTACGGGTCGGCTCTGAAGACATTCGTTGTTCTCAAAAAGAAGTGCGTGGGTTCCGGTAGTGTCGCTCGTTCAGAAAAGCGCTTTCTCAAAATGAACCCCTTCGCCACTACATGGAAAGTCCTCCGTCTATATGCAGAACATGACCGGTAATGTACGCCGCACGGTCTGAAGCCAGGAATAAAACCGCGTTCGCAACATCATCTGGCGTCGCCGCCTTGCCAAGTGGAACGGCAGCTAACATCGCTTCCTGAGCTTCTTTCGAAATAGCCTTCGTCATCTCCGTACTTACGAAACCAGGTGCCACCACATTGACGGTGATTCCTCGCCGACCGAGTTCTTTTGCCAGGCTTTTAGACAATCCGATGATCCCCGCCTTTGATGCCGCATAGTTGGTCTGACCCGGATTGCCCATCACGCCCACTACGGACGACATACTGATGATTCGGCCAGCCCGTTGCTTCATCATGGGTCTGTATACCGCCTTGCAGTAGTTATAGACCGACTTCAGATTGGTATCCAGAACGGCGTTCCAGTCTTCCTCAGTCGATCTCAGCATCAGATTGTCTCGGGTAATACCGGCATTGTTGACCAGAATGTCTAATGTTTCCCATTCGGAGAGTACTTGGCTGACGGACGCCTCCGCTACCTCGGCGTCGGCTGCGTCGCCCTGGATACACATAGCCTCTGCCCCTTGCTTCTTAATCGATTCAGTGAGTGCAGTCGCCAGCTCGGTGGACGAGCGATACGTGAACGCTACGCGTGCACCTTCGGCAGCAAAAGCTTTTACAATCGATTTTCCGATACCGCGCGAGCCGCCCGTTATTAAAACATTTTTCCCTTCTAGCGACAGATCCATTTAGCTTTCAGATATTGATGCTGCTTCGAGTATTTTCTGCATATCGGCGCTCGTACCTGCGTGTGCTGTTTCGGTCTCCCTGCCAAGAGTTCGTCGGACCAATCCAGTCAAAACCCTGCCCGTACCCACTTCAAGAAAACGACCTGCTCCGGCCTCTTCCATGGCTGTGAGCGTATGCGACCATCGGACCGGGGCAGTGAGTTGTTCGATCAGACGGGTGCGAATCTCCTCCGCTTCCGTAGCCGGCTGCGCCGTTACGTTTAAATAGACGGGACAAGTGGGTGGCTGTATTTCGAGTCCCATAAGTACTTCTTCGAGCCCTTCCCGCGCATGTTCCATGAGTGGAGAGTGAAACGCGCCACTCACGGGAAGAATGACCGCCTTTCGTGCTCCGGCCTCTTTGGCCAGTATGGTCGCTCGCTCGACCGCCTCAACATCGCCGGATATCACAACTTGACCGACTGAATTATAGTTTGCTACGACAACCACTTGGTCTGACGATGTGGCTCGGTTGCATACGTGGTCGACGACCGAATCATCCAGTCCCAGAACGGCTGCCATCGTTCCAGCGCGCCGGCTCCCGGCTTTACCCATCAGAAGGCCTCGTTGCCGCACAATCCTGAGACCCTCTTCAAAGTCGATGGCTCCGGCTGCGACCAGCGCACTGTACTCTCCAAGACTGTGTCCAGCCGTCATATCCGGCCGATCGTCCGACGATTCAAGTACGCGCATAGCGGCCGCAGAGTGCGTAAACAGGGCCGGCTGCGTGAATTCGGTCTTCTTGAGAGTCTCAATCTCTTCGTATATCTCTCCGCCCGAACCAAACATGATTTCTGTCAGCGAGAAGCCGAGTAATGCGTCCGCCCGATCAAACACCTCTCGGGCCTCCGGGAATGCATCGTATAGTTCGAGACCCATCCCTATAAATTGAGATCCTTGACCCGGAAAGATGAAGGCTGTTTTGGTCACGTCGAAAAATATTATTATTCGTTCAGATGAAAATTACGATTCGGAATCCGGCGATCCGTCATAGGCCCATTTCACGTAGGATGACCCCCACGTAAACCCGCCGCCAAACGCTGCCAGTATCAGATTATCGCCCCTCCTTAGCTCCGACTCCCAGTCAGCCAGGCAAAGCGGTATGGTGGCCGCAGTCGTGTTGCCGTAATTCCTGATGTTGATCATCACTTTCTCCATCGTAATACCGATTCTTCGTGCTGTGGCATCGATAATTCGCTGGTTCGCCTGATGCGGTACGAGATAACGAATGTCATCGCCGGTCAGGTTGTTTCGTTTCATAATCTCTCGCGAGACGTCGGCCATACCCTGAACCGCATAGCGAAAAACGTGCTGTCCATCCTGAGTGAGGAAGTGCATCCTTTGGTCGACGGTCTCACGCGTAGCCGGATGGAGGCTCCCTCCTCCATGCATGCACAAGATTCGCCAATTCGATCCGTCCGTGTATTCGACTGAATCCAGGACCCCATGTCCGTCCTCCGTTGGCTCGAGCAGCACGGCGCCCGCACCATCGCCAAAGATGATGCAACTCGTCCTGTCTGTATAGTCAACAATTGAACTCATCTTATCGGCTCCGATGACCAGCACCTTTTTACTGTGCCCGCTCTCAATAAAGCTTACTCCGGACGAAAGCGCGAACAAGAAGCCGCTGCAAGCCGCCGACACGTCGAAGCCCCATGCATTCGACGCTCCGAGCCCGAACTGCACAAGACATGCCGTGGATGGAAAGAGCATGTCCGGCGTTACAGTGCCGACGATAATCGTATCAATTTCATCCGGGTCGATGTTTCTTCGCTCCAGAATCATTTTTGAGGCTTCGATTGCCATGTAAGACGTAGCCTTGTCGGGGTCCTTTAGAATCCGTCGTTCCTCAATTCCCGTACGCGTACGGATCCACTCGTCGCTTGTATCAACCATTTTTTCCAGGTCGGCATTTGTCAGGCGACCTTCAGGCAAGTAATGACCTACGGCCGTAATGGCGGCATTTATCATGGTTGACGTGAGCGTGAGATTGTGGGTGAATTATCCCGAGAGAGCTGCAGAGATTGAGCCCGAGACATCTTCTCTGACCATTTCTACTGCATTAAATATCATGTTCTCTACGGCCTGTTCGTTCGACCCGCCGTGACCGATAATCACCGTTCCGTCCACACCCAGGAGCGGGGCCCCACCATACTCCTGGTAGTCGAATCGTGACCTTACTCCTCGGAGTGCCCTAATCACAATGGCTTGTTCCTCCTGGGACATTTTCAGGCTCATCATTTCTGCCCCAACCATCTTCGGAATTACACTGGCAACGCTCTCACCAAATTTGAGCAGGACATTCCCAACGTACCCATCTGCAACGACAACATCCGCTGCATGGGTGAGCATATCTCGACCCTCAATATTGCCAACGAAGTTGATGTATGGGGCTTTACAGAGAAGTTTGTATGCGGCTTTTGCCTGCGCATTGCCTTTCCCGGGTTCTTCTCCAATGTTCATCAGTGCTACCGTCGGGTTCTCTCGATGCATGGCGCGCGCGGCATAGATACTCCCCATCTGCGCAAACTGAACCAGGTGGCTGGGTTTACAATCGACATTTGCGCCAGCGTCCAGAAGAATACAGTGCCCGCGCAAGGTTGGAAAATAACCGACCAAGGTAGGTCGCTTGACACCAGACTGTCTCCCCAACAAAAAAAGTGCGGCTGCCATAGCGGCCCCCGTATTTCCGGCCGATATAAACGCATCAGCATCACCCGACTTGCAGGCAATGAGGCCTTTATGAATAGATGATTCCTTTTTGGTTTTCAAGGCCACGGCTGGTGGATCAGCCATGCCGATCACATCCGGTGAATCGACTATCGTGGGCTTCCGTGTCTCACCTTCCGACCATTTGTCCAATAACGGCGCGATAGTGGTTTGCGGCCCGAACAATACGACCTCGACGTCGCTGGATTTCGCAACGGCAGAAATGGCTCCTTTGACCACCACCTCGGGCGCGTGATCACCACCCATTGCGTCAACAGCGACTCGGATCGGCATAAATTTTCGAGTGAAATGAGAGGAAGCCAGGCGCAGTCCTAAAATCGTGGAATGGACCAGCCTTGACTTGGCGGCGCCTAAGTTACAAAGAGGCGTGATTAGAACCGAGATCAGGCCACATTCCAAGCGACTCGCCGAGCGTTAGCGGAACCACCGAAGTGGACCGAGTGGTGCAGCGGCTGCCTAACCCACTTCCTTTCTCTCGATCACCTGCCGTCCGCGGTAGTAGCCACAGCTCGGGCAGGCGCGGTGAAGAAGCTTCGTATCACCGCAATTGGGGCACTCCATGGTGGTTGGAGCGCTAAGTCGACTATAGTAATTCGCTCGGCGTGAGCGGCTACGCGCTTTAGAATGTTTTCGCTTTGGATTTGCCATGGCGTGACCTATTTGCGAACAATCGTTCTGTTCTGGGTAGCGCTTCTAATCCCCACTGGTTTCATTTTTCAATGCTTTCAGCGCCTCCCATCTCGGATCGTAATCTGCATCCGCAGGTGCCCCGAAAGCTACTGGAATCTCAGTCTCGTCCGCTCCCGGTGCAATTTTTCGCGCTGGAATGGCGAGTAGAAGCGTATCCCTCACTATGTCAGTAATGTCCAACTCCTCATCGGTTGACGAGATCGATCGGATCTCATCTTCCGCTTTCTTCTCCTCATTCGGCGAGAACAACAACGAATACTCGCCCTTGATGGACTGCTCAAATTGTGCCAGCGTTCGGTCGCAGATCAATAATGCCACCGCAGAGGCTTTGATCGTGACAAAAGCTTTTTTGCCGTCGTAATCGAGTCCAACCTCAACCAGAATAATCCGGAACGCATCCGGTTCGAGCCCCACCTCTGCTGGACCGGGCGCAAGACTTATCTCGTGATATCCAGCTTCTAAAGAACGTAAATCAATGCGCAACATAACTCCCTCTGCGCCGACACAACTCATCAATTTTACAGAGCAGTTAATATACGGCAACCCATATTTGCTTAGCAAAGCAATCACCCCGTATACCATTCCGAAAAGCGTGTGAAGACGACATGTTAAAGATGGCTCGATCCGCATCACCGCCGCGCCACCTGAACCGTTATAGACCACTTTGTCGCAAGAAATCAATTCGGAATCGCTTGAACTTATTTGGACCAGTCGTTACTATCGAAGAGATCCTCAGTTGACATCGCTGGCGACAACGAATCCCTGATTTTCTGAACGGTCTAGAGACGAGCTCATGGCTCTTATTGTTTTCAGTTCAGACATGCGCGTCGGTTTCTCCCGTTGTACGCCTTGATCCGGAGACATGGAGATTCATATTTGAACCACAGTTAAAATATGTTTCTGGCGTGTGGACAAGTTGTTGGCGGTTCGCCATATTAGGGTTCAGTATAAGCCATGATCTGATGTGCTCCGGACTTAATAAGTGAGCCACTGTTAAATTTATTCGTAACGACCCCCCTATGTTAATTGTAATCATAGCCTTACGAACAATTACTCAAAGTGAATAGATTGTTTAATTCATTTTTTTGTCTTTCTCAGGAAAATTAGCGTGCATTTGTGTCCGGCATTGCGTTTGTTGAGAACTGGTGAATAACCCAGGGCCGGGTTACACCAAGTGAGAGGTAACTCTCCCGGCATGTAGGCTTGGATAGGCTTTATTTAATTTTAGAAACAGTTTAATCAGCGCTGTCGTGACCCACGGCATACTTCTAGTACCCTCATGGAGAGAGCTCCGCAACACGTTTGGGATGAGTGTCTCGACGTAATTCGAGACAATATTAGTCGACAGAGTTTCAAAACCTGGTTTGCTCCGCTGAAGGCGATCAGTTTGGAAAAGGACGGAGATCTATTGCGCCTCACGGTCCAACTTCCGAGTCGCTTTTATTTCGAATGGTTGGAGGAGCATTATTTCTCACTGATTCGAAAAACGATCACCAAGGTACTTGGTCCCAGCGGTCGACTCTTTTACGATATCGTCATCGAGAAGGACGATGCAGATCGAGGTGTTGATGGATCATCGATGCAATTGCCGGCCAGGCAACCAGCCAACGAACCCCAGCCGCCTCGATCGGCCGCGATTCCTAATCTTGCGGACCAGGGCGATCAGAACGTCTTCGCCGGGACAAGCACGATCGGAGAACCCATTTCATTTGGAAACGGTTCGGGTACGACCGCTGCAATTAGTAACCCGTTTGTCATCCCGGGAATTCAGAAGATCCAGGTAGATAGCCGCCTTAACCCCAGCTACACCTTTGATCGGTTCATCGAGGGCGACTGCAACCGCTTGGCCCGAAGCGCATCTCTAGCCATCGCGCAACAACCCGGGGGTACGAGCTTCAACCCGTTTCTGCTTTACGGTGGCGTTGGTCTGGGAAAAACTCACCTGATTCAGGCCATCGGAAATTATGTGGGTGCTAACAAGTTGAACGATACGGTTCTGTACGTGTCCAGCGAGCGATTCACGACGGATTTTGTTCAAGCCATCCAGCATAATCGCGTGAGTGATTTCTCTTTGTTTTATAGACAGATCGATTTACTGATCATCGACGACGTTCAGTTTTTCGGAGGAAAAGAGAAGACGCAAGAAGAGTTCTTTCACATTTTTAATGCGCTGCATCAAAGTGGAAAGCAGATCGTGCTTTCAGCGGATCGTCCACCACGAGACATTCAAGGAATTGAGGAGAGACTTCTCTCGCGATTTCAATGGGGTCTTTCCGCTGATTTACAGATTCCTGATCTGGAAACTCGCATAGCCATTCTGCAGCGAAAGGCTGTTGAGGATGGCATCCGGATTGATCACGAAATTCTCGAATTCGTTGCCCACAACATCAAGTCAAACATTCGAGAACTTGAAGGGGCTCTTATCCGACTCCTGGCCTACGGAACCCTCCACAAGCGAGAGGTCGATCTTCCTTTGGCCAAGGAAGTGCTGCGAGACCTGATCAAGGACACACGCGTAACGCTGACGATCGAGGAAATTCAGCGACTCGTGTGCGAGTATTTTTCGATTGAGGAAGACCTGGTTCGCGCCAAGACCAGAAAGCGCGAAATCGTACAGGCCCGTCAGATTGCCATGTATTTTTGCAAACAGTTTACTCAACACTCGCTCAAGACGATCGGACTCCATTTTGGAGGCCGCGATCACTCCACAGTGATTCATGCCAATCAGAGTGTCGAGAATCAGATCGATACGGAACCCAAATTCAGGGAACTGATCGAGGAGATTCGACACAAAATCGAACTAAGAAGCCGGTAATTTGAATCCGGTTGCTCGAGCAGGTGTAGACTTGCCTAGGTCCATCGATTAACTTCGTATCATACCCCAAATTTGACATTGCATTATGAAATTTGCTGCCTCGAGCGTAGAACTTTTGAAAGCTCTTCAAACGGTCAGCGGAGCCGTCCCGGCGAAAAGTACGCTCCCTATCCTTGAGTGCATTCTTTTTGAAACGGATACGGGAAAATTGCAGCTCAGTGCAACGGATTTAGAGATCTCGATTGTTCAGCGCCTCTCGATGCCAGTTGAAGCTGATGGTCCGTCTCGCGTCGCCGTTCCTGCAAAACGTCTGATCGATACGTTGAAGGCGCTCCCTGATCTCCCGATAAATTTTAATGCGGATACGGATTTCAACGTATCGCTGCGTACGGATCAGGGGCACTATAAAATGGTCGGGCACGACGGAGCGGACTATCCGGCCCTTCCGGAACTCTCAGACAGTACAAGCATCAAGACCAACGGCGCATTGCTGAAACGCGCAGTACAGAAAACAGGGTTTGCAGTGAGTCGTGACGCTCTTCGTCCCGCCATGATGGGAATTTATTTTCAGTTGGGACCGGACACGGCTCGCGCTGTTTCGACCGACGGCCATCGTTTGGTAAAACTCTCCATGGAGAATTTCGGAGCCTCCGAAGAGATCGACTTTATCGTCCCGGAAAAAGCGATGGCCCTCGCAACGAGAGTTGCCACGGATGGCCCGTGTACGCTAACCGTCGATAGCGGATATGCCGGATTTGAGTTTGAGGAAGCGCGCGTGCTGGCCCGCCTTATCGATGAGCCGTACCCGAATTATCAAGCAGTGATCCCAGTCGAGAATGACAAGAGAATGACCATCAATCGGCAGGACCTGCTCTCAGCCGTCAAACGTGTCGCGCTGTATTCGTCCAGCATGACCAACCAGGTCCGATTGTCGATTGAATCATCAACGGTAACGGTCTCGGCGGAGGACATTGAGCGTGCAAGTTCTGCTAGCGAAACCGTTACTTGCGACTTTGACGGTGAGGATCTCGTGATCGGATTTAATGGCATCTATCTCACCGAGGTGCTTAACAACATCGACGGCGAGGAAGTCCTTTTTGAGTTTTCGACTCCAAATCGCGCCGGAGTCGTTACTCCCGTCGTGCAAAAGGATGACGAGAACATTATGATGCTCATCATGCCGGTCATGTTGAACACGTACGCCTAGGCATTCTTTTGGCAGGAAACGGCCGAAATGCAACGGCTCCGCCGAGAAATATCCGTTCAGAACATCTCGTTGAACTGCTCAGCAAGATCCATATCGTATCTATCCGAGCTGTAGCTGTTCAAGCGGAGCGCCTCTCGTAGCGCATCGATACTTCTGAGACGGTCCCCAAGTAGAAAGTGTAATTTGGCCAGGGTCAGATAGGCTGCTGAAGGAACAAGTTCACGTTTTGCCTGATTTCCGATCGTTCTCTGAAGAAGTGTCCGAGCTCGGCGTAGTTTGTCCATCCTGTATGTCGGGAAGAGCCCGATGAATGATAGGGAAGACGACTGGGCGAGTTGAAGTGCTTCTTCGTAGCGATTCAGCATAATCCTCTCCCATGCGGGGTCGGCTCCTCTTGTAGACACACCCAGCTGGGTCCACGTAAAGTCTTCTGTCGTCAGATGAGCCATTCTCTCCAGTGGCGATTCGCGCAGCGTACTTGCAGCAAATAGAACCACGTAAACTCCCGCAAGCAAAGTGAATCCTCGAACCAGTTTTCTCGCAAATACGAGCCCGGTTGACGCCACTCCCCCACTCAATACTTGATTACTCACGCCCCGACGGTCCCACTCTCGGCGCCCAATCGCTCGAATTTGATGACCGGTTACTTTTTCAAAGTGCTCCACCACGAAAGATTCTGACTCCAGCGTGTTTTTCCTCTGTTTAAGCCGCGTTCTCAATTCAAACAACGATTCATTTTTCTCGACTCGACGATGAACACGTTCGACGGCCTGCTGGAGCGTACGCGCCCGCCTAGGCCAAAAGCCTAGCCCGGCAACAACGGCATACGGAAGATGGGCCTCGTCATAATCCGGATCCACCAGATTGCGTGCAGACGCAAGGAGGGCATCCCAGCTTCTGGCCGACTGAAATACAGGCTCCCATTGCTCGTGCTCTTCAACAAACTTCTCGACCTGCTGCTTTTCGAGTTCATCATAAGCACAGTAGTCAAGTATCCACTCTTCTATGTTGGATTGCTCGTCCATTCTCTGCTGTCTGTCTATGGTACATCAGTCGCTGTTCCACCTCAATAGACACGGAATCGTCGAGAGCGTAACCGCTGATTGATAAATAAATGTTGGTTATCGCTACTCATACCAGTCTCTGAATGCCACCAGACCTGAATCTGACCGAAAACGGCGACCTGTTTTATGTACATAGGACCGAACGGTCGGGATCGACTTTCCTGTAAGTCGACTGATTTCCTCGTACGACAGGTCCTCGACAAAGCGTAGCCGGGCGACACTTCGCAAAAACACCGGTAGTTTTTCAATCGCTCTCGATAGGGCTAGAAAAAGAGCCCCGGAATCCTCTGAAATTCCTATCTCGAGCTGATCGACGATCTCGTCCGAATCGCAATCCAGAGTCGTCACATATTTGCGGCGGGTCACGAAATTGAGGTAGGTGTTCTTGCAGACCACGCTCACCCACTGTGCGTAGCGATCATTTCGTTCCAATTGCTGTCTGCTGCGCTCGATCTTCTGATAGGTCCGTTCAACGACCTGGTCAAGTTCAGCCGAACGAAATCCAGACTCACTAATGAATTTTACCAGATAGTAGCGTCGTATGTAGCAATACGTCCACAACTCAATCAGGTAACTCGTTGAAGGATGCGGTCGTTCGCGATAGGAACAATACACCTCGTTTACTTCGGTGGTGTCGTCTAGATGAAAGGGTAGCTGTGATGCAAGAGCATCAAGCGATTGTAATTCGATCTTCAGTGACATGGGCAGGGTGCGTGGCGAGAGTGGGTAGCGCCTGCATCCGTTCACCGGCCGGATGTCCTTTCACCTATAGAAACGGTAAGGCTCAAAACCGAACGCCATAGTCTGTCTCGATGCCCGACACGTGTATCAAGATCGACCGGGGCGTCGTTTCAACAGCGCGAGCGCGGTAGGCCAGAAATGAGGTAGCTGCCTCTATAGAAACCGTTGTCCTACTGCGCATGTCCGAAATCGTACCCCTTCAGCCGACCTACGTGTTGAGCTCAAGCCGGGGCGCCAGATCACTTGGACAACGGGAGAAGATCCCATCACATCGGGGTGCTAGAAAGGCTCGGGAAGTGATCGACTCTAATCCGACCAACGCATTCCGGCATACTGAGTGAGCGACTTATCTCCGAGACCGAAAATCCATGCAGGACTCCTGGACCCGGTTCATTCCTCACTAATCAGCAGGAAAAACACGTATTAATTTTTACCTGGGACGAACTGCTTTCCCTCACTCGCTCAACTGTTTCGGCGGCTGAACGATATCACGATGAAGCTATGGACCCACTTGTCCGTGCGGTGCTACCCGCAATTACTCCGCAGAACCGGCGTTCTGAGTCTCCGAAGGACGACCATTCCGAAAAACCAGCTGTTTCGACGGACCTGCTGACGGATGGCTGTCCTATTGAAGAAGAGCTGATACCGAGTCTGCTCGGTGATACGGCTGCTACATGGGTGAAACTAGGCCGTGGCCTTGAGATCAATAATGCCGCCCTTACGGCCGTCTCGGCCCCCCTATTCGATTCGGAGGTTTGCGAGCTGATCGTAAGGCTACATCGCGAACTTCATCCATTTCGAGCAAATCTTCTCGAAGCGCGCGAGTTACGCCAGAAGAAATTCGACCGTGGACTTCTTCCCGACTACCTGGAAGAGAAAGAGCATCCCGAGGCGCACGACGAGTGGAAAATCGCAGAATTACTCGATGACCTTCTAGACCGACGCGTAGAAATAACCGGTCCGGCAAACGACGCCAAGATGGTCATCAATATGCTCAGTCGAAACGCGGACGGACAGCGGGCCGATGCGGCGATGCTAGACCTCGAGGATTCAATGAAACCCTCCTGGAACAATGTAGCCTCCGGCATTGCCAACATTCGAGACGCCGCACGGGGTACACTCACGTATACGAAACCTGCCACGACCGAAAGCAGTGAAAAATTCTATGCGCTCGACCCGGTAGACATGCCTCTATTGATGGTTCGGATGCGCGGCTTGCACCTCAACGAAGTGAATATTCGGGTGGATGGTGAAGTCGTTTCCGCCGCACTCCTCGACTTCATACTGTGCGCCTACCACAGCGCACGCGCCCTCATCGACCGGGGCCGCACACCCAAGTATTATATCCCCAAGGTTGAACACTATCTGGAGGCGCGGTGGTGGAACAACCTCTTCTCGCTAACCGAGGAAGAACTCCGCCTTCCGGAGGGAACCCTCCGCCTGACACTTCTCATAGAAACGCTTCCAGCCGCCTTCCAGATGGAAGAGATTCTCTACGAAACGCGAAAACACGCGACCGGTCTCAACGGTGGTCGGTGGGACAAGATTTTCAGTGATATCAAGGTTCTGAAAGAGCATCCGGATCGCGTCATGGCCGATCGTGGAAGCATTAGCATGGAACGTCCGTGGATGAAGAAGTATGCACTCCAGCTCATCCGCGTGTGCCATCGCCACGGCGCTTTTGCCATGGGCGGCATGGCCGCATTCACACCGGGTAGCTCTAAAGAACAGAGAGAGCAGCAAACAGCACGAGTCGTCGCCGACAAGGAATTCGAGTCGTCTATCGGACACGACGGGTGCTGGGTTTCGCATCCATATTTCATCGGTCCCGCACGAAAACCATTCTCGAAACGAAATCAGCTTGATGTTATCCCGGATATGGAGGACAAACCGGACCTCTTACCGGTCGCGTCGGGCCCTCTCACGATGGACGGCCTCCGCAAGAACGTACGCGTGGGCATTGCCTACCTGAATGGATGGAACCAGGATATCGGCTGCGTGGCCTGGGATAATCTCATGGAAGATCTCGCTACACTGGAAATATCCCGAGCTCAGACATGGCAGTGGCTGCGCCATGGGGTGACGCTAGATTCCGGTGAGCTGGTTACGAGGGAGCTGGTCAAGAGAATATTCGCGGAAGAACTTGCACGCATTGAATCAGAACTCGTCAACGGACGGTCGTCATTGAGTGAACAGGAAAAAGAAGCCCTATTGAATCCATTCCGCGACGCCTGCGCTGACGCAACGGCTCTTTATCTGGAAAAAGATTTTCGCTCGTTTCTAACGTCGCGATCTGACGAGGCTCAACTGAATGCCACGTCTCGAAGACGAAATCTCATCGCACAACCCTGACCCAGGGTTACGCCCCGTTTTGCCCCATAACCCCACCGGAGGAATCGCTATGGAACACTCATCGATGAACGGCTACAAATCCCCTAACGGACACGAAGCCGCGATGCTAAAACAGCTCTGGCAGACCTCCGCACGGTGGAAAAATGTTCGGCGGAATTACGATCCTGCGTCCGTTCTAAAGCTCAGAAATTCTTTTCCGATTTCCTATACGCTTGCCGATCGGAGTGCGCGACTGCTCTGGGATCTTCTTCATGAAGAGAACTATGTGAATGCGCTGGGGGCGCTCACGGGGAATCAGGCCATGCAACAGGTCAGGGCAGGGCTTAAAGCGATTTATCTTAGCGGTTGGCAGGTTGCGGCTGATGCTAATCTTGCCGGGAGTATGTATCCCGATCAGAGCCTCTACCCGGCCAACAGTGTTCCGGATGTCGTACGAAAGATCAATCAGACACTTCTCCGGGTGGATCAGATCGAACATGCCGAAGGGAGTGTAACCAGAAACTGGCTGGTACCCATCATCGCGGACGCAGAAGCCGGATTCGGTGGCACGCTGAACGCATACGAATTGATGCGCGCCATGATCGAGGCCGGCGCCGCAGGAGTCCATTTCGAAGATCAGCTCGCTTCGGAGAAAAAGTGCGGTCACCTAGGAGGCAAAGTCCTCGTACCAACCAGGCAGTTCATCGATACGCTGTCTGCCGCGCGTCTAGCGGCCGACGTTATGGGAGTGCCTACGCTTCTCATCGCGCGAACGGATGCCGACAGCGCCACACTGATTACCAGCGATGTTGACGAGCGGGATCATCCGTTCATCGACAGAGACGAACGGACACCTGAAGGATTTTACCGCGTCCGCAACGGTCTGAATGCGGCGATCGCCCGAGGACTTGCCTACGCCCCGTATTCAGACCTGGTCTGGTGCGAGACATCGCATCCGGATCTCGGGGAGGCGAAGCAGTTCGCTGAAGCCATTCTCAAGGAGTTTCCCAATCAGCTGTTGGCGTACAACTGTTCCCCATCCTTTAACTGGAAGGAGCACCTGAGTGATCGTACGATCGCCCGATTTCAGCTCGAATTGGGTGCGATGGGATACAAATTCCAGTTCGTGACGCTCGCCGGTTTTCACTCGTTGAACCATAGCATGTTTGATCTCGCAAGAGATTATCGTGATCGGGGTATGGCCGCATACTCTCGTCTTCAGGAAGCCGAATTCGCAAGTGAGGAACACGGTTATTCAGCCTCTCGGCACCAACGAGAGGTAGGGACCGGCTATTTTGACGTGGTTCGATCCGTCCTGACGGCTGGCAGAGCGAGTACCAATGCGATGGCAGAATCTACCGAAACGGCGCAGTTTCACTGATGCGCTTCGTACGCGTGCAAGACGATCGTGAGTAGAGCCTGCATCCTTTCACCTGCCGGATGTCGTTTTTTTAACTAACAGCTCAGATTCGATTCAAACGGGGTCGGTACGCATGTGCCGACCCTCTTTGCTGACGTGCCGCTTTTGCAAGAATGAAGAATCGACGAGAACTCACTCATTTCGGGATTTCGATGGCGCCAATGAATTGATCGCAATACGCATTATGTGTAATTTGCGTGACTTTGGTTTTGTGCGGGTAGCCTGTTGATTCGAATAGAACCCGCCGTTTACTTGTTCCAGTACACTCGAGTCCTCATGGACGTTAACAGTTTTAAGACAGTCAGTGCCAAACCGGCCAAGGTTGAGCGGGTTTGGCATATCGTCGACGGCGAGAATGTCGTCGTCGGTCGCCTTGCTTCGAAAATTGCTTCGATCCTTCGCGGTAAACACAAGCCTTCTTTCACGCCCCACATTGACACGGGCGACTATGTCATTGTCATCAATGCGGAAAAAGTCCGGTTCACGGGCCAGAAAGAGACGAAGAAAGAATATTTTCGGCACAGTGGATATCCGGGTGGAGTAACCATTACGATTGCCAAAGACATGCGAGCAAAAAGGCCAACCTTTCTCGTTGAGAATGCGGTCAAAGGCATGCTCCCGAAAGGTCCATTGGGCCGAAGTATGATCAAGAAATTAAACGTCTATGCAGGTCCCGACCACCCGCATGAGGCTCAAAAACCAACGGAGATGTCGATCTAAGCGGATCGCTTATCCCCGAGCAAACGAATAGCGATATGGCAGTTCCAGATCAATATTGTGCGGTAGGAAGACGGAAAAACGCGGTAGCTCGAGTTTATATGCGACCTGGGAAAGGCAAGGTCGTTGTGAATAAGAAAGAATTTGAAACGTATTTCCCACTAGACTGGCGTCGAAAGAGCATTCTTGCGCCACTGGACGTGACGGAAAAGGCAGGTTCGTTTGATTTTATTGTGAATGCCAAGGGTGGCGGGCTGACGGGTCAAGCCGAAGCCATACGATTGGGAGTCGCGCGCGCGCTCGTGCTTTACGACGAAGAACTGCGAAAGCCGCTTCGAGATGCAGGATTTCTAACGAGAGACCCTCGCATGGTGGAGCGTAAAAAGCCGGGGCAACCCAAGGCTCGTAAGCGATTCCAATTCTCGAAACGCTAGAATATATTTCATGCCCTTGCCAAAATGCGAGGGCATACTGAACACACATACACCTGGACGGGCGGAAGGGTGATCCTTACGGATTCAGCTGCTCGGTTGAAGGGTGTAGAGGACAAACCCAACACAGATGAATGATGTAAAAGAGGCGATGCCCAAGAATCGGGCGTCGATCGAAGAACTTCTCAAGGCAGGCTCGCATTTCGGCCACCTGACCAGTCGTTGGAACCCGAAGATGAAACCGTTCATCTTCATGAAGCGCAACGGTATCCACATCATCAACCTCAATCTGACCCAGAAGTATCTGGATGAGGCTGGTGACGCAATCGCCCGCTTCGCTCGACGAGGGAAACGCGTTCTCTTTACCGGGACCAAGAAGCAGGCCCAGGATATCATCCGGAAACACGCCAAAGAATGCGGGTCTCCGTACGTGGTTGAGCGATGGCTGGGTGGCACGCTGACCAATTTTGCGACCATTCGAAAAAGTATTCGCCGAATGGAAGAGCTGGTCAAGATGGAGGAGGACGGAACCCTGGAACAGCTGAAGAAGAAAGAACGGCTGATGAAGGCTCGCGAGCGAGAGAAACTCGAAAAAGTTCTCACCGGTATCCAGGACATGGCTCGCATTCCTGGGGCCATTTTCGTAGTCGATATCCGGCGTGAACACATCGCCGTGCGAGAGGCGAAAAAGCTGGGTATACCCATTATCGCGATCGTGGATACGAATTGTGATCCCGACCTCGTTGACTATCCAATTCCCGCAAATGACGACGCGCTGAAGTCGGTTGATTTGATCACGGGTGTCATTGCGAGTGCTGTGGCCGAGGGTCAAAAGGAGCGAGAGATCCAGGAGGCGGAAGCAAAAGCTGAGAAGGAGCGTCTAGAGCAGGAGAATGCGAAAGCCCGGGCAGCAAAAAAGGCGGCGAAAGCCGAGGAAGACCAAGCTGCAGCCGATAAGAAAGGTGAGGAGACCCCGGATTCTGACGCCAAGGCGGGCGATGAAGCGGATACGGCAAACGGTAAAGCCGAGACCGCTGCTCCTGAGGCAGCGGATTCAGGCGACGAAACGGACAAAGTAGCAGCTGAGGCCCGTGTCGAGGACGGTAAATCAGAGGTAGCCCAGAAAACCGAAGCGGAAAAAGTGCAGTAGCGCCTCCGTAACAAACGGACGGACTAAGCGACCACCATTCTCGCTTTCTTGAATTTGAAAAAGTTAATCCAGTAGTCAGATGTCAATCTCTGCGAAAGAAGTAAAGAAATTGCGCGACATCACGGGTGTCGGAATGATGGACTGCAAAAAAGCACTCGTCGAAACGGACGGTGATGTTGATCAAGCCATCGATTTGCTCAGGAAGACAGGACAAAAAATCGCTGCCAAACGAGCTGACCGAGAGGCCAACGAAGGACTCATCGTTACGTCCTCCACCGAAGACGGAAAGACAGCCGTTTTGGTTGAGGTAAACTGCGAGACAGATTTTGTTGCACGTAACGACGAGTTTCAGACGTTCGCAAAAGGATTAGCAGACAAGGTATTGGAAGATCGGCCTGCGGATCGCGACGCCTTTCTTACGTCCACGTACAATGGCGCCGGTACGGTCAAGGATGCACTCGTTCAGCTCACGGGGAAAATTGGTGAGAAAATTGAGGTCCGCAAGCTCGTGACCTTGTCAAGTGAGGAGGGATCGGTCGTCTCGTACATTCATCCGGGGTCGCGCCTCGGTGTACTGGTTGATATTAACGGCGTCGGGGACCTACTCGCGACCGGTCGCGACGTAGCCATGCAGGTAGCGGCTCTCAATCCGGTGGCTACCAGACGGGACGACGTGCCCGGCGATGTAAAAGAGAAAGAAATGGAGATCGCTCGCGAGGCTGCCGTGATGGATGGCAAACCCGAGAGGATCATCGAAAAGATCGCTGCGGGAAAACTCGAGCGTTACTATAAAGACCATGTTCTGCTGGAACAACCGTTTGTGAAAGACTCATCCCAGACGGTCACGCAAATGCTGGAAGGAGCATCAGCTGAGGTTAGCTCGTTCGTTCGATTCGCGCTTGGCGAATAAGAGGATATAAATCCTGGTACGAGAAGGGCGGTTCTGTCATACACGGAATCGCCCTTTTCTTTTACTTGAGCCGCGAAACCGGTTTGAATAACAGCCTTAGAGGCTGTAGCTTAATTCGATATTTTGGATGCCGTGAATGTCCGGATCGGAAACAACACATCAAGAAAAGGAATCGCTTCGCTTTAAACGCGTACTGTTGAAGCTCAGCGGAGAAGCCTTGTTGGGCTCAAAAGAGTTCGGTATCGATCAGGACGTCCTATCGCGGTATGCCAATGAGATTAAGGAAATCGTGGACGTGGGCGTCGAGGTTGCCCTGGTTATCGGCGGCGGCAACATCTTCAGAGGAGTGAACAACAAAACAACGGGCATGACGCGGGCCCATGCTGACTACATGGGTATGCTTGCCACAATGATCAATTCGATGGCCCTCCAGGATGCCCTCGAGCACGTCGGTATTTATACGAGGCTCCAGTCCGCGTTAAATATGGATGAGATCGCCGAGCCGTTTATTCGCCGTCGCGCGAAACGTCATCTGGAGAAAGGACGAGTTGTCATTTTCGGTGCCGGAACGGGAAATCCCTATTTCACAACAGATACAGCGGCTGCGCTCCGTGCACTCGAAATTGATGCGGATGTGCTTCTTAAAGGAACCCGCGTAGACGGCGTATTCAGTTCTGATCCTGAGCAGGATCCCGAAGCCGAACACTTCGAGACCATACACGGAGATGAAGTCATTCGCATGGACTTGCGCGTGATGGATATGACAGCCTTCACACTCTGCCACGACTCACACATGGATATCATTGTATTCGACATGAACCAGAAGGGTAGCCTCAAAAGACTTGTCCTGGGAGAACAAGTGGGCACGTATATCCACTGGAACGAGGAGAGCTAGAGCCAGGTATTCACTCGGAATTAGATAGAGCGCCATGGTACATGAATCACTGAAACTGATCCTCGATGATGCCCAAGAGCATATGGACAAGAGCCTTGAGCATTTCGTCCTGGAACTCAAATCCATTCGTGCGGGACGCGCTACACCGTCGATGCTCGAAAATGTCAGGGTCGACTACTACGGTTCGCAGACGCCCCTGAATCAGATGGCCAGTGTAAACGCTCCGCAGCCCGATCTCCTTGTGATTCAACCCTGGGACAAAACGACACTGTCGGAAATTGAGAAGGCTATACAAAGGGCCAATCTCGGCCTTAATCCTTCGAATGACGGGGCGATGATCCGAGTCCCGGTTCCCCCACTTTCAGAGGAGAGGCGTGTCGACCTGGTTAAGAATGCCAAAACTCGCGGTGAGGATATCAAAGTGGCCCTCCGAAATATCCGGCGCCACTCCAAAGAAGATCTCCACAAATCCCAAAAGGAAGAAAACCTTCCGGAAGACATGGGATTTGAAGCTGACGAGACGCTACAGAAGCTGACCGACGACTACACAGGCAAAGTCGACGCGATGCTCAAAAACAAGGAAGTCGAGATCATGGAAGTTTAACGGCGAAGGAGTGGCCGTTTTTCTACCAGAAACCTTCGCGATAGATGCGTATTCCTGGCTGCGACTGAGCAAATTCGGAAAGAGCGCAGAAGCACCAGATTGGAGATGCTCAAACCGGAGAGGTGCCCGAGCGGCTGAAGGGGCTCGCCTGGAAAGCGAGTGTACCGTGTTAAACGGTACCGTGGGTTCGAATCCCACCCTCTCCGCAGATACAAGAAGTCCCAGGCCACGAAGTGGCATGAATTGGCTCGAGAGCGACGATGAACGCTTGCTTTCTGGAGTCGCTCGAGAGTAAAGTCAGGAGCCGCTAGGAGACGGGACTTTTTGTAAATGCGAGACTCCCCCCAAGGCTGGACCGGAGCGATGTCCTCGACTTCGTAGCGAAGATGGAAGACACGGACATTCACGAAGCGGCATTCCTGCTTCATGAGTGGTTTGATCTGAAGTCGCCTTTGGCGAACGGAGAGAACAAAACCACGAAGGACGGAAAGGGCTATCTGCGTGACATCGAAAAGGAGCTCAAGAAGCTACTGGCTGAAGGGGACGACGATGCAACCATCCGATTCGTCGGGGAGAAAGTCCTTGAATCGTATCGGAACGGCATCGATGTCGGCAAGAGCGCAAAGAAGACGACCAAAAAGAAACCCGCGAAAGTGGCGCGTTGATTCAAAGGACGGGTTTCCCCTCGGCAAGGCCGGTTTTACTGTCAAGAAAATCGTGTCTCATAAGAAAGATTGGTAGTTACCCAACCCTGCAGAGATTTGGAGCGAGAGAGTGGAATTGGAAAACCCCGAGCGTGTGATACGCCCAGGGCTTGATGATCCAAGAACCAACCTCAATATTCTTCCGGTGGTAACATGGTCCCGTAGTCATACGCTCCGACTTGTTCCGGAGTATAGTCGCCGCTCTATTTCATAAATGTGCTATGCCGGGTTTTCAGAAAGAGTCCCGATTCTAAGTCTCACGCGCTAGGGCGAGCCCGCAACACCCTCTTGACTTTGGTGGCCATAAGCATGTTAGACGGCGACCGCCAGAGAATTGATGTGAGGGTTCTCGAGTACGAACTGCGTGTATCCCTGCGCCGCCACTCTGATCATGGCCCGACCAATATTGACAGTGGTCGTCACGTGCTTCGGCAGCAGCCGTTTCAGCAGCGGGTAGAATGGCCTGAGCACGGTGTAGATTACCTGGTACAGACGCGTACTGGAGCGCACACCTCGCAGCGGCTGAATGAACCCCGGCCGAAACATGTAGGCGTTAAGCGCCATCCGTAGGAGCTGATTCTCCGTCTTGCCCTTGACCCGGGCCCACATAAGGCGCCCGCGTTCTGTGCTGTCGGTCCCTTCTCCTGAGACGTAGCAGAACGTAAGTGCAGGATTCAAGTCGAGGAGCGACTCTGCGACAGCGACTGTTAGATCGTAGGTCACCCGGTGGTAGGCCGCCTCGCTCATGCCCACGGCGGTGACCCCGATACAGAAGAAACACGCGTCGAGGTTCAGAAAGTGGTTGGTGGCATCCCCGTAGTCGAAGAGATCTGATCGGATGAGCTCGCGCAGCTTCGGATGCGCGACAGCGCATAGCCTCCGCCCCACGGCAAGCACCGATTCTACTCTGGGATCGTCCAGACACTCCATCAGGACCCCAGCCCCGACCATTCCGGTGGCACCGAATAGGATGACGTTCACTCTATCTTGAATTCCGCGAGTTGATGGATCGCCAAAGCCATTGGTCGCTGTCTCACGGCTGGCGGATTTGCGGCGAGTATTCGCCGACCAGTTAGAAAATGTAGTGAAAGGACAACGGAACTGGAAGGGCGAGTCCGCAAAATGCGCTTGAACGCCTTATATGGTACGATACGGACGGGGACAGAACGAACTTTTCAGTAACAAATAGAGGGTGTATACAATGAAAAATGAGAAGAAATACCTCGATGATGAGTCTAGAATGAAGGCCGTTTCTGTTTACGATGTGCTCACCAAGCACGACAATTGGGGACGATTCCCATGAAACGATCGCAGAAGGCCGAACCGATACAGGTGCGTGCCCCATTTGCGAAATTGAATGCGGGCGCATCATGAGGGCCGGCGGCAAACTTTGTCAGAGACTGGCCTACGAGTGTAACTTATTACCAGTTGTTCGTTGAGATGCACGACATGAAGTCGCATATTCAAATGTTGACCCACCAAGGAGTCAAATAGATGGCACAAGTGAGATATATTGTAAATAATGTAGATGAGGCTGTGGCCTTCTATGTCTCAAAACTTGGATTTGAGCTCGAACAGCAATACGGTCCTGCGATCGCAATCTTGGTACGTGGCGACTTGACGCTATGGGTTGCGGGGCCCATATCATCAGCGGCCAGGCCAATGCGAGACGGCACTAAACCTAGTCCGGGAGGCTGGTCCAGATTCGTCTTGACGGTCGACGATTTGGAATCGTTCATCTCGGAACTCAAGGACGAGGGTGTAGAATTCAGAAACGATATTGTGGAGCAGGGCGGTCGGAAACAGATTCTCTGCCTAGACCCTTCTGGCAACGTAATTGAACTCTTTCAGGCGGCTTAGATCGAAAAAACTCGCCACAGCGGCGAGTGGATTCAAAGGACCGGATTCCCCTTGAGGAGGCCGGTTTTATCGTTTAGGAGATCGTCTCTCGCTCGATAAATTTGTAAAGTTACCCGCTCTGCAGAGATTTGGGGCGAGAGAGAGGAATCGAAAAAACCCGAACAAGGGATGCGCCCACGGTTTAAGGGTTGGAGGATTAACTTTGGTATTCTCCCGGAAGCAACATCGTCCGGTGAATGTTTTCAAACACTTGCTCCTAGGTGTATTCACCGGAAGCCATCATCGACCTACTCAACTGATCGACCGCCCAACAATTCTTCCATCTTCGCATTCGAATACCCGGAGGTAATCGGGCCCGTCGTTCTCCAGCACAGCTCGCGGTAAATCGGCGGAGACCTTAAATACATCCGTCATTTCGAGCGCATGTTCGACGCCGACGGTCATCACGACCTCCTCGACCGCCGTAGCGATCAGCTGTGAACCAGCCTCCCGGTGATCCGATTGCTGTCTTCCCAACGGCAGCAGCGACTTGTTAAATTTCGTTATTACGCTCCACAGTTATTACGACACTTCCCTTTTTGTGCCCTTTGTCAACATACTCATGTGCTTCGGCGGTTTGTTCTAACGGATAGCGTCTATCAATAACCGATTTAATCTTTCCCGCCTCAATAAGGTCTTTGAGGAAAAGTAAATCTTCTTTCGTGCATACGGCTACTCCAGCCACTAATTTTTTGCGGCCGAATACCGAAGTCCATAACATATTTAGAAACTGTGGCACCCCAGCGACAGCAAGAAGAAATCGTCCGTTCTTCTTTAGAGAGCTTTTACAATTCGAAAACGAAATCTTGCCGACGGTGTCAAAAATAATGTCGTAGGTCTCTCCACCTTTGGTAAAATCTTCTTTAGTGTAATCGATAACCTTCTCGGCGCCCAGAGATTGGACCAATTCCAAATTCGTGGTACTGCATACCCCTGTCACTTCTGCCCCAAAGTATTTGGCAAGCTGTACCGCAAATGTACCTAGCGCTCCAGAAGCGCCATTGATAAGGACTTGTTGTCCGCTTTGAATTTTTCCAAAATCTCTGAGGTAAACGAGTGAGGAGTGTCCGCCAAAAGGAACGGCAGCGGCTTCCTCATAGCTCAGAATGGACGGTTTTGTTGCTATCGCTCCAGTTTCAGGCAGAGCTACATACTCCGCATGACAACCAAACTTATCGCTAGATCCAAATATTTGGTCTCCTATTTTAAATAGTTTTACGTCTTTACCGACAGCTTCAACTTCCCCGGCTAGCACAAACCCAAGTATAGGTCGTCTAGGTGCTAGGATACCAAAAATCATTCGTGTGAGAAGTCGGAACCCGACCGGGACGTTGAGGCTTCGTATTCTCGAGTCTCCTGTCGTAACGGTCGTCGCATATATTTTTACGAGTACGTCATGGTCCTTGGGCGTAGGTTTTTCTACCTCTTTGAGCTGAAGAACATCCGGTGGTCCATATTTTGTGTAGACAATTGCTTTCAAAAGTATTTCTCCAAGGTTGCTTTGATCCGGTCACTTTCAGAATAGTTTACCACACTATCCTGCTAGCTTGCAAAACCTAACAGATATTCTTCGGACCGCTCGCCATGATTAATCGCCGAGCGAAGAAGGTCGGACTTCCCGACTGGATTGGAAATCACTTCTTCAGGGCGACTGGCACAACGAGGTTCCTCGAAGCCGATGACATGCTAGGAGAAGCGGCCAACCTAGCTGACCAGGCCGACAGGAGAACAACCTGTATTTTCGACAAGCGCGACTGGGTTATCCGGCGGACATCCGTTGAGCGGATTGTGTACTAATTGGGCACTCTGCATGATGAGAAAGTGACCAGTGGATCACGCGTGATTCGCTGAATGGGGGCAGGTCATCGAATAGTCGTACGTATAAATACGTATATTCTACAAGTGAGCTCCATAGCGATTCTGCAACATCATGTCACTCGAGTTCTATCTCCTCTCCTTGGTTTTTGCTTTCTTTTTAGGATATGCATTTTCTAGCGAGCGGTTTCTCTCTAGTAGTAACGTAGGTCTCGCTGCTCTAATATTAATGGGTGTCGTTTCGCTTGGCCTCATCGGATGGGCGCTCTGGGTTGATACCTGGCAATCTGGGCTTATTGAGAGCGCCGTGATCCTTGGCGGTGTTTCATTTCAAAGAATGATCGCGAGGTCACTCATGGGTGGGTAGACCGGCGGGCGTTCGCAAATCCTATGCGCGCGGCCCTCCTTCCGGCTAAAGAACAACCCATATTTACGACAAGCGCGATCGAATCATTCGACGAACTCAAGTTGAGCAGATTGTATACTAAGTGGGTTTCGCATTTACTCTTCGACCACGAAATATCAGGCCGTTCTCGCGACTTGTACAGATATGAACCCTTCCTAGAAAAATTCCACGTGTCTCTGATTTCTGAGCCATGCGAGAGTTTCGAATGACAACCGCGCGTACAAGGCCATCATAACTGAATAAAAGCGCTTCGAGACAATTAGAAAAGCCGTCAGAGATTTACTCTGACGGCGAGTCTGTTCTCCCTCCGAAGAGGGCAGGGCTCTAAGGTATTTGTACCGGTTTCTTACCTGGCCATTTCCCCTGGTCCAGGATTAAGGTGGATAGCCTTCTTCGGCTCTACTCGGCTCTTATTTCATTGGGAATTTCGCAATCGAACCTCTAAGCGATGGAGAATGCGAAACGGTCTATTGGTAAGATACTCGCCAAGAGAATTGCGACGGCCCATCATTTCGATTACCGATACTTTCTTTAGGCGTCACGCCCCTCTTTCTCGCCCGGCTGCAGAGCCCTCCCGTGTTCATAATCCGAGCACGGACGATGTTGGCATTGAGATACGCTTCTCCAAGAGAACACGGACACGTTCCGACTTGCTGAGCCAACGCAACCATCCCGACTGAACTCATTGCTCCCGCGATAACTAGAATTCAAACAAAATCGGAGAGTGTCCGGCGCATGGCATTGACTATCCTGGTTGCTTCTTTGTCCACTCCGTTGATCTGGCCCAAACAAATACAAAGGCACAGCAGACGATGGCCAGGGCGAGTGATCGCCTTAGAATGATGCGGGGACGAAGATTTTCCATATCTGATTTCCTGGTTTTAATCCAGCCTCTCAGGTGCTAAAAATGACCATCGGGGAGTCATTTCGATCACCAACACGAATAATAGTCGGTTCTCGCATACACTAGACAAAAAACGCGTGCGCTACACGGCGGACATACGATTTACCTTGACATAGAACGGCCCAGGGCCGTCATTTAGTAATGTGTTGAACCGTCATATCTTTCATATCGCTGTTTTTCTGCTGTTCTCCGGTTGCCAAATCCTCAGTTCCGGAGATTCTAATAATGCATCCGAACTCGACCAGATCACACTGGTCCTGACCGGACAATTGGGCACCGTAGAGAAGGATCCCTTCAAGATTATCTCTAGCTCGATCGAGGGTGACGTTCTTCTCCTTACTTTGTCTTACGGAGGTGGATGCGAGGATCACGAGTTCGAATTCTTCTCAGAAGGACCGGTCATGGAGTCCTTCCCTCCCGGAGCGATGATTCGGGTATATCATGATTCGCGCAACGATCTGTGCCGAGCACTCATCCGGCAGACGTTTGAACTCGACCTTCGCCTCCTCCGGGCGGGCTACACAGACGAAGTGGTTGTTTTTCTGATGCACTTCGACCAGGACGGGACGTCGCGATTGCGTTATCGGTACTAGGTCTGAGGGACGCGCGCGCCCCCATTTTACCGTCCACCTTTCCTATCTTCCTCGCGAACAAACGCGTACGCGAATGATTTCGAGTATGACAGGATTCGGTCGTGGAGAAGCCGAGTTTGAAGAATATCGAGCAACGGTCGAGCTCCGCTCGGTAAACAATCGTTACTGCGAAGTCGCAACACGGCTTCCAAAAGTTTTGGCGGACCGCGAGGTGGACGTTCAGAAGATGATCAAAGCCGTCTTTGCTCGAGGACGGATCAACGCACAGCTCAAGTTGGAGCTACCCTTGGGGCGCGGTACCGACTTGGTCGTTGACGAGACAATTGCTGCTGACTATTACTCTCTTCTAGAATCCCTGCGTAGAAAAACAGGTTTAGAAGACCCCGTTCGCCTGGATCATCTGCTGAAAAATCCTGATCTTTTTCGAGCCGCCGAACACGACGAAGCGATGGCGGAAAAGGCCTGGACGGTAGTCAAAGAAGCTATAACGCGTGCTTCCGAGGAGATGCATTTGATGCGCGTGCAAGAAGGGCAGGCCCTTGAGAAAGAGCTCCGCGAAAGAATTGAAGCGATCGGAACCCGTCTCTCGGAAGTTGAAGAAGAGGCGCCTAAACGGCTCCCCGCGGCTGGAGAAAAGCTAAGATCTCGGCTCGCAGAAATCATTGATGACAACCGTATTGATAACGATCGCCTGGAGTTTGAAATGGCACTCCTTGCCGACAAACTGGACGTTCGCGAAGAGTGTGTCCGGCTTCATTCTCATCTCGATCTTTTTCAGGAAGCCCTCGACGCGGACAAGCCGGTCGGTCGCAAGCTGAATTTTCTGTCGCAGGAGATGAATCGAGAGATCAACACGATCGGTTCCAAGGCGAACGACGCCGGGCTCTCCCACTTAGTGGTTGAGATGAAGGAAGACCTCGAAAAAATCCGCGAGCAGGTAGAAAACGTTGAGTAGTTCGTTAGAACCATGCATCGTTGTTCTTACAGCACCTAGCGGATCGGGTAAAACGACGATGGCAAGTCGGCTGCTTCAAGCCTTCGACGGCATGCGATTCTCGATATCGGCAACAACTCGAAAGCCCAGACAAAACGAGGTAGACGGAGTCCATTATCATTTCCTGAGCCAGGAGCAGTTTGATCGGGAGCAGCTTGCAGGACGGCTCGTCGAGTATGAAGAAGTCTACCCGGGATGCAATTATGGCACCTTTGTGAGCGAAGTCGAACGCTCTTCGAAGAACGAACCGGTTCTACTCGACATTGATGTCAAAGGCGCGGCCAATGTCAAACGCATCTACGATAATCTCGCGCTGGTCATCTTCGTCCGAGCACCGTCCATCCAAGTTCTCGAAGAGCGGCTCAGAAATCGTAAAACAGAATCCGAAGAAGTATTTCAGGTCCGACTCGAACGGGCTAAAATGGAACTCACATTTGAGGACCGATTCGATCATAAAATCGTTAACGATGTACTCGACGATGCCGTCGAAGAAACCATTCAACTCGTTGCAAACTTCCTGGGTCGAAAAACCGGATGAGCGAAACCACACCTCATAGACTCTCTGGAAAGCGCGTAATTCTCGGGATAACCGGAGGTATCGCGGCCTACAAAACCGCCGAGTTGATCCGCCTGTATAAGAAGGCGGGGGCAGACGTCCAGGTAGTGATGACGCCTACTGCCGAAAAGTTCGTTACACGCCTGACGTTAGGTACTCTATCCGAGCGTCCGGTTCACGCTGAAATATTTCCGGAGAACGAACTTGGCAGCTGGACCAAACATATTGAATTCGGACTTTGGGGGGATATTTATGTCATCGCACCCGCAACTGCACAATCGATGGCAAAACTTGCCAGCGGCATGTGCGACTCGATGCTGACGGCTGTCGCCCTGGCTGCCCGATGTCCGATCCTCGTTTGTCCAGCGATGGATCATGATATGTGGGAGCACCCGGCAACGCGAGAGAGCGTTCAAACGCTTGAAGGATTTGGATATCACATGATGGAACCCGAAGAGGGCGAATTGGCTAGCGGCCTAATTGGGAAAGGACGCCTACCGGAACCCGAGAATATTTTTAAGCGCACAGCGGAGATCATAGCCAAATCGGCGTCCAAAAAGAAGGGTCGACTTGCGGGAACGAAGGTCCTGGTTACGGCGGGACCGACTCGCGAAGCCATTGACCCCGTTCGGTTCATTTCCAATCGTTCGACCGGAACGATGGGGTACGAAATCGCGGCGGCTGCTGAACGTCGGGGCGCTGATGTGATTCTCGTGAGCGGACCAACGTCTCTCGAAAAGCCCGAGGGCGTTCATCGAATAAATGTAACGACAGCCGCCGAGATGTACGACGCTGTGCATAAAGAAACTGACGCTGAGCTCATCGTCATGGTCGCCGCCGTAGCGGACTATGCGCCCGCGAACCCTGCGCAATCCAAAATCAAGAAAGGAGGCGAGGAGCCGGACCTGGATCTTCAGCCTACGCGGGATATCCTCGCCAGTCTTGGGGCTGGAAAAAAGAAAGGCCAGACGCTCGTTGGTTTTGCGCTGGAAACCGATAATGGAGAAGAAAACGCGAGAATCAAGCTGGAAAAGAAGAATCTGGACTGGATTATTCTGAATAATCCGAACGAAGAAGGCGCCGGATTCGGAACCGGGACCAACCGCGTGACCATGATGGGCCGCGACGGAACCGAAGAACCGCTTCCCATGATGGAGAAGCGTGAAGTGGCCGAGTTTATCCTCGACCGGGTATTGGGAGAGGATTCATAGCAAGGAAATCCACATACGTTTGTGGACGATTCTTGGGGAACTTGTTAGCAGATCCGAGGCCGATAACGTCCGCTGCAGCGTACCTTTTTCCCCAACTTCTCCCCACACGTAATGCCCAAATCGCCGGCTGAGTTGCTCTCAGAAGTCAAACAAGCTCTTGAACATCAAGTGGACGCCTTCGGCTCTTTGGTCTACCATGACGAGGCCGTCCGGAAAACCTCACCAGAGAACGAAGACACGGAGACAGGCACCAATCTTTTCGGAGAACCCACTGTTTCAGACTCCGTGACTGAAGACCCCTCTCCGTACACGCGAATCGAACGACTCATTCCCGAGGAGTCTCCGCTAAACCGGTTTTCCACGCTCGAGGACGTCGCCGCTTTTGTGGCCTCGACGATTCTTACTCCAATTGACGAAACACGAACCAATCCGGTGTTCGGTGTGGGCAATTCGAATGCAGATCTCCTGGTGATAGGCGAAGCGCCCGGCGCCGATGAAGACAAACAGGGTGAGCCGTTCGTCGGCCGCGCAGGACAGCTGCTCACAAAGATCCTGCAAGCGATCGGTTTTGAAAGAAACGATGTCTATATCGCAAACATCCTCAAGAGCCGACCGCCCAACAACCGAGATCCTCTTCCCGAAGAAATCGAAGCACATATACCGATTCTATACAAGCAGATTACTTTAATACGGCCAAAACTCATTCTTTGTGTCGGAAGAACGGCCGGGACGTCGCTCCTGAATTTGAACACATCCCTCGCCAAAATGAGGGGGAAATTTCATGATTATCACGGTCTACCGGTGCTCGTCACATACCACCCGGCCGCACTGCTTAGAAACCCAAATTGGAAACGACCGACCTGGGAGGACGTACAGTTACTGCGCGCCCATTATGATGAACTCGGTGGATCCTGAATTTCAAAACTGTCCTGTCTTAGATGGCCGAATCGCCTGAGGGTCTTACTCAATCTCTAGAACCCGCGCCCAGCCCCAGAGCACCTCTTACGCTTAGGAGCGAATCTCTCGTGCCGTCGGGTCGTATTCCACCGCAGGCCGTGAATGTTGAGCAGTCCGTCCTTGGCGCACTTCTCATTGAGAAAGAGGCCATTCCAATAGCCGTCGAAATCCTGGCTCCCGACAGTTTCTATACGGCCAAACACAACAAGATTTATAACGCAATTCTGAGCCTGTTCGAGCGAGGTAATCCGGTCGATCTCATCACGCTCACGGACGAGCTCAAGCGGCGAGGTCATCTCGAGGATATTGGCGGAGCCTACTACATCTCGGAGCTGACCGCCCAAATTGCTTCTGCTGCGAACGTCGAATACCACGCCCGAATCATCGCGGAGAAATCTTTGCTTCGAGGCATGATCGAAACAATGACCACGGTCATTGGAAAAGCGTACGATCCGGCGGCGGACGCTTTCGAACTTTTGGATGAAGCCGAGAGTGAGATTTTCAGGATCTCAGATGCGGGAATGAGGCGGGCAGCTTCCTCCATGAACGACGTCCTGAAGGAAACGCTCAGTCGCCTGGAAGCCATTCATGGGCGCGAAGGGGGTGTGACTGGAATCCCGTCCGGTTTCCATCGAATCGATCAGATGACCGGTGGATGGCAAAATTCCGACTTGATTATCATTGCAGCTCGGCCCTCCATGGGAAAGACGGCATTTGCATTGGCAGCAGCCAGAAATGCAGCTCTGAACGAAGAGAGTCCAACCGGCGTCGCCATCTTCTCTCTCGAAATGAGTGCGCAACAGCTGGCGCAACGTCTTCTGACGTCCGAAGCTCGTGTGGACTCTCAAAGGGCGCGAACGGGTCGTCTCAAAGACGATGATTGGCCCCATCTGGCCCGCGCTGCAGGTCGACTCTCCGCGGCTCCGATTTTCATTGACGATACACCCGGTCTGACCGTACTCGAACTTCGAGCGAAGTGTCGAAGGCTCAAAGCCGAACATGATATCGGGCTGGTGATCCTAGATTACCTGCAACTCATGCATGGCTCACAGTCGAATAAAAACGCGAATCGTGAACAGGAGATCGCGCACATCTCGCGCTCGCTCAAGTCACTGGCAAAAGAACTCAATGTGCCGGTTATTGCACTGTCTCAGCTCAGCCGCGCCGTGGAAACACGCGGAGGCGACAAGAAACCGATGCTTTCTGATCTTCGAGAGTCGGGTTCGATCGAGCAGGACGCCGATGTCGTCTGCTTTATTTATCGAGCCGAGCGATATGGAATCACGGTCGATGATAACGGAAATTCCACAGAAGGCCTGGCGGAGCTGTTGATTGGAAAACAAAGAAACGGACCCACCGGTAACGTTACTCTTGCATTCATCAGTCAATACGCCCGGTTCGAGAATCTGACGACGTATTTAGCTCCAGGCGACTACCGCGTCGAAGGTGACGCCGCCGATGCCGTCGCAACATCCGATAAATCCCCTTCAGAAGACGCTCCGTTCTAGATTGATATTCGCCGGCAGCACTACATCTCATGAATTGGGAAGTACCTGGATTCGACAGCACTCAACCCACAATAGGAACTTGCTAAGAAAACGGCCTGAATCTACGTTTCTGGTCTCTTTTCGCGAATCTTTTCGTTGGAGGTCGTGTTAGGGTGTGGCCTTCAAATTTCCACCTGCTGTGCGTGTTATGATCGACCCAAAATCATTTCACACAAGTCCTACAGACTCAAACTCAACTCAATATCGCCTATAAATTGCGATAATCTAGTGCTGTTCTGACACTTCTTTTCTTCTTTTTTTTTGTTGTTACTTTGTTACTCGATCGTTACTCGTATTTCGATCGTATCCACAAAGTGACCGGGGCTGTATTTCACGAGTGTTGCCCTTCGGAAAAAGAAACTCAACGGAGGTCGCATATCCCTCTATCTGGACATCTACTGGCGAAGGAAGCGCCATTATGAGTTTCTCAGGCTGTATTTCGGTAACGACAGGGATAATAACAAGGAAACTCTTGCCTTAGCAAACGCCATTAGGGCCAAACGGGAGCTCGAACTACAAAGTGAGAGTCATGGGATTATTCCTCAGTTCAAGAAACAGGCAAGTTTCCTCTCCTATTTTGAATCGCAGATCAGTCTAAAAGATGCAAACAACACAGCTTGGCGGAACACCCTAAATCACCTGAACGCGTTTTCGAAAGAGGGTATTCGGTTCGGTGTTCTCACTGTTACTTGGCTTGAATCCTTCAAGACATATCTGCTTCAACATGTCGCCCCCGCGACGGCGCGTACATACTTCGCCACAGTCCGCTCTGCCCTACATAAAGCAGTTAGAGATGGTTTCATATCAGTTAATCCTGCTGACCGTGTAGAGCATATTCGCGCACCTGAGAGCGAGCGAGTATTCTTATCTCTTTCGGAAGTAAGAGATTTTTCAGCCATTGAGACTGAATACCAACATGTCCAACGAGCATTCCTGTTTGCTTGCTATACGGGGATGAGAGTATCCGATATTCAATCTCTTCAATGGGGCAAGATTCAGGATGGGAGAATCCACTTTCAGCAGAAAAAGACACGCGAACAAGAATATTTGCCATTGCCCAATCAGGCTAGTCTTCTAATGGGAGACGTAGGTCAGCCAAATGAACTCGTGTTTAAGCTTCCAAGCCTTTCAAGTGTTGAGCGACAACTCCGAATAATCGCCGATAAGCAGGAATACGGAAACACCTCACTTTTCATTGCTCTCGCCACACGTTTGCTACGCTGCTTCTGACGCACGGAGAGGACATTTATACGGTGAGCAAGTTACTTGGACACCGGGGATTGAAGTCGACTCAGATCTACGGACGCATCATCGACAAGAAGAAGGAAGAAGCGATTGCCAGGATACCAGACTTATGACGACAAACCCTCTTATAGCAATCGAGCGTACCTGTGTAAGCAACGGGTTACTTTTGACCCACCCGCACCGGTTTAGAATTGACCCACCCTGGCAAGGTATTCATTAGTCTGGTTCCGGGATGTGGAAGATATTCAAAACGAACTAAACGCATGGAGAGTGGATTACAATAACCACAGACCACACTCGACTCTGGGCGGAATGGCGCCGAATCGCTAACTTTAACAGTAGACCCAAGGCCACTTCTTTTAACAGACCTGCTCAGCGAGATACTCTTGCATGCCGTAGTAGCGTTCCCATCTTCACTCTATTTCTGGCATTACTGCTGGTGAATGTGGCAGAGACGGTATTCAGAGATGGCCTGGCTTAACCTGTCCGACTAACCCGGGCCATCTCTGTGGTCCTTAGTTGGGTTCTAGTTTTGATAACTCGGCCCATACCGAGTTGGACTCCTATTGGCATCACAACCGAATAAAGTGCCTCTTCAGGTCGTAGGCAACCTCCCCAATCATATGCGCCTTTTTTGGCATGATTATTTGATTTCCTGCTCGTTGGGTCCTGCAAGCTGTCCAGTTTCCCCGGGCCACTTCTTTCTTCTCTGTCGGAGGAATCGGACTATACTTTTGGCTCTTTATTAGACTTTTTTACATCTCTGGCAAACCGGAAGAAAATGACTCTCACTCAGTTTATATGCAGGCCGAATGTGACAAAATAGCGTTCGTTAATTTTCGGTGGTTCTTTTTGATCTGGAGATATTGTTTTAATGTTGGAGTTGTATAAATGCGACCTCTTGATTGCGGTTGCGCAATCGCAAAGATTTCTTGATAATGTTGAATTACGTGGACTAACCCGTCCGCGCTCCTTTTATATAGATCTGAACATGTAGTCGATACTGTCTCAGCGAGAGTTGCCCGAAATCTTATTGGAACAGATTCCTTCAGCAAGATTTTTCCATGATCTATCTGCCTATCAATCTCGTGAATTGTATACCCAGTGTGTCGAGATTTATTATAGAGTTGC
>JADFHF010000112.1 GCA_022567305.1 Bacteroidota bacterium | reverse complement strand
CCCCCGACTGGCCGAAAACGATGTTTACATAGTCTGATAAACGAGTCGGTATTTTTCCGAACTCGGGATGACTGCCTCCCCAGATAACGGCGTGCGTAATACCGGCGTAGCCCAGAACGGGAAAGTCTTCAGGACCGAATACGCGAAAATGTAGCGACTTCTCATGTAGAAAAGGATTTTTGACAAATCGTTTCGAACCCATCCATCCGTGACTCCAAAAAGCTTTGAAGGCGATGAGGCCAAACGCGCCCGGGACGTCGGTGAAGTCGGGAGTGCCGATGCTGACTCGTGGAATCGTGGCTGCATTGCGGCTGAAAATGAACGAGCCTGACGAGAGAGTCGAATCGACGAGGCCGGCTGTATGTTCGCGCCAGCCAAGGGAAAGTTGGAAGGCCCCGTGATGGGCGGAAGTGTAGAATTGATGGAAATAAGCTGACGTGTTCATAATTGATACAATGAGATCTCCACCCAACCAGTAGTATTCATGATCATTCGAAACAGCCAAATGACCTAAGGAGATTCTTGCTATCCCATATCTACCGGACGAATCAATATTTCCATTCTGATTCGTGACGATCCAGAATGGAGCATTACTCAAACTAGAGACGCCTCCTAAAAGCTGAATGTTTTGTCTCGCGATAAATGGCTGAGCGACGGCAGGTGGAGACAACGTCAGAATGAGAAAGCAGAGGATGAGTCGATGAGAGACAGGATTCGAGTGCAGATTGGGGACTCTCTCATAATGTCTAACGAGCAATGACATGGAATCACATGGGCAGAACAGTTTCTTCAACGACAGCACTCTAGGTAGGAATTGATTACTTAGTTCGGCAAGTAGACCATCTAGAACTAGGGCGTGTTAACACTAATGGTAATTCTGTCGTATATTGCGGTCATGGAAATCACAGAATCCCAATATCGGCGGATCGAGGCCTCTTTTCCGCGTCAGCGCGGCAATGTGAGCATCTCCAATCTTCAAGTGCTTAACGCGATCTTGTACGTTGCTGAAAACGGCTGTAAATGGCGAGGATTGCCTAAAAGCTTCGGAAACTGGCATACAATCTACACCCGAATGAATCGCTGGGCAAAGGCTGGTGTCTTGGATCGCGTCTTTACAAGCCTGCAGGAAGAGCAAATTATCAGGATAAAGGTTGAAGCCATGTCCATTGACAGTACGATCGTCAAGGTACATCCCGATGGAACCGGCGCGTTAAAAAAAAAGGACCGCAGTCGATCGGCAAATCGCGCGGAGGATGGACAACCAAGATTCATATGGTTGCCGCAGATGCTCGAACGGCCATAGCGTTTTCGTTGTCACCCGGGCAGGCGCACGACGCACCGGAAGGAGAGCGACTACTGCGCACGCTGAAACCCGTTGAATCCAACGTTTACATGATCATGGACCGGGCGTACGAGGGAGACAATACACGACAATTGGTGCTGGAACTGGGGTTTACTCCGGTTGTCCCGCCCAAGCAGAACCGCGTCAATCCATGGGAATACGATCGAGAGATGTACAAGCGTCGCAACGAAATCGAGCGCCTGTTTCGAAGGCTGAAGGGCTTTCGCAGGATCTTCTCCCGCTTTGACAAACTCGACGTGATGTTTATGGCTTTCATTCACTTTGCCCTCATCGTCGAGGCACTCAGATAGTGTTAACACGCCCTAGCGCTTGAGCTCAATCTGTTATTCATACGGGGCTCCTCAGCTGCTCTCAGGCGCGTCCAGAAATACGCCGCCATGCTGACAGACGAGGAAGGCGATCAGATCGCAGACCTAGTAAGGCGGCGGCTCACGAGGGCGTCAGACATCAAAGACAACTCAATCCAAGAATAGCATGGCACGTCCAGTACTTTATTTCGCGTTCGACCCGAAGGTTCAAGAACCTGTCGAAGAGAACGAACCAACCCCTGTTGTCCCGTTCAGGTTGGTAGAGCAGAAGAGCGGTTTATACGTGCTCGAAGGCGGTGAGGGCGTCGATATTTCCTACGGAAAAATCACGACCGTGGAAATTGTCAAGTACAAAACGGACGAATGAAAGCCCGAGTGCAAATACCAAGTCGCCTGAAGAAGGAACGATCGAAAGCCTACAACGCCTTCTGTGATTATTGCTTGCTGGGAGCGACTCGGAGCCTCAAAAAATTGTGCGATGAGTACCGACGGCAGCGTGACTGCGATTCGGCGGTAGAAATACCTACTCAGAGGGGGCGCACACTCGACACTTGGTCGTCCAGATTTGGCTGGCAGGAGCGGGTAGAAGAATACGATCTGGCAATGCGCGAAATCAATCAAGAGGGAATGGAAAAGGAAGTGTTCGACGGCGCGGCCAAGCCTGCAAATCGTATCCACAAG
>JADFHF010000059.1 GCA_022567305.1 Bacteroidota bacterium | reverse complement strand
CGGAGCGTAAAACAAATGATATTACTGAAATAAGTGAGTCTTGAGCATATGAAAGGACACATTCGTTTCTGTGTTTCACTGCAATTGGTTGTGCTGCTTTTCGGTCTTGGCCAAGATGTAGCTGCGCAGAATGAAATCGTACTGACACCCAGCAAAGACAACACGTTGTATGAGAGCAGCACGGGTCATCTAAGCAATGGAGCAGGTCAGTATCTTTTCGTAGGCAGGACGGCTATTGCGACCAATGCACTACGCCGGGCCTTGATCGCCTTTTCAGTGGCGTCTGCGTTACCGGACGGAGCTGTAATCGATAGCGTTCAACTTAGACTCCATCTTTCTAAAACAAGTAGCGGCACCAAACGGATCAGCGTCCATCGGATTTTGACTGATTGGGGTGAAGGCGCCTCAGACGCAGCCGGAACCGAAGGCGCCGGTACCGCAGCCCAAATCCGCGACGCAACTTGGCTACATACATTCTTTGATACTTCGACGTGGCAAAATGCGGGCGGCGACTTTCGCCCCATTGAAAGTGCTAGCACGCTTGTTGCCGCAGATGGAACGTACACATGGGGGTCGACCCCAGGCTTGATCGCTGATGTTCGTCACTGGGTGGACACACCACAGGAAGATTTTGGCTGGCTACTCCTCGGAGAGGAAGAGGAACTGCAGACAACCAAGCGTTTTGACAGTCGGGATAATCCGAATTCGAATTTCACCCCAAAACTCCACGTCTACTATTCCGTAGCGACACGTATCGAGACCGAAACAATTCCAACGACTCTCCGACTGCTGCAAAATTATCCCAATCCCTTTAAGCAAACGACGACGATATCGTTCATACTTGATGCTCCGCAACATGTTACGCTGAAAGTCTTTAATGCTTTGGGTCGTACGGTGGCCACACTCGTAGCTTCATGGCAGCACACAGGACTTTATCAGGTAGCCTTCGATGCGAGCGATCTGCCACCCGGAGTCTATTTCTATCGCCTAACCGGTTCAGGCTCTCATCAGTTCGGAAAGATGATCGCTTTGAGATGAACCGTGACATGGTCTTGCGCATGCACCTTCGTCTCATCAGCGAGAAAAAGTGAGCGGTACGGGCTGGAACTATCCACTTTTTTATTGCCCGTAGACCAGAGTCATCCCCTTCTATTTGCCCTTCAATTTCCCGAGTTCTTGGGAATTAACGGACGGCGGCACTCGTCTGTTGAATAATCGGCAACCATGGTATCCGACACAGAATTGTGACAAATCTTTCATGATTCGGTGACAACCGATGGAACCTGTAATTCGTCGATGCTGAGTTGATCCGGTCGCTCCGAGCCGGCGACCCATTTGCCTTTGTACGCTCACAAAAGTAATCAACCAATCATGTCAGGTACTTTTTACCGGCACCATCACACTGAGTTGAACCATTTTCCTGAACAGCGATCGCCCTGGCTCTTTCTTCTTGTTCTGATGTTCGGTATGAGCACGCTCGAAAGCACGGTCCTCGCACAGGAAACGGTCACGATTTCGGGAACCGTCGCGGAGGCCAAATCCGGAGAAACGCTGCCGCATGCGAACGTGCGGCTGGTCGGTACGACGCTAGGTACGGCCACGAATATAGAAGGCCACTTCGTTCTCGTGGGTGTGCCCGCTGGAGTGCAGACGATCAGGGTCAGTTATCTCGGATTTCTGTCGGTGGAGATGGAAATCGACACCGACGAACTGACCGGTCCCCTGTTGATCGAACTCGTCGCGGCGACGGAAGAACTCGACGAGATTCTGGTGACATCCGAGAGTTATTCCATTATGAAGATGGCAGAGCAGGTAAGCCGCATTACCATCTCGCCCCAGGACCTGTCTGTTCTTCCGAATATTGGAGGAGTCGACATATTTAGAGCTCTCCAGCTGCTGCCAGGGATAAGCGGTACGAATGAGGGATCGTCCGGCTTGTTCGTTCGCGGCGGAACTCCGGATCAGAACCTGGTCTTGCTCGACGGCATGACTGTTTATCACGTGGACCACTTTTTCGGCTTTTTCAGTGCGTTCAATGCAGATGCCATCAAGGACGTACAGGTCTATAAGGGCGCCTTCCCGGCCCAGTACGGGGGCCGTACATCGAGCGTCATCGATCTGGCGGGAAGGACAGGCGATGTGAACAATCTGGCAATCGGCGCGGGTCTCAATCTCCTCAGTACGAACGCGGTCGTCGAAATTCCTCTGGGCGGACGCGGATCGTTTCTCCTTTCGGCGCGCAGGTCATACACCGATATTCTCCAATCGGGCCTCTATACAAGCATCTACGAAATGGTCACGGGTGAGGATATCACACCGGAAGAAGAGTCGGACGGTGGGGTCGGTGGTGGAGCGGGTCAAGGCAGACGCGGTGGCGGAGGTGCGTTGGGGGGCGGGTTCAGGAATCCCCAAGAAGCATTCGTCCAACCCGATTTCTATTTCTATGATCTGAACGGGAAACTGACGTTTCGTCCGAGCGATATCGATGTACTTTCTCTCAGTTTTTACAACGGGCAGGATCATCTCGATAAATCGCGCGATCAGTCCCGCACCGTAGCGGCTGGCGGACAGAACAATACCAGCGTTTTCAGCAGCGTACTCGATCTCACCGAATGGGGAAATATCGGATTCAGTGGAAAATGGTCGAGACAGTGGCACCCCCAATTGTTCACGAACGCACTCCTGGCCTACTCGCAGTATTTCAGCGAGTTCGACCGTAATACGTTTCTTGAAAGGAGGGATGCAGAGACAGACACGGTCTCGTTTACGAGGAACTTTGGCACAATCGAAGACAACCAGGTCAGTGATTTTTCTTTTCGCCTGGACAACGAGTGGCAGATTTCGCAGCGAAATGAGCTCGGTTTCGGCATTCAGCTGACGCGACTGGACATTACGTATGACTTCTTGAGAGACGATACGCTCTCCATCCTAAACAGGGACGACGAGGCGCTCCAGGTTGCGATCTATGCTCAGAACAGCTGGAGCCCTTCCGATCGCGTCAATGTGACCGCTGGTGTTCGATCGGTCTACTACGACCAGTCCGAGAAATGGTACGTAGAGCCGCGATTCTCATTGGGTGTCGGCCTGACGGACAGAATATCGATCAAAGGCGCGTTCGGAAGCTACAACCAGTTCGTCGCCCGCGTAGTGAATGAAAATGTGACCGAAGGCGCCCGCGACTTCTGGCTGCTTGCAGACGGCAGTTCGGTGGGCGTCACCGGGTCCACCCACTACGTGCTGGGAGCCTCTTACGAAACGGCCGACTGGCTCTTCGACGTCGAGTCGTATTTCAAGGATATTACCGACCTCACAGAGTTTTCCCTTCGTTTCCAGAGAACCCCGACCATCGGCCGGGAGGGCCTTGGTATTGAAGCGGACGAGCTGTTTTTCACGGGCGACGGAATTGCTCGCGGACTGGAATTCCTTCTGCAGAAGAAGCGAGGAAAGTTTTCGGGCTGGGTCAGCTACACACTGAGCGAGATCGAGCACACATTTCCCGGCCTCAACGGCGGTGAGCCCTTTCGGGCTCTCCACGATCAGACGCACGAGCTGAAACTCGTGAACAGCCTGAATATGGGGAGATGGACGTTTTCGACAACCTGGATGTTTGCTACCGGCAAGCCGTACACCTCCCCGGAATCCCAGTACGTCATCACGCTCCTCGACGGCTCCGAACAAAGCTATATCCATGTTGGCGGGAAAAACGCTGAACGACTTCCGGCCTACCACCGTCTTGACGCGGCCGTGCACTACAAGTTGGACGTAAAAACCTCCCGAATCGACTTTGGCTTCTCCATCTTCAACCTGTATAACCGATCCAACGTCTGGTACAAGGAATTTGACCTTTCAGAATCGCCGATGGTGACGACGGACGTTTCATTTCTCGGTATCACGCCGAACCTCTCCGTGCGAGTTGATCTTTAACAGAAGCTCCAAACCCGAAATGACGACTGCCATGAAATCCTTTTTTTCCATTGCACTGGGTTGTGCGCTTCTCTTCTCGGCCTGCGACACCGTCGGTACGGAAGACTCTGATGATCTGCTGGTTGTCGAAGCGTTCCTCTTCGCAGGTGAACCGGTGGACGACATCGATTTGACGACAACCATTCCACTCAGTACTGAGGATGCCGTCGAAATCCCTGTTACAGACGCCCGCGTCCGCTTGATCAAGGCAGGTGTCATCTACGAGCTGGTTTCCAGCGGAAGTGACGGCAGCTATCATTACGCTGGTGGCGATCTCTTGGTCCAGACCGGTGATCTGTTCCAATTACAGATTGAGTACAAGGGCAATACGATCACCGCATTTACCGAGGTACCTCCGCCTCCGACGGGAACGGTCATGTCGATCGAGCGCGTGGCCATTCCATCGATTGAAAGTAATCCTGGCGCTCTCAGAGAGTTTATCCGGAACAGGGACAACGCCCTGTCGGTGACGTGGAACAATCCAGCAGGCGATCTTTATTTCGTGGCAGTCAGAAGCCCTGAAAATGAATTCCCGGATTATATTCTACCGGAGTTCATCCGAGACCGATTCAGCGGTTTTGAACTGCTCACCGAACCCACAACCACTAATTTTTTCGATATCACGCTGTTTCAGTTGGAAATCATTGGTAGTTACTCTGTAACGGTTTACCGGATCAACCAGGAGTACGCCGACCTCTATGAAAGCCGTGCGCAGGATTCACGTGATCTGAATGAACCTCTTTCCAATATCGTAGGAGGAGTCGGCGTATTCAGTGCTTTCAACGGCCAGACCACCCAGTTCGAAATAACCCGAGAATAGGTAGCTGAGTCAAGACTCAAGGAATGGTTCGGTTGCGGCCGACGTCCAATAGATCGGATCGCGTTTCGAAAAAGCATCCTGGAATTTTTCCATAGACGTCAGAGAGAACAGTTGTAGGAGGAGTTTACGATGAAGTACATACATTCCTTTGCCGGCCCGCTGGCGATTCTGACCCTCTTCCTCCTCGCGCCGATATCTGAGGGAGCACTTTCTTACGGGCAAGGATTCCAGGGAGGTCCCGGGCAACGCCTGCAACTCGCGGGACTCGAGATCGGCAGCACCCTTCCAGACGATCTCTCGGTCTTCGACATTGCGCAAAACAAGGTCAAACTGAAAAGCCTGCTTCAGGGGCACTACACGGTCCTCGTTAGCGGTTGCCTTACGTGTCCCGCTTTTCTGAGGAGTTATGCGGGCGTTGAAGCGGTACACCGGGACTTCGCCGGCCAGGACGTCCAGTTCTACTACCTCTACAAGACGCTGGCCCACCCCGAAAACCATGGCTATGTTAAAGCTTTCACCATCGGAGAGCGATTCGCCCATATCGAAGAGGCAAAAAAGAGGCTCGGAACCCAGATTCCATGGCTCACTGACCCGATGTCCAATGAAGTAACCAACACCTTTGGCACCACTCCCAATTCAGAATTCATCTTTGACCCGGATGGAAAGATCATCCACATGCAAGTTTGGAGTAGCGGTGGGCAGCTTCGTACGGCCCTCGACGGCCTGTTCGGTCCCGTCGAAAATCCTACCGAGATATCCGATCTTCAGTTGCCCGAGGTTATTCCGATGAGTTCCCCTGCGCAAGGCGTCGTCGAGCGGGTACGCTTGCCAGAAACCCTAATTCCTATACAAATAGATCCCCAGGTCGATGGCTCCACATTCTACGTGAAGTTACGGGCGGAGGTCACTGATGCGCTTCTGCGGACAGGAAGTGGCGAGATGTACCTGGGCTTCCATCTCGACCCCATTCACCATGTGCACTGGAATAATTTAGTCGATCCGGTCTCCTTCGAGTTGGCGATGCCGGCAGGTACGACGGTCACGCCGCCCTACGGTTCAGCTCCGAAAGTCGAGCAAGCTAGCGACAATGATCCCCGGGAGTTTCTGGTAGATGTAACAGAGTGGGACGCTGATGACCCCATCACGTTAACCGTCCACTACTATGCCTGCGATGAAGAGGACCGGTGGTGCAGGGCGGTCACGCAAAGCTACACCATCCAGTTGGAGCGAGACCCGTTTGGTGGGGGCGTCATAGGCAGGTCATTTCGGGGAAGAGGGCGTGGAAACCCCAGTGAAAACGACGATGGTATAGCCTGGCAACAGATGATGCGCTTCGACGCAAGCGGAGACCGTAGAATGAGTTTAGAGGAGGCACCCGATCGTCTAAAACAGCGCTTCAACGCAATGGACGTCAATAACGACGGGTTCATCGACGAGGAAGAGATGAAACGGGTGTTCGGGCGCATTCGCGGTGGCCGTCGCCCGGGCAGGTGAACAAACGGTACCCGGCCAGGTGAAAAAATGGTACCCGGGCAGGTGAACAAATGGTACCCGGGCAGGTGAACAAACGGTACCCAGGCGGGCGAGCAAACAGTACCGGGCGGGTGAGCACATACGATACGCTGGCGAGTTCGGTAAGGCCAGCGCCTTCGCGTTCTTCCTTTCGCGCGCGGAAGGATAGGTATCAAGGGACGCCTACCGCACATGCAATAGTTTTCCCGCCTGCTGCCCGTTGGGCGTCTCCAGTCGATACAGGTAGACACCCCCCGGTAGAGATGAACCGTCGAAAATCACCGCGTGCCTACCGGCGTCGTACTGTCCGTCGGCCAACGTCGCTATCGGTTGCCCCAGTAAGTCGAAAACGATCACACGTATATATTCGGGCCGCGGGAGGCTAAAGCGAATCGCTGTAGAGTTGCGAAAGGGATTGGGGTAGTTGGGCTCGAGGAAAGCCCCCGCTTCCCCAGGAACAGAACCTTCTTCCACACCCGTTGCTTCAGCATTCAACCAGAGCGGATCAGCACTGTCCGAAGTCGAGAATTCTCCCAGAAAGCCATCGTTCTGGGTTGACGACAAATCGGCCAGAGCCTGCCCCATACCCTCGTCGAAGGTCCAGTAGCCTACAAGGCCGGGCGAAAGAGGATCGACCCCAGTCGTGAATACGTCCGTGATTTCTGCGTTGGTGAGGGCCACGTTCCACATGGCGGGATCGTCAATCTGACCTTGCAAGAACCAGACCGGTGGCTCCACGCCACCGGGTGGCGGGCCGATTGCACCATACGTACAGCCAATGGATAAATCCTGGAAGTTGTTCGATGAAGGTACGCCCGTTCCCTCACAACTGGCCCGGCTTTCCCCATCTATATAGATAACCAACTGTGCCGCTGAGTTGCGTGTTACCGCAGCATGGTGCCAGGCGTCATCGGCGACGAAAAGATCGCCCGTGATCGTACACGTACCCATCGGAGCGCAGTTGTTGAACGGGTAGCAGTAGTTGTTCTCGCGCGAGTCTTCGAGCATGATTTCGAGATTTCCTTCTCCCGAGACATACAGTTGCCAGCTCAGATTAAATGAATTGTCGTCCTCTCCACGTGCAATGATAGCGGCCCTTCGGGTGGGCTGAGTGAGCTTGATCCATGCACCGGCCGTAAAAACCTCCGTTGGAAACGACGCATTGTAAGGCACGGTGACGCGATCATCGATCCCATCAAACTCGAGCACGGTCGATCGGTCAGAGGCAGCCTGCCTATTCGCCCCTAAGACGGGATGTTGAGAAGCCAAAAACATGACCACAAGCACCGGCACCCAGCCTAAGTAAAATTGCAATGCATGCCATTCGTTCTTCAATCTTCTGCGAGACGTTGTCGTCTGTCCGGATATTCGATGCATCGTAAAAATCTCCATTCGGTTATGTTAGTCGATATGTACAAGCTTGCCGGTCAAAGAGCGCCCATTCGGAAGGTCAAAGCGATATACGTAGAGCCCGGCCGGTAGCGACTCCGCGTTAAAATTCACCGAGTGCGTTCCTATCCCGTATCGCCCGTCTACCACTTGTTCTACCTTCCGCCCCAGGGCATCGTACACCGTCAGTCGGATGTGGCTGGATTCCAACAAGGTGAACAGTATCGTTGTCGTATTATTGAAAGGGTTGGGATAGGTCTTCACGTCTAGAGCAGCCTTCGCCGAATCCGGCTCTTCTTCGATCGTGGTCGTTTGCGAATCCTCGACGACAAACTGGCCCATCATCCCCACATCTTCGTGCTCAAGGATGTGGCAATGGAACATATACGGGTTAACGGGATCCGCGTAGTCGTGAAATCGCTTGATGATGCGCACAGTTTCATTCGGGCGTACAAGCACCACGTCCTTCCAACCGAGCTCGTGCTCGGGCGGGGGTGCGCCGTCCCGCGTCAGGATCTGGAATGAATCACCGTGTACGTGGAAAGGATGGGCCTGCGTGTTGGGGTTCGTAATTTCCCAAACCTCGGTATCGCCAAGACGAATCCGCTGGTCGATGATCGACATGTCCATCCGCTTTCCATTAATTCCGAAGGGGTTGGCGTTGAGTTCAAAAAGTCGTGGGCTCTCGACGTTCACCGATTCGGACTCGGTAATTCTGACCACAGACGCCAAGTTTCCAGGTAGCGTGAGCACGGCGTCGTTCGTGGGCGATCCGACCTGGATCTCGAGCAGATCGAAATCCGAGGTGTCCCAAGCGTCCTGGAGCGGGCGCGGAACAAACGTCGAGCCATTCCCGCCGTTGAAACTACGAAGAGTGACGGTCTGTCCTTCATCGAGCCCCAGGTCTAGCAAAATCTCGGCTCGTTCAGCCGGTGCCATGATAAGCCGGGACATGGCCACAGGTGCGGCGAGGAATCCACCATCCGAGACTACCTGATAAAACGTCCGATTATCACTGAATCCCAGATTGTAAACTCGTGCATTTGAGGCATTCAGAATGCGAAGTCGAATTACCTGCGCGCCGACGTCCAGGATGGGAGCCTCTACGCCGTTCACCAGAAAGTTACCGCCCTTTCGGAGCGCAGGATCCGTGGCTGGATTAAAATCACTGGGAAAGTGCAGCAAGGAGCCGTCGACATTAAACCGCCGGTCCTGAAGGATTATTGGGATGTCGTCCAGCCCGTATGACCGTGGCAACGGGAGCGTGTCGGATGTGTCGTCCTCGACGATCATCATCCCTGCTAGTCCTTGGTATACCTGGTATCCGGTTCCCTCTGGGTCAAAAATTACCCCCTGAGTCAGCATGGCGTGCGGATGCGGGTGGTACCAATACGTCGCCGCACGATTGAGCACTTCGAATGAAGCTGTCCACGTTTCCCCTGGCTCGATCCGCTGGTGAGGACCACCGTCCATGATCGCTGGCACGTGCATTCCGTGCCAGTGGGTCGTCGTGGTGAAGCCGATGTCGTTGGTCACGCGGAGCATTACCTGATCTCCCTTCCGAAGCATCAGAGTAGGCCCCAGGAAATCTCCATTGTACCCCCATGTGTCCGTTTGCAGGCCCGGGAGAAATTCCTTTGTGCCTAGTTGAGCGGTCAAGTCATACGTCATCATGCCATTTTGCACCGTGCCTTCCATCCGCGGAGGGATGGGCAAGCTTTGACGTCGCAAAGCAAAATTTATCTTCTTAGAAGACGCCCAACGGGAGGCCCCCAGCAAGAAGGAGGTCGTGGTTCCGGTAGAGAGAGCCAGGAATGCTCGGCGCGAAAGAGGTGGCCTTTTCTGCATGGAGTTTCCGTCTTGTCTAGTAAAGAGCCTAGATCAAACCTTAGGTGGTGAGAATTTATAAGCGTCTCTTTCGCTTCGTTAGACGCCGAGAGTCTCCCGCTCATTGTCACGTTTCTGTTACATTATGGTGTTTTTTTTTGAATTCCTGGGGTATCGTGAAAATGACGGCGGAATCCCCGTCATACTGAAGTTTTATCTTCGTATTACATTTAGACGGTCACTAGCTGGCAATTCGAGGCAACTGATTGCCAGGCCGATAGGCAATCCAATTCACTCTAGAGGAGCTGTAATGAAGGATGCTAAAGCCAACGTCTTTTTACGCCTTGTAGCGTTCGCCGTCGACTGGCTTATCCTCGCCGTGTGGGGCAGTATCATATTCGGAATAGTGACGCTTGTATCGGGTGGGTATCCACAACGACCGGAGGGGGCATGGACGGCTGAAGCGATCGGTTTTCTCACAATGACATTGCCGTTCACGCTCTACTTCGCTTTTTGCGAGAGCTCACGATGGCGCGCGTCGATCGGTAAGCTCATTTTCAGCCTTGTGGTTGTCCGACGCTCAGGGGAGAAAACGTCCTTTACACGTGCGCTTTTTCGGAATGCGATCAAATTCGTTCCGTGGGAGTTTGGGCACATGCTCGCTCAGCAGGCCGCGTACGCCGGTGGTGGAGATTTTCCTGTCTGGCTATGGGGTCCCGCTGCTATAGCAGCAGTGGGTCCGATGTGGTGGCTCTTGGGCTTGTTCGCCCAAGGGGAAACGCCCTACGACCGCTGGACCGACGTGCGGATTACCCGTTCGAGCGAGCTCTAGAACGAGAGAGGAAATGCCACACGAAGTGAAAGTGCGATTACCATTCTACAGCCTCGCATCCCTTCTGATTGTCGGGTGCAGCGGTCCTAAGCTCGTTTCGTTTCCCACGCAAGACGGTGGTGTGGTATACGCCACTGAATATGGAGACGTTGACCATGCCGTCGTGCTGGCCCACGGAGGTAGATTCAACAAAGAAAGTTGGGAGACGCAGGCACGGGCTTTAGAGAAGGCGGGATTCCGAGTGGTGGCCATTGATTTTCGCGGACGTGGCCAGTCACATGGCGGACCTGGATCCGAGTCGTCCAATGACGGAGTTCATTTCGATGTGCTAGCGGCTGTTCGGTACTTACGTGCGACGGGTGCGAAAACCGTTTCGGTCGTCGGAGCAAGTTTTGGCGGCTGGGCTGGAGCTCGAGCATCCGTTTCGGCGCCCGGTGAAATTGACCGCTTGGTGCTGCTCGCAGCGACCGTCGAGCAGCCCGATCTGTTGCCAGGCCGAAAACTATTTATACTAACTCGCGACGACTTCAGTGGCGGTGGCGCGCTTCGCCTACCTGAGATTCGTAGGCAGTATGAGCGAGCTCCGGAACCAAAAGAATTGGTGATTCTGGAGGGCTCCGCCCATGCACAATTTATCTTTGAGACGGATCAGGGTGAGCGGCTGATGCACGAGATCCTTCGTTTTCTTTCGGAACCATAGGGTCGAGCTTTGCCCATGCATCAACCGACCGATGACTCACTGGTCCTGCGGGATGGTGAAGACTGTGTCTTCAAACTACGTTGAAATGAAACACGGCTCGGGGTAGCTATTCTCATTCGGACTCTGAGCAATTCTGGCTGCAATCGGCACTATTACCGCGTCAGCAACTGTTTTAGGAATCCTTTTCGTGATTGCCGCTTTGGCTACACTTCCCCCCGTTCACCCATTCGATCTCATCTACGATGATCGCATTCATCATTTGAAAGGCACACAGCCACTTCCCAGACGAGGAGCACCCTCATGATGATGAGCGTTGTTTAAAAATCATGCGCATACTTCCGCCTGTCTATTTCTTGATGGCGATCATAATCATGGTCAGCCTTCACTTCTTTGCGCCGATCACAATCGTAGTGACATCTCCTTGGAACCTACTGGGTGTTCTGCCGGCTGGGGTTGCGCTCATCCTAATGCTTTATGCCGCCTACTCGTTCAAACGAGCCCAAACGACCATTAAGCCGTTTCAAGAGAGCTCTGCACTCGTAACGAGCGGCGTTTATTCGTTTACTCGAAATCCGATGTACCTGAGTATGGGCCTCATTTTGGCGGGAATCGCCACATGGCTTGGCTCAGTTACTTCCTGGCTGGTAATACTTCCCTTCATTTTTCTCATTTCCCGCGTATTTAAACGGACCG
>JADFHF010000058.1 GCA_022567305.1 Bacteroidota bacterium | reverse complement strand
ATTAGAAAAAGAACCAGCGTCAGAGAACGTCTCGGCCCGCTCGCCTCCAGAGGCGCTACCGGTCGTTCGAGCACGGTGATTACCGGTTCCGCGCGCTGAAGCTCGATTTCCGTATGTGTCAGCTGCGTCTGCAGATCTGAATACAGCTGTGTTTTGAACGTTACTTGACGTTGAAGACGTTGTCTCTCCGTCTCCAAGCGCGCCGACGTGACACCGACATTTCTATCTTCGAATTGAGCCAGCGCAGAGTCTGCGCCAGCCAACTTCAATTCCGCCTCTTCAAATCTCTCCTGGATGAAGTCGAGGTTCTGGCGTGACTTCTCCGTGTAGACGGCACGAACTCTCTCTACGAGCTGATCGACGAAACTGAGCGCCAGTTGTACTGACAGCAAACGATCATTCGATATAACGGAAATGGTCATTAGCCCTGAGTCTAGGTCTTCCGACGTCCGCAGCATTTCAGAAATGCGCTCGATGGTATTTTCCTCCTCGGCGGTTAAAACCATGATCCCAGACGATCCAGCAAAATCGAGAGCCGGAGCTCCAGATATTGCTCGCACGATTTTTCCTGGAAGGCCGATCGTGTATTCTCGAATCCTGGAGAAAAAACCGGGATAGCGGTCGACGTATTCGACGAATGTCATTTCTTCGTCGCGGCCCGAAAAGCGAAAGGTATCACGGGCTACCGCTAAACGTACCTCCCGGCTCTTGACGATATCCGGGTAGGCATCTGCCGTAAGGCCCGAAGATGCTCCTCCGACGCCGATGCCAAATCCGCGAAGAGCGTCCAGCGCCGAGCTTGCCGCGCCAGAGCCGTCTTCAACCTCCCGAATCACGGTGGCACTCGACGTGTATTCCGACGAAGAGAAGACCGCAATCAATAGCCCGACGATGCCGAACCACATCACCGTTCGAACGACCGTTCGCTTCTGCCGGGCCAGGACGACGAGAAGGTCGAGAATGGAGATTTCGTCCTCAGCGATTTCGACGTCGGCGCCGGTCTGCTCAGAAGGTTGTGCCGTCATTCCACTCTACAATCTTGATGCGAGGATGATAGCCGTCAGCACGGTTCCCAGTACAGCTATCGAATCGGTAATGATCTTGCCAACATCCGTGCGTTCTCCTGGCTCTTTGGGCGGCTTTTGGCTGACGGATATCACGCCACCTTCGTCTACCCGCGGATTCGAAGGGAAGAGCCCTCGTCTTAATTTGAACGTAGCTCCATCCGCCTGCGTAACGAAGATATCGGCGGTCTCGGGTGCAAGTCCTCCAGCTCGATCGAGATAATCTCTCACACGGCTTCCCGCCTCATAAACAATGAGTCCAGGATTGTTCACGTTGCCGCGAACTTCCACCGTGTTCGGGGAGCGGGGAACGAAGATTTGATCGCCCGGGAAGACCGCGATGTCCTTTTTTCCGCCTTTTCCGGCAAGAATCAAATCAAAATCGGCAATGACAGGCTGTGAGCCTCGAATGAGTCGGGTTCCCGCGCTGTATCCGGTTGGCAGTACGCCACCGGCGCGCCGCATGATGGAACTGAGCGTCTCGTTCTCGTACTCGATAGCGTACAGACCGGGGAAGCGCACTTCTCCGCTGACGAGCACCGTCTCTTGAGGCCTCAGATTTGGATCAGTCCGTATATAGACCCGGTCTTCAGGTTGCAAACGCACGCTTCTGGCTGTAAACAGCGCGCCCAAAAGCTCCTCCGAAATTGCTTTGCTTCGATCTACATCCAGTGTCAGAAGCGGCACGGAAATCGTTTCCGCGATCTGCTGTTCCCCGTACACGTTTCTCGACACATCGGCGGACTGCAAGAAAGCAGACGGCGTAAATCCGCCGGCTTGAAGGATGAGATCTTCGAGCGTAAGGTCGTCCCTGTACGGATATTCGCCCGGATTTTGAACCGCGCCTGTGATGAAGACGACGTCTCCGGTCAACCTTTTGACGTCTCTCGGATAGATACGGATTTCGTCGCCGGGTTGAAGCAGATCTCTTGCGGCACCCTGACCGGATAATGCCTGTTCCAGATTAAATGGCACGACCCGTGTCGTGATTCCGTCTTCGTTCACTCGAAATAGATCCGCGCGTTCAAGAAATACCGTTTTCACGAACAAAGAATCGTACAGCCCCCCGCCTGAAAACAGGAGATCGCTTACCTGGAGATTGTTGCGCCATGGCAATACCCGTTCGTTTCGAACCTGGCCTGAAATGGTTACCTCTCCAACGTCTTGCACATCGGATCTGAAAAAGATGGTCAGGGAGTCCCTTCTCATCAGCGCTATGTTCTGCGTGGGCTCGTTACTCAGCACGTCGCTGAGATCCAGCGTGATCTGCTGCTCCGTAAAGTCGTCTCGCACACGAATAAGTGAGGCGGTTCCGACGAAGGCTTTTTCCATAAGGCCGTCGGCGGACAGAATAAGATCTCTGACGGTGCGCAGCGCAGGCGTGAGCTGGTAGCGTCCAGGTTGAAAGACCGCACCGGCTATAGTAACTGAATTATCGATTCGATCCGAAATCCCGAATATCGAAATGACGTCGCCGTCCCTGAGTTCAACATCTTCGAGTCCGTTCAAGACATCGGCCAAACTCAGATCGAGTACCTCTCGAGCAATCGACGGATCGGTGCGCTGATCGAATGGAACGATTCTCTCGATCTGGTAGCGCTTGGTATAAGCCGTCGTCGTTAGACCTCCGGCGTAGTCTAGCAGGGTGCTGAATGTCTCTCCATCTCGCAATTCATAGACGGCAGGTCGCACTACTTTTCCCGTGATGGCGACGGTTTTCCCGCGGGGTCGTACAAACGCGAAATCGTTGCTTCGAAGTCGTATGGGGTTCTCGGAATAGCCCCGAAGCAAATAGTCATAGAGATCTAGCGTGGAAACGATTTGACCATTTCGAATAACGTCGATTTCGCGCAGGCTGCCTCTTCGCAGAGGGCCGCCTATGCTGTAGAGCACATTAAAGAGTGTCGAAGCGCTGGACACGGTGTACCCACCGGGCTGGGCAACTTCGCCCAACACAAAAACCTTGATGGGTCTCAGGCGCGTCACCGTTAGATCCATGAATACGCTTGGCGGATCAGACACTAGGCCTGAGTAACTTCGTGATAGGGTGCGTTTCACGTCTTCGCGGAGCACGTCCAGTCTCTTCCCGGCTACGGTAATCTGTCCGACCCGTTCGACGAACACGCGTCCTTCGACATCGACCGGGAGCGTGTACTGGAATTCCGCCGCGCCCCACACGATCAGCCTCAGTTCGTCACCGGGGCCCACGAGATAGCCGTCGTCAACAGGACCGATTGGACTCGGTTCGAATGCTTCCGGCACATTCTGAAACAGGTCGTAGCCGAAAAATGGTAATTCCTGCTCGTCGACCGTCCCAGAAAATGGAGTGAGCTGAGCGGCATCGATGCTGTCTCTTAGCGCACGTGCGCGCGCGGCTTGGCCGCTCAGAATGGAATCGATCGGCCTGTCCACGAAGACCGAGTCGCTGGATATGCCTTGAGGCGGCGCGCCTGTCAGAGGATCAGCCTGCGCAATGGCTCTGAGCAGTCGGTGGATAACGGCTTCCGAAACGCCCAATTCACGTGCGCGTTGCGACGCCTGAACAGGGTCGTGCAGGTTGATGCCGAGTTGCTCCGCAAGACCCCGAGCTTCCGATTCCGAAAGGTTATTCCTCGCAAGCTCTCTCTGAAGCTCGGCCGGAAGCACTTGGCCGTGGCTATTCCCGGCCAGGCCGCCAAAACCGGCGACGACGAGAAGCAGGCACAGCAGGAGTTTCATAATCATGAAAATGTTAGCACAGGGACATTGCGTCTCATCGCTCATGCGAAAAGAGAACAGGCACAAAATACACGGGGCTGCAAAAATAAGACATTTTACCCTGTATTCTCATCGGCTGAAAAACGTACTTTAGAATATTCTCCAGGCTTCGATTCTCGTCCTGAATCCTTTCTCATTTTCTCCTAATCAAGTGCCGAAACGAAACCAGTAATGGGGCGCCATTCGATTTCATTCATTACCAACTTCCTTCTACGTATTCGGAATCGGCATTTCTTTGCCATCGATTTTCTCGTCCTTCTTTTTACGCCGATGGCTGCGCTTTACCTGCGCCTCGGCTCCACGGACGCATTTTCAGAGTTAGCTTCGTCGCTGGTACTACTTACGATTTCGTTTCTTATCGTAAAGCTGGCCTTTTTCTATCTCCTGAGTCTTTATCGCAGGTATTGGCGTTATGCCAGTGTCGACGAACTGGCGCGAATAGCGCTGGCGATAGGGGCCTCATTAGCGGTCGAGTTTGGCCTCTTCATCTCGTTTGAGCGATTGCAGCTCATAGCTACGGAGTTTCCTGGATCCGTTTTGCTGACGGAGAGTCTGCTTGCGTTTATCGCCGTTGGGGGATCGAGATTTTCCGTTCGATTCGCCTATCGAATCAGATATCGAAGTGGCCCCGTTGGTGAGCGTGTACCCGTACTGATTGTCGGGGCCGGAGAAGCCGGTGCCCTCATCGCATCAGAAATGCAAGCGAACGCAACGCTGGGCATGTGGCCAGCCGTTTTCGTTGACGACGATCCCGATAAACACGGGCTGCAAATTCACGGTGTGACGATTGAAGGGGATTCAACGGCCATCCGTTCACTGGCAATAAAGTATTCGTTAAAGCATGCGGTTATTGCTCTGCCTTCGGCGACAGGAAAAGCTATCAGGCGAGTGCACGATATCTGTACAGAGTCCGGCTTGGAAACACGCACCATTCCTGGAATCTCGGAACTCCTGGATGGCAGTGTCGAGGTCTCAGAGCTCCGTCCCGTTAAAATTGAAGACCTGCTTCGAAGAGAGCCCGTTCGTGTCCAGGAGGAGGAGATTTCGGAGACCATACGCGGAAAAAGAATTCTTGTAACCGGTGGAGGTGGATCGATCGGTGGTGAGCTGTGCCGACAGATAATTCAGTACGGTCCCGCCAGCCTCGTGCTTCTCGATCACAGTGAAAACGCCGTTTTTGAGATGCTCCTTGAGCTTGATGCTTACAAGAATCGTCTGGAATCCTCGTGCGATGTTGTCGGCAACATAGGTGACATACGCGATGTAAAGCGATTGGAACAGATCTTTGAGGCTTGTCTTCCCGAGATCGTATTTCATGCAGCCGCACACAAGCACGTGCCCCTACTCGAGGAGAATATTTGCGAAGCCGTTTCGAACAACGTTCTTGGAACCCTCAATGTAATCCGAGCCTGTGAGCGTTTCGACGTTCTTCGACTCGTAATGCTGTCGACCGACAAAGCCGTTAATCCGACGAGTGTCATGGGTGCGACGAAGCGCGTTGCCGAACTGCTTGTTCGGCAAACTGCGACAAGGAAGAATTTACCTTACGTGTCCGTCCGATTCGGAAATGTACTTGGTAGCAGGGGCAGTGTCGTTCCCAGATTTCAGCAACAAATCGAGGCTGGAGGTCCTGTCACGGTCACCGACGCAGACGTCGAAAGATTCTTCATGTCGATACCGGAAGCCGCGCAGTTGGTCTTGCAGGCCAGTGCACTTGCCGAGTGTGGTGAGGTGTACGTCCTGGACATGGGCGATCCCATCAAGATCATAGATCTAGCAGAGGACCTGATTCGTCTATCCGGTTTGGAGCCCGACGTAGACATTTCAATTGAGATTACAGGATTACGCGAGGGCGAGAAAGTTTCTGAAGAGCTCTTCCTTCCGTCTGAAAGCCCTCGGCCAACCAGGCACGAAAAGGTCCTTGTTACTCAGATTGACGACGCTCTGATAATCGATCTTGAGACCGACGTATCAGACCTTTTGATCTCAACGGAAAAGGGAGATCGGTACGATATTCTGAAGTCTATAAATAGAATTGTACCGGAGTATGTGCAGGGAGCCACGGAACCCGAATCAACGTCGTCGCTTGTCGAGATTGTTGCTGACACTACAGAGGTTCTAGCTTGGCCCGGGAAGTGAGTCGTAAAGTCTGAAGCATTAACGCGAGTAACCGTTCTTCATTTTGGAAGAAGTCATCTTAGTTGATTCGGACGATCGGGAATTGGGTACGACAGAAAAGCTGCGAGCCCACGAAGAAGGTCTACTGCACCGTGCGTTTTCCGTTTTCATTTTTAATTCCGACGGGCGCATGCTGATCCAGCGCCGTGCCCTAAGTAAGTATCATTCTGGTGGGCTATACACAAATGCCTGTTGCAGTCATCCGCGGCCCGGCGAGCTAACGGTCGACGCTGCTCATCGCCGTCTTCGAGAGGAGATGGGATTCGATTGCGAGATAGAATTTGTTTTCCCTCTCGTCTATCGGGCCGACCTGGATCACCGGCTATTTGAAAACGAATACGACCATGTCTTTTTGGGAATCTACGATGGCAAAGTGATTCCTGACTCAGACGAAGTCCAAGAGTATCAATGGATTGAAGCGGATCAACTCAAGGATTGGATGAAAGATAAACCCGACGATTTTACGGTCTGGTTTACTTTGTCGGTGGCTCGTGTGATCGACGAATTCCATTTACGAGCAGGAACGGCGTCGGTCTAGTGGTAAATCGCATTCAAGGCAGATCACGCAGCACCATCAGTCGTATTTCCGTCATGTCTTCGATCGCAAATCGGATGCCTTCGCGTCCAAGGCCGCTGTCCTTCACCCCTCCGTATGGCATGTGATCGACTCGCCACGAGGGTATATCACCGATGACGACGGCGCCTACTTCCAGTTCATGCCAGGCCTTCTCGGCCTTGTGAATGTCGCGTGTAAAGATACCAGCCTGCAGACCAAAGTCACTATTGTTGATTTGATCCAGTGCTTCCTCGAAGTCTGAAAATGAAGAGAGAACGGCGACTGGACCAAAGGCCTCTTTGCACACGAGGTCGAGATGCTCCGCGACGTTCTCGAGAAGCGTTGCTTCCAGCATGGCACCGTCTCGCGTTCCACCACAGAGTATGGTAGCGTCTGCGGCCTCGGCGTCTCGAATCCAGCCTTCCAGGCGAGTGGCTTCTTTCTCAGAGATCATGGGCCCGATAAACGTTTCAGGATCTTTTGGATCGCCCGACTTGAGCTCAGAGGCGGCTTCAACGAGCCCATCACGAAACTCGTCGTAGACGTCCTCATGAATCAGAATCCGTTGAACCCCGATACAGCTCTGCCCCGATTGATAAAAGGCCCCTATGATTATCCGTTCAACCGCGTCCTTCAGGTCTGCATCCTCGTCAACGATCACAGCAGCATTACCGCCCAACTCCAGAACGACTTTCTTCTTTCCCGCACGGGCCTTCAGATCCCAACCTACACCTGGCGATCCCGTAAAACTTAACAATTTAAGGCGGTCATCCGTCGTAAATAGATCGGCACCGTCGCGCCGACAAGGAAGTATCGAAAAGGCTCCTTTCGGAAGATTCGTCTCCGCGAGAACTTCGCCAATGATGAGCGCTCCGATCGGTGTCAGACTAGCTGGCTTCAATACGAACGGACACCCGACTGCGATAGCCGGTGCAATTTTGTGAGCCGCCAGATTCAACGGGAAATTGAACGGACTGATGAAGGAGCACGGGCCAATGGGAAACCGCTTCCATTTCCCCGAATACCCTCGACTTCGCGTTCCGATATCCATGGGAAGGACCTCTCCATACATTCTCGTGGCTTCACCGGCCGCTATATGAAAGGTGTCAATAAGCCTCGAAACTTCTCCTTTGGCATCTTTGATTGGTTTTCCAGCCTCCACGCAAAGACTCGATGCGAGTTCATCGAATCGCTCTTTGAAACGCTCAACGCAGTGGTTCAATACTTCTTCGCGTTCGTAGGCAGCCATTTTTTCCATTGGCTTGCGTGCGTCAACTGCGGAAGCAATCGCTCGATCGATATCCTCGGGACTCGCCATGGAAACGGTCGCGGCGACTTCACCCGTGTATTTGTCAATGACCTGAAGATCCTGATTCGGCGATTCAGGTTCGTTCGCCAGAAAAAGTGGATAGTTCTTGTTCACGTTTATCGAAGTGCTTAAATGGAGTGGGCAATGTTACCAAGTCGCTCAGTGAGTTTCTTGTTTTCGGAGTAGTCAATCGGTATCACGATCAATGACGGCCCCGGTGTTTCGAATGCAGTTTCGATCGTCTCGGCCAGGTCGACGCTCTTCTCGCATCGGTAACCATTCCACGAAAACGACTCCGCCAACTGGACGAAATCAGGGTTTCCGAAACTAAGCTCCGTGTGGTGTCCAAATTGATTGTCTTGTTTCCACGCGATCAGTCCATACGCATAATCTTCCCATACCATTACGACGATATGGCTGTCGAGTCGACGCGCCGTTTCCATCTCCTGGACGTTCATAAGAAATCCAGCGTCTCCACAGATGGCCATGATCCGCCGTTCAGGATAGATGATACTTGCACCGATGGCGCCTGGAAATGCGAAACCCATGGAGCAGAATCCATTGGGAATCAGGCAGGTGTTGGGTTCGTGGCATTGATAATAGCGCGCAATCCACATCTTGTGGGCACCGACGTCCGATAGCAGGATATCGTTTGGACCCATCGCCTGTCGGACATCCCATAGCGCCTTCTGAGGGCGAATCGAACCCACGGTTTCATCGTCCTTGTGCGCCGCGATGTCTTGCTGCATTTCGACGCGCACCGCCGCCTGATAACTGAGATCCAGCTCAAGCGGTCCGCGTTCCGTCCGTCGTTCATTGAACATCCAGAGCGTGTGAGCAAGATCACCAACCAGTTCCAGAGTGGGATTGTAATGGGTATCGATCTCGGCAGGCAGAAAGTCGATGTGGATGATCGTTTTGTCTCTCTCTGGATTCCAGAGTCGCGGATGGTATTCCACCATGTCGTAGCCCAGGGCAAGAACAAGATCTGCGTCTTCGATGACGTTCGAAATTATATCACGAGATTGGAGTCCGATGGTGAAGAGCGCATAGTCCTCGTCGATGTCGACGGCTCCCTTTGCCATGAATGTGCAGATCACGCCGATTCCCGTCCGGCTGCAGAACTCTCTGAGTTGCTTGCTTGCACGTTTTCGGATGCAGCCATTACCGGCCAGGATAACCGGTCGTTTTGCTTTTTCCAGGAGCTCATAGGCCCTGTCAACAATCTTGTCGTCTGGACTCGGGCGCCTGAAGCGACTGGGGGTGAGAGGTGCGCTATCCACCTCGAGCGCAGCAATATCCTCAGCCAGTTCGATGTGACAAGCACCGGGTTTCTCCGTTCTTGCGATTCGCACAGCCTTGCGGACAATTTCAGGGATATTTTCAGGATGAAGGATAGCCTGGGCCCATTTGGTCACGGGCTTGAACATGCTAACGACATCCATGTACTGATGTGATTCCTTGTGCTGGCGCTTGGAATCCGCCTGGCCCGTGAGAACGAGCATCGGAGCACGGTCCATGTTTCCGTCTGCGACTCCCGTAATCAAATTGGTGGCTCCAGGACCGAGTGTACCGAGACAGACTGCAGGATTACCGGTCAATCGACCGTAGGCATCGGCCATGAAAGATGCTCCCTGCTCGTGGCGCGTAAGAATAAACTTGATGGTTTTGGACTGCTCCAACGACATCATGAAGTCGGCGTTTTCCTCACCAGGTACCCCGAAAACATATTCGATGCCTTCTTCTTCCAAACATTTGACGAGCAGATCTGATGCTTTCATAACGGGTACTCTTGGACGATTATGTTTCAGGTAATGAGCGTTCGGTTGGGGATATTCGAATGGTAATCAAACTGGAATTGATCCACCAAATGCTTGTGATCATTCGAGGAGTATTTCTCACAGCAATTGGATACATTCAAGCCCGCCGTTTTCAACGACTATCTCGCCGCGAATCATGAATAAAACGCCTAAAATCTCAGTCTCTTTGGTTATTGCCATGCTTTTGGGTGTCGCAACGTCGAACGCTCAGGATCCTTGGACCCCTGAAAAACCCGGGAGCGACAATATCTCGATCGAAGGTCACCTGCCGCTGGGCGGCTTGGAAACGGTTGCTGACATCGAGATCGAACAGGAATTGGAGCGGCCGTACGTGTATGTGGCGCGCTCACAGTATCGAGATCCAAATCCCGTGGGAACCGATATTATTGATATTTCCGATCCCGGAAATCCAAGGCTTATCGCCCGTTGGCGGATTGAAGATCCGGATCTCCACGTGGGATCTGGCGCCCTGGACGTAAAATATTTCAAGTGGGCCGGTCGATACTATGTCGTACAGTCCGTTCAGTTCTCACAGGGTGGACCGAACGCCGATATGGGGGCCGTTGTACTCGACGTCACGGACTTGCCGGACGGTGACAGCGTTCACGAGGTTGCGCGAATCTATGCGCCGGAAACACCGGGTGGCTTCCATAATATCTTTATTTATAAACATTCCAATGGTAGGGTACTTCTCTTCTCGACCGTGCGCGGATCCACGGCCAACGTGTACGATTTGGGGATGGTTGTCGAAGGCGACGTCAGTAATTCTCTTGTTGCGCAGGTGCCCACCCCGTCCGATCAGACTCGGCGTGCCTATCATGATTTCTACGTCGGTTTTCACATGGAAACCGGGACCGATCGATTCTATGGCGGCGGCACAGGTGGGTATTATATCTACGATTTGACCGACCTGGATAACCCTGAACTGCTTGTCTCGCTCACGGGAATTTCCGGTGTTCGTAACGGACATACATTTACACCCACGCCGGATGGCCGCTATGTGGTTGCCGAAACGGAATATCAATATGCTCCGCTGCGCATTTTCGATTTGAAACCGGCACTCGACGGCGAAGTATCGAACATCAGTCAACCGATCGGTGCCTGGGCCTCGAACTGGCAGCACTTACCCCACAATCATGAGGTGCGTTGGCCGTATGTCTTCGTTTCATCGTATCTGGACGGTCTCCAGATTTTTTCGATGCTAGATCCAACGAATCCGGTGACGGTCGGATACTATGATACGTTCACGGCCCATCCGACAGGCGGCGACGAATATGGTGTGATGTTAGGTGCGTTTGGGGTGGACGTGAGAAACGCAGACGGACTGATCGTTATCTCCGATCTCAACACCGGATTCTGGTCGTTCCGAATGGAAGGATTCAACGGTTGGAACGGAGAAGATTGGGGCGTCCCCGACATTTCCTCCGAGCAGAAATGGGACGAGGAGTCGAGAGAGGGTACCCGATAATCGCGATTTATTGAGTTGAGAGGTCTTCTAATTGAGCATGGGTCTCAGACTGGCCGCCTTCAACTCGGCTCGGGCATACGAAGGATCGTAATCCAGTGCTTCGACGAACTTGTTATAAGCAGCCTGATAGGATGCCTGTTCGAGTAGGGCCAGACCTTCGGAATAGGACATGATAGCGTCCAATGAGCGAGTTTCGTCGATGGCTCCTAGATCGCTCTCTTCAAGCCCTACATTGATCGCCCGTGCCGTTTGAAGACTCAGGTTCTGAACGAGTTCGAACAAGTCTTTTTGCTTACCGAACAATTGCTCTCCAAGCAGAACTTCCCCTGTTTCAACTTTTACCAGGCGCGTCCCGAGATACATCTCCCGGCCGTTGACAATGAAACTGCCGATCAACACGGACTGAGCCCCAAGAAGTTTTCCGACTAGAACGGCCGTTTCCTGATCGACACGATCGGGGTCCTGCTGCAAATCGAGTTCATTCAGCAGCCAGTTCAGGCGTTCGCGCTCAACTACCTTGAGATCTACCGCGCTCCCAAGAAAGTTGATCATCATCGAGGCGAGTCCTAATCGCAGCGGGTTGTATTGAGCGGCGTCCGTTCCGATCGAACCATTTGTGAAATCAACGATGGCGATCGTCTGAATTCGATCATTTTCTTTATGAACTGCATATCCGTCGCGCTCGGTCCGGATTTCGTAATAGAGATTCATGAGCGGGGGTGATTCCGCGTCAGGATTAAACTCCAGGATCGGGGGCTCCAGATCCATAAGGGACTGGATTGCGGAGCGTGCCTCATCCTCCATGTGTTTCGCGACGTATGCTCGACCCAGATACTGATAACTGGTCAGACGATGATCTCGCGATGCTCTCGTATTCTCA